>JARFTX010000112.1 GCA_029289265.1 Gammaproteobacteria bacterium
TCGCCCGCATCTACCAGGAGATGATCAACTTCTGCAAGTGGCACGGCAACTTCGATCCCCGCACCATGGGCACAGTGCCCAACGTCGGCCTGATGGCGCAGAAGGCCGAGGAGTACGGCTCGCACGACAAGACCTTCGAGATCCCCGAGGCGGGTGTGGCCAACATCACCGACCTCGACACGGGCGAAGTGCTGCTCACCCAGAACGTCGAGGAAGGCGATATCTGGCGCATGTGCCAGGTCAAGGACGCGCCGATCCGGGACTGGGTGAAACTTGCCGTCACCCGTGCGCGCAACTCGGGCATGCCGGCCGTGTTCTGGCTCGACCCTTACCGCCCGCACGAGAACGAGATGATCAAGAAGGTGCAGAAGTACCTCAAGGATCACGACACCACCGGGCTGGACATCCAGATCATGTCCCAGGTGCGCGCGATGCGTTTCACGCTCGAGCGCGTCGCTCGCGGACTGGACACGATCTCGGTCACCGGCAACATCCTGCGCGATTACCTGACCGACCTGTTCCCGATCATGGAACTCGGCACCAGCGCCAAGATGCTCTCCATCGTGCCCCTGATGAACGGCGGCGGGATGTACGAGACCGGCGCGGGCGGCTCTGCGCCCAAGCACGTGCAGCAGTTGGTCGAGGAGAACCACCTGCGTTGGGACTCGCTCGGCGAATTCCTCGCGCTGGCGGTGTCGCTCGAGGATCTCGGCATCAAGGAGAACAACGCGCGCGCCAAGCTGCTGGCGAAGACGCTCGATGCCGCCACCGGCAGGCTGCTCGACGAGAACAAGTCGCCTTCCCGCCGCACCGGCGAGCTCGACAACCGGGGCAGCCAGTTCTACCTGTCGCTCTACTGGGCCCAGGCGATCGCCGCGCAGACCGAGGATGGCGAGCTCGCCGCCCGCTTCGCTCCGCTCGCCAGGTCGCTTGCCGAAAACGAGCAGAAGATTGTCGAAGAGCTGAAGGTCGTACAGGGCAAGGCGGCCGACATCGGTGGCTACTACCTGCCGGACGCGCAGAAGTGCGCGACGGTGATGCGCCCCAGCGCGACCTTTAATGCCGTGATCGAGTCCGCCACAGCCTGATCGGCAGTCGTGAGGGCGGGCCAAGCGCGCCCGCCACGATCCACACCGGGCCTGGACCCGGCCTCTCCTGCGGGCGCCTTTCGGGCGCCCGCAGTGTTTTGGTGGATAATCTTCCGGTAGACCGCCAAGAGGCCCACCGTGAATCCCCAGCGACGCGCGCTGCCGTCGCGGGGAAAGCGACAGGGCTCGACATCTGCATCGACCACGGACAAGGAGGACGCACTGATGAGCACATCCCGGATCAAGGTTCCCGCCGGCGGCCAGAAGATCGTTGCCGGCCAGGCGATTCCCGACAACCCCATCATCCCGTTCATCGAAGGCGACGGCATCGGCGTCGACATCACGCCGGTGATGATCAAGGTGATCGACGCCGCCGTCGACAAGGCCTACGGCGGCAAGCGCAAGATCCACTGGATGGAGGTCTATGCGGGCGAGAAGTCGACGCAGCTCTATGGGCCCGACGAATGGTTTCCGAAGGAGACCTTCGACGCGCTCAAGGAGTACGCGGTCTCGATCAAGGGGCCGATGACGACCCCGGTCGGCGGCGGCATCCGCTCGCTCAACGTCGCGCTGCGCCAGGAACTCGACCTGTACCAGTGCGTGCGCCCGGTGCGCTACTTCCAGGGCGTGCCCTCGCCGCTGAAGAACCCCGAACTCACCGACATGGTGATCTTCCGCGAGAACACCGAGGACATCTACGCCGGCGTCGAGTGGCAGGCCGGCTCCGATGCCGCGAAGAAGGTCGTCAAGTTCCTGACCGAGGAGATGGGCGTCAGGAAGATCCGCTTCCCCGAGACCTCCGGCATCGGCATCAAGCCGATCTCGGTCGAGGGCACGACACGGCTGGTGCGCGCCGCGATCAAGTACGCGATCGCCAACGACCGCAAGTCGGTGACGCTGGTGCACAAGGGCAACATCATGAAGTTCACCGAGGGGCTGTTCCGGGACACCGGCTACGAGGTCGCGCGCAAGGAGTTCGGCGCCGAGCCGATCGACGGCGGCCCGTGGTGCAAGTTCAAGAACCCGGCCACCGGCCGCGAGATCGTCGTCAAGGACGCGATCGCCGACGCCTTCCTGCAGCAGATCCTGCTGCGCCCGGCCGAGTACGACGTGATCGCCACCAGCAACCTCAACGGCGACTACATCTCGGACGCGCTCGCCGCGCAGGTCGGCGGCATCGGCATCGCGCCGGGCGCGAACATCTCCGACCACTACGCCTGCTTCGAGGCGACCCACGGCACGGCGCCCAAGTACGCCGGACTCGACAAGGTGAACCCCGGCTCGCTGATCCTCTCGGCCGAGATGATGCTGCGCCACATGGGCTGGATCGAGGCGGCCGACCGGGTCATCAAGGGCATGGAAGGGGCGATCGGCGACAAGCAGGTCACCTACGACTTCGCCCGCCTGATGGACGGCGCCCAGGAAGTCAGCTGCTCGGGCTTCGGCGATGCGATGATCGCGCGCATGTGAGCGCGCCGGTCGCATTGCGGCATCGCAGCCCCCCGGAGACGGGGGGTCGCCGTTTACGGGGCTGAGTTCGGGTCGAGCGGGCACAACTTACGGACGAATCTCGTGCTTGTAAGGTACGAGTAAGATCGAAACCGAATAATCGCCTCGCTGATTCAAGGCAAGGGGGGGTGTGCTCCAACGAGCCATGCCCGAGTAACGTTCAAGTCGAGGAGACGTTATGGATAACAACACCAACGCCGAGGGCTACTGGAAAGCCACCCTCGGTCTCTTGGCCAAGGTACTGGTCGTGTGGTTCGTGGTGTCGTTCGGCGCCGGCATCCTGCTCGCGCCGATGCTCAACAACATCCATCTGGGTGGCTATCCGCTGGGCTTCTGGTTCGCTCATCAAGGCGCGATCTACGTGTTTATCGGGTGCATCTTCTACTACGCGAAGAAGATGGGCGATATCGACCGTGAATTCGACGTTCACGAAGAATAAGGGAGCCGCACATGGATACGTTGCAACTGATGATTTACCTGTTCGTCGGCGGCTCTTTCGCGCTCTACATCGGCATTGCCGTGTGGGCCCGCGCCGGCAGCACCAAAGACTTCTACGTCGCCGGTGGCGGCGTGCACCCGGTCACCAACGGCATGGCGACTGCGGCCGACTGGATGTCCGCAGCCTCGTTCATCTCCATGGCCGGCCTGATCGCCAACATGGGCTACGGTGGCGGCCTGTTCCTGATGGGCTGGACCGGTGGCTACGTGCTGCTCGCGATGCTGCTTGCCCCGTATCTCCGCAAGTTCGGCAAGTTCACCGTGCCGCACTTCATCGGTGACCGCTTCTACTCCAACTCGGCTCGCGGTGTCGCGGTGCTGTGCCTGCTGGTGGCTTCGGTGGTGTACGTCATCGGCCAGATGACCGGCGTTGGCGTGACCTTCTCGCGCTTCCTCGGCGTGACCA
>JARFTX010000113.1 GCA_029289265.1 Gammaproteobacteria bacterium
GCGGCACGCCGGCTCGCAAGCGGCGCTCCGTCGGCATGCCGCTGCGAACCGGCCCGCGGGCGCGCCTCACGCCGCCGCGGCGCGCTTCGCGAGCAGGGCGCGGGCGACCCGCGAGGCGGGCTCGCGCCCGAGCGCGCGGCTGATCCAGGCGGCGGTGTCGACCAGGCGCTCGAGCTCGACGCCGGTCTCGATGCCGAGCCCGTTCATCAGCCACACCACGTCCTCGGTGGCGACGTTGCCCGAGGCGCCGGCGGCGTAGGGGCAGCCGCCCAGCCCGCCGACCGACGCGTCGAACACCGCCACGCCCAGCTCGAGCGAGGCGTAGATGTTGGCCGCGGCCATGCCGTAGGTGTCGTGGTAGTGGCCGGCGAGGCGCTCGACCGGCACGCGGCGCGTCACGGCTTCGAGCATGCGTTGCGTCGCGCGCGGCGTGCCGACGCCGATGGTGTCGCCGAGCGAGACCTCGTAGCAGCCCATGTCGGCGAGCGTCGCCGCGACCGCGGCGACCTGCGCGGGCGCGATCGGGCCCTCGTAGGGACAGCCGAGCACGCACGAGACGTAGCCGCGCACGCGCACGCCGGCCGCCTGCGCCGCCTCGGTGACCGGGCGGAAGCGTTCCAGCGACTCGGCGATCGAGCAGTTGATGTTCTTCTGGCTGAACGATTCGGAGGCGGCGCCGAACACCGCGACCTCCTCGGCGCCGGCGGCGAGCGCCGCCTCGAAGCCCTTCAGGTTGGGCGTCAGCACCGGGTAGGCGACGCCGGCGCGGCGGCGGATGCGCGCCATCACCTCGGCGTTGTCGCCCATCTGCGGCACCCATTTGGGCGAGACGAACGAGGTCGCCTCGATCGCGGCGAGCCCGGCGTCGGCGAGCCGCTCGATCAGCTCGACCTTGGTCTCGGTCGGGACCACCTGCTTCTCGTTCTGCAGCCCGTCGCGCGGGCCGACCTCGACGATGCGCACACGTGCCGGAATCTCCATGATCGCGTCCCTCAAGCCTTCTCGGCCTCGAACTCGACCAGCTCGGCGCCGTCGCCGACCTGGTCGCCGACCGCGTAGCGGTAGGCCTTGACCAGCCCCGCCGCCGGGGCGTTGATGGTGTGCTCCATCTTCATCGCCTCGAGGATCAGGAGCGGCGCACCCTTGGCGACGCGGCTGCCCGGCTCGGCGACGAGCGCGATGATCTTGCCCGGCATCGGCGCCAGCAGCCCGCCCTCGGCGCCGCCACCCTCGCCGGCGAAGTGCAGCGGATCGACCGCCGCGAGCTGCCAGCTGCGGCCGTGCAGGAAGACGTGGCGCATCCGGCCGGCGGCGATCACGTTGGCGTCCATGCGCGTGCCGTCGAGCTCGACGCGCAGCTGGCCGCGGGCGTCGAGCTCGCCGCGGGCCTGGACCGCGCGGCCGTCGAGCGTGAGCGTGTAGCCGTCGCCGCGGTAGGCGACCTGCACCGTGTGCTGCGCGTCGTCGACGCGGAACATCAGCGCGCGCACCGCGGTCGCGTTGAGCCGCCAGCCGTCGCGGGCGTGCCACGGGGAGCGCGGGTCGGGGTCGCGGCGCGCCGCCTCGTGGGCGCGCGCGGTCTCGCGCAGCAGCTCGGCGAGCGCGGCGACGAGGAAGACCTCGGCCGGCGTCGCCTCGCCCTCGGGGAAGAGGTAGGCGCGCTCGCGCTCGATCAGCCCGGTGTCGAGGTCGGCGTGGGCGAAGGCCGGGCAGGCCACCAGCCGCGACAGGAAGTCGATGTTGTTGGCGACGCCGACCACGCGGTAGTCGGCGAGCGCCTGCAGCATGCGCGCGCAGGCCTGGTCGCGGTTCTCGTCCCAGACGATGAGCTTGGCGATCATCGGGTCGTAGAACGGGCTGATCTCGTCGCCCTCCTCGACGCCGGTGTCGACGCGCACGTGCAGGCCCTCGGCCGGCGGCGCGAGGTGCACCAGCTTGCCGGTCGAGGGCAGGAAGCCCTTGGCCGGATCCTCGGCGTAGATGCGCGCCTCGAGCGCGTGGCCGCGGATCGCGAGCTGCTCCTGGGCGAGCGGCAGCGGCTCGCCGGAGGCGACCCGCAGCTGCCACTCGACCAGATCGAGCCCGGTGATCATCTCGGTGACCGGGTGCTCGACCTGCAGCCGCGTGTTCATCTCCATGAAGTAGAAGGTGCCGTCCTGGGTCGCGATGAACTCGACCGTGCCGGCGCCGACGTAGCCGACCGCCTTGGCGGCATCGACCGCGGCCTGGCCCATCGCCGCGCGCCGCTCGGGCGTCATCCCCGGCGCGGGCGCCTCCTCGAGCACCTTCTGGTGGCGGCGCTGCACCGAGCAGTCGCGCTCGAACAGATACACGCAGTTGCCGTGCGCGTCGCCGAAGACCTGGATCTCGATGTGGCGCGGGCGCAGGAGGTACTTCTCGATCAGCACGTGGTCGTCGCCGAACGAGGACGCTGCCTCGCGCTTGCACGAGGCGAGCGCGGCGTCGAAGTCCTCGGCCTTCTCCACCAGCCGCATGCCCTTGCCGCCGCCGCCGGCGGCGGCCTTGATCAGCACCGGATAGCCGATCGTGTCGGCCTCGGCCTTGAGCAGCGCCGGGTCCTGGTCGTCGCCGTGGTAGCCCGGGGTGAGCGGCACGCCGGCCGCGCCCATCAGCTTCTTCGCCTCGGACTTCGAGCCCATCGCGCGGATCGCCGCGACCGGCGGGCCGATGAAGACGATGCCCTCGCGCTCGCAGGCCTCGCAGAAGTCCTCGTTCTCGGAGAGGAAGCCGTAGCCCGGGTGGATCGCCTGCGCGCCGGTCTGCTTCGCCGCGGCGATGATCTTTTCCACGACGAGATAGCTCTCCTTCGCCGCCGCCGGGCCGATCAGCACCGCCTCGTCGGCCATGCGCACGTGGCGCGCGTCGGCGTCGGCCTCGGAGTAGACGGCGACCGTCTTCACACCCATGCGGCGGGCGGTCTTGATCACCCGGCAGGCGATCTCCCCTCTATTCGCGATCAGGATTTTGTCAAACATTCTTGTCCTCTTTTTTCTCTGGCACCCAAGCCGCTGGCCGCTTCGACAGGAAGGCGGCGAGGCCCTCCTTCGCTTCGGGGGTGGCGCGCAGGCTCGAGATGCGGCGCGCGGTGTCTTCGACCACGGCGTCATCGATCGGCCGGTTGGCGACGCCGCGGATCAGGTCCTTGGCGGCGGCCTGGGCCTTGGGGCCGCCTTCGAGCAGCGCAGCGACGATCTCGGCGACCTTGGCGTCGAGCGCATCCGAGGCGACCGCTTCGTGGGCGAGGCCGATCTCGGCCGCGCGCGCGGCATTGATGCGCTCGGCGCTCTGGAAGTAGCGGCCGGCCTGGCGCTCGCCGATGGCGCGGATCACGTAGGGGCTGATCGCCGACGGGATGATGCCGAACTTGACCTCGGAGGTCGCAAACACGGCGCGCTCGGAGGCGACGCAGATGTCGCAGGCGCTCGCCAGCCCCATGCCGCCACCCAGCGCCGCACCATGCACGCGGG
>JARFTX010000009.1:0-24107 GCA_029289265.1 Gammaproteobacteria bacterium
TGCAACCCTACGCAAGCTCATGGGTTGCAGTTGATGTTTGTCCCTAGGTGGTGACATGTCTATCGCAGGACGAATGACAGCGCTTCGCTGGCAAAGACCTGCTGGGCGATTCATCGCGGCGGTATGGATGCCGCCGCGCAGAGATTTGGGCAGGGATGCCCTGGGGCGGCCTGTGCAAAGCGCGGCCGCTTTTTAAGAACTCCCTCGCACGTAGTGCGGTTCACTTGATTCACACGCAGCAGCAAATTTGTTGGGCCAGCAGGGGCTGGCTTTATTGTCCCATTGCTGCTGGGGGTGGACGACTCTTTGGCCGGCCAGAGTCGACCAGGGGACTGGGTGGGGGCTTTCAAGCAAAACTATCCTGCAAATGTCCAGTGCGTTCGATAGCAGCGTCAGCTTTACGGCCGAGCCAGGGATGGCTCGGCAAAAGAAAGCGGCAGGGATGCCAATTAGGGGGCTGCCTCGCGGCGCGGGGGGTTTCCCCCCAAGAGCCCTGGCCGAACGCAGCAGCGGCGGACGCCCGCCTACACAGGGTACAAGGCGACAGGGAGTCAAGGCCAATTCCAGAGCACGCGACAAGTGTCCCTTAGAGGAAACGAAGGATACCTTAGCTGAGTTGGTTGCTCCGAGGCAAAAGCACCCGCCGCGTGGCGGAGAGAGCACGCCGCGGGGCAAGCCGTATGGCGTAGGCCCACGGCGCGCACCAGCAGGGCGTTTGGCGGCACGGATGCCGCCAAACGCCCGGTAGGCCGCGGGACGCGGCAGGGATGCCATGTAAAGGCGTGCGCACGGCGGTCAAGGCGTGCGGCTGGGCGTCAAGGTCGAGTCGCTGTACCGCGAGCTCCGCGCGCTGCGAATCTACGAAGGGGCGACCGAAGTGCAGAAGCTCATTGTCGCCCGCGAACTGATGAGACAGCCGGCGCCGTCCGTGCCGCCCGCGCCACAGAAGACATCCCCCGAAGGAGACAGACATGGTTCATAGGGTGATTCAGCCCGAGGGCTGGGCCGCGCCGAAAGGCTACTCGAACGGAATCGAGGCGCGCGGGCGACAGGTCTTCGTCGGCGGCCAGATCGGCTGGGACGCGCAAGGCCGTTTCCCGAGTGACGACCTCGTGCAGCAGCTTTTCCTCGCGCTGAAGAACGCGATGGAGGTGGTGCGCTGCGCCGGGGGTGGACCCGAGCACGTGACGCGGATGACCTGGTATCTGGTCGACAAGAAGGAGTACGTCGCCCGGCTCAAGGAAGTCGGCCAGGTGTACCGCGAGGTCATGGGCCGCAACTTTCCGGCGATGACGGCCGTGCAGGTTGCCGACCTCGTCGAGGATGCCGCGAAAGTGGAGATCGAGGTCACTGCCGTGATCCCTGACTGATTCTGGTTCGGCGCAAAGTTGCTTGAGATCAAATTGATTGTTGAGTAGATTAATTTTGCCGCGCCAGCCCCTTCCGATCGCTTTTCCTGCTTAGAGCCCGCATGCCTACGTCAGCCACCGCCCGTCCCTCGAACGATGCACGCCACGACGAGCACGAGGCGTTGCGCGTCTGGCTGCGGATGCTGACCTGCACGAACCTTATCGAAGCGCAGTTGCGCACTCGGGTGCGCACGAGCTTCGACTCGACGCTGCCGCGCTTCGACCTGATGGCGCAGCTCGACCGTCATCCGGAAGGGCTGAAGATGAGCGAGCTGTCACGCCTGCTGATGGTGACCGGGGGCAACGTGACCGGGCTCACCGACACGCTGGCGAACGAAGGCCTCGTCGAGCGGCACGACGATCCGCGCGACCGGCGCTCGTTCACCGTGATGCTGACCGCCGAGGGCAAGCGCCGGTTCGACAGGATGGCGCGAGAGCACGAGCAATGGGTCGTGAGCTTGCTCGCCGGACTCGACCAGACAGAGAAGCGGCAGATGCTGAAACTGCTCGACCGGCTCAAGGCGCACCTGTCCGCCATGGCCGACTGAGAGCCGCAATACCCGGGGATATCCAATCATGACGAGCCACGTAGACACGTTTGCCCGCGACCACCTGCCGCCGTCCGAGCTGCAACCCGAATTTCTGTTCGAGTTGCCGTCGCTGCAGTTTCCCCCGCACCTGAACTGCGCGGTCGAACTGCTCGACCAACGCGTGGTGGCCGGCGAAGGCGACCGCATCTGCCTGCGCGCTCCCGGCGGGCTGTGCTGGACCTACCGGGATCTGCTCGGACACGCGAACCGCATCGCGAACGTGCTCGTGCACGAGCTCGGCGTCGTGCCGGGCAACCGCGTGCTGCTGCGCGGACCGAACAGCCCGATGTTGGCCGCTTGCTGGTTCGCGGTCATCAAGGCCGGTGCGATCGCGGTGGCCACCATGCCGCTGTTGCGCGCGAAGGAGCTCGGGCAGATCCTCGACAAGGGTCGCGTCACGCATGCGCTGTGTGCACGCGCACTGCGCGGCGAACTGGACGAGGCGGTGGCGACGCGTCCCTTCGTCGCGCATGTGCGCTGCTTCGGCGACCCGTCGGCGGGCGGGCTCGAAGCGGCCATGGCGCGCCAGCCCGATCAGTTCGACAATGTGGCGACCGCCGCCGACGACACCTGCGTCCTCGCCTTCACATCGGGCACGACGGGGTTGCCGAAGGCGACCATGCATTTCCACCGCGATATCATCGCCGCCTGCCGTTGCTGGCCGCCGCACGTGCTGCGGCCGCAGCCCGACGACGTCTTCATCGGCAGCCCACCGCTTGCGTTCACCTTCGGACTCGGCGGCTTGCTGCTGTTTCCGATGAGCGTCGGCGCGTCGACAGTGCTGCTGGAGCAGGTTTCCCCGCAACAGCTGCTCGCGGCGATCCGCGAGTTTCGCGCGACGATCCTCTTCACCGCGCCGACCTCGTACCGCGCAATGGCGGAGGGCGCGCGCGATTCCCGGATCAGCGCGCCCCACGGCGGCTCGCTGGTGAAGTGCGTGTCGGCGGGCGAGGTGCTGCCGGCGGCGACGCGCGCGCTGTGGAAGGATGCGACCGACATCGAGATCATCGACGGCATCGGCGCCACCGAGATGTTCCACATCTTCATCTCCGCCGATGAAGCGCACGCACGCCCCGGTGCAACGGGGACCGTCGTGCCGGGATATCGTGCGCGCATCGTCGACGAGGAGGACCGCGAAGTGCCGACCGGCACGGTGGGCCGGCTCGCCGTGAAAGGGCCGACCGGGTGCCGCTACCTCGACGATTCGCGCCAGCGCAACTACGTCAGGGACGGCTGGAACTACACCGGCGACGCGTACTACATGGATGCCGACGGCTACTTTCACTACCAGTCCCGGCTCGACGACATGATCATATCCGCGGGCTACAACATCGGCGCGCCGGAAGTGGAGGACGCCCTGATGCTGCATCCGGCCGTCGCCGAGTGCGCGGTCATCGGCGTGCCGGACCAGGAGCGCGGGCAGATCGTCAAGGCCTTTATCGTCCCGCGGTCCGGCCATGAGGCGGGGGAGCAGCTCGTAAGCGAGCTGCAGGACTTCGTCAAGCGCACCATCGCGCCGTACAAGTACCCGCGCGCGATCGAGTTTCGCGAGTCGCTGCCGCGCACCGAGACCGGCAAGCTGCAGCGCTTCCGGCTGCGCGAGGCGCACTCAGGAAGGTAGGGCGGGAACCCGGCGCAAGCCGGCGGGCGACATCGCCTTGCGCGGGTTCGAGGGGCGAGACAGCGAGTTCGACGGCGTGCCCGAGAAGCCGCTTGCCGATCCTGCCCGCAGCCGAGGGAGATCAGGACTCCGACGGCGCCGACGGGGTCGGGGGCTTACGCCCCTTTTCTCCGCCGGCGGGATACGCCACCCCGTCGGCGGGGGCACGATTCACTTCACGAGCGTCCAGTCGCCGTCCCTGACCGTGATCAGCACGCGCCCGCGTTTGTCGAAGCCGCTGTGGTCGGTCTCGGTCATGTTGTAGATGCCCTGCGTGCCGACGAGCTCGCGAGTCTGTTCGAGGCTGTCGCGCAGCGCGGCGCGGAACTCCCTGGTGCCGGGTTTGCCCTTTTGGGCCGCGAGTGGGATCGCCCGCTGCAGCAGCAGGCCCGCGTCGTAGACGTTGGCGCCGAAGGTCGCTGGCCTCGAGCCGTGCATCTTCTCGTAGGCATCGATGTAGCCGGCGGCGACCTGCTTCGACGGATGGCTGTCGCCGATTTCGGGTAGCACCAGCATCAGGCTCGCCGCCAGTACCGTGCCTTCGACCTTGTTTCCGCCGAGTCGGAGAAAGTCCGGCAGGGCCGCGCCGTGAGTCTGGTAGATCTGGCCCTTGTAGCCCTGCTCGACCAGTGTCGTCTGCGGCAGCACCGCCGGCCCGCCCGCCGCGGCGACGAGAACGGCATCCGGCCTGGCGCCGACAATCTTCAGGCTCTGCCCGGTGACCGAGTTGTCCTGGCGCTGGAAGCGCTCGTTGGCGACGATCTGGAGGCCGTTCTTGTCGGCGAGCGCGGAGAAAACCTTGTACCAGTTCTCGCCGAAGGGGTCGCCGACACCGATGAAGCCGACCGTCTTCACGCCGGACCTGACCATGTGTTCGACGAGCGCGTCGGCGATGATGTCGTCGTTCTGGGTGGTCTTGAAGACCCACTTCTTCTTGTCGTCCATCGGCGTCACCACGGCTGCGGTGCCCACCGGTGCCAGAAGCGGCACGCCCGCTTCGGCGACGAACTGGATCACCGCCATTGCGTTGGGCGAGCCGGACGGGCCGATGATCGCATCGACGTTCTGCTCCGAGATCAGCTTCTTCACCGCGGTGACGGAGGCGGTCGGATCGCTTGCGTCGTCGAGCGGGATGTATTCGACGGTGAAATCGCCGATCTTCGGCGGTAGGAGCGGTACGGTGTTTCTCTGCGGGATGCCGACCAGCGCCGTCGGGCCGGTCGCCGACGATACGACGCCGATTCTTACCTGCGCGTGCGCCGACAGGGACGTCGTCAGGGCCAGTGCAGCCAGGGTCATCAGAATGCGCTTCATGTTCGGTTGTCTCCTACGGTGTGGACCAAAAGGACCGATTCGCTGTGCACGCGGGCGGATCGCCCGCGCACTCTCCTCGCCGTCGACGGTTTCCGGGATCTATTTGTGCCGGCGGGGGCCTTCCCGGTAGGGCCTCCGCCGAGCCCGGCACGTCGCCGGGGTATGGGTTTGCCTTGCGGTTCAGCCGGCGACGATGCCGCGCCGGCGCAGGTGGTCGATTACATCGGCTGCGCAGCCGGCCTCCTGCAGCACCGCGTTCGTATGCTCGCCGTAGCGCGGTGGAAAGCTCAATTGCCCTGCGGCGCCGGGGACGTCGACCGCCATCGGCTGCATGTGCACGAGCGCGCCGCCCGGCATGTGCGTCGTCGTCAGCCGCCGGCGCACCGCCTCCATGTCGCGCACCGCCGGGATATCGTGGATCGGCGCGTGCGGGATCGTCGCGTCGCGGAAATCCGCGGCGATCTCGGCGGTGGGGTAGCGGCGCGTGACCGCGGCGACGTCGCGGTGGATCGCTTCGCGTTCGCGGTGGCGGCCTTCGTTCGTCGTGCGCACGGCATTGCCGACCCCGGCGAACTTCGGGATCTCGGCGAGCCGCTTCCACTGCACGTCGCTGCCGATCGCCATGTAGATGAAGCCGTCGGCGGTGGGATAGACGTTGGTCGGGATGAACTTGCGGTGCTCGTTGCCGCAGCGCGTGATCTCCGCCGGCTGGCAGTCGAAGTCGAGCAGCGGCAGGGTCGTGATCAGCCACGACGTGGCGGCCTGCAGCATCGACACGTCGATCCGCGCGCCCTTGCCGGTCTCGGCGCGCTCGAGCAGCGCCATCATCACGTTCGCATAGACCTCGTCGCCCGCCTTGAGGTCGATGATCGGCACGCCGGCCAGCGTGGGCGGGCCGTCGGCGGGGCCGGTGAGCTCCATGTAGCCCGCCATCGCCTGGATCACCGGGTCGTAGCCCGGCGCGTCCGGGTAGTCCGGGCCCATCGCCGAGATGCCGGCCCAGATCAGGTCCGGCTTGGTGGCGGCGAGCGTCTCGTAGTCGATGCCGAGCTGCTTGTAGCGGCGCGGCACGGTGTTGCAGCAGAAGACGTCGACGTCGAGCTCGACGAGCAGCCGCCGCAGCAACGCCTGGCCGTCGGGCTCCTTGAGGTTCAGCGCGATCGCCTCCTTGCCGACGTTGGGCGCGATGAAGTAGGTGCGACGGTCGTCGTCGACGACCTTGCCGCCGATGTAGCGGTTGGGGTCGCCCGGCAGGCCGTCGCCCGCGGGCGTCGATTCGATGCGGATCACGCGCCAGCCGAGCTGCGCGAAGCGCAGCGTCGCATACGGCATCGACAGCGCCTGCTCCATCGACAGGATCGTTCGGCGTTTCATCGGGCTATCCTCCCGCAAGCGGGTGAATGCACGCGCGTGCCGCCTTCGGGCGGCCGGGCGGCGGCGCTCATTCCGGCTTCCACGCTTGCCAGTGCGGCTTCGACGTCACGCCGCGCAGCGCCCGATACACCGCCTCGGGCGTGAAGGGCAGGCCGAAGATGCGCACCCCGGTCGCGTTGTAGATCGCGTTCGCGGCGGCCGCGGCGATGCAGATCGACGGCGCCTCGCCGACGCCCTTCGCGCCGCGCGGGCCTTCGCCGTCCATCGATTCGACGAAGCTGATGTCCATCTCCGGGATCTCCGGCGCGGTCACGAGCTTGTAGTCGCGGAAGTTCGGGTTGCGCGTGACGCCGTTCTCGACGATCAGGTTCTCGGTCAGCGCATAGCCCTGGCCCATCACGACGCCACCCTCGATCTGGCCTTCGAGGCCGAGGCGGTTCAGCACGCGGCCGACGTCGTGCGTGCCGGTGACCTTGGTCATCTTGACGATGCCGGTGTCGGTATCGACCTCGACCTCGACCACCTGCGTCGCCCACGCGTAGGCGGCCGAGACGTCGCCCTTGAAGCCCTTGTCCTGATGGACGCTGGGCGGCTCGTAGTAGAAGGTGGTCATGACCAGCTCGGCCTTGTCGGAGAAGTGCAGGCTCCGCATCAGCCGCGCGAGCTCGACGACCGCTTCGCCCGAGTCGGCCTTGACGACGAAGCCGCCGCGCAGATCGAGCGAGGCCTCGTCGCAGTCGTGCTTCCTAGCCGCCGCCGCGAGGATCTTCGCCTTCGCCATGCGCGCCGCGCCGATCGCCGAGTTGCCGGCGATGAAGGTCGTGCGGCTGGCATGGACGCCGACATCCCAGGGCGTGATCGCGGTGTCGTTGTTGACGACGGTGACCGCCGAGATCGGCAGCCCCAGCTCCTCGCAGACGAGCTGCGACAGCACCGTCTCCGAGCCCTGGCCGATCTCGGAGGCGCCGGTGATCAGGGTGACGTTGGCGAAATCGTCGAGCTTCAGGATCGTGCCGCAGCCGTCGGAGGGGTAGATCTTCGCGCCGCCGCCGACGTGCAGCATCGAGGCGATGCCGATGCCGCGCTTGACCGGTCCGCGCGCGTTACGGTTGGCGATGTTGTCGGCGTGCTTGCGGCGGTAATCGCTGCGCTCGGCCGCGGTCGTCAGGCACTCCTTGAAACCGCAGCTCTTGAACGTCATGCCCTGGCCGGTGACTTCGCCGGCGTCCTGCGCGTTCTTCAGGCGGAAGTCGAGCGGGTCCATGCCGATCTTCTCGGCCAGCATGTCCATGTGCTGCTCGATGGCGAAGGTCGCTTGCAGGTTGCCGTAGCCGCGGAAGGAGCCGGCGTAGGGGTTGTTCGTGTAGACGACGGTCGTGTGGTAGTCGCAGGCCGGCACGCGGTACAGCGACGAGAAGGTCTGCATCATCACGAAGGGCGTCGTCGCGCCCCACGAGGTGTAGGCGCCGTTGTCGTGCAGCGTATGCACCTGGCGGAAGGTCAGCGTGCCGTCCTTCCTGCAGCCCGAGCGCAGCGTGAGCAGCACCGGCTGTCGGGTGGGTGACGCCAGGAACTCCTCCTCGCGCGTAAAGACCATCTTGACCGGGCGCTTGGCGGCGCGCGCGAGGAAGATGCAGATGACCTCGAACGGGTAGATGTCGAGCTTGGAGCCGAAGCCGCCGCCGATCGGCGGCTGGATGATGCGCACGCGAGCCGGGTCGATGTCGAGGTACTCGGCGAACTCGCGCTTGTGCAGGAACGGCACCTGCGTGTTCGAGTACATCAAGAGATTCCCGGAGGCGTCGAACTCGGCGATGACGCCGGAGACGCCCATGCAGCAGTGCGTCACGTAGTGCAGCTGGAAGGTGTCCTCGACGACCACGTCGGACTCCGCTTCGGCGGCCGCGAGGTCGCCGTGCGTGTAGTCGAAGCGCATCGCGACGTTGTCGGCCTTGCCGGCGAAGGCGACCGGCGTCTTCGGCGGCAGCGTTTTCGGTCGGCCCTCGGCGTCGAGCGGGGCGGGGTGGATCAGCGGCGCGCCCGGCTTGATGGCGTCTTCGGGACCGGCGACGATGGGCAGATCCTCGTACTCGACGCGGATCAGGCGCAAGGCGGCCTCGGCGATCTCCTCGCTGTCGGCGGCGACCGCGGCGATCTCGTCCCGCAGGCTCCTGACGCGCTCGCCCTTCAGCGGCAGGTGGTCGCGCGCGACGCCGATCGGCTGCTGGTCCGGGACGTCCGCCGCGGTGATGACGACATGCACGCCGGGCAGCGCCTTCGCCGCGGACGTGTCGATCGACAGGATCCTCGCGTGCACGCGCGCCGAGCGCAGGATCTTCGCGTGCAGCATACCGGGCACGACCATGTCCTGGATGTAGCGCGTCTTGCCGGCGGCCTTCTCGGGTGCGTCCTTCTTCTGGATGCGCTGGCCGATCAGCGAGTCGGCGACGATCACGGGTTTTTCAGCGGCGTTCATCCTGTCCTCCTCATCGCCCGCCGCAGCAGGCCGATTCGACCGCGTCGACGATCTTCTTGTAGCCGGTGCAGCGGCACAGGTTGCCTTCCAGGCCGCGCTTGATCGTCGCGGCGTCGGCGTTCGGGTTCGTCTCGAGAATGTGCGCCGCCTGCACCACCATCCCCGGCGTGCAGAAGCCGCATTGCACCGCGCCGTGCTCGACGAAGGCCTCGCGCAAGGCGTCGGCCTTCGGGTCGGCGGCGAGGCCTTCGATCGTCACGATGTCGTGGCCGTCGCACGCGACGGCGAACATCAGACAGGCATTGACGGTCTGGCCATCGACGCGGATGGTGCAGGCGCCGCATTCACCTTCGCCGCAGCCGTACTTGGTGCCGGTCAGTCCGACGACGTCGCGCAGCATGTCGAGCGCGGTCATCGTGACGTCCACGGCGACGCGCTTCCGGACGCCGTTCAGCGCGAATTCGATGTCATGCTTGAGCGACATGGTCGAGCATCCTTTTCGTCATGTTGTGGATCAGTTCCTTGCGGTACCACGCGGTCGCGCGGACGTCGTCGATCGGGTTCACCTCGTCGCGCGCAGCGTTTGCGGCGGCTTCGATCGTGCTTTGGTCGAGGCGGCGGCCTTCGAGCGCGGCCTCCGTCTGCTTCGCGCGCACGGGCGTCGGCGCGACGGCACCGAAGGCGACGCGGGTGTCGCTCAGTGCGCCGTCGCGCATCACGCCGGCGATGCCGATCGAGATCGTCGAGATGTCGAGCGCGGGCCGCGTGCCGAACTTGTAGAAGCGCGCGACGTGGCCCGGCTTCGGCAGCGGGATGCGCACCGCGGTCAGCAACTCGCCCGCGGCGCGCCTCGTCCTGCCCGGACCGGTGAAGTACTCGGCGAGCGGCATGCAGCGCGTCGTCACGCTGCCGTTGGGCTTCGATGCGAGCTCGACTTCCGCGTCGAGCACGATCAGCGGCACGAGGGTGTCACCGGCCGGCGAGGCATTGTTGATGTTGCCGCCGATCGTGCCGGCGTTGCGGATCTGGTCGCTGGCGAAGTGATCGCAGGCCTCGGCGAGCACCGGCACGAATTCCTTGACGAGCGGGTCGTCGAGGACCTCGGTGATCGTCGTCAGCGCGCCGATGCGGAGCGCATCGCCGTCGAGCACGACCCCCGAAAGCCCGGCGACGTCGCGGATGTTCATCAGCGTCGGCTTGAACGCGATGCGGCCGGCCCTGGTCTGCGGCATCAGGTCGGTGCCGCCGGCCAGTATCGTCACCTCGCCCTGCTGCAGGATGCCGAGCGCCTCGTCGAGGCTCTTTGGTGCGGCGTATCTTTCGATGGTTGTCATTGCATGTCCCTCAGAAGCGGATCGGTTCCTGGTACCGTCCGTACACGTTCACCAGTTCCTTCGTGATCTCGCCGACGCTCGCGTAGGCCTTCACCGCCTCAACGATCGCGGGCATGACGTTGGCGCCGGCCCGCGCGGCCTCGCCGACACCTGCAAGCGCGCGGGCGACGCGCTCGCTGTCGCGCTCGGCGCGGACACGGTTCAGGGATTCGATCTGCACGCGCGCGTCGTCCTCGTTGTAGGGGTGGAATTCGACCGGATGCTCGTCCTCCTGGTCGTTGCGGTAGCAATTGACGCCGACCTTGGGGAACTGGCCGGACTCGATGTCGCGCTGCATCTTGTATGCCTGCGCCGAGACCTTGGCCTGGATCGCGCCCTCGGAGACGAGCTTGACGATGCCGCCCTGCGCGTCGGTGTCGGCGATGATCTGCTCCATCTTGTCGCGCATCTGGTTCGTCATCGTCTCGACGTAGTACGAACCGCCGAGCGGATCGACCGTCTCGGTGAGGCCCATCTCCGCGATCAGGATCTGCATCGTGCGCAGCGAGATGCGTGCCGAGTATTCAGTCGGGATCGTGTAGGCCTCGTCGTACGAGCACAGCGCCATCGTCTGGGTGCCGGAGAGCGCGCTGATCAGCGCGTAGTAGGCGCCGCGCACGATGTTGAGCTCGGGTTGCTCGAAGGTGAGTCCGCCGCCGCCGCCGGCCGCGATCATCCGCAGCCACATCGAGCCGGGCTTCTCGGCCTTGTACTCCTCCTTCATGATCTTCGCCCACAGGCTGCGGCCTGCGCGGAACTTGCAGACCTGCTCGAAGAGGTTGCCGAAGATGTTGAAGTTGTACGACAGCCGCCCGGCGAACTCGTCGACGTGGAGCCCCCTCGCGATGACCTCGTCGGCGTACGCCCGCGCGATGCAGAACGCGTAGGCCATCTCCTCCGCCGGCGTCGCGCCGGATTCGCGGATGTGGTAGCCGCACACCGACACCGGACTGTACTTCGGCGCGTGCTGCGCGCAGTACTCGATGGTGTCGCCGACGAGCTTGATCGACGGCGCGACCGGGAAGATCCAGGTGCCGCGGCCGATGAACTCCTTGAGGATGTCGTTCTGCGCGGTGCCGCGCAGCTGCTTCACGTCGTAGCCGCGCTTCTCGGCCATCGCCAGGTACATCGCGATCGCGATCGCCGCGGCGCCGTTGATCGTCATCGACACGGTGATCTTGTCGAGGTCGATGCCGTCGAAGGCGATCTCGAAGTCGCGCAGCGTGTCGACCGACATGCCGACGCGGCCGATCTCGCCTTCGGCCTGCGGGTCGTCCGAGTCGAGGCCGATCTGGGTGGGCAGGTCGAACGCGACGTTCAAGCCCGTCTGGCCGTTGGCGATCAGGTACTTGAAGCGCTGGTTGGTGTCCTGCGGATTGCCGAAGCCGGCGTACTGGCGCATCGTCCAGGGCTGCTTGCGGTACATCTCGCGGTGGATGCCGCGCGTGAAGGGATACTCACCGGGCTGGCCGATCATCGCATCGCCGCCGCTCGCGGCGACGTCGGCCGCGGTGTAGAGCGGCTGCACTTCGAGGCCGGATTCGTTGATGACGCGTTTCAGCGTCGACTGGGCGCGGTCGTTCATGCGACGTTCTCCCGGATGTAGGCGGCGATCGCGTCGAGCTTCGAGCCGGTCGGGAAGATCCCCCTGAAGCCGAGGCTACGCAGCGCGTCGTGGTCCTGGGCGGGCAGGTTGCCGCCGATCATCCACAGCTTGTCGTCGAGGCCGTTCGCTTCGAGCAGCGGCTTCAACTTGCGGCAGAACGGCAGGTGCGAGCCGGCCATGCTCGAGAGCGCGATGACGTCGACGTCTTCGTCGAGCGCGATGCGGCTGACCTGTTCCGGCGTCTGCCGCAGGCCGGTGTAGATGACCTCGAAGCCGGCATCCATCATCGCGCGGGCGACGACTTTCGCGCCCTGGTCGTGGCCGTCGAGGCCCGGCTTCGCGAGCAGTACGCGGATGCGGCGCTGCGGTGCGGTGTCGTTCATGCGCTGACCTCCTTCGCAATGACGAGTTTGAGGATTTCGCTGGTTCCGCCGCCGATCAGCGTGAAGCGCACGTCGCGCAGGTAACGCTGCACCGGGTACTCCATCGCGTAGCCGTAGGAGGCGAGCACGCGCGCGGCCTGGTCGCAGATCGAGGCGGCCGTCTCGGTCGCGAAGAGCTTCGCCATCGCGGCCTCCTTGTGGTGGGGGCGCTTCGCGTCGCACAGCCACGCGGCGCGGTGGACGAGGGCGGTCGCGGCCTCCAGCCCGGTCGCCATCTCGGCGAGCTTCAACTGGATCGCCTGGAAGCGGTTGATCGGCTTGCCGAACTGCTGGCGCTCGCCGGCGTAGCGCACGGCCTCGTCGAACGCGGCGCGCGCGACGCCGAGCGCCATCGCGCCGGTGATGATGCGGATCTCGGCGAGCGTCTTCCTGAGATGCCCTTCGCCGTCGCCTTCCTCCTTCGACAGGCGATGGCTGTCCGGCACGAAACAGCCATCGAACGCGACCTCCGAGGTCGGCAGCGCCCACACGCCCATCTTGTGGATCTCGCGCCCGACGGTGAGGCCCTTGAATTCCTTCTCGACGAGGAAGATCGTCAGCTTCTTCTCGTCGCCGGCACGCGCGAACACGGTGAAAAAGTCGGCGACCGGGGCGGAGGTGATCCAGGTCTTCTGGCCGTTGATGACGTAGCCGCCGTCGACCTTCGTCGCAGTCGTCGCGATCGATTCGAGGTCGGAGCCCGCGTTCGGCTCGGTCATGCAGATCGCGCCGATCCTGTCGCCGGCGAGCGCCGGCTTGAACAGGCGCTCGACGATGTCGGCGTTGCCGAGGAGTTGCAGGAACTTCGTCCCCATCAGCGACTGCATCGCCACGGCCCCGGCGAGCGACATCGAGCCGCGCGCAACTTCCGTCAATGCGAGACAGAACTCGGTCAGCGCGAGCCCGGTACCGCCGACCGATTCCGGGTAGCGCATGCCGAAGAAGCCGAGCTCGGCCAGTTCGCGGAAGAGCGAGCGCGGGAAGGCGCGGGCCTCGTCGAGCGCGGCCGCCTGCGGCGCGATCCGCTCGTCGCAGAAGCGCGCGAACGTGTCCTGGATCGCGCGCTGTTCGTCCGTCAGATCGAAGTTCATGCCGACGCCTTTTCCGGCTCGTAGCCGTATTTCTCGCGCGCGGCCTGCTCGGAGATCACGCCGTTCCGGATCTCCTCGGCGAGGAGCTTGCGGTCGCGCCGCTTCGGATCACCATAGCCGCCGCCGCCGCTGGCGACCTGATGGTAGATCGTGCCTTTCGGCACGCCGGTGATCAGATCCTTGTTCCTGGGCACGACGGTCTGGCCGTCCGGGTAGTGCAGGCGGATGAAGTTGAGTCCCCCTTCGCCGCCGCCGAAGAGGCCGAAGGCCGGCTCGAAGTCGCCGTCGCCGAAGGTCACGAGCTGGGTGTTGTCCGAGCCGATCTCGAAGATCGTCTCGACACCGAGGCCGCCGCGCCATTGGCCGGCGCCGGCCGAATCGGTCAGCAGCTCGTGGCGGATCAGGCGGTGCGGCGTCTGCTGCTCGAACATCTCGTAGTCCTGGTCGAGCACGCCGCCGGAGGCGTCGATCATGCCGATGTGGTCGTAGCCGTCGGTGCCGAGCATCGCGCCCGAGCCGCCCTTGAGGCCCATGAAGCCGATGTCCACGTATTTCTCGTTGGTCTTCGGGTCGATGCCGGTCGTGAGTGATGCGAGCAGGTTGTTCCAGCCGGCGGTCACGCGCTCGGGCATCACCGGGGCCAGGGCGCGCTGGATCGCGTCGGCGTTGGGCGGGCACAGGTGGTTGCCGAAGGTCGTCGCCTTCGGGTAGGCGGCGTTGAGGATCGTGCCCTCGGGGATCACGATCTCGATCGGCTGCACCATGCCCTCGTTGTGCGGGATGTCGGGGTTCACCATCTGAAGCAGGGTCAGGATCGTCGCCGACGCGCTCGACGTGAAGGTGCCGTTCACGAAGCCGTTGGTCTGCGGGTCGGTGCGCGAGTAGTCGAAGCGGATCGCCTTGTCCTGCACTTCGATATCGACGCGGATCGTGAACTCCGAGCCGACGTGGCGGCCGTCGTAGAACACCTTGCCTTCGCCCGAGTAGCGGCCATTCGGGATCTTCGCGATCTCGGCCTCCATCATCTTGCGCGTCGCGTCGAACAGCGCCTGCTTGTGCGCCTCGTAGCTCGCGACGCCGTACTTCGAGATCAGCTCGAGGAAACGCCGCTCGCCGACGGTGCAGGCGCCCATCTCGGCCTTCATGTCGTGCTGCACGATGTCGAGCCGCACGTTGGCGAAGATCAGGTTCCAGACGTCCTTCCTGAGCTTGCCCTTGTCGACGACCTTCACCGGCGGGATGCGCAGCGCCTCCTGCCACACCTCCACCGCGTTGGGGTTGTAGCCGCCTGCAACGTTGCCGCCGATGTCGGCCTGGTGGCCCTTGACCGCCGTCCAGGCGACGAGCCGGCCCTCGAAGAACACCGGCTTGAACACCGCGACGTCGTTGTTCTGGTTGCCGAGGCTGAACACGTCGTTGTGGAAGATCACGTCGCCGGGATGGAGGTCGTCGCCGAAGTACTCCTTGATGTACTTGCACACCGGCGCCAGCGAGAACGCGAGAATGGGCAGGTTCTCGGTCTGCTCCAGCATGTTGCCGTCGCCGTCGTAGAGGCCGGTGACGTAGTCCTTCGCCTCGCACAGGATCGGCGAGCGGGTCGTCTGCTCCATCGAGATGCTCATCTCGTCGGTGATCGAGCGGAAGGTCCGCGCATACACCGACAGCAGGATGGGGTCGATTTTCGCGGTGCTCATGCCAGCGCCTCCTTGGCTTCCCTGATGCACGATTGGACGAGGTCCTCGCGCCCCTTGCGGAACAGCGCGAAGGAGCCGAGCGCGTCGACGACGCAGTCGAAGGATTCGCTGACGAAGATCGCGGTGGTTTCCTGCTCGATCATCGCCGGTCCGTCGATGCGGTTGCCGTGGCGCATCCTGTGGCCGTCATAGACCGCCACCTCGCGAAATTTCCTGGTCTCGGGGATATACACGGCGCGGCGGCCCTTCAGCGCGTGGGCCGCGTCCTCGCCGGCCCATTCCTCGTGGCGCGCGACCGGCTTGTCGGTGACGCCGATCGCCTGCACCCGCACGTTGATGATCTCGACCGGCGTGTTCTCCGCTTCCAGCGAGTAGCCGTAAAGGCGGTTGTGCTCGGCGTGGAACGCGCGCGCGATGCCCGCCGCGTCGCCCGCGGCTATCAGCGGGCGCGGCACGACGAAGGACACCTCGTGGTACTGCTTCACGTAGCGGCAGTCGAGCTTCACGTCGAAGCGCCGCCGCGCCTCGGGGATGCGCTCGCCGTCGAGCTGGCCCGCCCCCTCGGCGGCCATCGCCGCGATGATCCCGGACAGCTTCGGCCAATCGATCGCGTCGAGCCGCGACACGAAGGTGCGCACGAAGTCGTGCTTCAACTCGCTCATCAGCATGCCGAAGGCGCACAGCACCGAGGATTCGCGCGGCACGATCTGCAGCGGGATCTCGAGCTCGTCGCAGATCAGGCAGGAGTGGATCGGCCCCGCGCCGCCGGCCGGGATGAAGGGGAATTCGCGCGGGTCGAAGCCGCGCTTGATCGTCACTTCGCGCACGCCCTGCGCCATGTTGTTGCAGGCGACGCGGTACATGCCGGCGGCGGCCTCCTCGACGGAGAGGCCCATCGGCCGCGCGACGTGCTCCTCGATCGCGGCGCGCGCGGCCGCGACGTCGAGCTTCATCCTGCCGCCGGCGAAGAACTCCGGATCGAGATAGCCGAGCACGACGTTGGCGTCGGTCGTCGCCGGCAGCCGGCCGCCCTTGCCGTAGCAGGCCGGGCCGGGATCCGCGCCGGCGCTCTGCGGGCCCATGCGCAGCAGGCCGCCCTCGTCGAGCCAGCCGATCGAGCCGCCGCCGGCGCCGATGGTGTGGATGTCGAGCATCGGCAGCGCGATCTTGTGGCGCGCGATCTCGCCGTCGTTCTTCACCATCGGCGCATCGACCGCGACCGAGGCCTCGAAGCTCGTGCCGCCCATGTCGGTGACGATGCACTTGTTCTGGCCATGCACGCGCACGTAGTGGAGCCCAGCGCCCGGGCCGCCCGCCGGGCCGGACAGCAGCGTCAGCGCGGCCTTCGCGCGCGCGAGCTGCGGCGAGATCACGCCGCCGTTGGACTGCATGATCAGCAGCAGCCCGTCGAAGCCGATGCCCTTGAGCCGGCCGACGAGTTGGTCGAGGTAGTGGTTGAGCTTCGGGCCGACGTAGGAGTTCAGCGCGGTCGTGCTGACGCGCTCGTAGAAGCGGATCGAGGGCAGCAGGTCCGTCGACACCGACAGGTAGGCGTCAGGCAGCTCGCGGCGGACGAGCTCGGCGGCGGCCTGCTCGTGCGCAGGGTTGGCGAAGGAATTCATGAAGCAGATCGACACCGCCTGAACGCCTTCCCGACGGAAGAGGGCGATCGCGTCCTTCACGGCATCGAGGTCGAGCGACGCGGTTTCGATGCCGTCGCGGTCGAGCCGGCCCGGAATTCCCGCCCTCAGATAGCGGGGAACGAGCGGCTTCACGTTGGTGTAGCGGTTGTTGTACTGCTCCTCGCGCACGCCGCGGCGCATCTCGAGCGCGTCGCGCACGCCCTCGGTCGTCAGCAGGCCGCTCTTCGCACCGGTGCCGGTCAGCGTCGCGTTGGTCGTCACCGTCGTGCCGTGCACGATGGTGTCGATGCGCCGCGCCAGCGTCTCGAGCGGCAGCCCCAGGCTCGCGGCGATGTCGGTGAGACCGTTGACGACCGCGATCGACGGATCCGCGGGCGTCGACAGCGTCTTGAATATCGCCGGCTCGGCCCCGTCGCGGGTGACCACGAAATCGGTGAAGGTGCCGCCAACGTCGATCCCGATCTTCAGCGTCATCAGATATGCTCCATGAACGATTTGCGCGCGACCAGCCGCCGCACGTCCTCCTTCCTCACCTTGCCGAGGGCGGTTCGCGGCAGCTGGCCCACGAACACCACCTCCCTCGGCAGCTTGTAGCGGGCGATGCGCCC
The DNA here is from genome assembly GCA_029289265.1 of Gammaproteobacteria bacterium. GTDB lineage: Bacteria > Pseudomonadota > Gammaproteobacteria > Burkholderiales > Rhodocyclaceae > JARFTX01. The sequence goes on from JARFTX010000009.1 coordinate 17,261, forward strand.
GTCGAGCAGCGCGATGACCTGCCCGGCGCTCAGGTCGCGGCCCTCGGCGGGCACGACGACCGCGACGACCATTTCGCCCCAGCGCTCGTCGGGACGGCCGACCACCGCGACCTCGGCGATGTCCGGCGATTCGGCGAGCACGTTCTCGATCTCCGCGGGATAGATGTTTTCGCCGCCGGAGATGATCATTTCCTTCTTGCGGCCATCGACGTACAGATAACCCTCGGCGTCCTGGTGACCCATGTCGCCGGTGTGGAACCAGCCGTCGACCAGCGCCGCGCGGGTCGCCGCCGGATCGTTCCAGTAGGCGTTCATCACGTTGGGGCCGCGCACCAGGATCTCGCCCGAGTCGCCGCGCCGCACGTCCCGGTCCGATGCGCCGACGATGCGCAGCTCGCAGTGCCTCGCCGCGCGGCCGGCCGACCCGGGCTTCAGGCGGGCCTCGTCGGCCCGGAGATAGGCGGCAATGGGACAGGTCTCGGTCGCGCCGTAGATCTGCACCAGCGGCACGCCGCGCTGATGCACGGCACGGATCAGGCGGTCCTGCACGATCGTCGAGCCGGTGGTGATCATGCGCAGGCCCGACAGATCGGCCGTTGCCCAGCGCGGGTGGGCCATCAGCATCTCGATCTGGGCCGGCACCAGCACGGTCAGCGTGATGCGCTCGCGCTCGAGGGCATCGAAGGTCGCATCGGCGTCGAACTTCGGATGCAGCACCACCGTGGCGCCGACGCGCAGCGCCGGGGTGGTCTGGTTGTTCAGGCCGCCGACATGGAACAGGGGCAGCGTCGTCAGGATGCGGTCGTCCGCAGTCAGCGCGTGCATGTCGATGCTGTTGGCGGCATTCCAGGCGAGGGCGTCCTGGCTCAGCAGCACCCCCTTGGGCTTGCCGGTGGAGCCCGAGGTGTAGCAGATCAGCAGCGGCGTCTGACCTCCGATGCGTGGGTCGGGGGCAGGAGTGCGATCACCGCGGGCAAGCAGCGCCTCGTACGGCAGCCATCCGGGCGCCGCGTCGCCGAGGGTCACGAGCGTCGTGCCGGCGAGCGCGTCGCGGAACGCGTCGATCTGCGCGACGAAGCGCGGCTCGACCAGCAGCAGCGCCGGCGTGCAGTCCTCCAGCATCAGGCGGTGCTCGGGTCCGGCCAGGCGCCAGTTGAGCGGCATGAACAGTGCGCCGAGGCGGGCACAGGCGAACACCGCCGCCAGCATCTCGGGGCTGTTGAACCCCAGATACGCGACGCAACCGCCCCGGCCGACGCCGGACTCGGCGAGGGCGGCCGCCTGACGGTCGACCAGCCCGGCAAGGTCCGCGTACGACAGGTCGCGGCCGGGAAAGCGGATGGCCAGCTTGTCGGGGGTGAGCCCGGCGTGATGGCCGATCCAGGTGGACAGGTCCATACTCCTCCTCCTCATGTCTCGCTGCCGGCGTCTCGTGCGCCGTGTCAGCTTGGGTACCACTCAGCAGGTTGGGGGGTATGTCTGTTTTGTCCGGGCGCTTCGTGCGCCTCTCGATGCTCCCATTTGCGGGAGCGGGGGAAGTCAGGCGTCGGCGACTTCGATCACCACCGCCATCGCAGTGTCGCCGGCGGCACACCCGGTGAACAAGCCGAGGCCGCCGCCGCGGACGGCGAGCTCCTCGATCAGTTCGATGATCGCGCGCGTGCCCATCGGCGCCTGCGGATGCCCCCAAACCAGCGAGCAGCCGTAATTGTTCATCGTCATCAGGTTCGCGCCGGTCTCGCGTGCGAACACGATGTCATTGACCGCGAAGGGGTTGTGGGTCTTGATCGCGGCCATCTCGCTCACCCCGCGCCCGGCCTGCTGGAGTGCGCGACGCGCGGCCGGGACCGCCGCCTCCGGCATGTAGGCGAGGGCGGTGCGGGCGAGGCCGAAGCCGCGCAGGCGCACCGCGATCTTCGGGTTGGCGGACAGCTCGCGCGCCTTGTCGGGCGTCGCGACGATGATCGCCGCGTTGCCGTCGGCCGGGTGGGTCTGGCTGCCGAAGGTCACGGTCCCAGCCTCGAGCACCGGCCTGAGTTTGGACAGTCCTTCGGGCGTCGAGGACGCCACGCCTTCGTCGCCGTCGAGCGTGCCGACGCTCTTGCGGAAGTCTGGGCTCGGCACGTCGAACGGCAGCGTCATGAAGCGGCGCAGGAACGCGGAGTCGTCCTTCAGCGCGTCGGCGTACTGCGCCTCGCGGCGCAGCACCAGCTCGTGCTGCTGTGCGGTCGTCACGCCGTGCTTGGCAGCGACGTTCTCGGCCGTCTGCAGCATCGAATGGCCGCCCAACGGATCGCAGCCGAAGTTATCCATGACCCAGTTTTCGGCTATCCCGGTGCCGCCCGGTCCGCGTGGATTCGGGTAGTAGAGGTGCGGGCCGTTGGAGGTGCGGTCGCAGTTGATCGCGAGTGCGATGTCGGCCAGACCGGTCTCGATCTCCTGTGCCGCGGCGAGCAAGGTGCGCACGCCGGTGGCGCAGGCCTGCATCAGCGTGGGGCCGCCCGCGCGCTTGGCGCCGATCAGGCCCGTCAGCCACGGCAGGCCGTAGAATGCGTACTGCTGCGGCACCGAGAACCCGAGCGCGCCATAGTCGAATACCGCGGGGTCGATCCGCCGGCGGTCGAGTTCCTGCCTCGCCACGTGGGCCGCGAAGCGGATGCTGTGAAGGTTTGCAAAGCTGCCCTGCCAGCGCGCGAACGGCGTGCTCCAGTAGGCACCGTAGGGGATCTCGGCCGTGTAGCTCATGGCTGAGGCACGCCGGCGGGGGCGGTGAGGCGAGGGCGGTTCATCGTGCGCGGCCTTCCTTCGGTCGGTTGCCGTCCGGAACTGGCCGGTTGGGCGTGTGCAGGGGGGACGCTCCGGCCGCCGAGGCGTTGTCGGTCAGGCCGACCGCGGCGATGAAGGCGCGCTTGGCTTCGGCCAGGTGCTCGCGCATCGCAAGGGCCGCGGCGTCGCCGTCGCCGGCGGCCAGCTCCGCCGTGATGCGGTTCAGGCCGCGCAGCACGGTGGTGCGGATCTCCGGGTCGCCGAGCGTCAGGGCGCGGATGCGCTGCATGTGGTCGGAATACTGCTCGACGATGCGCACGAGCCGCGGGTTGGGCACCAGCGCCAGCCACGCCGCGCGGAAGCAGACGTTGGCCTCGCGAAAGGCCTCGGCGTCACCGGCCTTGTGGGCGCGCGCGGTGGCAGCCAGTGCGTCTTCGATCGAGCGGCGAACCTGCGGCGAGCGCGTGAGTTTCGCAATGCTTCGGATCGCAGCGGGCTCGACCAGGAAGCGGATCTCGTAGATGTCGTTGACGTCGTCGAGCGTCAAGGCCGGCACGACGAAGCTGCGGCCGTCGGAGACCAGCAGCCCTTCGCTCGCGAGCCGCTTGAGGGCTTCGCGCACCGGAGTGCGCGAAACGCCCATCTGTTCGGCGAGCTGCACTTCCTGCAAGGGCTGGCCGGCAACGGTCACGCCGTTGCGCAGGAGGGCGCGCAGCTTGTGATAGACCTGTTCGCCGAGTCCGGCTGAACGCTCCACGGGCTTGAGTAATGGAACCACCGTAGCGACCCTCGCTGAATGTTATTTGTCGGGCGATGTGTGGATACTGTATACATTGGGTCGGAGCTTGTAAAGCGAAATAGTGGAGGTCGCATCGCACGCTGCGCGAGGGACTCAGGACCAAAACATGGCCCGGACTCGCCGGATCCCCGCCACCAGCCCGTCGATATCCTCGATCGTGTTGTAGAGCGCGAAGGAGGCGCGAGCCGTGCCGGCCAGACCCAGGCGCGACATCAGGGGCATGGCGCAGTGGTGTCCGGCGCGGATCGCGACGCCGCAGTCGTCGAGGATCGTGCCGATGTCGTGGGGGTGGATGTCGTCCAGCGTGAAGGACAGGATGCCGGCCTTGTCGGCTGCGGTCCCTACCACGGTCAGCCCGGGAATGTCCGCCACGGCCTGTGTCGCGTAGCGCAGCAGCGCGTGTTCGTGGGCGGCGATCCGGTCGAGGCCGATGGCCGACACGTAGTCGAGCGCCGCCCCCAGCGCGATCGCACCGGCGATATGGGGGGTGCCGGCTTCGAGGCGGCAGGGCAGCTCGTTGAACTCGGTGGTCTCGAAGCTGACGGATCGGATCATGTCGCCACCGCCCTGGCACGGCGTGATCTCCTCCAGGTGCCGGGTCTTGCCGTACAGCACGCCGATGCCGGTGGGGCCATACAGCTTGTGCGCGGAGAAGGCGTAGAAATCGCAGTCGAGGGCGCGCACGTCGACCGGCAGGTGAGTCACCGCCTGCGCGCCGTCGAGCAGCACCGGCACGTCATGGGCATGGGCCAGCTCGACGATGCGCCGCACCGGAGCGATCGTGCCGAGTGCATTGGACAGGTGGGTCACGGCGACGAGGCGGGTTCGCCCGTTCAGCAGCGCCGCAAAGGCGTCGAGATCGAAGGCGCCGGTGTCGTCGACCGGGGCCACGCGCAGCACCGCCCCTGTGCTCCGGCAGGCCATTTGCCAGGGCACGATGTTCGAGTGGTGCTCCAGCGCGCTCACGACGATCTCGTCGCCCGCGCGGAGGCGCGGCTGGGCGAAGCCCTGTGCAACCAGATTGATCGCCTCGGTGGTGCCGCGCACGAAGATGATCTCGGCGTCGGCGCCGGCATTGATGAAGCGGCGCACCTTGTGCCGCGCGCCCTCGTAGGCGTCGGTCGCGCGCTGGCTCAGCGCATGTACCCCGCGGTGGATGTTGGCGTTGATGCAGCGGTAGTACTCAGCCTCGGCCTCGATGACCGCCTCGGGTTTCTGGGTGGTGGCTGCATTATCGAGGTAGATCAACGGTTTGCCGTGGATACGCGTGCGCAGGATGGGGAAGTCCGCGCGTGCGGCGGCGATTTCGAGAGGCACCGCAGCGGACGCGCACCGCGGCTCGGTTTGGCTGTTCATGGGTCTTTCCGGAGTGATCATCGTGACCTGGCCCATATTCTTACCACGCGGTCGGCCGTGTGCGCATTGCGCTGCATGCCCGCGCGCCGCCTGTTGTGCCGGGCCCCGCGCTCGACTGCGATACCTTCCGCGCCGGAGCGCTCCGTCGCCCCGATGCGATTCGGGGTTGCGCTTCGTTTCGCACATACAGGATACTGTATACACGAAAAGCGTCGGCGGATGGAGTTCGAAAACGCTGCCGGGGCGACACCAGCCGACCGCAGTCGCATTCCAAAGGAGCTTCCTCCATGGCATCCGCTTACTCGAACCCGCTGATCGCGGCGCCTTCGCGCAGCCTGCCGCGCTCGATCGCGGTGATCGGCGCCGGCACCATCGGGCCCGACATCGCCTACTACCTGAAGAGCGCCCTCCCGGACCTCCGGCTCTACCTGGTGGATGTCGCGCAGACGGCGCTCGATCGCGCGCTGCAGCGCTTCGGCGACTACGCCGCGAAGGCGGTCGCCAAGGGCAAGATGAGCGAAGCCGAGGCCGCGGCGGTGATGCGCAACGTGGTCGGCACCCTCGACTACCGCGACATCGCCGATGCCGACTGGGTGCTCGAGGCGGCCACCGAGAACATCGCGCTGAAGCGCCGGATCTTTGCCGACGTCGAGGCGGTCGTGCGCTCCGACGCCCTGATCACCTCGAACACGAGCTCGCTGCCGGCGGCGCAGATCTTCGCCGAGCTGCGCCATCCCGAGCGCGCGACGGTGACCCACTTCTTCGCCCCCGCGTGGCGCAATCCGGTCGTCGAGGTGGTGCGCTGGACGCGGACCGACCCGGCCGTGATCGAGCATCTGCGGCGGCTCTTCTGCAGCACCGGCAAGGTGCCGCTGGTCACCGACGACGTAGCCTGCTTCATGCTCGACCGGATCTTCGACAACTGGTGCAACGAGTCGGCCCTGTTGCTGGAGCGGGCGACCGCGGCGGAGATCGACAGCGTCGCGGGCGAGTTCGTGCATGCCGGCCCGTTCTTCGTGCTGAACCTCGCCAACGGCAACCCGATCATCACCGAGACCAATACGCTGCAGGCCGAGCTCGAGGGCGAGCATTACCGGCCGGCGCCGATCTTCCGCTCGGTCGATCGCTGGCTGACGGTGCCGCCCGGCAAGCCGGTCGAGGTCGCCGCGGAGACCGCCGCGGCGGTGCGCGAGCGCCTGCTGGGGGTGCTGTTCTCGCAGACGGTGGACATCCTCGACCGCGCCATCGGCGAGGCCGCCGATCTCGACCTGGGCTGCCGGCAGGCGCTCGGTTTCAAGCAGGGGCCGCTGGAGCTGATGCGCGACCTCGGCGCCGAGCGCACGGAACGCATACTCGCGCGCTTCGCCGCCGAGCGGCCCGGCATGCCGATGCCGGCGCGGGCGCTCGACGGCTACCAGGACTTCCTGCGCCACGTGCTCGTCGACGACGTGGACGGCGTCAAGGTCATCACCCTGCGCCGGCCCGAGGCGATGAATGCGCTGCACGACGGGATGACCGACGAGATCCTGTCGGTGATCCGCAAGTACGAGCACGACCCCGCGGTGGCCGGTTTCGTCATCACCGGCTACGGCACGCGCGCCTTCTGCGCCGGCGCCGACATCGGCCGCTTCACCGGCCTGCTCGGCAATGCCGACGGGGCGGCGCAGTACGCGCGCGACTGCTCGCGCCTGCTGGTCCATCTCGACCGCATGGAAAAGCCCGTCGTCGCGGCGCTCAACGGCATGGTGCTGGGCGGCGGCTTCGAGCTGGCGATGCGCTGCCACGGCCTCGTCGCGCTCGAGGATGCGTGGATGCAGATGCCGGAGGTCACGCTGGGCATCGTCCACGGGATCGGTGCCATGGTCGTTCCCAACCGCCGCTGGCCGCCGGCCGCGGCCGAGTTCAACGGCATGTTGCGGCAGGCTC
>JARFTX010000009.1:24117-57570 GCA_029289265.1 Gammaproteobacteria bacterium
CAACGCATGAAGGCGCGGCATGCGCTCGAGCTGGGCGTCGTCGACGAGCTGGCCGGCGACTACCCTGAGCTCGTGCGCGCGGCGACGCGGCGCGTCAAGGCGCTGGCCGGCAGGGTCGCCGGGATTCCCGACGGTCCGGTCGCGCTCGGGCCGCTCGAGCGCATCGACGCGCGGACGGCCAACGGCCAGGTGCTCAGCGCGGAGGTCATCGGCCTGATGGAGTCGGCGATCCGCGAGGCCGCCGCGGCGCCCACCCTGGATGCCGCGCTGGAGGTCGGCTACCGGGCCTTCGGTGCGAGCGCCTGCACGCTTGCCGCGCGCGAGGGGATCACCGCCTTCCAGGAGAAGCGCAAACCGGACTTCACCCGGACCCCCTGAGCGGGCCCGCCGGCTTGCGCGGACGCCGCCGCCCCCTCCCGCCTTCCCCTCCCGGTTGGGGGGGGAGGCGCGGCCGGCCGATGGCTATAGTCGGTCCATGGACAGCCGGGTTCGGGGAGAGGACGAGATGACAGCTCAGGGCGAGATGATGGTGGGCAAGGGGATGGACACGCCGCGCGTGTTCGCCGCGATGCCGTTCGTGAGGGCGTTGCTCGGTCTCGTTCCGTCGCGGTCCGGCCCGGCCGAGGCGCCGCTGCGCCGTGCGGGCGAAGCGCCCGTCGGCGTCACCGCCGCCGCGCCGCAGGTGTTCCGGCGCGAGGTGCCGATCCGCTTCGCCCACTGCGATCCGGCCGGCATCGTGTTCTATCCCCAGTACTTCGTCATCCTCAACGGTTTGATGGAGGACTGGTTCACCGAGGGGCTGGGCGTCGACTTCGCCGACATGGTGGCGCGGCGCCGGATCGGCATTCCGACGGTGCAGATCGACTGCACCTTTTCGCGCCCGAGCGCCCTCGGCGAACGCCTGACGCTCGCCGTCGCCATCACCCGCATCGGTGACAAGTCGATCTCGATCGAGGTCACCGGGTCGGCCGACGGCGAGCTTCGCCTGCGGGCCCGCCAGACGCTGGTGCTGATGTGCCTCGCGACCAGGAAATCGATCGCGATCCCGTCCGACATCCGGCAGGCGCTGGTTCGCGTATGCCACGCGGCGCAGCGCGATTTCGCGTCAAGCCAGGGAGGTTCCCATGCAAGTTGAACTGGAAGCGGTGGAAACGGCCGCGCCGCAGGGGTTTGGCGACCCCGCGGCGTGGCAGGCGATGCTGGACCGGCACAGCGAACTGTTCACCGACATGGTTGCCGGCTCGGCGGTGGGCTTCGTGCCGCGCACCGGCTCCGGCATCCAGCCCGGCAAGCACGTCGCGGGCCTCGTCGATTGCGGCAAGGGCGTCGAGATGCTGCGCTGGACGGTCGACGCGGACGGCATGACGGCGACGCTCGAGCGCTTTCCCGGCTTCCAGGAGGCGCAGGTCGACCTGCTGTTCGTCGTCGACGACATGGCCCTGCTGCTGCTCGGGGCCGCGCTGGAGGGCGACACGCTGTCGCAGATCAAGCGCCTGATCCGCCAGGGAAACATCATGTTCTTCGTGCTGCGCACGAAGTTCGAGTTGCAGGACGCCGGTTACGAGGACTTCCTCGATACGCTGGGCCTGGCATTCCTGGGAGCCTGCCGATGATCTTCCGCAACCCGGCCGGGGCCCCGGAGCTCGCCTGCGACCAGTGCGGCTGCCGCTGGTTCGACCGCATCAAGAACACCTGCTACGAATGCGGCACCCAGGTGGCGGTGGAGGCCGTGGCCGAGTTCGACGCCGCCGTGAAGGAGTTCGCCGCGCGCGAGGCGGCGGCGTCGGAGCAGGCCTGCAAGCGCGATGGCTGAGGCTGGAACGTCGCTGTACGAGGCCGAGCAGGTCGTTGAAGGGGCGGCGGGCGATGGTATCGTTGCCATCCCGGGATCGACGACGCAGCGCCTATCGATGAGGACCAAGGCTTCCGACACCGTTCCGCATCGTTTTGCCATCAAGACGATGCCGCCGCATTCGGTCAGGCAGGCGGTCGCGCCGTCGCGGCTGCTCGCGCGGCTGCGCGAGGCGGTCGAGCTGCCGCTGGTCGTGCTCGCTTCGCGCGCGGGATTCGGCAAGACCTCGCTGCTGGTGCAGTTGCGCCGCGAACTGCTGGCGGTCGGCGGCGCCGTCGCGTGGCTGACCGCCGAAGCGTCGGACGACGCGGCGACCTTCATCCCGGCGCTGGTCGCCTCGGTCGGGGTCGCGGCGGGTCTGGAGGTGCCGGCGCGTTCCTTCGACCAGATCGGCCGGGCCGGCGCCGACCTGTGGGTTGCCAGCGAATTGCTGGTGCAGATCCACGAGCTGGCGCGGCCGACCCATCTGCTGATCGACGACCTGCACCACCTCACCGACGAACAGGCGATCGAGTTCGTCTATTACCTCGTCTGCAATGCGCCGCCGAACTTCCACGTCGTCATCAGCACCCGCGCCGAGCCGCCGTTCCCGGTCGAGGAGCTGAACGCCCACGGCCTGTATGCGCGATTCGACACCGAGGACCTGCGCCTGCGGCTGGAGGACACGGTCGCCTTCCTGCGCCGGCGCCTGGGCGACGAGGTCGACATCGAAACCTGTGCCCGCCTGCACGAGCGCACCGAAGGCTGGCCGATGGCGCTGCAGATCGTCACTGCGGCGATGTCCGGCAAGAGCGACGTGGCCGGCACCGTGGCCGGGCTGTCGGGCGCGACCGGCGACATCGCGCGCTATTTTTCCGGCTTCGTGCTGGAAAGCCTGCCGCCGCCCGCCGTGCGCATGCTGGTGCGCGCATCCTTGCTCAGGACGCTGCATCCGCCCTTGTGTGGGCTGCTGGGCGAGATCTCCGACAGCGCCGCGGTGCTGGCGGCGCTGGAGCAGGACACCGGGCTGGTGAGCGCGATCGACGCCGACGGCGAGCTCTACCGCATGCATCCGCTGTTCGCCGAGTATCTGCGCAGTCTCGCCGCCGAGATGCCCGAGGAGGAGCTGCAGGGGCTGCATGCGAGCGCCGCCGAGTGGTTTGCCGCACACGACATGCTGGAGCAGGCCGCCGAGCACGCCTTCCGCGCCGGCATGCGCGCGCGCGCCATGGACTGGATCGAGAAGCAGCTGCGCTATCTGGGGGTGCAGGGGCGCATCGTCGAGGTGCTGGCCTGGCTCGACCGCCTGCCGCCCGAGGAGATCGCGCGCCGCGAAGGCCTGCAGCTCACCGCCGCGTGGGCCTGCGCGCTGTGCTACCGGCCGCAGGACGCCGAGCGCCTCACCGACCTCATCCTCGCCAGGCCGGGCGTCACCCCCGAGGTCGCGCTGCAGGCCAGCATCGTGCGCTCGGCGGTGGCCATCCACTGCGACGACTACGAGCGCGCCCGCGCGTGCATCGAAGGCCACGACGCCGACCTCGGGCCGGTGTACTGCAATTCGCTGTCCTACATCGCGATCCACACCGGCAACCCGGACAAGGCCCGCTACTACCAGCACATCGCCGACCAGCGCGCCCGCGGCGCGCGCAATTTCTACGATGCGATGTACGGCGCCTTCGCCGTCGGCCTGAGCTACCTGATCGAGGGGCAGGCGGGCGAGGCCGCAGGCGTGTTCCGCGCCGCGCTGGCGCGGGCCGAGGCGAGCACCGGCTGGCGCTCGCTGCCGGCCGCAGTGCAGGCCGCCGGGCTCGCCGCCGCGTGCTGGGAACTGGGGGCCGAAGACGAGGCGCGCGCGCTGCTCGCCAACCGCCTCGACCTCATCGAGCAGGCCGCGCTCCCCGACGCGCTGATCCTCGCCTACCTGACGCTCGCCCGCTACGAGAACCAGAAGGGCCGCGAGGGCAAGGCCTTCGATGCGCTCAACAACCTCGCGGCGATCGGCGAGGCGCGCGGTCAGCCGCGGCTGGTCGCGGCCAGCCTGGGCGAACAGATCCGCCAGCACGCGGTGCGCAACCGGCTGATGTCGTGCCGGATGCTGATGAACGCGCTCGACCAGCTCGTCGCCGCCGGCGATCGTCCCGACAGCGGGCTTCAGGCCGAACTGCGCCTGATCCGCGAGATCGCCGCCGCCCGCATCGCGCTGGTCGATTTCGACGACGACGGGGCGCGGCGCGCGCTGGAGCAGGCGGGCGGGATCGCCGCGCGCCTGCGGCGCGGGCGCGACCAGATCACGGTCGCCATCCTGACCGCTTGCTGCGGCGGCGGCGACGACGAGTCGGCGCTGCGCATCCTCGCCGAGGCGATGAGCCTGGCCGAATCCTTCAAGCTCGTCCGGGTGGTCGCCGACGACTGGCCGGCCGTGCTCGACTGCCTGCCCGACATCGACCGCGCCGGCCTCGCGCGCGGCGCGGGCATTTCGGCGGCCTTCCTGGAGCGGGCCGGCGACCGCTGCCGCTTCGGCTGGAGCGACGAGTCGGCGGAGCCGCGCGCCGCGCCGCCCAAGGCGCGGCCGGCCCAGCTGTCGGCGCGCGAGATGGAGATCCTCGGCGCGCTGTCGCACGGGCGCTCCAACAAGGAGATCGCGAAGATCCTCGACGTCGGCCCGGCCACGATCAAGTGGCACATGAAGAACCTGCTCGCCAAGCTCAACGCCGCCAACCGCCGACACGCGGTCGATCGCGCGCGGCTGCTCGGCATTCTGGAGTGATCCGAACTGCGGGTTGCGCGTGCGGCGCGAACTACATCATCTTGGAGCCGACAACCCGGTCGATGCGCCGGGCCGAGCGCACGTTGCGGGAAATCCCATCCCGCGGGTGTTGCTGCGCAAGTGACCCATGACCGCCGACTGAATTCCATGCGCTTGGCGAGTGGCCGGGGTAAGTGCCTGGGCGCGGACCAAGGCAAAGTGAATTTCTCCATCAGGCCAAAGTATTCTTGACTACAATCGCAAAGTAATTCCATGAGCCGGGCCAAAGTAGATTATGCGGACCATGCCCACTTCGCGCGCGCCCTCTCGACCTGGCTCCGCCACGCTGGCCGCCGCGTTGCGAGCGCTGAAGCGCTTACAGGACAAGCATCACGGCGTTGTGGAGTCGAAGGACCTTTCCGACGAACACCGGGCGGTTCTGACCGATACCGGGTTTCTGCGGCCCGTCATCAAGGGCTGGTATATCTGCGGCAATCCGGCGGATGGGGACGGCGACTCAACCGTCTGGTACGCCAGTTTCTGGGCCTTCGTTTCGGGGTACCTGGGAAAACGCTTCGGAAAGCGCTACTGCCTGAATCCGGAAGCTTCCTTGCTCTTGCATACGGGCAACACAACAGTGCCGCCACAGGTTACGGTCGTGACCAAGGAAAGTGGCACCACGATCCTCAAGTTGCCCTTCGGGACTTCGTTGCTCGTCTACCGCGATGAAAAACGCGTTCCCAAGTCCCGCACGGAAGCGCGCGGCTTGCAGGTATGGCCCGTGGCTGAGGCCCTTTGCCTGGTCGGCCCGCGGTTCTTCGCCAGCCACCCGAGGGAGGCCGAGATTGCGCTGGCCATGGTACGCGATGCGTCGGAACTCCTCACCACTTTGCTGGCCGGCAAGGGCCTGCCGACCGCTGCCGCCCGTTTGGCAGGGGCGATGCAGTTCGCTCAACGTGACGACGACGCCCAACGCATTGTCAAGACGTTCGCCCAGGCGGGCCATTCGCTGAAGCCGAACAATCCGTTTGAGTTGCCGGAGCCTTCCCTTCGCCCCGGTCGTGAGCGCTCTCCGTATGTGCTGCGCCTGCGGTCGATGTGGGCCGGGTGGCGCGAAGAGGTTGTAAAGCGCTTTCCTCCCCCTCCAGGGCGCACGATGGATGCGACGGTATATCTCGCCCAGGTTGACGAGCGCTACGTGGCCGACGCATACAACTCGTTGTCGATCGAAGGCTATCAAGTCACCGATGACCTCATCGCCAGGGTGGCTCGGGGGGACTGGAATCCTGACGGAAATCCCGAACATCAGAAAACGCGTGACGCGCTGGCCGCTCGCGGCTATTTCCAAGCGTTTCAGGCCGTCAAGGCCAGCATCTCCAGAGTATTCGACGGCGAGAACTCCGGTCGCGTAGTACAACGCGACCACCATGACTGGTACGGTGAGCTGTTCGGCCCCGCAGTAAGCGCAGGCATCTTGCAGCGCCACCAGCTGGCCGGTTACCGCACGGGTCCCATCTTCATCCGGAACTCCATGCACACGCCCGTAGCCCGGGATGCCATCCTTGACAGCCTGGAGACGCTGTTCGAGTTGCTCCGCGAGGAACCCGAAGCCTCTGTCCGCGCGGTCCTGGGTCACCACCTGTTCGTCTTCATCCACCCGTATTTTGACGGCAACGGTCGCATCGGGCGCTTCCTGATGAACGCGATGCTGGCGTCGGGCGGTTACCCGTGGACGGTTATCCGTGTCAGTCGCCGCGCCGCGTACATGAGTGCTCTCGAGCAAGCGAGCGTACATGGCGACATCCGCCCGCTCACGCGGTTCATCGCGGAAGAGATGACGCAGTGGTCGCCACGTAGCGATGGCGCCTGAAGGACGCCGCGTTGCTGCCTAACCAAGGGTGGTGCCTCGTGGCCACCCACGGCAAGAGGCGCTTGCCCTTTCGCGGGCGCAAGACCGCGTGCTCGAACTCATCGGCCGCACGGGCCGGCGGCTGCTCTACCGGAAGGGCGAGGAACAAACTTCGCCGACCGGCCTGCCCCTCGAAGCTCGCTCAGCGGGAGCTGGTGCCGCCCGCCGGCCGCTCGGCCGCGCTGCGGATGAAGGCCAGCACTTCCCCCAGGCAGGAATCGCTGTCGAGCATCGGCGGAAAATCCAGCCTGGCGCCGCCGCGTCCGGCGGGAAACGGAATGCCTGCCACGTCGCCGTCATCGCCCTCGGACGCCATCACCGAGGCCATCGGATCGAATCGGATATCCATGGTGTTTCTCCTTGTGTGCATCGGCGCAACGTCGATGCGGTGGGACGTGAGCCGACTATAGCCAAGCGCCCCCGCGGCGGTCCCCCCCACGCGGTAGGGGAGGATTCGCGTGGAGGGCCCCCCCGGGGGAGGCGCGAATTTCGCGGAACTCAAGGGATAGGCGCCGCAGATGCCGGATAGCCGGGGCCGGCCGGCCGCCGTATCAATACGGATATTCGCGGCTCGCACCGTTACGTCCGATTCACGCCTGCCGCCTCGCCCGAAGGAGACATTTCATGAGCAGTCGAATATTGCCGGACTTTGAGCTGTTGCTGCCGCAGAGCGTCCCCGAGGCGGTCGAGCTGCTGGCGGCGCATCGTGACCGGATCACCGTGATGGCAGGCGGCACCGACGTCATGGTCGCGATGAAGTTCGCGCAGTCGCCCGCGCAGTTGCCGGACTACCTGATGAGCCTCGAGCACGTCCCCGGACTCGCCTACGTGCTGTTCGACCCGGACAAGGGGCTGCGCATCGGCGCCAAGGCGACGATCGCCGAGCTGCTCGCGCAGGCCGAGGTGAAACAGCACTACCGCGCGCTGTGGAACGCGGCGCGGACCTTCGCGACCGTACAGGTGCGCAACACCGCCACGGTCCTCGGCAACCTGCTGCGTGCCTCGCCCGCCGGCGACTGCAGCTGCGCGATCTACGCGATCGGCGGCACGGTCGCGCTGCAGGGGCCGGCCGGCCGCCGCGAGGTCGACATCGACGACTTCTGGCTGTCGTACGGCGTCACCGCGCGGCGCCCCGACGAGCTCGCCGTCGAGCTGATCCTGCCGCCGCCCGCGGCCGGCTCCCGCTGCGCGTTCAAGCGCATGACGCGCACCAACGAGGATCTGGCCAAGCTCAACGTCGCGGTCCGGCTCGAGATGGCGGGCAACACCTGTGTCGATGCCCGCCTCGCGATGGGCTGCGTCGCGCCCACGCCGCTGCGGCTCACGAAGACCGAGACGCTGCTGAAGGGCCGGGAGCTCACCGCGGAGGTGCTGCAGTCCGTCGCCGCGTCGGTGCCGTGGGAGATCGACCCGATCGACGACAAGCGTTCCACCGCCGAATACCGCAGGCAGGTGTCTGGCGTGCTGCTGAAGCGGGCGATCCAGGAAGCGTGCGGCGCCGCCTGAGCGGACACCGCCGACGAAGACGAGGAGACAAGGATGAAGAACCGGGATATCACGCTCCATATCAATGGAGAGGAATGCAGGCTGAACGTGGCGGTGAACCGCACGCTGCTCGAGGTGCTGCGCGACCAGCTCGGCATGACCGAGACCAAGTACGGCTGCGGCACCGGCGAGTGCGGCGCCTGCACGGTGCTGCTCGAGGACGGCAAGGCGATCAACTCGTGCCTGACGCTCGCCGCGACGATGGACGGCAAGCGCATCACCACCGCCGCCGGGCTCTCCGATTTCGGCCGGGTCAATCACATCCAGCAGGCCTTCATCGACGAGGCGGCGATCCAGTGCGGCTACTGCACGCCGGGCATGGTCCTCAAGACCGCGAGCCTGTTGGCGACGAATCGGGACCCGTCCGACGAGGAGATCCGCCACGCGCTGGAGGGCAACATCTGCCGCTGCACCGGCTACGAGAAGATCGTCAAGGCGGTGCGCAAGGCCGCCCGCACGATGCCGGCGCCCGCCGCGTGTGGCGCCGAGACCTGCACGGAGGTGGCGCAATGAACCGCGAGACCATCGTCGGAACCAGCGCGCCGCGCGTCGACGTCCGGGACAAGGCCACCGGGCAGGCGCTCTACGCGGCGGACATCGACCTGCCGGGCATGTTGTACGGCAAGGTCGTGCGCTGCTGGGAGCACGCTCATGCCCGCGTCGTCCGGCTCGACCTCTCGGCGGCGGCGAAATCGCCCGGCGTCGTGCGCGTGCTGGGGCCGCAGGACGTCACCGCGAACCGCTACAACTCGTCGGTGCTCGACCTGATGGTGTCCGAGCAGATGCACGACATGCTCGGCGACATCGAGGACCAGCGCATCTTCACCGACCACGTCAAGTTCCAGGGCGACGCGATCTGCGGAATCATCGCGAAGTCCGAGGAGGCGGCCGAGCGCGCGGCCGCCAAGGTGATCGTCGAATACGAGCCGCTGCCCGTCTATCTCACCGCGGACGCCTCGAAACAGCCCGACGCGATCCGCTTCACGCCGGAGAAGCCGGGCAACCTCGCGTTCCAGCTGCCCGAGCCGATGTTCCCCGGCCACGCGCTGGGCGGCGGCGATGTCGAGGCGGCGATGCGTGACGCCGACCTCGTCGTCGAGGACGTCTTCTACGTGCCCAAACAGAAGCAGTGCCAGATGGAGCCGCACGCCTACATCGCCAAGCTCGACAGCACGGGGCGGCTCAACTGCTGGACCTCGTCGCAGATGCCCAAGCTGGTGCAGGCCAAGCTGGCGAAGCTGTTCGGGCTGCCGATGAGCCTCGTCAAGGTCACGCCCACCGTCATCGGCGGCGGCTTCGGCACGCGCCTGGGCCTGATCTCCGAGCCGCAGGCCTGCGCGATGGCGATGTCGGTGCCGGGCCACGCGGTCAAGCTGCTGACGCTGCGCGAGGAAGACTGGGTGATCTCTCCCAGCCGCCATCCGGGCAAGTACTGGATGAAGATCGGCTTCCGCAAGGACGGCACGCCGCTCGCGTGCGACGCGCGCTTCGAGAACTACAAGGGCGGCTACTACCTCGACGCCTCGGGCACGGCCTTCACCGCCGGGGCGTGGTTGGGCGGCATGTACAAGTTTCCGGCGCTGCGCTACAAGGGCGAATCGTATTTCACCAACCAGGGCCTTACCGGCGCGTACCGCGGCTACGGCAATCCGCAGACCAACTTCGTGCTGGAGCAGCTCATCGACCGCGCGTGCGCGCAGATGGGCGCCGACCCGGTGGAGTGGCGCAAGCAGTGGCACAAGGGCGTCGGCGACGACGGCTGGTGTCCGGGCGTCACCTACCCGTCGTGCGCGCTCGACGAATGCCTCGACCGCGGCGCGGCGGCGATCGGCTGGAGCGAGAAGCGCCGCCAGTACGCGCATCAGAGCGGCACCGTCCGGCGCGGCGTCGGCGTCGCGGTGATGAACCACACCAGCGGCGCGATGCCGATGCTGCTCGAACACACCGCCTGCACCGTCAAGCTCAACGAGGACGCCACTGCCGAGATCCTCTTCGCCTGCTCCGACATGGGGCAGGGCTCGCACACGGCGCTGAAACAGATCGCCGCCGAAACCCTCGGCTTCCCCTTCGATCACGTGCAGCTGTCGAGCGGCACCTCGGACGTCGCCGGCTTCGACATCGGCGCGCACGCGAGCCGCACCATCTACGTCGGCGGCGCGGCGGTCAAGAAGGCCTGCGAGGACGTCCGCCGGCAACTCCTCGAGCGCGCGGGGCGGCATCTGCAAGTCTCGCCCGACGAGCTCGACATCCGCGACAAGCGCATCTTCGTCAAGGCCGATCCGGCACGCGCAATCGAGGCCGAAACCATCACGCGCGCGGGCGTCTACCACTTCATCGATCCCGCGACCGGCCAGGCGGGCGGAGAACCGGGCCAGATCCAGGGCTACGTCAGCTTCTTCGCCCCGCACAACTCGCCACCCTTCGGCGCCTCGTTCGCCGAGGTCGAAGTCGACACGGAAACCGGCGAGGTGCGGGTGCTCGAACTGGTCAACGCCCACGACATCGGCCGGGCGATCAACCCGGCCGCCGTCGAGGGCCAGCTCGAAGGCGGCATCCAGCAGGGACTCGGGTTCGTGCTGAGCGAGGAGATGTACTACGACGGCAACGGCCGCATCCTCAACAACAGCTTCACCGACTACAAGATGTTCGGTCCGTCCGACATGCCGAAGATCACGACGATCCTCGTCGAGGACCCCGACCCGGTCGGCCCGTTCGGCGCCAAGAGCGTCGGCGAATCCGGCCTCGTGAGCCCGGTCGGCGCCGTCGCCAACGCGATCTTCAACGCCATCGGCATCCAGTTCACCGAGGCGCCGATCACGCCGGAGAAGGTGCTGAAGGGGATACTGGAGCAGGGGGTGAGGGATTACGGGAGCATCGGGGGCGCTCACTGATCGGCGCCGAGCCGGTCTTCAGCAGTTGCGCGGCCGCCGTCAGGCGGCCGTGTTCGTTGAGGGTGTGGATGGGGTGGCAGTGCGGCAGGTCGGCGTGCGACGGTGCGGCAGCGATGGACTGCAAGCGACCCGCAACAGCCGTCCGGGTTTTTCGCCCGAATGACCGGAGTGCAGCGATTACAGCCATTCGCCCCCCCGTATCGTGCGTGCGGTCACGAACTCATTGCGGTCATCGACTGGGTTCGTTCGACACTCCGCGTATCGTCTATCGACGTAGCCGCCCGCATCCAGAAGCGATAAACTGCCCAGATTTGCGGTCAACGATTCAGCCACCGCTTTTCTTCTAGCAAGCGGCGTTGCATGAGACTAGTAAGATGACAGCAGAAACAGGCTATGCTGGTCACAACCTAATTAGATCGGGGCGCACATCCGATCCTTCGGGGAGGTACTACACGTCCCCCGAGCTCAGCCGCTCCCTCATTGAGCGTATCAACGTCCCAAAGCCCCAACTGGTTCTCGAACTGGGCTCCGGTTCCGGTGCCTTATGCGCCGCTGCAGCAAGCCGCTGGCAAGCCGCCCGACTCATCACCGTTGATACCGACAAGAGCCCCTCCAAACGGCAGAGTGTACACAGTCTGGGCCAGACTCCACAGCACATCCACTTTGTGCACGACGCGCTCGATGAGGACCTGCCGAACAAGATCGGCGTGCGTCTGGGCACCGTTGACGTGGCAGTCTGCAATCCGCCCTATATCCGGCCGCGTTGGCGAGCCGACTTTGGCAGCATCCTCGAAGACGCTGGCCTTTCAGGAGCACTGGCCTCGTTGCACGATGCTGGAGCGGATCTGCTGTTCCTCGCGCAGAACCTTCGGCTCCTGCGCCGTAAGGGCAAGCTGGGTTTGATCCTGCCCGACGGCCTAGTTACTGCCGAACGGTTCGGTGGCGTGCGTCGTGCGCTGTTGCGCCAACATCTGATTGAGCAGGTCGTACAGTTGCCGCGAGGCGTCTTCAAAGGCACCGAAGCCCAGACCTACCTGGCCGTGCTGTCCAAGATGGCCGGAGAGACTGACCAGCTGACGCTCCGCCAGATGGGCCCAGACGGCCAGCTAAGCTCCGCAGTCGACGTTCCGCAAGAATTCGCCGCCAAACGGATGGACTACACCTTCCATGCGCAAGCGAGCTCCGCACACCGCGTGCAAGACGGGTATCGGCGGATTCAAGTAGGCGACGCCCTGACCGATGTGATTCGCGGATCGATTTGCTCTTCCGAGATTGGGGGCTTTCCTACCGCCGTTTTTCACCTTGGCGACTTTGCTAAGCCCGATGGCGAGAACACGATTCGGATCGTGCCCAATCGTTTCTCACTCAGCGATAGTGCGGCTAGGATGATGAGCAGCAGAACTCACTTGGCATGGCCTGGTGACATCCTCCTGGCACGCGTGGGCCGCAATCTACACAACCGCCTTGCCCTGGTGGTTCACGGTCCATGCGTTATTAGCGATTGCATATTTGCGCTGCGCGCGACTGAGGAGCACCGCGAGCGGCTCTACAGGTTCCTCGAGAGTGATGCAGGCCAGCGCGCGCTGGCGACCTCGGCCCATGGTGTTGCGGCGCGCTTTTTGTCCAAGCGGAACGTGCTCGAGATCCAGTTCTGAAGACTGCTGTGCGTCATGGCTGTTGTTAACGGTTAAAGCCTCGCCGCCCGGCCCCTTGCCGATTGAGCCTATCCTTGGCTCAGTCGGCTCACCCAACCTGTGATACACACATGAGTACTTCAGCCTTGGACGGCGCACCGTCTCTAACGCTAGACGAAGAGCGCGAGGTCGAGCAGCAATATGAAGAGCGTGCAGACCATCTGGAGCTTGCTGCATTCCCCTCCAGGACGGCGCTGACAAACGACGCGGAAGAGTGGATCCGGTCCCTGACGGGGTCAGGCGCGAAGCTGCTGGTAGGCCCGCGCGGTTGCGGCAAGACGCACTTGATGCGCTTTGCCTTTACGCAATGCATCGCCAATCCGGATCTTCCCTTGGCGGTCTACATCAACCTGAACCGGTACTACACTCTGGAGCCCCTGCTGCGTCGTCGGCCAGAGGCCATGTCGATGTTCTACGTTTGGGTGCTCGCCAACGTCATGGTTGGCTGCCACGAGTCCATCGGGGCGTTCAAAGCACAAGGCCTCGACCTGGAGATCGACATTGACGCGCTTTTGGAGTTCAACGAGACAGAGCTGCGGGACCTGATCGGCGCGTACGAGAAGAACCAGCCTCTGAGCGCGGAACTCGACGAGGTCGCCAGCCGGCTGACGATCGACCGAGTCAAGCAATTACTCCTCCGCAGCTCAGACACGCTCGGACGTAGGAGGATTGTGCTGCTGCTCGACGATGCTGCGCTCACTCTGACTCCCGAGTACTTGTCTCACTTCTTCGACATCTATCGGGCGCTGAAATCTGCTCGAATCGCGCCGAAGGCGTCGGTCTACCCGGGCACTACGGAATACGGCCCCAACTTCCACGCGGGGCACGAGGCTGACACGATTTTCGTCTGGAAGCGCGTCACTGACCAAGACTACCTGCCTTTCATGCTGGACATTGGCGCAAAGCGCTTTCCAGACATGTTCTCGGTTCCTGAGGACATCCGAGAGCTACTCGCCTACTGTGCCTTTGGGGTTCCCCGCGCGTTCATGACGCTGGTCCGAAGCTACCTGAAGAACGCGAAGCGCCATGGTACGGCCCAGAGCGCTTTCAACGTCACCATCGACGAGTTTCTAGATGACCGCGTACGCGAATACTTGACGCTAAAAGACAAGAAGCCCCAGTTCTCCAGCATCGTTAGCGTCGGCAAGCAGCTTCTAGACAAAATGGTTGAAGCGGTCTATGAGGCCAACCAACTTCTGCTCGAAAGCACGACACGCCAGTTGTACATCGGAATTGATGCGTCGGGCATCAATGACAAGCCGTACGTGCAGCGCATGCTCCTACTGCTTCAAGAAGCTGGCATGGTTTACGCAGTCTCAGGTGTCTCCCACGGCGATCGCGACTACGTGAGACTTGTACCCCATCTGGCAGCTGTGCAGGCACGTCGCGCCTTCGCGAAGAAGGGCGGCTTCTCGGCGAGATTTGCGGTCGAAATGCTGTCCCGTCCTGACGAGAAGCATCCCGTGCGTCGATCGATGTCCACTCTGCTCGATTCGCCCACGCTTGAAGCACTGTGCCTGGACCTTCCGAACTGCCTTAGCTGCCAGACCAAGCGCGTGGAAGGCGCCAAATACTGCTTCAACTGTGGGGAGAAGCTCACTGACGAATCGACGTACGACAGGCTCATGCTGACGCGACTAGCCGATGTGCCGGGGTTAACGCCATGGCAACGAGAAAAACTCAGCAGCTCGGACACGTTGCCGCAGACGGTTGGCGAGTTTATCGCACTGCAAGACCCAGGCACGACGCTGCGCACGATTCATCGCGTTGGCCAAGTGCGTGCCAAGACCATCATTGGTGCAGTTCAAGCTTTTCTTGACGAGTACCTGTCGTGACCATGAGCAAGAACGCCATGAGCCTGTTGGAAACTATCACGCCCTTTCCGGCACCAACTGCAACGAAGTTAGATACGGCCAAGTGGTTCGATGCAACGCACGTGCCAATAGTCGAGTCGCCAATCGACGAGTTCCGCCGAAATCTTGCTGAGATCAACAAGCTGTACCTGCAGGCAGAACAGCGCAGTGACTACGTGCCAATGCTCGGGTCACTGGTTTACCTGGGCATGGTTTCAGCAGCAGAAGGCTATTTCAGATCGTTGCTGCGGCGCCTGATTCGTCAAGACACAGCGTGTGAAGCTAATGCCGCAACGCGGACGGTGACATATGGCGCCGCGATCCATCATGAACCCGCGCTGCTTCCTGAGTCCCTCTTCGAAGGCGTCTCGCTCGCATCAGCCAAGAACGTCTTTAGTGAACTGCGCTCTCTGTGCGGAATCCAGGTTCCTGATTCGCTTCAGCAGTTGTTCCAGAACTTTGAGGCGATCAGCCAAGTGCGCCATTGTGGCATTCATAGATTCGGCAAACTCGGCAGCCAGCAGGCCCTCCGACTCGGGATTGACCTGCATAAACCACTGCTCGAGAAACCGTTGGCCCTTCAGGTTAAACAGCTACAAGAGATCGCTGACGCGCTCCAGGCGTTGATTCATGCTGTCAACTCGCTGTGTTTCTTCGAAATCCTGAAAAGAACACATATGGCTGGCCCAACCGGTCGAGAAAAGGAGAAGCTGTATCAGGAGGCTTGGCAGCAGGACTGGGAGGCAGACAAGGTGAGATTCACCATGTATTACGACATTTTCGCGTCGACGAGCAAGCCTGATCCCTCAGCCCCCGTCAAGGACGTCTACGATGCGTTCATGGCTTTCGTAAACAACTACGACCTTGCGCCGAAGAAGTCCAAAGCCGCAGTTTCGCCCGCGGCGCCGGTCAATACCGCCTGATCACCGCTTCGCTGCGTGAGTTGCGTCGGTGGAACGGCGATGACGATCAATGACTGGTTTGTGCTAAATGCTGCCGATCGTGGCGCGCTGGGCGAGTGACTCAGATCAGCCTGAACCGGCCCGATAGGTTTGACCGACGAACGACTCCTGATGGCCGATAGCACCCTCCCAGAATCATCGCCGTAAGCAGCCGCCCGCCGCCTCAAGCGTGCTGGCGGGCAGCCGAGCGCTCCGTGGGCGGCCTCGCAGTCATCGAGGTGCTTCAGCGCCGCTGCCCGAAGCCGATTCGAACCGGCGCGCGAGGGGCGAGTCTACCGGCCGTTGCGGGGCAGTCGCATACCGGAAACAGACGATGACAGACGAGGCGACCCATCTGGTGCTTGGCGACGCCGCCGCGGGGGTCCTGCGCGACGCGATGGCGGCGGGCATACCGGCAGCGGCGCCGATCCTGCGCTTTCGAGACATTTACTGTATCGGGCCCCTGGCTGCGCTGGGCACCGTCGACGGCCCGGCGAGCCGCGCGCGCTACTGGGCGCAGCTGCTGCCCGAGGCGCCGCCGGGAGTCACCGAATTCGATGAAGAGGAGGTGCGCTACGCGCAGGCGGCCGATGCGGCGCGCCACGGCCCGGTGTTGGTCTGGACCGGCGCGCACAGCTCGTCCCAGTTGTGGCTCCAGCGTTTGTGCACGGTATTTGCGCCGCGGGCCCCGGACGTCCGCCTGGTCGAGGCCGTCGGCCCGGGGGCCGCGTCGGGCGGCCGGCGCGCCGTGAGCCAGTTCGAACCGGGTGAGATTGCCGAACTGCTTGCGCGTGCGCGCGCACTCGACGAAGGGGAAATCGCGGGGCTCGCGGGTGAATGGCAGCGTAACGGTCGCGTCCCGTCCGGCGTGCGGCGCGGGTCCGACGGGCACATCACCCACCACGGTGACGACTTCTACGATGCGCTGCTGCTCACTCAATGCGATGACGAATGGCAGCCGGCCGGTCAGGTGATCGGCTCGGCGCAGTGGGCATGCGACGAGTTCCTCGGCGACGTGTTCTTCGCATGGCGCCTGCGTTGCCTCGCGCGAAGCGGGCGCCTCTTGTGGCGCGGGCCGCACGGATCGCTGCGCGACGCTGCGGTCAAGCTGCCGGGATCGGGCAGCGCGCCGGAGACGCAGCATTGACGTGCGACGGCGGGCAGCGAGGGCCGGCGCACCGAGTTGGTGGAGCGGGATGATGGAGCATGGACCGACAGCCGACGACCCTTGTGGAAAGCCATCCATAAGGGTCGGGACGGTGCGTGAGCAGCTGGAGGTGATCTATCGGACCGAGTCGCGCCGGATGTTCGCGACGCTGGTTCGCCTGCTCGGCGACTTCGACCTCGCCGAAGAAGCACTGCACGATGCCCTTCACGCCGCGCTCGAGCAATGGCCGCGCGAGGGCATGCCGGCCAACCCGCGCGCCTGGCTGGTGTCGACCGGCCGCTTCAAGGCGATCGACGCCCTGCGGCGGCGGGCACGATTCGATTTCGTCGACGACCTCGATGACCAGCCCGACCCGGCGAGCGAGGAGGTGGTCGACGAGGACGGCTTCGAGGATGACCGCCTGCGGCTGATCTTCACCTGTTGCCACCCGGCGCTGTCGGCCGAGGCGCAGGTGGCGTTGACGCTGCGCGAGGTGTGCGGCCTCACCACCGAGGAGATCGCGCGCGCCTTCCTCGTTGCACCGCCCGCGCTCGCGCAGCGCATCGTACGCGCCAAGGGCAAGATCCGCGACGCGCGCATCCCTTACGAAGTCCCGTCGCCGGACCAGCTGCCGACCCGGCTCGACAGCGTGCTGCGGGTGATCTATCTGGTGTTCAACGAGGGCTACTCGGCATCGGCCGGCGAGTCGTTGACGCGCGCCGAGCTGTCGGGCGAGGCGATCCGGCTCGGCCGGCTGCTCGCCCAACTGCTCCCCGAGCCGGAGTCGATCGGGCTTCTCGCGCTGATGCTGCTGCAGGAGTCGCGCCGCGAGACGCGCACGACCGCAGAGGGCGATCTGGTGCTGCTCGACGAGCAGGACCGCTCGCGGTGGAGCCGGGCACTGATCGCGGAAGGCACGGCGTTGGTCGAGCGCGCATTGGTCTCGGGGCGCGCCGGCGCCTATGCGTTGCAGGCGGCAATCGCGGCGGTGCATGCCGAGGCGCCCACCGCGACCGCGACCGATTGGGCCCAGATCGTCGCCCTCTACGACGTGTTGCTGCGGCTCGAGCCGACGCCGGTCGTGGAGCTGAACCGCGCCGTTGCGGTGGCGATGCACGACGGCCCCGCGGCCGGGCTGGCAGCGGTCGACGCGATCCTCGCCCGCGGCGAGCTTGCCGATTACCACCTCGCACATGCCGCCCGCGCTGATCTGTGCCGGCGCCTGGGCAGAACCGAGGAGGCGCGGGCCGCCTATCGACGAGCGCTCGAGCTGGTCCGGCAGGCGCCCGAGCGTCGCTTCCTGGAGCGACGGCTCGCGGAACTGCCGGCGTGATGTCGCCGGCTCCATGTCGATCTCGCGGCGCGCCGTTCGACCAGGGGTACGGAAGCCGCACTTGAACACGACCCTCGATGGAGCAAAGCCATGAAATACCTGTGCCTCGTCTACCTCGATGAACAGCGCCTCGACGAACTGCCCGACGAGGACTGCGTCGCCTACGACACGGCGATCCGGTCGAGCGGTCACTGTCTCGCCTCGGAAGCACTTCAATCGGTCCAGACCGCCACCACCGTGCGCGTGCGCAGCGGCAAGGTGTCGGTCACCGATGGTCCCTTCGCCGAGACCAAGGAGCAACTGGCCGGCTTCTACATGATCGAGGCGAAGAACCTCGACGAGGCGATCGGTCTGGCGGCGGGAATCCCGCCCGCGCGTGTCGGCAGCATCGAAGTGCGGCCGATCCGGCCGATCCGCGAGACCGTCGCCAGAGTCGGCGCGCTGCGGAACGCGAACCCTGAAGACGGCTGAACGTCGCGGGGGCCGATATCGGCCCCATCCACCATTCACCAGGAGGGTTCGTCGTGAGATACCTGTGCCTGATCTGTGCCGAGAAGGTGATGGAGCAGATGCCCCGCGCCGATGCGGACAAGCACTTCGAGGAGTACCGCGAGTTTACCGGCGCCATCCGGCAAAGCGGCCATTACGTCGACTGCAATCGCCTGCTCCCGCCCGATGCGGCCTCCACCGTCCGGGTGCGCAGCGGCCGGATTTCCGTCACCGACGGGCCCTGGATCGAGACCAAGGAACAACTCGGCGGCTACTACCTCATCGAGGCCCGGGACCTGAACGAGGCGATCCAGGTGGCGTCTCGCATTCCAGGGGCGAAGTTCGGCTGTGTCGAGGTGCGACCCGTCGCGGAGGATATGCAGACGCTGCAGGCGTGACCGCCTGTCCGTCTCACACCGTGCAGATTCGAAAGGAGAGACCATGCACAAGAACACGATCTGCCTCTGGTTCGACAAGGACGCCGAGGAGGCTGCCCGCTTCTACGCTGCGACCTTCCCTGACAGCCGGGTGACTGCCGTCTTTCGAGCGCCCGCCGATTACCCGTCCGGAATAGCCGGCGACGTACTGACCGTGCAGTTCACGGTCGCGGGCATCCCTTGCCTCGGTCTCAACGGTGGCCCGGCGTTCCCGCAGTCCGAGGCCTTTTCGTTCCAGATTGCGACCGACGACCAGGAAGAGACCGACCGCTACTGGAACGCCATCGTCGGCAACGGCGGGGCAGAGAGCGCCTGCGGCTGGTGCAAGGACCGGTGGGGCGTTTCCTGGCAGGTCACCCCGCGCGTGCTGACCGAGGCGCTGGCCGCGGGGGGCGAGGAGGCCAGGCGAGCCTTCGAAGCCATGATGACGATGCACAAGATCGACGTCGCCGCCATCGAGGCGGCCCGGCGCGGCTGACGATCTGCTGGATGGCCAGCTCGCGATCCTGCCGTGTCGCGCCGGCACCCGCCGCAGTCTTGACCAGCGCGGCGCGGATCGCCTGGAAGAACCCCACTTCCTCGCGGATGCCGCGCGCCCGGCGTGCCGCTCGAGCCCGTGCGGTAGTCGAAGCCGTGGAACATGTTGCGCACGATCTCGTACTTCTCCATCAGCACCGCCACCGCCTCGGATTCGTCGATGCCGGTCTTGTCCTGGTCCGGCCTGGAGTACGCGGATTCGAGTTGGGCTTCGGAGAGAAAGGCCATCAGTCGTCCTCCCATTGGGTAGGGGCGACCCGACGGGTCGCCCCTACGTCCACGATCCAGAGGATGCCGTGCACGTGGTTGGGCATGACCACGAGTTCGTCGGCATTCAAGAGGACATTCTCGCGGATCTGCGCGGTCTTGAACCATTCGCCGGATACGACTCTACCCGCGTCATTAAGCCGCATCTCCCCACCCACGATTTCCCCGAAAAGACATTCGCGGCCCCGCGTGCAGAGGGTCACGAAATACGCCCCGGCCTGCGCATAATCGTAGCCCTGCAGCCGCAGGCTGCGGCGGCGGTGTAGTTCGGGGGGGTAGGTCATCAGCCGTTCTCTTTCAGCAACACGAAATGCTCCACCAGCTTCACCATCAGCTCCTTCTGCTTCGGCAGGCTCTCGGCGACCAGCAGCGCCAGCGCCACCAGGGTGTTGTCGTTGACCAGCCGCTCCACCGGCCGGGCCAGCAGGTGCTGGTTCAGACGCAGGTACCACAGGAACAGAAAGGATCCGGTGCGCTTGTTGCCATCGGCCAGCGGGTGGTTCTTGATCACGAAATACAGCAGATGCGCCGCCCGGCTGGCGACGTTGGGGTAGAACAGTTCGTCGCCGAAGCCCTGCCGATGGTGGCGATGCTCGATGCCAGCCCGTCGCCGCGCAACTGGCCGAACAGTTCCGTGGCTTCGCCCTCGGCGATCAGCTCCGCCTTGAGCTGGGTGATCGCCGCCAGCGCGTCGTCCAGGTCGAGCGTTCGCATGGCTTGCTGCCTGGCGCTCTGCCCGGTCAGGCTCTGCTCGTCATAGCCCTGCAGCAGGCTCCAGCTGCGGGCGTAATCGCCAATCACCTGCAACACCGCGCGCCCCTCGTCATTGACCAGTTGCTGGTTGTCCAGCGTGCGGGCCAGCAGGCTCACCGCCTGCTCGAATTCGATGCCGCGCTCTTTCAGGCGGCGCTGGTTGAGGGTGTAGCCGTCCACGAGATGCTGACGTAGCACCCCGGTGGCCCAGATGCGGAACTGCGTGGCGCGGGCCGAACTCACCCGGTAGCCGACGGAGATGATGGCGTCGAGGTTGTAGTGCTTGAGCCGCCTCTTGACCTGCCTGGAGCCCTCCTGCCGAACTACCGAGAAATCCTCGGTAGTTGACCGCTCATCCAACTCATTGTCCGTGAAGATGTTTTTCAGGTGCAGACTGATGTTGTCCGTCGAAGTGCCGAACAACTCCGCTATTTGCGCCTGGCTCAGCCACACGGTTTCGCCTTCAAGCCGCACTTCCACCGGCTGATCGTCCGATTCGAAAATCACGATGTCAGTCATGGGCGATGCCTCCTGTTCCGTCCGTCGGCGCCGAGTTCATAGTCCTGCCCGCACGATGAACTTTTCGGCATCGGCAATGCGCAGTTCGCCGGATGCATGACGACCAGCAGCCACGCCTCGACCCACACAGCAGCGTTCCAAAGCAAGATTAACGTCTCCAACTGGGGCACGGACACTAACCAAGGTGTCTTCGGCTGGCTGCTGATCGGGAGATCGAGGCCAAAGCGTGATGAAGTCCTGTCTCGCCCGTGCGCGGTAACGATCTTGCGTCGGCGTTCAAGGGGGGCATCCGAATCGGTCGGCTCTCCACCGTGCCTGCTGCTCCGCCGCCGGGCCATATTCCCCAATCGAAACTGTTCGACATTCCGCGGATAAGCGCCGCATTCCCAGGATAGCGGTAGGGCTGTGCAATCCCTAACTTTGCCCCTGTCGTGCTGCGTGAACAACGCCGTCCGTCGCCCCGGCGAGCCGGAGCCCTGGCGGCTCGCTGCCCGCGTGTTTGCGGCGGCGTCGGTCCTTGCGGCGCGACGTGAAAGTGCAGGTTGACCGGTCGGCGTCCCGTCTCGCGGGAAGCCGTCGCTGATCCAGGGAGAAGTTCATGGGTGGCATCGAGCGGTTTCGATCGCGGCTGTTTCCGCTGGCGCTTGCCGGCGCCGTGTTGTCCGGATGCAGCGCGTCGGCCAACCTGGCCGAGGTCGAGAGCACGCTGGCCAAGCCGGTTTTGCGCTCGGACCAGTTCCAGGCGGGGACCGGCAACGCGGAGGTGCTGGTGGCGGTCGGCGCCAACGGGGTGGTCGTGTCTTCCCGTGACGGCGGCGAGCGGTGGCAGCGGCAGGTCGTCGACAGGGAGGCGTCGCTGATCGACGTCGTGGTGTGCCCGGACGGCGGCTTTGTCGCGCTCGATTTCGGCCGGCGGGTATGGGTCGCCGATGCCGCGGCGGGGAACTGGTCGGCGCGGGAGATCGACAGCGAGGCGACCCCGCTCGCGCTGACCTGCGATGCGCACGGGCACTACTGGGTCGTCGGCAGCGAGAGCACGATTCTTTCGAGTCCGGATCGGGGCGTGACGTGGAACGAGGTTGCGCACGGCGAGGACGTGATGTTGACGACGATCCAGTTCATCGACGAGCGCCGCGGCGTGATCACCGGCGAGTTCGGCAGCCTGCTGACGACGCACGACGGCGGTGCGAGCTGGCAGGCCGGCGAGCCGATTCCGAATGACTTCTATCCGTACAGCGCGCTGTTCACCGATCCCGACACCGGCTGGGTGAGCGGGCTGGCGGGAACGATCCTGCACACGCGCGACGGCGGGGCGAGCTGGGAGCGGCAGACCAACCCGACCGGCGCGCCGATGTACGGCTTCGCCCGCCACGGCGACGAGATCTACGCGCTCGGCGTGAACGGCTTGCTCATGAGGCTCGACGACGACGCATGGCGGCCGATCGATGCGCGGCCGGCGCCGTACCTGCGCACCGGCTTTTCCCTCGAGGGGCGCGGTCTCCTCGTCGCGGGCGGGGCCGGGCTGCTCGAGATCGTCTCCCTGAGACCTGCTTCGTCCAAGTAAGGAGCGGCCGTGCAAAACAAATTCACCCATGCCCTGCACGAGTTCGCGCTGAAGATCTTTGCGTTTCCGCGGCTCGTGCTCGCTGCGATCCTGCTCGTCACCGCGTACTTCGCGCTGCAGATTCCGGCGCTGAAGATGCACACCGAGTTCAGCGATCTGCTGCCCCAAGGTCACGCCTACATCCAGCTGCATAACCGCATCCGCGATACCTTCGGCGGCGCGAACCAGATCGTCGTCGCGGTCGAGGTCGAAGACGGGACGATCTTCGACAACGCCACGCTCGCGCTGATCCATCGGCTCACGCAGGCGGTCGACAGCCTGCCCGGCGTCAATCACAACCTCGTCTCGAGCCTGACCCATCGCACCTCGCGCAAGGTGTGGCTGACCGAAAGCGGCGAGATGCGCTCGCAGCCGTACTACGACCCGCAGGCGCCGGCGTTGTCGGACGCCGAGCTGGACGAGCTCGGCAAGGAGGTCCGCGCAAATCCGCGGATTCATGGGCTGCTGGTGTCCCCGGACAGCAAGGCGGCCTTGATCAAGGCGCAGATGAACGAAGCCGGCGTGATCGACTACGAGAAGATCTTCGCCGAGCTGCAGGCGGTGCGCGCGGCCGAGGCGGTCGCCGGCACGAACATCCACGCGACCGGCCAGCCGGTGCTGATCGGTTGGGTCTACACCTATCTGCCGCAGATCCTGCAGATCTTCCTGTACACGCTGTTGCTGATGGTCGGCCTCCTGGTCACCTATTTCCGCCGCTTCTACGGCGTTGCGCTACCGCTGGTCGGCATCGCGCTGTCGTCGATCTGGGGCCTCGGCTTCGTGTCGCTGATGGGCTGGAACCTCGATCCGCTGAGCCTCGTGATCCCCTTCCTGATCGCCGCGCGCGCGATGTCGCACAGCATTCAGCTGGTCGAACGCTATTACGCCGAGCTCGCGACGCGCGGCGACAGCCGCGCCGCGGCGCGCGCGGCCTTCGAGGATCTGTTCAGGCCCGGCTCGCTCGCAATCACGGTCGATGCGATCGGCATCGCGGTGCTCGCGCTCGGGGCGGCGCCGATCAATACCAAGCTCGGCTACTACGCCGGTTTCTGGGCGTTCTCGGTGTTCTTCACGGTGCTGCTGGTGATCCCGCTGCTGCTGTGGCTGCTGCCGGCGCCGCGCACGACCGAGAACCGTCGCGGCTGGGCGCATGCCTTCGTCGAGCGGGCCTTCGGCGCGGTCGCCGGGCGGCGAACGGCGGCCGCGGTGCTCGGCGGTGCGGTGCTGCTGCTCGTCGTCGGCGGCGTCTTCACCGCGCGCGTAAAGATCGGGGAGGCCGAAGCAGGGTCGCCGCTGCTCTATCCGAACCACGACTACAACGTGTCGTCGCGCGCCATCAACGAGCGCTTCCCGGGCTCCGAGGAGCTCTACATCGTCGCGCGCACCGAGGAGAAGGGCGGTCTGAAGCGGCCCGAGGTGCTGCGCGCGATCGAGCGGTTCCAGAACCACATGCTGCTCGATCCGGCGCTGGGCGGCACCAAGGCGCTGCCCGGGCTGGTGCGCGCGGTGAACGGCATGATCCACAACACCGACCCGCGCTGGAACCAGATTCCCGACTCGCCGGCGGCGGTCGGCGGGCTCCTGTTCGCGTACATGGCGGCCAGCCCGATTCCCGGTGCGCTCGGCGAGTTCATCGACGCCGACGAGCAGTATGCGAACCTCGTCTTCTACTACAAGGACAAGCAGGCCGACACGATCCGCACCGCGGTGCTCGTGGCGCAGCAGGGCATCGACATGGTCGGGCCGATCGAGGACTTCTCGCTGCATCTGGGCGGCGGCGCGATCGGCGTCAATGCCGCGATCAACGACGCGGTCGACGACGACAACCGGCTGATCGTGCCCCTGGTGCTGGTGCTCGCCTTCATCTTCGTGACGCTGTCCTACGGGTCGTTTCACGCCGGCTGGCTGATGGTGCTGCCGATGCTGTTTGCCACGGTGATGACCTACGCCTACATGGGGCTGATGGGCATCGGCATCAATGTCAATACCGTGCCGGTCATCGCGGTCGGCATCGGCGTCGGAATCGACTACGCGATCTACATCATGAACCGCATCCGCGAGGAGATGGCGGCGTGCGGCGATCTCGGCCAGGCCGTGCGCACGGCGGCGGGCACGACCGGCTTCGCGGTCGCCTTCACCGCGGTGACGCTGATCGCCGGCGTGATCATGTGGGTACTCCTTTCCGACCTGCGTTTCCAGGCCGATTCCGCGCTGCTGCTGACGCTGATGCTGGTGTTGAACGCGCTGGCGGCGATGCTCCTGATGCCTGCGTGGGTGGTGATGTTCAGGCCGGCCTTCATTACGAAGGCGCGGCTCGACGAAGACGGCGTGCTGCAGGTGGCGTGAGCGCGGCGGCCAGAAGAAGACTAACCAGGGGGGCAAATGTGAACAAATCTGCGGAAACGTATCGAGGCAGTTTCCGGCCGGTCTCGGCCGGACTGGTGACGCTGGCCGTCGGCCTCGGCCACTCGGTCATCGCGGTGGCCGGGGAGATTCCGGGCGGGGACACCCGGGTCGACGTGGTCTATGAAAATGCGACCTTCGCGCGCCGCGATGTCGGGCTGTCGAAATTCCGCAACACGCTGAAAGTCGACATCGACCGCAGGCTCGGCCGGCGCGGCGCATTCGACGACTTCGCCCTGAACCTGAAGCTGCGCGGCACCTTCGACGGCGTCTATCGGATCAACGACGACGAGTTCGGCAAGCGCGCCGGCCGCCCGGTGCAGCTCGAGAACACGGTCGGCATCCCGGGCCCGACGGTGCCGCATGGCGGCGGTCTGGGCAGCCCGACGAATCCGCTGACCGCGGGACTCGCCGGCCTGCCCGGCGGCGGCGCGTTCGGCTTCAACTCGACCAACCCGACGGCGCCGCGCTTCAATCCGAACGAGGGGCTGGCCGTGCTCGGCGAGCATCTGCACCGCACCGACGGCGGCGTCGCTTTCGCGGTCCCGGTGCGTCCGTGCAACGTCGATTCGCGCGGCTGCATCGACGACTACCTCGACGCCGACCGCCAGGAGCTCGAGTTTCCGGAGTTCAACGACCGCTGGGACTTCATCCGCGAAGCCTACTTCGCCGGGACGATCCCGCTCGAGAGCGGTGCGGGGCTGTTCCTGAAGATCGGCAAGCAGCAGGTCGTGTGGGGGCGCACCGATCTCTTCCGGGTGCTCGACGTCATCAACCCGGTCGATTTCTCGCGCAACAACATCTACGACGAACTCGAGGACATCCGCATTCCGATGTGGATCGCCCAGGCCGAGTACCGCGCGGGACCGACCGAGACCTTCGACGACCTGAACTTCGCGGTGGTCTGGAACTTCGACAAGTTTCGCCCGCACAACATCGGCCAGTGCGGGACGCCGAACGTGATCCTCGACGCCGGCTGCTTCCTGCGCGGCATGAAGAACCTGTGGGACAACGGGGGCACCGTCGCGAACTTCGCCAACCTCGGCCTGCCGGGGCTCGCCGCGACCGACTTTGGGCCGAACCAGATCGGGGTCCGCCGGGCGCATCTGCCGAGCTGGTCGCTGAAGAACACGCAGCTCGGCATCAAGCTCGAGGGGCAGAAGAGCGGCGTCGGCTTCTCGCTCAATGCGCTGACCTACCGCTCGCAGCTGCCGTCGCTCCGCGGAGGCATTCCGGCGAACAACCCGTTCGATCCGGTCGGCGCGGTCGACACGGTGCCCCAGCCGCACCCGTATCCGTTCCTCATCGCCTTCGACATCCATTTCCCGCGCGTGCACCTGATCGGCGGCTCGATGGACCTGCAGGTCGACGCGATCAAGTCGGTGTTCCGGCTCGAGGCGGCGCTGACCAAGGGCGAGGAGTTTCCGAACGGCCTGCGCGAGCGGCTGTTCTCGGAGTCGCGCGTGTTCCGCTACGTCATCGGCTGGGATCGCCCCACCTTCATCCCGTTCCTGAACAAGGATCGCGCCTTCCTGATCTCGGCGCAGCTCTTCGGCCAGCACCTGCTCGACCACGAGCTCGAGCAGCGCCCGCTCGGCAAGGTCGGCATGCCCGACTGGAAATACAACAACATCGCCACGCTGCTGGTGAAGGGCTTCTACCGGAGCGACCGGGTGAGCCCGCAAGTCATCATGGCGCACGACGTCAGGGCCCGGGCGACTGCGATCGCGCCGTCGGTCGACTGGCTGGTGACCGACAAGCTGAAGCTCACGGTCGGCGCCAACGTCAAGGTCGGCCGCGGCGCGCGCAAGTTCGACGACTGCCGCACCTGCAACCCCTTCCACCCGTTCTCGGCCTCGCCCGGTCAAGGGCCGACGGACGGCTCGCTCGGCCTCGGCGGTTTCGAGCCGCTCGGGCGGTTCCGTTCGGGTCCGATCGGCATGGCGCAGAAGGAAGACGAGCTGCAATTCACGCTGCAATACGCGTTCTGATTTCCGGAGGATGACAATGAAGTCGAGGATTTTGACATCGATGCTGTTCGCGGTCGGCGCGGTCGGAGCGGCCCAGGCGGCGACCGAAGCCGACGTGGACAGGAGCTTTGCGCCGTACGCCAACGGCGTGCCTGCGGTGGCCGGGGTGAAACAGGGCATGGTCATCGACAAGAGCAATGTCGAGTCGGTCAGGGCGGCGCTGATCCCGAGCATGGCGGAGTTCATCAAGAACGGCCAGACGACGCTCACGGTCGGCGAAACCTATTCCTTCGCGATCAGCAAGAACTACATCGAGGCGACGCGCAGGCACCTGAACACGGTGTCGCTGGGCCCGGACGTCGGCGATCTCAACGGTTTCGTCGCCGGCAGGCCGTTCCCCGCGGAGCCGGATGCGAACGACCCGCGCGCCGGCGAGAAGGTGTTCTGGAACTTCCAGCACAACAATCGCATCGGCGACAGCTACACCATCTGGCCGTGGTACATGGAATACAAGAACATGGCCAGTGGCAAGGTCGAGCGCACGCTGAAGCAGGAGTACCACATCATCCAGTGGAAGCACCGCGTCGATCAGGACCCCCGCCCCGATGTCGAGCCGAATCCGTCGCAGCTGCTGCGCTCGGGCTATCTGAAGGTGCACGAGCCGCAGGATCTGAAGAACACGCAGCTGCTGATCAGCCGCTTCTCCGACGACGCCAAGCTCGACGAGGTGTATCTGTACCTCGGCTTCCAGCGCCGTGTGCGCCGCCTCGCGTCGAACCAGATCACCGATCCGTTTCTCGGCTCCGATCTGATGGTCGAGGACTTCGAAGGCTACAACGGCCGCATGCGCGACATGAAGTGGGAGTACAAGGGCACGGTCGACATCCTCGTGCCGTTCTACGCCCACAACAAGCAGAAGCTCGCCGACGAACCGAAGGAGACCGACGGCTTCCAGTTCATCGACTTCGGCGGTGAAGGCGCGTGCTTCCCGAACGTCACCTGGCAGTTGCGCAAGACCTTCATCATCGAGTCGGTGCCGGTCAATCCGGACCACGTGATCAGCAAGCGCACCCACTATGTCGACGCCGAGACCTACGCGCTGAGCCTCAACGAGATCTACGACCGCAAGGGCGAGCTGTGGAAGACCTTCATCATCGCCTACACCGACTCGGACAGCCACATGGAGAAGAACGCCGGCCGCGGCGTCGCGATCAATGACGGCTTCAGCATCATCGACGTCCAGGCCAAGCGCTGCACCACGGGCAAGTTCAAGGTGCACCTCGACCAGGCGATGAGCCCGACGCGCTTGTTCTCGGTGCAGAACATGCGCGGCAACTGAGCACGAGGGCGTGCGGCGGCACCTGCTCCGCGCGTGGGCGCGCCGGGGTGCCGCCCAAAGTTCGACAGTCCCAGGATAAGCGCCGGAATCGCGGGACAGTTGCGCCGTCGGCCGTCATTTAGATTCATCAGGAAGCAGACGCGACACTCTTTTAACCGAGGAGCGGCGATGGAGAATTCGACGCAGGCCGTGCAGAACTCGATGAAGCCGGGCAAGTGGCTTTATTCGAGCTGCAAGATGTGCCTCCATTCGTGCAATACCCGCATTCACGTCACCGACGACGGGGTCATCAACAAGGTCGAGGGCAATCCGGCGAGTCCGAGCAACAACGGTCGCCTGTGCCCGAAGGGCAATGCGGCGATCATGCGCCATTACGACCCGGCGCGCTTCAGGACGCCGCTGCGCCGCACCAACCCGGAGAAGGGCCCCGGCGTCGATCCGAAGTGGGAGCCGATCGGCTGGGACGAGGCGCTCGACCTCGTCGGCCGCGAGTTGAAGAGGACGCTCGAGGACGACCCCAGGAAGCTGCTGCCGGCGATCAATGATTTCCAGAAGCTGTTCCTGTGGGCCTGGCCGGCCGCGCTCGGCAACGCGAACTACTTCTCGTCGGTCGGCAACTTCTGCGGTGGCGGCTACCACCCGATGAACGGCTTCATCCACGCCTCCTTCGCCGCCGCGAACGACGTCAATTACTGCAACTACTGGATCAACAACGGCGGTGGCGACGGTTTCTCGTCGCATCTGCACACGGCCGCCCAGGCGAACCACGTCGCGAAGGCGCGCCTAGAGCGCAACATGCGCGTGGTCGTCGTCGAGCCCAGGCTGTCGATCGGCGCCGCGAAAGCGAACGAATGGGTGCCGATCCGGCCCGCGACCGATCGCCAGTTCGCGCTCGGGCTCGCCCACGTGCTCGTCGCCGAGAAGCTCTACGACGCGAAATTCCTGAAGCGGGACACCAATGCGCCCTACCTGGTCGGCCCGGACGGCTATTTCGTCCGCAACGGCGAAGGCAAGATCTACGTGTGGGACGCGGTCGACGGCTGCGCGCGGCTGTGGGACGACCCGGAGCTGAAGGACCTCGCGCTCGAGGGCACGTACTCGATCGACGGCCAGGCGTGCCGGCCGGCCTTCCAGAAGTTCAAGGACATCCTTGCCGACTGCACGCCCGAGCAGATGGAGGCGATCACGACGGTGCCGGCCGCAACCACGCGGCGCATCGCGCGCGAATTCGCGAAGGCGGCACAGATCGGCTCCTTCATCGAAATCGACGGCCGCGTGCTGCCTCTGCGCCCGGCGGGCTACAACTACTACCGCGGCGCGCAGGGCCACAAGTACAGCACGATGGCCAACCACGCGTTCAAGCTCGTGAACTTCCTCGTCGGCGCCATCGACACTCCGGGCGGCCACGTCGGGGTCACGCTCGACGACCAGATGCAGGACATTCGCGGCGGCATGGGCCAGGTGCAGCCCGGCGAGAACGGCATGATGAAGACGATGCCGCACCAGCTGCATCCCGAAGTGCCGTTCTCGTGGCCCCCGAACGAGACGCACCTGATGGGGTTCTTTCCGATCGGCGTCGATCCCGGCCATCTGACGCAGCACACGCTCGCCGACGCCGACAAGTTCGGGCTCGACTACCGCCCGGACACGATGCTGCTGTGCCATTCGAACCCGCTGTGGAACCTGCCCGGCGACCGCGAGCAATGGCACGCGCTGCTGCGCTCGATGCGTTTCGTCGTCGCGATCGACATCCTGCCGAACGAGACCAACGAGTGGGCCGACGTGATCCTGCCGTCGCACGACCTCCTCGAGTCGTGGAACATGACGATGATCGAGCCGCCCCATCACGAGGGCATGTGCCTGCGGCAGCCCGCGACTGCGCCGCTGTACGACACCAAGAGCGAAGAGGAGATCTTCTACGAGCTCTCGGAGCGGCTCGGCGTGCTCGAGACCTGGAACGGGATCCTGAACTTCGTCAACGGCTTCCTCCAGAAGCCCGAGCTGATGCTCGAAGCGGGGCGCAAGTACAGCGACCGCGAGATCGCCGAGCGCAAGGGGTTGCTGTGGAACGGCAAGGGGCTCGACTGGTACATCGAGCATGGCCACGCCGTGACGCCGCGCAGGCCCGACAAGTGGTATCGGCCGTGGGAAGGCTTGCGCCTGCATTTCTACATCGAGGACATCGTGCGGGCGCGCGACACGCTGCGCCAGAAGATGGAGGCGGCCGACGTGCCGTTCCGCCACGAGTGGGCGTGGGACGACTACCAGCCCCTGCCGACGCCGGTGCCCGACC
The DNA here is from genome assembly GCA_029289265.1 of Gammaproteobacteria bacterium. Lineage (GTDB taxonomy): Bacteria > Pseudomonadota > Gammaproteobacteria > Burkholderiales > Rhodocyclaceae > JARFTX01. The sequence continues at coordinate 54,618 of JARFTX010000009.1, forward strand.
CGGTGCACCTCGAGCCGGCCGAGTTCGACCTGTACGCGATCACCTTCAAGGACATCCAGATCAACTTCGGCGAGAGCATCGGCAACCCGTGGATCAACGACATCGTGTTCAAGGATCCGGTGCACACCGCGGTGCTGCTGAACCCCAAGACGGCCCGCGAGCGCAAGCTCGGCGATGGCGACGTGGTCCGCATCGAGTCGCCGTACGGCTCGATCGTCGCGAAGCTCGCGCTGTCCGAGGGCGTCCATCCCGATGCGGTGTGCGTGTCGAATGCGCTGTCGCGCGTGGCCACGCAGAACACCGGCGTGCGCCATGGCGGCGGCAACTTCAACCAGCTGTTGCCGGCAAACCTGAAGAACACCGACGCGTGCAGCGGCCAGCCGGAGACGGTTGCGAAGGTGAAGCTGACGAAGCTCGTCGGCGTGCCGGCGGGGCTCGCCGCCGGCAATTCGGTGTTCGGCGAGGGGAGGGCGCACTGATGGCCACGTGGGGGATGGTTTTCGATCTGCGCCGCTGCATCGGCTGCAACGCGTGCGCGGTCGCGTGCAAGCAGGAGAACAGCCTGCCGGACGGCGTGTTCTTCACCAAGACGCTGTCCGAGGAGGTCGGCGAGTTTCCCGACGTCACGCGCACCTACGTGCCGACGATCTGCAACCACTGCGAGGACGCGCCATGCGAGCGCGTCTGTCCGACCGGCGCGACCTACACCCGCGCCGACGGCATCGTCATGGTCGACCGGGAGAAATGCATCGGCTGCGGCACCTGCATCGTCGCCTGCCCGTACGACCAGCGCACCCGGCTCGAGCCGGAGATGCTCGACGAGGGGCTGTTCGGCGGAGGGCGGCTGACGCCGTTCGAGGAGCAGGGCATCGGCCGCTTCACGGTCGGCACGGTCGTCAAATGCACGTTCTGCCATGAGCGCGTCGACGCCGGGCTGCAGCCCGCCTGTGTCTCGACCTGTCCGACCGAGGCGCGCATCTTCGGCGACCTCGACGACCCGACCAGCCGGCCGCGGCGGCTGATCCAGGAGCGCCGCGGACGCCAGCCGCTGGCTGAAAAGAACACGAACCCGCGCGTCTTCTACATCGACTGAAGGGGATCCACCATGATCGCGAGCAAACGCATCGGGGACGGGACGTTTCGCGTCGGCGTCGGCCTGCAGAAGGCTTGGGGCCTGCACATGGCCACCGCGTTCTTCTTCGGCGAGGCCGGTGCGGGGCTGTACTTCGTGTCGCAGTTCTTCGACTTCGTCCTCGGCATGGTCGTCGGCCTTGCCCTGGTGCTGTTCGGCAAGGCGGGCGGGCATGTGCTCCACCTCGGGCAGCCGCTGCGCGGCTGGCGGGCGCTCGCGAAGGTGCGCACCTCGTGGGTGAGCCGCGGGCTCGCGGCGATCCTGGTGTTCGTCGTCGCGGGTTCGCTGCACGTCGCCGATGCGATGACCGGCATGCTGCCGGCTTTCGTGTCGCAGCTCGTCGCCGCCGCCGCGCTCGTCTCGTGTTTCGTCATCATGGTGTACCAGGGCTTCGCGATGTCGCACTCCTCGGCGATCGCGCTGTGGAGCGGCGGGCAGATGCCGATCGCGAGCCTGACCTATGCGCTCCTGAACGGCGTGCTGCTGACCCTCGTGCTCGGTTTCGGCGAGCCCTTCCTCGCCGAGCAGCCCGAGACGGTGCGGCTGCTGCAGGTCTTTGCCGTCGCGCTGATGCTCTACGGGCTGGTCACCGTGCTGAGCCTGCTGCACGGGGCGCGCCACGCGTCGGAAGCCGGGCGCGAGTCGGTGATGTTGCTGCTGCGCGGCGGCTTCGCGCGCTGGTTCGTGCCGCTCGTGATCGGCCTCGGCCTGGTCGTGTCGGCGCTGATGATGCTCGCCGCGCCGCCGGCCTTCTCGTGGATGCTCGCGATCGCAGGGCTCGAGCTCACCGGCTACTACGCCTTCCGCGTGCTCGTGTTCAAGGCCGGCGGCTACGATCCGGCGCTGAGCTACGCGTACCGGTTCCGGCATTGATCGCGGCTGCGCGAGGCAAGAGCATGATGCCCACGAGCATTGCGCGGCTGCAGCGGGTGAGCGGCGTCCGCACGGTGTCCGCGCTTCGGCTGGGTGGCGGGGATACGCGTGGCGGCGCGATCTGCCGCGTCATCGACGAGGATGCGCTGACGATCGACGTCGAGGACGTCGGCCGCTACACGCTGATGTGGACCCCGGCCGACGGGGATCAAGGTGCCGCGGGCTTTGTCGCCGGTGACGGCGTGCTCGGCGAAGATCCGCTGCCCGAACGACTCGCCCTCGCGGCCGGCTTCGCGTATTCGGAAGGCCTCATCCGGGGGCTCGCCGACATTGCGACGATGGCCGTCTGCCCGGACCGGCCCGATGTCGTGCGCATGCGTCTCGCCGCCCCGGAGCGCGCCGTGGTGCGGCGTCGCGACGTCGTGCTCGCAAGCGCCTGCGGCCTGTGCGGCGGGCGCGATGCGATCGAGGAGGGCTTCGACGACTTCGCGCCGGTGGGATCGCAGTTGCGCCTCGGCGCCTCGGAGCTCGCCGGGCTGATGGCGGCGATGCAGCGCCGGCAGCCGCTGTTCCGGACGACCGGGGGCGCGCACGCCGCCGCGGCGTTCTCGCCGAACGGCGCCATCGTCGCTGCGGCCGAGGATCTCGGCCGCCACAACGCGCTCGACAAGGTCATCGGCGAATGCCTGCTGCGCGCCGTGCCGCTCGCCGGCTGCGGCGCCCTGCTGTCGTCGCGCGTGAGCTACGAGATGGTCGCGAAAGCCGCGCGCGCCGGCTTCGAGCTCGTCGCCGCGGTGTCGGCACCGACCTCGCTGGCGATCGCGCTCGCCGAGCGCGTCGGCATCACCCTGTGCGGTTTCGTGCGCGGCGCCACCGCGACCGTCTATAGCCACCCGCAACGCCTCCAAGACTGCGCGCGCGAAGCCGGGCAGTCGCGCGCTGCCGTGG
>JARFTX010000009.1:57580-83232 GCA_029289265.1 Gammaproteobacteria bacterium
GAACGACGACTGAGGAGAACGAGCATGACCGCAAATGGCCACATCCTGACCCAGCTTGCCGCGGAACTTGCCCGCGGGTCGATCACCGTCGTCGACCTGACGCAGCCGCTCGGCCCCGACACGCCGGTGCTCGCGCTGCCGCCGCCGTTCGCGAACTCGCCGGGCGTCACCTTCGAGACGATCTCGCACTACGACGACCAGGGTCCGGCGTGGTACTGGCGCACCATCCGCATGGGCGAGCACACCGGCACGCATTTCGACGCGCCGGTGCACTGGGTGAGCGGCAAGGATTGCGCCGACAACATGCTCGACACGATTCCTGCCGAGCGCTTCGTCGGCCCGGCTTGCGTCATCGACATCAGCCGCGAGGCGGCGGCGAACCCGGACCATCTGCTCACCCGCGACGCGGTGCTCGCGTGGGAAGCCGAGCACGGCCGCATCCCGCCGAAGTCGTGGGTGCTGCTCCGGAGCGACTGGTCGAAGCGCGTCGGGGTCGCCGAGTTCCTCAACTGCCGCGAGGACGGGCCCCATTCGCCGGGCTTCGACCGCGGTGCGACGGAACTCCTTGCGCTCGAGCGCGACGTGCTCGGAGTCGGCGTCGAGACGGTCGGCACCGACGCCGGCCAGGCCCACAGCTTCGACCCGCCGTTCTGGACCCATCACATCATGCAGGGCAACGGCAAGTTCGGCCTCGCCAGCCTCGCCAACCTCGACCGGCTGCCGCCGACCGGCGCGATCGTCGTGGCCTCGCCGTTGAAGCTCGTCGACGGCTCCGGCAGTCCGCTGCGCGTGCTCGCACTCGTGCCGGCCTGACGCCGAGACGGAGGGCTCATGTACGAAGTGAGACTGCACGGACGCGGCGGCCAGGGGACGGTGCTCGCCGCGGGCATGCTCGCGAAGGCGCTCGTCGCCGAGGGGCGGCACGTGGTCGCGGTGCCGCAGTTCGGCTTCGAGCGCCGCGGCGCCCCGGTCGCGGCCTATCTGCGCGTCTCGGACGCGCCGATGCGCGCGATGACCAACATCTACGCGCCGAACTGCGTCGTCTGCATCGACTCGTCGCTGCCGCGCGTCGTCGACGTTTTCGCCGGGCTGCGGGCCGGAGGGCTGCTCGTGCAGGCGAGCAAGCACGCGCCGCAGGACATCGCGGTGCCGCCGACGGTCGGGACCGTCGCCGTCTGCGACGCCGTCGGCATCGCCCGCGAGGTCTTCGGGCGGCCGATCACCAACACCGTGATGCTCGGCGCCTTCGCACGCGCGAGCGGGCTCTTGTCGCTCGAAGCGCTCGAGCGGGCGCTCGCCGAGACGAGCTTTCGGGACGGCGGGCTCGCGCAGAACCGGCACGCGCTCGCGCTCGGCCACGAGCGCACCGTCGTGCATCGCGTCGAGCGCAAGGAGGCGGCATGAAGAAGCAGTCGGTGGCGCCGTTCGACGCGACGACGATCCCCAGGACCCTGTGCCCGATCGCGACCGAATACAGCCGCATGCTGCCGGGCGACTGGCGCTCGGTGCGGCCGGTCGTCGACCGCAGGAAATGCGTCAAGTGCGCGGTCTGCTGGCTGTACTGCCCGGTCCAGTGCGTCATCGAGCGCGCCGGCTGGTTCGACATGAACCTCGCCACCTGCAAGGGCTGCGGCATCTGCGCGCGGGAGTGTCCGCACGGCGCGATTTCGATGATTCCGGAAGAGGAATGAGATGAGCGAGGTCGTCGATGGAACCGCGTCGGCTGCCGATGCGGTGGCCGCGAAGAAGGAGCCGAAGATCCTCGTCTGCGACGGCAACGAGGCGGCGGCGTGGGGCGTCGTGCTGGCGCGGCCGGACATGGTCGCCGTCTACCCGATCACGCCGCAATCGTCGCTCGCCGAGTACGTCGCGCAGTTCGTCGCCGACGGCGTGCTCGACGCCGAGCTCGTCGAGGCCGAGGGCGAGCACAGCGTGCTGTCGGTGCTGCACGGCGCGGCGCTCGTCGGTGCGCGCACCTATACCGCGAGCTGCGGCCAGGGCCTCGCCTTCATGTTCGAGCCGTATTTCCGCACCCCCAACCTCCGCCTGCCGATCGTGATGTCCATCGTCAATCGCGACGGCATCACGCCGCAGTGCGTCTGGGGCGGCCAGCAGGACGCGATGACGGTGCGCGAGGTCGGCTGGATCCAGCTCTTCTGCGAGACGGTGCAGGAGGTGCTCGATACGGTCGTCATGGCCTACAGGATCGCCGAGGACCGCTCGGTGATGCTGCCGGTCAACGTCAATCACGACGGCAACTACCTGTCGAACGGCGTCGTGCGGATCGAGTTGCCGGACCAGGCCGAGGTCGACGATTTCCTCGGCACGCCGGACGTCAATTGGCACGTCGCGCTCGATCCGGAGCGACCCATGGGCGTCGATCCGCTGACGGGCGGCGCCACCGGGCCCGGCCCGGCGCTCTTCGTCGGCTACCGCCGGGGGCATTGCGAGGGCATGCAGAACGCGTTGCGCGCGATCGTCGAGATCCATGAGGAATGGGCGCGCCGCTTCGGCCGCCGCTACGCGCCGCTGGTCGAGGAATACCGGCTCGACGATGCCGACTGCGCGCTCGTGACCATCGGCAGCATGGCCGGCGCCGCGAAGGACGCGGTCGACGCGGCGCGCGAGGCCGGCGTGCCGGTGGGGCTCATCCGCATCAAGACCCTGCGGCCGTTCCCGCTCGACGCGATGGTCGCCGCGCTCGACAAGGCGCGGGCGGTCGGCGTCGTCGACCGCGCCGTCAGCTACGGCTGGAACAGCGGTCCGGTGCATCAGGAGACGCTCGCGGCGCTGCACTACTGTCAGCGCCGAATTCCCTGCCTGTCGTTGATCGGCGGCCTGGCCGGGGCCGATCTCACGCAGGCGCATTTCGCGCGCGCGATTGCCGAGACGGTGAAGCTGCTCGACGCACCGTGCCCCCGCACGCCGGTGTGGCTCAACGCCGAGGACTGAGCGATGGAGAGATCCGCACAGCAGAGATTCGACTACGTGGTGGTCGGCGCGAGTCACGCCGGCATCGAAGCGCTGCGCGCGATCCGTGCGCACGACGGGGACGGAAGCGTCGCGGTGCTCGACCGCGAGGTGCGCCTGCCGGTGTCGCCGACCGTGCTGCCCTACGTCGTCTCGGGCAAGCGGGGCGAGGATGGCATCGCCCTGCGCGAGCGGCGCTGGTTCGACGAACTGCGCGTCGACTACCGGCAGCAGGCACGCGTGACCGCGGTCGACAGCGCGAAAGCCTCGCTGAGTCTCGGCGACGGTGTGGAAATCGGCTACGGGAAACTGCTGCTCGCGACCGGGGCGACGCCGGCGGTGCCGCCGATCGACGGGCTCGCGGCAGTCCGCTACCACGTGCTGCGCACGCTCGACGATGCGCTCGCGCTGCGCGACGCCGGCCGCTCGGCGGGCCGCGCGGTGGTCCTCGGCGCCGGCCTCGTCGGCATGCACGCGGCCGAGAATCTTGCGCGCGTGGGCGCCCGCGTGACGATCGTCGAGATGCGCGATCAGGTGCTGCCGGGCTACTTCGATGCGACCGCGGCGGCGCGCATCGAAGCCGTGTTCCGGCGGCACGGCGTCGAGATTCTGACCGGCCGGCGCATTGAGCAGGTCGTCGCCCGCGGCGACGCCAGCGCGGTGGCGCTCGACGGCGGCGAGCTGCGCGATGCCGGCCTGCTTCTCGTCGCCGCCGGCGTGCGGCCGGACGTCGCCTACCTCGCAGGCTCCGGGATTGCCGTCGGGCGCGGAGTGGTCGTCGACGCGTTCATGCGCACGACGGTGCCGAACGTCTGGGCCGCCGGCGACGTCGTGCAGACGGCGAGCTTCTTTGGCGATACGACGCCGGCGGGCGGAATCCTGCCCGACGCGGTCGAGCAGGGCCGCACCGCCGGCATGAGCATGGCCGGCGACCCCGCCGTGACGGCCTATCCCGGCGGCGTTCCGCTGAACACCTACGGCTTCTTCGGCCGCCGCGCGCTGTCGGTCGGGCGCGACGCGCCCGCCGACGCCGGCCCCGACTGGGAGGTGCTCGTGCGCGGCGGGACGGGCAGCGAGGACTACCTGAAGATCGTGCTGCGCGAGGGTCGGCTGCAGGGCGTCTTCGGCGTCGACGTGCTGTTCGACCCCGGGATCATGTGGGAGCTGATCCTGCGCCGCGTCGAGCTCGGCGCCCGGGCTGCCGCCCTGCTCGAAAACCCCGAGGACGCCGGCCGCGTGCTGATGTCCGGACTGTGGAGATGAGTCGATGAGCGCGACGCCCACGATCGCCTTCGACGCCGCGCGCTGCGACGGATGCGGCGAGTGCATGAAGGCTTGCCAGGTCGCGAAATCCGACGATGGTCGCCCCGCGCAATCGAGGATCCGCATCGTCCGCGACGACGAAACCGGGAGCTGGGGTATCGCGCAGTGCCGCCAGTGCGGCGACCCGCGCTGTGCGTCGGTGTGCCCTGCGGCGGCGCTCGCGAAAGGTGGCGACGGCGTCGTCGCGTGGGACGCCGGGCGCTGCGTGAATTGCCTGATCTGCACTGCCGGCTGCACCTATGGCGGCATCGCGTTCAGCGCGGCCGAGGGCCACGTCGTCAAGTGCGACCAGTGCGCCGGCGCCCCGCAATGCGTCGCGGCCTGCAGGCGCGGTGCGCTGCGCTACGTCACCGCGGCGAAGCTCTACAACCGCTGGGGCGAGCTCGAGGACCTGTTCGTGCCGGGCCTGGGCGGCTGCCAGGGCTGCAACACCGAGCTCATCATGCGTCACGCGCTGCGCCGCATCGGTCCGAACACCGTGCTCGCGACGCCGCCCGGCTGCATCCCGGGCATGGGCTCGGTCGGCTACAACGGCATGCTCGGCTGCAAGGTGCCGGTGTTCCATCCGCTGCTGACCAACACCGCGTCGATGCTGACCGGCATCCGTCGCCAGTTCAAGCGCAAGGGCCGCGACGTGACCGCACTGGCGCTCGCCGGCGACGGCGGCGCCGGCGACGTCGGCTTCCAGTCGCTTTCGGGCGCCGCCGAGCGGGGCGAGCAGATCCTCTTTGTTTGTGTCGACAACGAGGGCTACATGAACACCGGCGCGCAGCGCTCGGGCAGCACGACCTACGGCGCGTGGACCGCGACGACGCCGATCGGCGAGGCCGCACGCGGCAAGACGCAGGAGGCGAAAAACCTGCCGCTGCTGATGATGTGGCACGGCTGCGAATACGTCGCGACCGCCTCGACGGCGTTCATGGAGGACTTCTACGCCAAGCTGGAGGCGGCGCTCGATGCCTCCGGGCGCGGCTTCGCCTACCTCCACCTCTATTCACCGTGCACGTCGGGCTGGCGCTTCCCGTCGGCGGCGAATGTCGAGGTCGCGCGCAAGGCGGTCGAGACCAACTTCGCGGTTTTGTGGGAGTACCGCCGCAGCCACGGGCTGCGTCTGTCGCGCGACATCGACGAGCCGGCGCCGGTGGTCGACTACCTGAAGCTGCTCGGAAAATTCGGCCACCTCGACGCGGCGCAGGTCGCGCACATCCAGGCGCATGTCGACCGCCAGGCGCAGGTGCTGCGCGAGCTGGCTCGCGCCGGATGCGGGGCCGACGCGGTCGGCTGACTGCGATCTCGGTGCGGCGCAGGCGGCACAAAGTGTCGCGGAGTTGACCTTTCGCAATAGCCGTTTAGGCATAGCCGTATACTGTATACACGTCAGTCCGCGGCAATGTCCGGGCGGCGCGTCTCGCCATCCGTGGCTCCGCGGCCTGCGCGATCGATCAAGACGGAGGTGGCTGGAACACTCACGCACGCCAAGGACGCGCCGACGAGCGCGCCGTTCAGCTTCCCATGCCTGGATTCCATAACAAGGCAGGGGGCACAAAAGGAGGAGGACGACGAATGACCCAGGTGTTGATGCCGACGCTGGGAAGGCGCGACCCGCTTTCCCGCTTTTCGCTATTCCACACGACGGACCTCGACGAGGCGCGTGACCGCGTCGCCCATGTGTTCTGTGAGCACGAGCTGCGGGTTTCCGGGCGAGCCGCGCAGGTCGACACGCGCATGCAGCATGCCCCGATCAAAGGGGTCTCCCTGAACCGGCTGCGCTACGGTCCGACCGTGGAGATCGACGTCGGCTGTCTGCAGGATTTCCTGCTGGTGATGATGCCGACCGGCGGCAAGGCCGACATCCGCTGCGGCAAGCAGGCCATCCACTCCTCGCCGGAGCTCGCATCGGTGGTGACCCCGACCCAGTATCTGAGCCAGACCGTCTATGACGGTTGCGACCAGATCATGGTCAAGATCGACCGCACGCTGCTGGAGAACGTCTGTGCCCAGCACCTCGGCCACCCGTTGCGCGAACCCTTGGAATTCCGTCTCGGCTTCGAGATGTCCAGCCGGGGCGGCGTGAGCTGGCAGGCGCTCGTGTCGTGGCTGGTGTCGGAGTTCGAGCAGGGCGCGCCGATGCTCGGCTCATCGCTGGTCAGCGCGCAGGTCGAGCATCTGCTCGTCACCACGCTGCTGATGGCGCAGCCGAACAATTACCGCGACGAACTCCTCAATCCGGCCCCCTCGATCGCGCCGCGTCACGTCCGGCGGGTGGAGGAATACATCCAGGCGCACGCCGACGAGGACCTGACCATAGGCGACCTCGCCGCCTGCGCGAAGGTGAGCACCAGCGCCTTGTTTGCGGGATTCCGCGAATTTCGCAGTACGACGCCGATGGCCTATCTCAAGTCGGTGCGCATGCAGCGTGTGCGTGACGAACTGCGCGACCCCGCGTCGGCCGAGAAGACCGTGACCGCCATCGCCGTGCGCTGGGGGTTCAACCATCTCGGGCATTTCGCCGCCGACTACAAGAACCGCTTTGGCGAATGTCCCTCGCGCACGCGGGAGAAGGCGCTGGCCTGAACGCACCGCGCCGCCGCAAGCGAACTTCCGATCCGAGCCCCGACCGAACCGCGGTTCGGGAGAGGGTCGCTTCGGTCCATTTCGCGCCTTCCTGCAGACGATGAGGTCGGCCCCTCCCGGATGGGGGGGGAGCCGCGCGAAGACGGTCGATATATTGAACCCACCTACAACGGGCCGCAGCGCGGACCGGCATGGAAAAGACAAACGAGGAGACACCGATGACCCGTCCCGGCGAGCTGAAACTGCCCCACCTGTTCAAACCCGGCCAGATCGGCAAATACAAGACCAAGAACATGGTCAAGTACGGCGCCTGCTGCGTGTCGAACTACAACACGCGCGACGGTTTCATCACGCCCCGCGAGCTCGCCCGAACCCGCGTCATCGCCGGCACCGGCGCCGGCATCATCACCAACCAGGGCGCGTATCCCGACCCCCTGGGCGAGGGCAAGGCCTACTTCCGGCAGGTGGCGCTGTTCGACGACAAGTTCCTGCCGCAGTTCGAGACGATCGCCCAGTACATCCACGACAACGGCGCGGTCGCGATCCAGCAGATCCTGCACGCCGGCCGCTACGGCGGCATCGATCTCGGCTACTGCATCCAGCCGTCGGTGGTGCCGCAGACGCTGCCGCACTTCCGCCCGCCGCGCGAGCTCACCAAGGAGCAGATCCGCGCGATCGTCGTGCAGCACGCCGAGGCCGCGAAGCGGGCCATCCGCGCCGGCTTCGACGGCACCGAGGTGACGAGCTTCATGGGCTATCTGCTGGCGAACTTCAACTCGCGCTTCACCAACCAGCGCAGCGACGAATACGGCGGCTCGATCGAGAACCGCGGCCGCTTCATGCGCGAGCTGATCGACGCGATCAAGCAGGCCACGCCCGAGCATCCGCTCGTCGTGCGCCTCAACGGCGCCGAGCTGATGGACCGCTGGGGCGGCAACAGCGAGGACGAGTGCTTTGAGCTGATGCAGCAGGCGGTCAATTGCGGTGTCGACATGATCTCGGTCACGGTCGGCTGGCAGGAAGCGCCCGAGTCCTCGATCGGCCGCGACGTCGCCCCCGGCCACTGGAACTACCTGTCGGCCAAGGCGAAGAAGCTCTTCCCCAATACGCTGATCACCTTCGGCAACCGCCTGCCCGACCCGGTCATGGCGAACCAGTGCATCGCCGACGGCGTGTTCGATTACTGGGAGGTGTGCCGGCCGATGCTCGCCGACCCGGAGTTGCTGCACAAGGCCGCCGAGGACCGCCTCGACGAGGTGCGCCGCTGCATCGGTTCGCTGAACTGCCTGTCGCGGCTCTTCCGCGATCTGCCCTACACCTGTGCGATGAATCCGACGCTGGGCCACGAGGTCGAGCCGGAGTACCACGTCACGCCGGCGGCCGTGAAGAAGAAGATCATGATCATCGGCGCCGGCCCCGCCGGCATGGAAGCCGCGATCACCGCCAAGCGGCGCGGCCATGACGTGACCGTGTTCGAGAAGGGCGATCGCATCGGCGGCAGCCTGGTCGGCTACGCGTCGAACGACCTCGCCCGCCCCGACGACCTGCTCTCGGTGGTGCGCTATTACGAGACGATGGCGCGCAAGATGGAGATCGACGTGCGCTTCAACACCGAGGCCAACGCCAAGTTCATGCGCAGCATCCTGCACCAGTTCGACGTGTGCATCGTCGCTGCCGGTTCGCGCACCGACATGGCGGTCTACCGCCACCTTCCGGGCCGCGAGCGGCTGGTCGATGCGCTCGACGTCGCCACCGGCAAGGTCAAACCGGGCCTGCGCGTGGTGATGGTGGGCGCGGGCAAGATCGGCCTCACCCTGGCCGAATCGCTGACCAAGCAGGGCCACCATGTCGTCATCGTCGAGGAAGACAAGCGCATTGCCGGCGACGTCATGCCGTCGTTCAAGTGGCGCCACTCGGCCTGGATCGAGGAGCTCGAGATCCGCACGCTGACCTCGTCCGAGATCGTCAAGGTCACCGAAGAAGGGGCGACGGTGCGCAACGGCAAGGGCGAGGAGACCTTCGTCGAGGCCGACACGGTGATCGTGTCCGGGCCGCGCAAGGCCAACCACGACCTGTTCCACGAGTTCCAGTGGATGGTGGACGAGCTGCACGGCGCCGGCGACGCGGTCATCGCCCGCGGGCTGGACGCCGCGATCCACGAGGGCTACCGCCTCGGCGTGCGGATCTGAGCCGCAGCTCGCCGCAGATCACTCACGATCAGGGAGACCGATCCATGCAATTCCTGCAACCGCCCGGCTGGGCACGCCCCAAGGGCTATTCGAACGGCGTCGTCGCCAGCGGCCGCATGGTGTTCGTCGCCGGACAGGTCGGCTGGGACGAGAGCGAGAAGTTCCAGACCGACGACCTGGTGGGCCAGATCCGTCAGGCGCTGACCAACATCGTCGCGATCCTCGCGGAGGCCGACGCGAGGCCGGCGCACATCGTGCGCCTGAACTGGTACCTCAAGGACGCGGCGGAGTACAACGCCCGTCTGGGCGAGATCGGTGCCGTGTATCGCGAGCTGATCGGCAAGCACTTCCCGGCGATGATGGCGCTGCAGGTCGCCGGTTTCGTCGAGACCGGCGCCAAGGTCGAAATCGAGGCCACGGCGATGCTGCCGGAGTGAAGGGGCGAGGATGCGCGTCGCAGCGATGAACGACGGCATGCTCGACTGTGCCGCGTGGCAGGCGATGCTCGAGCGCGAGGCGCTGGCCGTCGCCGACGCCTGCGTCGGCGTGCTGACGCGGGAGGAATTCGCCGCGCGCCAGGGCCGGGTGCTCGTCTGGCGGGCCACGGCCGAAGGCGTGCGGGTGGCGCTGCGGCACTATGGCGGCGAGGTCGATGCCGACGTGGCGATGCTGCTGGTGGCGCCCCCCGAGGCCATCGGGGCCGTCCTTGCGGACGGTCTGGCGCAGGTGCCTCGGCTGGTGCGCCGCGGTCGGCTGGACCCCTACATGCTGCGATCGCTCGAGGAGCTCGAGGATGCGGGGCTCGCCGATTTCGTGGAGGATTTCGGCCTGGTGTTCCCGCGCCACTGAATGGGGCTGCGCGGCACGGCGCCGAGGCGCACAATAGTTGGGGTTCAATCAATGGCCATCGATTCATGACGCTGCCGGAAACCCCCGATCCCTCTGCCGTCGTCGGCGGTTCGCGCGCGGCGCTGGCGCGCGCGCTGACGCTCATCGAAAACGCCAGGGGCGGCGCGCCGCAGCTGCTCGCCGCGCTCGCCCCGCACTGTGGTCGCGCCCACGTGGTGGGCATCACCGGCGCGCCGGGCGCCGGCAAGTCGACGCTGATCAATGCGCTGCTGGGCGAGCTGCTGGGCCGCGGGCGGCGCATCGCGGTGCTGGCGGTCGATCCTTCCAGCCCGGTCAGCGGCGGCGCCTTGCTCGGTGACCGCATCCGCATGGGCGAACACGGCGCCGATGAGCGCGTGTTCATCCGCTCGCTGTCCGCGCGCGGCCATCTCGGCGGCCTTTCGCGCACCACCGCGCAACTCGTCGATGTCCTCGATGCGGCCGGCTTCGAGGTCGTGGTCGTCGAGACCGTCGGCGTCGGGCAGTCCGAGGTCGACGTCCGCCACGTCGCCGACACCAACATCGTCGTGTGCCCCCCCGGGCTCGGCGACGAGCTGCAGGCGATCAAGGCCGGCATCCTCGAGACCGCCGACATCCTCGTCGTCAGCAAGGCCGACGCGCCCCAGGCCGCCCACACCGTGCGCGATCTCGAAATCGCCTGTGGCGGGCGCCGCCGCGGCGCCTGGGCGGTGCAGGTGCTGCCCATCGTCGCGACCGCCGGCGAGGGCATCGCCGAGCTCGCCGACGCAATCGCGGCGCACGCGCGCGTCGCCGGCGCGGGACGCCGGCGTGCGAGCCCCGGCGCCGGGGTGGTCGCAGCGCCCGCGGCGACCGACGACGAGCTCTTCGCGCAGATCGCGGCGTGGCGGGCGCGCGGCCACGGCGTCGCGCTGGCGACCGTGGTGCGCACCTGGGGCTCGTCGCCGCGGCCCGAAGGCAGTCATCTCGCCGTCGAGCGGGGCGGCGCCTTCGTCGGTTCGGTGTCGGGCGGCTGCATCGAGGGTGCGGTGATCGGTGAGGCGAAGGAGGTCATCGCCGACGGCCGCCCGCGCCTGCTCGAGTTCGGCGTCAGCGACGAGCGGGCGTGGGAAGTCGGGCTCGCCTGCGGCGGGCGCGTCCAGGTCTATGTCGAACGCATCGGCGAGGACGCCGGCAGCGAGGTCGGCGCATGAAGACCGCGCTGTTCGACCAGCTGCTCGCCGAGCGCCGTGCGCGGCGTGCCGTCGCCGTGGTGACGCGCCTCGCGGACGGCACGCAGGCGCTCGTGGGCGATGACGGCGTCGCGGGCGATCTGGCCCTGACGCCGGCCCAACTCGCCGAAACGCGGCGGTGCCTGGCGGCCGACCGCAGCGGCGCGCTGGATTCGGGCGAGGGTGGCTTGTTCGTGCGCTGCCACGTCACCGCGCCGCGGCTGTTGGTGATCGGCGCCGTGCATATCACTCAGGCCCTGGCGCCGATGGCGGCGATGGCCGGCTTCGAGGTCACGGTGATCGATCCGCGCCGTGCCTTCGCAACCGCCGAGCGTCTGCCCGGCGTCGGCGTGACGACGGAATGGCCCGACGAGGCGCTGGCGCGACTCGGCATCGACGCGCGCACGGCCGTCGTGACGCTGTCGCACGACCCCAAGCTGGATGACCCGGCGCTGGTGGCGGCGCTCGGGAGCGACGCCTTCTACATCGGTGCGCTCGGCAGCAGCCGCACCCACGCCAAACGCGTCGCGCGGCTGGAGGAGGCCGGGCTGGGCGAGGCGATCGGGCGCATCCACGCGCCGGTCGGCCTGGACCTGGGCGGACGCTCGCCGGCCGAGATTGCGGTCGCGATCCTCGCCCAGGTGATCCAGGCGAGGCATCGCGGACGATGAACCCGATGCCGGAGAGGGGGCGCGATGGAGTTCGGTGAGTTTCCCTGCGAGGCGGCCGAAGGGGTGGTGCTCGCGCACACCCTCAAGGTCGGCGGCCGTACGCTGAAGAAGGGCCATGTGCTCGGCGCGGGCGATCTCGCGTGGCTGCGGCAGGCCGGCATCGCAGCGGTCGCCGGCGCGCGCCTGGAAGCCGGCGAGCTCGCCGAGGACGCTGCCGCCGGAGCGGTCGCCGCGCTGCTCGGCGGTGCGGACACGCAGACCGAGCTGCGGCCACCCTACACCGGACGCTGCAACCTGCACGCGGCGGTGCACGGCGTGCTGCAGGTCGACGTCGAGGCGATCGATCGCCTCAACCTGGTCGACGAGGCGGTCACCATCGCGACCCTGCCGCAGCACGCCGTCGTGCGCCCGGGGCAGGTGGTCGCGAGCGTCAAGATCATCCCCTTCGGCCTGCCCGCGAGCCGCGTCGAGGCCTGCCGCGCCCGGCTCACGGGGCGGCCGCCGCTGCGCGTGGCGCCCCTCGCGGCGCACCGCGTGGCGCTGATCCTGAGCGAGCTGCCGGAGATGCAGGAGAGCATCTTCCGCGGCACCATCGCGGCCACGCGCCACCGCGTCGAGGCCCTGGGCAGCCGTCTCGCCCTGGTGCTGCGTTGCTGCCACGACCGCCACGCGATCGAAGCGATGCTGCGCCAGGCGCTCGCCGCCGGCTGCGACCTGGTGCTGGTGTGCGGTGCGACCGTGGCCAAGGACCGCCAGGACATCGCGCCGGCGGCGATCGCCGCGGCCGGGGGCGCGATCGAACATTTCGGCATGCCGGTGGAGCCGGGCAACATGCTCGTGCTGGGGCGCGTCGGCGACGTGCCGGTGGTGATCCTGCCGGGATGCGGCCGCTCGCGCCGCAGCAACGGGCTGGACCGCGTGCTGCAGCGCCTGCTGGCCGGGCTCGCACCGACGCGCGAGGACATCATGCGCATGGGCGTCGGCGGCCTGATCCGCAGTCCGCTCGAAGCGCAGGACGACGGCGACGCGCGGGACGAGCCGGCCGCAAGACCGCCAGGGAAGTCGTCCGGTCCGCGTGTGGCGGCACTGGTCCTCGCGGCCGGGCGCTCCTCGCGCATGGGGGCGGACAACAAGCTGCTCGCCGAGGTCGACCGCATCCCGATGGCGCTGCGGGCCGTCAACGCCGCCCGCGCGTCGCGCGCCGCCTGCGTGGTGGCGGTGGTGGGGCACCAGGCTGCCGCAGTCGGCGCCCTGCTGTCGGGCAGCGGGGCGACGATCGTGCACAACCCGGACTACGCGCAGGGGATGTCGACCTCGCTGCGCCGCGGCCTCGCGGCGCTGCCGGAGGATGTCGAGGCGGCGCTGGTCGTGCTGGGCGACATGCCGCGCATCAGCGCCGGGCATCTCGACCGCCTCATCGCCGCCTTCGACCCCGCCGACCCGGCCATCGTCGTTCCGGAAAGGGACGGCCGGCGCGGGAACCCGGTGCTGTGGCCGCGCGAATTCTTTGCCGCGATGGAGGCCGTCTCCGGCGACCAGGGCGCCCGCGGCCTGCTCGAGCAGCACGCCGGGCGCATACGCCGGGTCACCCTCGACGACGACGCGATCTTCCTCGACGTCGATCGGCCCGAGGACCTGCGCCAGGCGAACAGTGAGGCGATCGAGGCGCAGCGCGAATGGGCGCGGGCGGAAAGCGGCCAATGATCGAGGCGCTCTACAACCGCCGCATCAGGGAACTCGCCGAGGCGGCCCACGGGGCGGGCCGACTGGCGCAGCCTTCCGCCTCGGTGCTGCGCGACAGCCCGATGTGCGGCGATCGCGTGCGGATCGACGTCGTCGTGAAGGACGGGCGCATCGTGGCGCTCGCGCACGAGGTCAAGGGCTGCTTGCTATGCCGGGCGGCCGCATCGATCGTCGGGCGGCTCGGCGTTGGACTGTCGGCTGAAGAAGCCCGCGGGCTGGCGACCCGGGTGGCGGCCGTGCTCCGTTGCACCGACGCCCCCGTGGAGTCGGCCGATCTCGCCCTGTTCGAGCCGGTGCGCCCACACCGCAGCCGGCACGGCTGCGTGCTGCTGCCCTTCGACGCGCTCGCCGATGCCGTGGCGCGGTGCCCCCCGGAAGCGAGTCGAGGCGCCGCGCTGCCGGCCCGGGATGGCAGTGGCGATGGGTGTCGCTGAGCCGGATCGCCTAGTCATGGTTCCTGATAAAGCATGCGCTTAGAAGATATTGCGTAGCGTGCGACGGCGCGCTGCCCCTGCGGCGCGGCGCTTGGCTTGCCCCGCAATCTTCGGCGTGCGGTTCGGCCTGCCCTGGAAGGGGGCGCTGACCCTGCTGATGGCTTGGACAAGGGGGAGGTCACCTCGCCTGCATGGACGGCGGATCGATCTTCCCTGGTATGGGGAATGCCTCCAGTCTTGTGATCACTGACGCGCTGAAGCAAGAAATGCCGGACCGAAAGGTCCGGCATTTTCTTGCGCCGACCCGCAGCACGTCACGAAGGCTCGGCGGGCAACGGTAGATTGCGCCTCGCGGGGTTCAGGTCGCGGGCGAGTCCACCGTTTGGGCTGCGATGCAAGCGCGATGGCAGACGCGATCGTCGCATGCATCGCGACGCCGGTTCGACGCCCATGCGACGCGAGATGTCGCACGTGGCTGTCATGCTGAGTCCGTGCCTCGACGATCAGCGGTAATCCCTTCGAAAGCGAGGTTGCCTGCCCTGAGCGTGTCTTCGCGGCGGACGACTGGCAGGGCGGTTTCCTCGCGATCACCGGGCGCGCCAGGGCAAGCGACTGTTACCCGAAAAGCGTGCGAAGTTCCACGCGACATATCCGGATTGTCTGCAACGCTTCGCATATGAAAGGTCAGGACGGCCGGGCTTCACGGCTCGATTCGGCGGTCGAGGCGCCCCATGACGATCGCGACCGCTGTTGACAGCGGTGGCCGATGCGACAGCGCCGGGATGGGCGCTGGAGAGGCGGGAGCAGTCCGCGCAGAGCCTTTGCAGGACACTTTGGATTGGACGTTGACGAATGAGGGAGGCGGTGATGGATCAGGACGACGACGATCGACCCGGCGCATTTCGCCGGGTGCCGGATGGCGGGGTGTCGACGCGTTTTCGCGGCTGCCTGCTCGGTGGCGCGGTGGGCGACGCACTGGGTGCACCGGTCGAGTTTCTCAAACGAGACGCCATCGTCGGCGTCTTCGGCCAGGACGGGATCCGCGACATGGCGCCTGCCTACGGGCGGGTCGGCGCCATCACCGACGACACGCAGATGACACTCTTTACCGCCGAGGGGCTGCTGCGCGCCCACGTGCGGGGCGCGGTGCGAGGGATCTGCCACGCGCCGAGCGTGGTCGCCTATGCCTATCTGCGCTGGCTCCACACCCAGGGGGTCGGCCATCCCTTGCACACCCACTGCCTCGACGGCTGGCTGCTCGGACATCGCGCGCTCTTCGCCCGCCGCGCTCCGGGCGTGACCTGCATGTCGGCGCTGCGGGCGACGGGTGCTGCGGGCGACCCGGCCCGCAACGACAGCAAGGGCTGCGGTGGTGTGATGCGGGTTGCCCCGGTCGGGATGTACTTCGCAGCCCTCGCCGGGATCCAGCCGCAGCGGCGCGGGGCCTTCGCCGCGCGTGCCTTCGAGCTCGGCTGCGAGGCGGCCGGGCTCACCCATGGCCATCCCACCGGCCGGCTCGCAGCCGGGGCCTTCGCGCTCATCGTCTTCGATCTTCTCACGGGCGTTACGCTCGAAGCGGCCGCGGCGAACGCCTTGCGCGCGCTCTCGTCGCTAGCCGACCACGCCGAGGCCAGTGCCGCAATCGAAAAGGCGCTCCGTCTTGCCGCGGAGCGCCCGGCGGCCCGGAGCGACGCGATCGCCGAGCTCGGCGAGGGCTGGATCGCCGAGGAGGCACTTGCGATCGGTTTGTACTGTGCCCTCGGCGCACCGGATTTCGAGTCGGGTGTCGTGCTCGCGGTCAATCACGACGGCGATAGCGACTCCACCGGCCTCATCGCCGGGCACCTGCTCGGCGCGATCCATGGCGTGGATGCGATCCCGGCGCGCTGGCTTGCGCCGCTCGAGTTGCGGGACGTCATCGAGGAGGTGGCCGACGATCTCGCGACGGTGACGGAGTGGGGCGTGGGGGACTGCGACGCCGAAAACGAAGAGGCGTACTACGTGAAACGCTATCCCGGGAGTTGATCGGGGCGGGCCGGGGCGCACAGTGGCCGTGCGGAACTCGATCCCGGCGAACTCAACGGCAGCGTGCGCGGGACGACCCGCTCACCAGCGCCTGATTGCGCGGATCGGGCGGTGCGAACACAGCATCTGCGAGCCCGCTTCATCCGTCGAGAACCGCCGCGTGGGGGGTCACTTGCCCCGCATGAAGAAGCGGTCGAGCGTCGCCATGTCGAGCTGCGTCCAGGTCGGACGGCCATGGTTGCACTGGTCGGCGCGCTCGGTTGCTTCCATGTCGCGCAGGAGCGAGTTCATCTCGGGAATCGTCAGGCTGCGGTGGGCGCGGACTGCGCCGTGACAGGCCATGGTCGCCAGGAGCTCGTTGCGTCGCGCGGTGACAACCTCGGAAACCGGATGGTCGCGCAGGTCCTCGAGCAGGTGGCGGATCAGCTCGGGGACGGGGGCGTTCGCGAGCAGCGCCGGCACGCTGCGCACCGCGAGCTCGCCGGGACCGAGGGGCGCGACCTCGAAACCCATTGCGGCCAGCGTTTCGGCGCATTCCTCGGCCACCGCCATGTCCTGGGCGCCGAGTGCGACCACGGCGGGGATCAGCAGGCGTTGGACCGCCGGATGGCCGTCGAGGACGGTCTTGAGTTTCTCGTAAAGGATGCGCTCGTGCGCGGCGTGCATGTCGACCAGCACGAGCCCGGCAGCGTTCTGCGCGAGGATATAGATGCCGTGCAACTGGGCGAGCGCAAAGCCCAGCGGGGGGCCGCTGACCGCGCCTTCGACCGGCTGAAGCCGGGACGAGTCTGTGCCTGAGGGGTCACGCTGGAGCAGGGATGTTGCTGTTTCGGAGGAAGGCTCGGCGCCGGCGAGGGCCGAAGGGCGGGACGCGTCTGCGCGCGCCTGCCCCGGCGCATCCGTGGGCAACGCCTTCCCGACGAACCCGTAGTAGGCGCCCGCGGCCGCTTCCATCGCAAGCAGCCCCTGGCGTGGGGGGCGCTGCGGCCAGCCCGGGACGTGCCCGTCCGCCGCAGGCGCGCTGGCCGCAGTGCCGACCGCGTCCCCAGGGCGCACGTGTGCTCCTGATCGGCCGGCCATGGCCGCCCCCGATTCGGCCAAGGCCCGCGCGAGCGCGTGGAAGACGAACTGATGGATTGCGCGCGACTCGCGAAAACGCACCTCGATCTTGGCCGGATGAACATTCACATCCACGCCGGCCGGGTCGAGATCGAGCGTCAGCATGTAGGCCGGGTGGCGATTGCCGTGCAGGATGTCGGCGTAGGCCTGGCGCACCGCATGGGTGAGCAGTTTGTCGCGCACGAAGCGCCCGTTCACGAAGAAGTACTGCGCGTCGCGGCTCGCACGGGAATAGGCCGGCAGCGACGCGAACCCCGACAGGCGGAGTGCCCCGGCGTCGGCGTCGATCGCACGCGCCTCGCCGATGAAGTCGTCGCCCATCAGCGCCGCGACCCGCCTCGGCGCATCCGCCGCGGGCAGGCGGTGGACGACGCGGCCGTTGTGCGTGAGGAGGAAGGCGACGTCGGGGCGTGCCAGCGCGATGCGGGTGAAGACATCGGCGCAGTGGGCAAACTCGGTGCTCTCGGATTTCAGGAACTTCCTCCGCGCCGGAGTGTTGAAGTAGAGGTCGGCAACGTCGACCACGGTGCCATGGTTGAGCGCGGCCGGGACAACGCAGCGATCGGCCGCGTCGATGCGCAGCGCGTGGGCGGCGCCGCGGGCGCGGCTGGTGATCGAGGTGCGTGCGACGGCGGCGATCGCCGCCAGCGCCTCGCCGCGAAAGCCCATCGTCGCGACGTGCTCGAGATCGTCGAGGCTCGCGATCTTGCTGGTGGCGTGGCGCTCGAGGGCGAGCGCGAGGTCGTCGGCGGCCATGCCGCAGCCGTCGTCGGCAACGCGGATGCGCCGCACGCCGCCTTGGTCGAGCTGGATGTCGAGCGCGGCGGCGCCGGCGTCGAGCGCGTTCTCCATCAGCTCCTTGAGCACCGACGCGGGGCGCTCCACGACTTCGCCGGCGGCGATCTGGTTGATCAGGAGGTCGGAGAGCCGATGGATGACGGACATTGGGCAACAGGTCGGGCCGGGATGGAGGGCATTATACGGAGCGCCCGATCCGGTATCATGCACCCCTTCGGCGGCGGCGCGGGTGCCGCTCGGCACGTCCGCCCGCCGCGCCACGTTTCCAGCAAGTCCTCATGAAGTCCATAGTCATCCTCATCTCCGGCCGCGGCAGCAACATGGAATCGATCGTGCACGCGGCGATTCCCGGGGCCCGTATCGCCGCGGTCGTCAGCAACCGTCCCGATGCGCAGGGGCTCGAGTTCGCCGCCGCCCGCGGCATCCCGGCCGTGGTCGTCGACCACAAGGCATTCTCCGGCCGCGAGGCCTTCGATGCGGCGCTCGCCGAAGCGATCGACGGCTTTTCGCCCGATCTGGTGGTGCTGGCCGGTTTCATGCGCATCCTCGGCGACGGCTTCGTGCTCCGCTACGCGGGGCGCCTGCTGAACATCCATCCGTCGCTGCTGCCGGCCTTTCCCGGGCTCGACACCCACAGGCGCGCGCTCGAGGCGGGCGTGCGCGTGCATGGCGCAACGGTGCATTTTGTCACGCCCACGCTCGATTGCGGTCCGGTGGTGATCCAGGCGGTCGTGCCGGTGTTCGCCGACGACGACGAGGCGACGCTCGCCGCGCGCGTGCTCGCCGAGGAACACCGCATCTATCCGCAGGCGGTGCGCTGGTTCGTCGACGACCGGCTTGCGACCGGAGCCGGCGGGCGTGTGCGCCTGCTCGACGAGACGCCCTGCGACGGCGCATGGATTTGCCCGCCGCTCGAGGCGGCAGGGCCGGTGCAAGGGTGAGGCGCCGCGTCGTCCTCCTTCGCGTGCTGGGGATCGCGGCGCTGGCCGCGCTCCCGTGGCTCGGCGTCCAGACGGCCGAAGCTGCGGCAGTGCGCGCAGGCACTGCGGGCGGTGCGCTGCCCGGTTGGCCGGCGGCCGGACGCATCGACTTCGAGGTGCGGCGCGGCGAGGGCGGCATGAAGCTGGGCGAAGCCCACCACCGCTGGAGTCACGACGGCAGCCGCTATCGCATGGAAACGGTGCTCGAGACCACCGGGCTCGCCGCGATGTTGGTGGACTTCCGCTACACACAGCGCAGCGAAGGGCGCATCTCCGCGCGCGGCCTGGTGCCCGAGCAGTTTCGCGTCGAGCAGGCCGGACGGGCGCCCGAGTCGGCGCGGTTCGACTGGGCAGCCGGCACGGTTGCGATCGAACGCAAGGGCAATGTGACCGAAGCGCCGATCCGGGCGGGGGACCAGGACTTGCTCAGCGTCTGGCACCTGCTGGCGGCGGCCGAGGGGCGCGCCGTCCCGGACGAAGTCAATCTGGTCACCAATCGGCGGATTTCGGCGGCGTCGGTCGCGATGCTGGAGCGCGAGACGGTGCGCCTGCCCATGGGCACCTTCCCGATGCAGCGCTACCGCGTCCAGGCGAAATCCGGAAAGCTCACGGTCGACCTGTGGGTCTCGGAGGCGCACGAATGGGTGCCGCTGCGCATCATGATCACCGACGACAAGGGCATGGTGCTGGATCAGCGCGCGTTGTCGTTCGACACGGGTGCTGCGGCTTCGAAGAACTGATGCAGCGGCCGCCGAGCCGATGCCGGATGAAATCATGATGCAACGAAAGGATCGGGGCGCTGCCCCCAACGGGCGGTCGAACAGGCGTCCCGAATCGGCTCCGCGCCCGCCCGAGAAGGCGCGGCGGCGCTCGCCACGACCCGCCGAGGCCCCGCGTGCACAGCCGTCCGAGTCGAGCGTGACGCTTCGCGAGGACAGCGCGCCGTCGCGCTCGGTGATGACCCAACTCACCCAGGTGCTGGGTCTGGTGCTGGGCTTCGAGGCGCCTGCGGACGCGGTGCTGTCGCGCCACTTCCGCGATCATCGCGACATCGGCCAGCGCGACCGCGCCTTCATCGCCGAGACGACCTATGCGATTCTGCGGCGGCTGCGCTGGGCGCGCCGACTCGCCGGCGAGAACGCGCGCCCGCGCCAGATCCTGCTGGCGTGGCTGGCCCGCGGCCGGGGCTGGTCGCTGCGCCAGTTCGAGGGGCTGATCTCCGAGGAAGAGAGCGCCTGGATCGCTGGCCTCAAGGGCAAGTCTGTCGAGCCGGAGAGCCTCGCCGAACGCGCCGACATGCCCGACTGGCTGGTGGAACGGCTGGTCCCCGCGCTCGGCGAGGCCGGCTTGATGGAGCTCGCGCAAAGCCTCAATCGCCCTGCGCCCCTCGACCTGCGCGCGAACGTCTTCAAGTCCGACCGCGACGCGGCGCTCGCGGCGCTCGTCGCCCAGGGCATCGAGGCCGCCGCCTGCCGCTGGTCGCCACACGGCATTCGTCTCGCCGGCAAGCCGGCGCTGCAACGCCACCCGCTGTTCCTCGATGGCGCCGTCGAAGTCCAGGACGAGGGCAGCCAGTTGCTCGGCTTCCTGGTGCAGCCCCGCCGCGGCGAACTGGTGGTGGATTTCTGCGCCGGTGCCGGGGGCAAGACGCTGCAGCTCGGCGCGATGATGCGCTCGACCGGGCGGCTCTACGCCTTCGACGTGTCGGACAAGCGCCTCGCGAAGCTCAAGCCGCGCGTTGCGCGCGCCGGGTTGTCGAACGTGCATCCGGTACTGATCGACCACGAACGCGACGCCAAGGTGAAGCGCCTCGCTGGCAAGGCCGACCGCGTCTTGGTCGATGCGCCCTGCAGCGGACTCGGCACGCTGCGCCGCAACCCCGATCTCAAGTGGCGGCAAAGCCCCGAATCGGTTGCCGAGATGATCGCCAAGCAGGGCGCGATCCTCGAGTCGGCGGCGCGGCTGGTGCGACCCGGTGGGCGGCTGGTGTACGCAACCTGCAGTCTGCTCGCCGAGGAGAACGACGGCGTCGTCGACGCCTTCTGCGCGGCGCACCCGGAGTTCAAGCCGGTCAGCGCCTCGCAGATTCTCGCCGCGCAGGGCATCGCGCTCGATACCGGCGAGCGCCTGCGGCTCGCGCCGCACGTGCATGATACCGACGGGTTTTTCGC
Organism: Gammaproteobacteria bacterium; assembly: GCA_029289265.1. Taxonomy (GTDB): domain Bacteria; phylum Pseudomonadota; class Gammaproteobacteria; order Burkholderiales; family Rhodocyclaceae; genus JARFTX01. Next base: position 78,656 of record JARFTX010000009.1, read on the forward strand.
GGCGGTCTTCGAACGTGTCGGCGCTGCGAGCTGAGACGGCAAGAGTGTGCCGTCTGCTGGGCGGCGCGCTGATCGCGCTCGCGGCCATCGCGCCGCCGGGCCATGCCTTGGCCAGCCAGACGTTTCCTGCCCGTGGCAGCGTCGAGGTCGCGTTTTCGCCCGCCGACGACCCCGAGGCGCTGCTGATCCGGGTCATCGACGCCGCGCGCGCGACCCTGCATGTGCAGGCCTACGTGTTCACCAGCCGGAACATCGCCGACGCGCTGGTGCGCGCCCATACCCGGGGCGTGCGGGTCGAGGTGCTGGCCGACGCCGGCATGAACCAGCGCGGCGGAGGCGGCGCGATGCCCCGGTTGCTCGCGGCCGGCGTCCCGGTGGCCTTCGAGACGCGCTACGCGGCCGCCCACAACAAGGTGCTGATCGTCGACGCCCAAGGTGCCGGATGCACCGTCGTGACGGGTTCCTATAATTTCACCTGGTCGGCACGGAACCGCAATGCCGAGAACGTGATCGTACTGCGCGACCACTGCCCGCTGGCGCAGGCGTATCTGGCGAACTGGCAGCGCCACCGTGCCGAGGCAGCGCCGGTGACCAGCCTGCCGTGGAAGCCCTGAGGCGCGGAGACTGCAGGCAATCCCCGGAGTGCCCGATTGCGGCGATCGCCGATGATGGACGTGCCCGATCAGGCGTAGAATGATTCTTCTTTCCGATTGACGAGGTGTGCTGCGCATGTATGACGGGCTTGTCCAGCTTCCCTGGTGGGGTTACATCGTCGTCGCACTGGTCCTGACCCACGTCACGATCGCCGCCGTGACGATCTACCTGCATCGCCATCAGGCCCACCGTGCGCTCGACCTGCATCCCATCCCCAGTCACTTCTTCCGCTTCTGGTTGTGGCTCACCACCGGCATGGTGACGCGCGAATGGACGGCCATTCACCGCAAGCACCACGCCAAATGCGAGACCGACGAAGATCCCCACAGCCCTCAGACGCGCGGCATCCGCAAGGTGCTGCTGCAAGGCGCCGAACTGTACCGGGCCGAGGCGGCGAACGAGGAGACCATCCGCCGCTACTCGCACGGCACGCCCGACGACTGGATCGAGCGCAACGTCTATCGCCATTCGGTGCTCGGTGTCTCGACCATGCTGGTGATCGACGTCGTGCTGTTCGGCGCGATCGGCTTGACCGTGTGGGCCGTGCAGATGCTCTGGATCCCCTTTTTCGCCGCGGGGGTCATCAATGGCCTGGGCCACTGGTGGGGCTATCGAAACTACCCCTGCGCGGACGCTTCGACCAACATCGTGCCGTGGGGCATCCTGATCGGTGGCGAGGAACTGCACAACAACCACCACAGCTTTGCGACGTCGGCCAAGATGTCGGCGCGCTGGTACGAGTTCGACATCGGGTGGGGCTACATCCGGGCGCTGGAACTGCTCGGGCTGGCCAAGGTGCGCAAGGTCATTCCGACCCCACGCTTCGATCAAAGCAAGAGCGCGCCCGACTTCGACACGCTTCAGGCCGTCATCACGCATCGTTACGACGTGATGCGCCGCTACGTTCGTGCCCTCAAGCGCACTTGCACCGCCGAGATCGAGCGGCTGGCGGCCACCCACGCGGGCCGGTTCGATCCGCGGGCGCTTCGGCGCTGGGTGCTGTCGGGCGAGGATCGGCACCTCGGCGACGAGGAGCGGCGCAGCCTCGAAGTCGTGCTGCGCGACAGCCAGGCCTTGTCCACCGTGGTGGCCATGCGCCAGGAATTGGCCGCGATCTGGAATCGCTCGACGGCAACGCGCGAGCAATTGCTCGGTCAGCTCCAGGACTGGATTGCGCGCGCCGAGCAGAGCGGCATCGAGCAGTTGCGGGAATTCTCGCAGCGTCTGCGCCGCTACGCGATCTGAGCCTCAACCGCCGCTGCGCAGCGCATCGGCCCAGCAGTTGGGCGTCTCGAAGAGCCGCACGCGTTCCAACCGCAGCCGATTGCCGTAGGTGTCGCGATAGAGCGGGTCGAGGATGCGGAAGGCGAGCCGCGCAAGATTCTCGGCGGTCGGCACCACGTCGAGGACCACCGTCTTGTGATCGGGAATCTGCGCGAGCAGATCGACCACCAGCCTGTCGTCGCGGTGCACGAGAAAGGCGTGATCCCACTTGCCGACGATGTGCTCGTGCGCGATCGACTTCACCTCGGCGAAATCCATCACCATCCCATTGGACGGCTGGCCCGCGGCATCGATGATGTCGCCGCAGAGGGTGACTTCCAGCGCGTAGCGATGGCCGTGCAGGTGTCGGCACTGGCTCGCGTGATCCGGAATGCGGTGGCCGGCATCGAATTCGAGTCGGCGGGTGATGCGCATGGTCGATCTCGGGCGGGGAGGGGCCGGATTATAGCACCGGGAGGGGGCCACGCCTCTGCGGCCGCGATGGGTGCGGCGAACAAGTGGGCCACATTAGATGATGCGATCGAGCACCAGCAGCCAGATGCACAGCAGGCCGGTGGCTGCAAGTGCGTAGCGCCCGTTCCAGGACCAGCCCGCTACCTGTGGACTCACGCCTGCCATGCGGCCTGCAATAAGGATGGAGGTAGTGACCGGTGAGGAGCTTATTGCCATCGTCCAGCCACTCATGGCGGCCAGCGCCAGCAGTGTGGGCGACAAGCCGAAAAGCTCCGGTTGGGACATCGAGGAAAGGATAATGGTCCCCACCAACACCGGATTGAGTCCGAACTGCGGCAGGATCGCCATGAGTAGCAAGACGAGCACCGCCACGGGCACGCCGTGCAGTCCCAAGAGTTCGAGAAGTCGGGCAAAGGTTTCGCTCGGGATGGCGGCAGCGATCAGCGTACCCATCAGTCCAGCTGCCGCGAGCACGCAGACCTCGGTACGCATGCTGCCGAATTGGTCCGGAGCGCGGCGGCGCAGACGGGTGGCCGAAAGGGCTGCGGCACGCAACAGCCCCTTGCGTTTGCGCTGGCTGATCATCCAGACGAACGCGGCAACGGGGGCCGTAAGCAGAATGGAGGTCGGCAACGGAATCGTGGCGATTTCCTCTAGGGCCACCGCGGCGAGGAAGACCGCCGCCGCGAGCGCGAAGAAGCGTGAGAGCGGCACCCAAGCCCGGGGCGGTGACGCCGGTTTTGCGACCAGTGAGGCCAAATGGCGTGGCGCTTCACGCTGGTCCCACAGCCAGCCGAACGCGAGCAGTAGCAACATCGTCAGGAGGCCGAGTGGCAATACGCTGCGCCAGTCGACCGCCGGTACCATCGACAGGATCATTGCCAGTGTGATCGACAGCGGTGAGCCCAGCGGTGCGGTGCCGAATCCGCGAATCATCGCGCTGAACATCCTGCGGTTGCGGACTTCCTGCACGATCCGGTGGCCGGCGGCAGCCGCCAGCGTGTTGGCGCGCTGGACCATGGTGCCGAGCAGGTTCAGTACCGCCATGTTGAGCAACACGCCGATCAGGAACGCACCACCGCTGAGCGTGGCGTAGCGCTTGGCCGGCGGTTGTGCGATGACGACCTCGCCACACCTCCTGACCAGCGGTGAAGTTGCTGCGGCTTCGCGCAGGAACGACAGCGCGGCCAGGAATGTGCCGAACCACGCGGCACGGTTGAAGGCATTGAGCAGGGACTGCAACGGTTCGCCGCTGAACCACGGCAGGGTAAGAATCATCACCGCCGCAATCGTGACCAATACTCGTGGCAGCCGGGTGAGGCGGGGCCACTCGAGTGCAGTATAGGCGACAAGTGTGAGATGGCTGGCAAGTGCGAGTGCGAGCATTCCGCTGAGCTGATAACCCAGCGTGAACACCATCACCAGCGGCAGCAGCCAGGAAATGGGGTGCATGGCTGGTGTTCAGTAACCCCGGGCCGGGTCGACTGCTCCCGAAACCGGGACACCGGCCTCCATGTTCCGGATCTTCGCGACGATTTGCGCGATGGTGGCCTCGCGCAAGGTGCGGGCTGAGACATGCGGGGTGATCGTGACTTGCGGGGTGCGCCAGAACGGATGCTCCGCCGGCAGCGGTTCCTCGCGGAACACGTCCAACGTGGCTGAGGCGACATGCCCGTCGGCGATCGCCCGCAGCAAGTCTTCGTCAACGAGGTGTTCGCCGCGGCCGACGTTGATGACCACCGCCCCGGGGAGCAGCGCCGAGAAGAACGCATGATCCATGATGTCGCGGGTTTCGTCGGTGAGCGGGAGCGTATTCACGACGATGCGGGTGCGGGCGAGCATCGCCTGGAGTCCCGCCGGACCGCTGAAAATCTCGATGCCGTCTACCTTGCGATCACTGCGCACCCACCCGGCGACCGGGTAATCCAGCGCCGCGAGCGATCTTGCCACGCATGCGCCGATATGACCCAACCCCAGTACCCCGACCGGCCATTTCGCTCGTTCGATGGGGCGATGGATCTGCCACAGGCCCTCGCGCTGCTGCTCACGGTAAACCGCCATGTCGCGGGTCCGCTCGATGACTTGATGGATGACGAACTCGGCCATCTGTACAGACATTCCTGCATCTTCCAGGCGGATGATCGGCACGCCGGCCGGCAATGCCTCCAGGCCGAGCAGGCCGTCGA
>JARFTX010000064.1 GCA_029289265.1 Gammaproteobacteria bacterium
CAATTGGGTCTGGTACTGCTCGATCTGCTTGAGCGTCTGCGCCACCGACTCGATGGCCGTCATGACGTTCTGCACCAGGTTGCCGCCGTCGATGACGGGAATACCGGCCTGTGCGGGCGTGATGATGATGCTGCCGGCCAGAGCGGCGGCGAGCGCGGTTTTAGCCGCTAAAAAACGGACGTGCTTCATGGTCGCAATCTCCATTCGATGAAAGAAAGGCAATGCCTTGACCAAGCTCGCGCTTGCTCACGGCAAGGTTTCATCGAAGAGCTACGCCACTAGCTAATCGGTATCGCCCTTGGCACAGAGGCCCGGACTTCGGTGATACTGTTCTTGGCTCTTACGGGGTGTCTCTGGCCTTATGCGTCCCCCCGAGAGTTGACAACGCCCAAGCCGGCCACCTGGAAGGGGCTTGTGTCGTGTCCGGCACAGGGTAATTTAGCCGCTAAAACGCTCAATGACTCGTCCTTCAGTCGGCGGCAGCCGGCTGCCTCGCAGAGCAGGATTTCCCGTTGAGCGCCCCCGGCGCGAATAAGGGGAAGTGAAGATAGATAGCCGGCTCGCCGGTTAGCTAACTTCACACATCCTGCCCGCCTTACGGCGTTGTTTTTGCCTCGTAGGACCCATCGAATCTCGCGCTGTAAGCGCACCGTTGGTTCGCAACAGCGCGCCAGCAGCGCGAAAATCGACGGAAATGCCCCATTTCCACGCGCTTGCAGCAATTCAACAACCATTTGCAGTGTTTCAGCCGCGCACATGCAGCGATTGAGCACGGGGCTTCCCTCACTTCGTACTGCACTGACTGCTGGAGCCAGGCGGCGCATTGGTGATGTGCCGGCGAACGTATTTCAGAAACGTCTCATATCGAAAAGGGATGCGCCCGACCTCGCGCAGGCAGCTCCCAGATGATCTTGAGCGCGTAGCCGGCCTCCATCGCTTCCTTAACGTCCGAGCGCACCGACATGAAAGCGGCCAGGTAGTCCCTGCGCTTTATCTTCGAGGTCTTCTGCTGAAGAGCCAGTCGTGCGGCCAGCTCCTCGGGGTAGCTGCTTTCTGTCGTCGCCATGTCCGTAAACCTCCGTTATCAACTGAACTACTCCGAAGCTTACGGAGTGCCGGCCTACACAACATTCCAATAATTGGCCGAAATGGTTGACATGGAGCCGATTACACAGGCACGCCCATCGAAACAGGAATGGCAGCCCATTCAGCACGGAAGGTTGAACGCCAAGATGGGGGTCGGGAGCATCCACTATCGCTCTGCCCCTCAAGTGTCAAAGAGTGGATCTCATCGTCAGAAGCGGCGATGCGAGATCCAGCGGCTGCCGTCATCGCCGGAAATGGCGATGCTGCAGCGCGCGCGAGGAAAGGCCAGCCTCATGACGTGGCCGGGAATCGCATTGAACTGTTGTATGTTGTAGCGCGCTACAACATACAACATACAACACCGCCTATTGACACTTGGGGGGCGCAGCGTTTTAGCCGCTAAAAAGATCGACCGGAGCTGACCACCCTTCTGGCGTACAACTCAACGGCCGAAGGCCGACCATCGGCAAGGGCTTGGCGTCGCCCTAAAGGGCGGCGGCAAGCGCCGCGCCTAGTGGATGATCTTGGAAGATCATGGATGGAATTTGCGAACTAGCCGCAAGCCCGCGCCGTTGCTGTGTTTTCTGGTTTGAGGCGGGGAACGTTGCTACGGGTGAAGGGGAGCATTGCTACGGAGCTTGGGGAACGTTACTACGGGCTTCGGCCTGCCAATTTCCCACTTCCCTGCCGCGTACTCGCTGACCTTCCAGCCCACGGTGGCAAGCTCGGCCAGAGCCTTGCGGGCCTTCTGGCGGCGCTTCTTCATGGCCTCGGCGTTCGCCTCGTCCGGCCAGACATAACCGGAAAGGGTATCCAGTTCCACACGCCCGGCTTTGCCCGGATCGATCCAGCCGCATAGCCGCTGGTGGATCAGACGGGCCGGGTCAGTCTGTAGCGCCCGCACCTCGGCCATCTCGATGCGGGTATACGGGCGCCGCCCAAGAATCGCCTCCGCAATCTGGGGATTCAGCGCGACGAATAACCGCCCGTCCTCCTCGTCGAAGGCATAGCTCATCAGGTGAAAAGACCTTTGTCTACTCCCCTTGGTGACTACCACCGTCACGTTTGCCATGCGCAGCAAGCACGCCTTGATCGCCCTGATGTTGTCGCCGCCATCGGTCAAGCCGATTTCGGCTAGCAGGCTTGTCATGCTCTCTCGCACGACAAGCGCATCCTGCCCTACCGCGTCGAACTTCGGCTCAAGGAATAGACGGAGTTGCTTAGGCAAGTCCGCTGTTGGCTCTGGCGTCAGGATGATGCCCTTCGGCCTTCCAAGAGCCACAAGACCTTGCAGCAGCCGCATGTCATCAGCACCAAGAGGCTCGAATCCGACGAACCGCGCTTGTTCATTTTCGGTGTAGTGATACGTCACATCGAGCTTGAGCTTCTTCCGTTCGCCGCGCTTGAGACTGCGGAACAAGCCGGGGACCAAGCAGTGCATTGGATCGTGCCTGGCATGGGTGAGGTCAAAAGCCATCGCCTCGCCTCCGACTATCACGCCTTTCCTCATTCCTGCTGGCCTCATACAGCTCCACCGGCACCAGCACGCCGCCGGCGTGCCGCATGTACCAGCGATCAAGAGGCGTGGCATCGTAGTTTTGCTTGCTGACGCCGAAACGCACGAAGTAGCCGCGCCGCTCATCGCCGATGGGTTGCCGGTCATGGGTGCGGTCGCTGAGGCGCTTCGCCTCGTCTTCAGTCATGCGGGCGACGTAACCGCACCACCTGGCGTTGTCGATCAGCGCGGACGCGCCACGCGCGGCCTGCTGCTGGTCGGTCTGCCCTTCGCGAGCGCTTCCCTTGCTGACGTGGTGCAGGTAGAGCACGGATGCGCCCGTGGTAGCCGCGACCTGCTCCAGCACGGCCACGAGGTGGGCCATGTTGCCGTTGCTGTTCTCATCGAGGGCGTGGATGCGGCTCAGGGTGTCCAGCACGATCAGCCTCGCCCCGGCGCTGTACTCGATGACGCGGCGCAAGTGAGCCTCGTCCATGACGTTCAGGCGCTTGCCCATGATCGGCTCAAGCGCAAGGTTCTCTGCTATGGCTTGGCGTGCCGCGTGTCCGAGGTGCTGGCCGATGGCGTGAATGCGCCGCACAAGCGCGGGCGGCGGGTCTTCCCCGGCCAGGTAAACCACTCGCCCGGTGTGCGCGGGCGCAAGGCCCACGAGGTCGCCGCCGGCCACGCTGCATGCGATGCTCATGGCCGCTTCCAGCGCCCAGAAGCTCTTGCCAGTGGCCCCTGGGGCGACGAGCGCGCCGACGGTTCCCGCGAGGAAGCCCGGCCATATGAAGTCCAGCACCGGCGGTTCATGCTCGAACGCCGCTAGTACATCAATCGCCATGACTCAGTTCCCCGTTCCGTACAGGGACTCGTCGCTCAATGCCTCGGCGATCTGCGAGGTTCGGAAGTAGACCCGCCGGCCGATCTTCAACCGAGCCTTGTTGATCCGCTCCGTCCACTCGTTCGTCGCGCGCAGGCTGATCCGCAATCCATCAGGCGATCGATCCAGGACAGAGGCGAGCTGCGCCATGCTCAGCAGCGGGCCGAAGCGTTGCAGCAGCGTGTCTTCTATCGTCATTGCGTAAACCTCCGTTATCAACTGAATTGCAACGAAGGTTACGCAGCGCCAGGCTTGATGGCAGCTTATTAGTTGGCAATAATGGTTGACATGGAAAACGAAGAGCACGCAAAGAAGCGCCTTGGTCGCTACTACATCCCCATCTGGGAAGGATGCGACCCCACCGTTTCTCAGTCCATCAAAGATTTCCGCGAACGTTGGAAGCCATACTCCACGTCTTCGCGACGCTACACCATCGGGCGACTGATCCAGGAAGTGATCGATCCTGCTGTAGCCGCCTACATGGCAACCCTTCCAGTACGTTACTCGGGCTATGTCCCCGGCGCCGGCACGGGTGTGGGCTTCAGCGCGATCATTGGACTGGTAGGACTTGACGCGATGGTTCGCGTGCAGCGCCAGTTGCTACGCCAGTTCATCAAAACGGAAGACCGACAGACGCCAAGGGATCATCGCTTTACCGCGACCCTCGAAGCCTTGATCGAACTGGTTTGCTGCTGTGCCAGCAAACGCCCGCAAACGTCTGCCCCCGCTCAGGGCGTCAGTCTCAATGCGCAACGGAAACACGGCTTCTGCGACTTCTGCGGAGAGCTGACGGAGTTTTCCGCGTTCATGGCCAAGGTTGCGGAACAGCAGGTCAACGATGCGGAGCTTGAGAATCGCAAGAAGCTTGAACTTAGTCACCAATATTGCGTGGGGCATCGACCCAAGCTAACGAATGGCGAATGGAACCCCGCATACAGACAGGCGAAGCGATCACTCGCGCAGTTTGAACTTGAGCTGTCCAGACTCAGCCAGCAATGTGCGAAGCCGGCAACTCCGCAAGTGAAATCGGGCGATCAACTCGTTGACGGCTACTTCTTCCACTATGTCATGCGCCAGACGTTGCAACCGGCAGACAAGGCGGAACTGCGCAACCAGGCGCGGCTGATGGTGGACTCCAAGCTATCCGATCGCAAGAAGCAGATCTTGATGCTCCAGTGGTCTGGACTCAATCAGTCGGAGATTGCGCGAAGGTTGGGCATCGAGCGCCAAGCGGTATCGAAGGCGCTGACATCAATTCCCGCAATGTTTCACTTGAAGAAGAAGCGCCCCATCCGCTGATTTCTTTTGGTGTCAACCAAAATGGTCAATCATTAGGCCGAATCGATCCGCATTGACAGGCACCATCAGGCACATATTCGCAAGTGACTGAAGAGGCCAGGGGATGCAGGCAACCACAAGTAAGACACTCATCAACCGGAAGAAGCTACTGGCGATGATCCCGCTGTCTGAGCGCACGATCTTCAACATGGAACAGCGCGGGGAGTTCCCGCGCCGGATCGCACTCACCAGCCGAAACGTCGCCTGGGACTTGGCAGAAATCGAGGAATGGATCGAGGCACGCAAGTCATCGGGCACGCAGGTCATGCGGCCCGGCTTCACTCCGTCGGTCGCAGCCGCCGCTTTTTAGCCGCTAAAACGGCGCGCGCCTCAAGTGTCAATGACAGCCGAGGCTAAGGTCGCTGTTCTGGAGGCGCTGCCTACCTGCCCTCCTGTGACTTACGCCTTCGGCCGCTTGAGCGTCCATTCGTTATCATGTCCGCCCAGTCCTGCAACATCGCCGTCCGCTGCTCGCGGTACTCGGCCTTGTTGTAGACGGCTCTGACGCCTCTCTGTTCGTGCGCCAGGCACTTCTCGATCCAGTCCGTGTTGTAGCCGGCCTCGTGCAACAACGTGCTGGCCGTGCGCCGCAAGTCATGCGGCCCGAACTTGGCGAGCGGCTTTCCTTCCTTCTGCGCCAGCCGATACGTCAGCGTCAGCACCTGGTTGAGCGTGGCGCTGCTCATGGGTAGGTCCGAGTCGTACCGCGACGGCAGCACGTAGTCCGATCCACCGGCGAAGGTTTTCAGGGCAATGAAGATGTCCAGCGCCTGGCGGGACAGAAACACCAGGTGCGGATTGCGCCGCTTCATCCGCTCCTTCGGGATCGTCCAAAGCGCGTCGCTGAAATTGATCTCGCTCCAGGTCGCGTTGGTCAGCTCGCTCTTGCGCACCATCGTCAACAGCAGCAGCTTGGCCGCCGCCCGAATGGATGGCGCTGTGCCGATGCGCTCCATGTACTGGTACATCAGGCCGATCTCGTCGGGCGTCAGCGCACGGTCGCGCGGCTCGAATTTGGCGATGGACGTTGGGCGCACCAGCTCCGCCGGGTTCTCGACTTTCTGGCCACGCTCGATGGCCCAGCGATAGACCTGCATTACCACCTCGCGGACATGCACTGCCGTTGCCGGCGCGCCGCGCTCCACGATGGCATCGGTCAGTGCCCGCAAGTCCTCGTGGGTAATCTCCACCAGCTTCTGATTGCCGAATTTCGGCTTCAAGTCGCGCTCGTAGACTGAGCGGCGCATGTCGCGGGTGGAGTCGGCCATCTGGTAGCCGCGCAGCCACTTTTCCGCCCAGGCCCCGAACGTCTCCGCGTCCTTGACGCGGGCCTTATCCCGCGCCTTCTCCTTGGCCGGTGACTTCCCGGCCGCGACCATCTTCTTGGCCTCGCCCAACCGCTCGCGGGCTTCCGCCAGGGTGATGCCGCCGACACCGTAGCGGCCGAAGGTGATGGTCTCCTGCCTACCGTGGATCGAGTAGTTGTAGCGGAATGAGATCGCTCCGGCGGCCGTGACGGCTACATAGAGGCCGTCACGGTCATTCACCTTGTAGAGCTTCTCCTTCGGCTTGAGGTTGCGCAGCTTGGTATCGGTCAGCATGGTTCTCGCCCTGATTCAGCTCAAATACCATGATCCAAAAATCGGCCTATCCTGGCGTAAAACAACAACAAAATCATTGTGTTACGTCAATTCAACACCATGAACATCCGCAAGGTGGTTGCATGGTATCGGCGACTTCTCATAGCATAGAAGCATTCAATGCCATCCATCATGCCATGAAGAAACGGTGCTTGGCGATGCCAAATGTTGCCAGGCTGTGCCGAACTAAATCACAAAAAAGCCCGCATTGACGCGGGATTAGGTGTGTTTTCGTGCCACTAGGTGCCAGCCAGTGCCAGACGCTGAATCACTCCCACTCGATCGTAGCCGGTGGCTTGCCGGAGATGTCGTAGACCACCCGGTTGATGCCGCGCACTTCGTTGATGATACGGTTGCTCACGCGTCCCAGCAGGCTGTGCGGAAGCTCCGCCCAGTGGGCGGTCATGAAGTCCTGGGTCTGCACCGCGCGCAGCGCGACGACGTACTCGTAGGTGCGGCCGTCGCCCATGACGCCGACGCTCTTGACCGGCAGGAAGACGGCGAAGGCCTGGCTGGTCTTGTCGTACCAGTCGGCGGCGCGCAGCTCGTCGATGAAGATCGCGTCGGCCTGGCGCAGCATGTCGGCGTAGTCGCGGCGGACCTCGCCGAGGATGCGCACGCCCAGACCCGGCCCGGGGAAGGGGTGACGATAGACCATGTCGTGGGGCAGACCGAGGGCGACGCCGAGCTCGCGCACCTCGTCCTTGAAGAGCTCGCGCAGCGGCTCGAGCAGTTGCAGCTTGAGCGTCTCCGGCAGACCGCCGACGTTGTGGTGGCTCTTGATCGTGTGCGCCTTCTTGGTCTTGCTGCCGGCCGATTCGATCACGTCGGGGTAGATGGTGCCCTGGGCGAGCCACTTCGCGTTGGGGAGCTTGTGCGCCTCGGCCTGGAAGACTTCGACGAACTCTCGGCCGATGATCTTGCGCTTGGCCTCGGGGTCGGTGACGCCGGCGAGGTGGCCCATGAACTGCTCGGTCGCGTCGATGTGGATGACCTTGACGCCGAGCGAGCGCGCGAAGGTCTTCATCACCTGCTCGGCCTCGTTCAGCCGCAGCAGGCCGTTGTCGACGAACACGCAAGTGAGCTGATCGCCGATCGCACGGTGGATCAGCGCCGCCGCCACCGACGAGTCGACACCGCCCGACAGACCGAGGATGACCTCGTCGCTGCCGACCTGCTCGCGGATCTTCGCCACCGCCTCGCCGATGTAGTCGGGCATGTTCCAGTCGCGCCCACAGCCGCAGATGTCGTGCACGAAGCGCGCGATCATCTCCTTGCCCTTGATGGTGTGCGTGACCTCGGGGTGGAACTGCACGCCGTAAAAGCCGCGCGCCTCGTCGGCCATCGCCGCGATCGGCGTGGATTCGTTGCTGCCGATCACCTTGAAGCCCGGCGGCAGCTCGGTGACCTTGTCACCGTGACTCATCCACACGTCGAGCAGGCCGTGGCCCTGGTCGTTGGCGCGATCCTGGATGCCCTCGAAGAGGCGCGAGTGGCCGCGCGCGCGCATCTCGGCGTAGCCGAATTCGCGCTTGGCCGCGCTCTCGACCTGGCCGCCGAGTTGCAGCGCCATCGCCTGCATGCCGTAGCAGATGCCGAGCACCGGCACTCCGAGTTCGAACACCGCCTGCGGCACGCGCCACTCGTGGGCCTCGTAGACCGAGTTCGGGCCGCCCGAGAGAATGATGCCCTTCGGTGCGAACTCGCGGATGAACGTGTCGGAGACGTCGAAGGGGTGCAGTTCGCAATAGACCTGCTGCTCGCGCACGCGGCGGGCGATAAGCTGCGTGACCTGGGAACCGAAGTCGAGGATGAGGATTTTCTGGTGGGACATGAGAGGCTCGAAAGAACAAGGGCGGCCCAGTGGCCGCCCCGAGTGAACGATGGCGCCGTCAATCGACGTGGTAGTTCGGCGCTTCCTTGGTGATCTGGACGTCGTGCACGTGCGACTCGCGCACCCCGGCCGCGGTGATCTGGACGAACTCGGCGCGGGTGCGCATCGCATCGATGCCGTCGCAGCCGACGTAGCCCATCGCCGCGCGCAGACCGCCGACGAGTTGATGGATGACCGCCGAGACCGGCCCCTTGTAAGGCACTCGACCCTCGATGCCTTCCGGCACGAGCTTGTCGGCGCCACTGTCGGCTTCCTGGAAGTAGCGGTCGGCCGCGCCCTCCTTCATCGCGCCGAGCGAGCCCATACCGCGATAGGCCTTGTACGAGCGGCCCTGGTACAGCACCGTTTCGCCGGGCGCCTCCTCGGTGCCGGCGAACAGGCCGCCCAGCATCACCGCATTGGCGCCGGCGGCAATCGCCTTGGCGATGTCGCCCGAGTAACGGATGCCTCCGTCGGCAATCATCGGCACGCCGCTGCCGGCGAGCGCGCTGGCGACGTTGTCGATCGCCGTGACCTGCGGCACGCCGACACCGGCGATGATGCGGGTGGTGCAGATCGAGCCCGGGCCGATGCCGACCTTGACGCCGTCGGCGCCGGCATCGACCAGCGCACGCGCCGCGTCGCCAGTCGCGATGTTGCCGCCGATGACCTCGACATGCGGGAAGTTCTTCTTGACCCAGCGCACCCGGTCGAGCACGCCCTGGGAATGGCCGTGCGCCGTGTCGACCACGATCACGTCGGCCCCCGCCTCGACCAGCGCCTGAGCGCGTTCTTCGGTGCCGGGGCCGACACCGATCGCCGCGCCAACCAGCAGACGGCCGAGCTCGTCCTTGGCTGCCATCGGGTGCTCGGTCGACTTCATCATGTCCTTGACGGTGATGAGTCCGCGCAGTTCGGCCTGCTCGTTCAGGACCAGCACGCGCTCGAGGCGGTGCTTGTGCATCAGGCGCCGGGCTTCTTCCAGGCTCGCGCCCTCACGGACGGTGATCAGGCGGTCGAACGGCGTCATGATCGCCGATACCGGCTGGTCGAGATTGGTCTCGAAGCGAAGATCGCGATTGGTGACGATGCCGACGACGCGCTTGCCCTCGACCACCGGCAGGCCGGAGATCCGGTGCTGGCGCGTGAGCGCGACGACTTCGCGCACGCCCATCGTCGGCGGGATCGTGATCGGGTCCTTCAGCACGCCCGACTCGAAGCGCTTCACCTTGGCGACGTTGGCAGCCTGCTGCTTGACCGGAAAATTCTTGTGGACGATGCCGATGCCGCCTTCCTGGGCGAGCGCGATCGCCAGATGCGCCTCGGTGACGGTATCCATTGCGGCCGAGACCAACGGGATATTGAGGCGGAGGTTTCGCGTGAGCTGCGTCCGCAGGCTGACGTCGCGCGGCAGGACGGTGGAATGAGCGGGGATGAGAAGGACGTCGTCGAAGGTCAGCGCCTTGTGAATCACGCGCATGGCTTTTATCCTTGCGGCCAAATCCGTATTATACAGACCGCGCCTGCGCCATGTAAGGCGCACCGCCGAAGGGTTTTCGCCTCGAATCGCGGGAACCGCGCACAGCGGGGAACACGCCGCCGCACCTCGACCGAGTACCTTCCCGACCCCCCCCGATCAGCCGATGCGCAGTGAGGGATGGAGCCCCGGAGGCTCTTTGAATGTGGAGTCGCACGATGCTGAAGTCTTCCCTGCTGGCCCTCGCACTGATGCTGGCAAGCTTACCGCTCCCCGCCCAGGTCTACGAGTGGCGCGACGCCCAGGGTGCGATCAATTACGGCGACCGCCCGCCTCCTGGCGTCCCGGCACGGCTGATCAAGGGCGAAGGGCCGCTATCCGGTCAGTCGCCGGAGGCCTCCGGTGAGGACGTTGCCGGCGAAGGGGAACCGACAGCCACCCAGAGAACACTGGCCGAGCGCGAACTCGAGGCACGCGAGCGCCGGGCGCAGCAAGCCGAGGCGCGCGCCCGCGCCGAGCAGGAGCAGCAACTGGCGGAGGAGCGCGAGCGTAACTGCGGCCAGGCGCGAAATCAGCTGGCGGCGCTCGAGTCCGGCCAGCGTATCGCGCGCTTCAACGAGCGCGGCGAACGCGAGTTTCTCGATGATGCGGGCCGTGCCGCCGAGATCGAGCGGACGCGTACCTATCTGGCCGCTAACTGCCAATAGGTTCACCTGCCGCGAAGTGGTTACGCGGCCCCGACGGGAAAGCCGCGGGCCGAATCGGCGCGCCCGGCCTTAGTCCTCGCCGGCCTCGCCTCCACCCTTTTTCATCACTTTGCCTTCTTCCGCACGCTTCTTGCGCACGAGCTTGGGATCGGCAATGAGCGGGCGGTAGATCTCGACCCGGTCCCGGTCGCGCAACGCGGCATCGAGCCGCACGAGCTTGGCGAAGATGCCGACCTTGTTGCGCTTGTCCAGCTCGATGTCCGGGTAGCGCGCGAGCAGGCCCGACGCTTCGATCGCATCAGCGACGGTCGCCTCGGCCGGCAGGACCAGTTTGACCAGTTCGTGCCGCTGGGGCAGCGCGTAGGTCACCTCGACGTTGATCATCTCGGCCATGCTCAGCCCTTCCGATAGACCTGCTCGGCCCGCTTGACGAAGGAATCGACGAACGTGTTGGCGATGTGGTTGAACACCGGCCCGAGCGCCTTCTCGAGCAGCTTGCTGGAAAACTGGTAGTGCAAGTCGAACTCGACCTTGCATGCGGTATCGCCCAGCGGCTTGAAATACCACGCGCCGTCGAGATGCGTGAACGGGCCTTCCCGCAGCCGGATGTGCATCGCCTCGGGTGCGCGCTTGGTGTTCTCGGTGGTGAAGTTCGCCTTGATGCCGTGGTAATTGATGTGGATGGTCGCCACAGTCAATGCTTCGGTGCGCTCGAGCACCTCGGCGCCGCCGCACCAGGGGAGGAAATTCGCGTAGTCCTCGCAGCGGTCGACCAGATCGAACATCTGCCGAGGCGTGAATTCGATCAGGACCAGCTTCTTCACTTCGGCCATGAGTCGGGGGAGCGCTTTCCGCTAAAATGCGCAATTCTACTCGAAACCGCCGGGGCGCATCGCGCCCGCGCCCGCACACCCCATGAGCATCATCGACAACCGCAAGGCCTTTCATGACTACTTCATCGAGGAGAAGCACGAGGCCGGGCTCGTCCTCGAGGGCTGGGAGGTCAAGGCGATCCGCGCCGGCCGGGCCAACATCAAGGAAGCCTACATCACGCTGCGCGACGGCGAGATCTTCATCCTGGGCATGCACGTCTCGCCCCTCACGAGCGCCTCGACCCACGTGCGGGCCGACCCGACCCGTACCCGCAAGCTCTTGCTCCATGCACGCGAGATCGACAAGCTGATCGGAAAGGTCGAACGCGCCGGCTACACGCTGGTGCCGCTGGATCTGCACTATGCGAAGGGACGGATCAAGGCGACCATAGGGCTTGCCAAGGGCAAGAAGCAGTACGACAAGCGCGAAGACGAGAAACAGCGCGATTGGGCCCGCGAAAAGGCCCGTCTGATGCGGGTCAAGGCCTGATTCGCACCATTCCGCCTGGGCTGCACGCCCTGCCCGCTCGCGTCTCTTTCCAGATCCTTCCAAGAAACACTGCGCCACCGGGGCGGCTCACCCGGCCACACGCCCGGAACCCATCGGCTATAATCCGCCGATCAATCGTTGGAGCATCGAAATAATGGGCATTCTCGCCGGCAAACGCATCCTGATCACCGGACTTCTCAGCAATCGATCCATCGCCTACGGCATTGCGCGCGCAATGCACCGCGAGGGTGCGCAGCTTGCCTTTACCTATCAGAACGAGCGCTTCCGCGACCGGCTCGCGAAGATGGCCGCCGAATTCGGTAGCGAGTTGATCTTTCCCTGCGATGTTCAGAGCGACGACGAGATCACCGCGCTGTTCAAGCAACTGGGCGAGGCCTGGGATGGCCTGGACGGCCTGGTGCATTCGATCGCCTACGCGCCGACCGATGCGCTCGAGGGCGATTTTCTCGAAGGCTTCTCGCGGGAAGCGTTCCGCATTTCGCAGGAAATCAGCGCGGCGAGCTTTCCGCTGCTCGCCAAGGGTGCCCGCCCGATGATGAAGGGCCGTAACGGTGCGCTGCTGACGCTCTCGTATCTCGGTGCCGTGCGCACCATGCCCAACTACAACATCATGGGTCTGGCGAAGGCCAGCCTCGAAGCCTCGGTGCGCTATCTCGCCGTGTGCATGGGCCCCGAGGGCACCCGGGTGAACGGCATCTCGGCCGGTCCGATCAAGACGCTGGCCGCATCGGGCATCGGCAGTTTCAGCAAGCTGCTCGCCTTCAACGAGCACAACGCGCCGCTGCGCCGGAACGTGACCATCGACGAAGTCGGCAATGCCGCGGCGTTTCTCTGCTCGGATCTCTCAAGCGGCATCACCGGCGAAATCATGTACGTCGACGGCGGATTCAATACGACCGCCCTGGGCAACGCCAACCCTCAAAGCTGATCTGTCGGGCGAGGCGGAGCCGGCTTCGCCGCGATCGCCTCGCGACGCTGCGCCGGCCTTGGCACCAAAGTTTCGGCGCAAACGTACGACTACGAGTCTCGCGCCCGGCGGCGGATACGCCCGCCGGCCGGGTCGATGCCGCTCAATCAGGCCTGACGGCGACCCTCAGCGCTCCGCGGTCCCCCGCAGCGCCGCAGCGCTGATTTCCACCTTGTAACGATCACGCAGCGACGCGAGATAGGCGTTGAAGTCCTTCTGCGCGAGCAGTTGCTGATACTGCAGCCCGACTTCGATCACGCGCGGATCGTCCGCCGCGAGTTCCGGTCGGGTCACGCCCTCGATCCTGTACAACGTGTAGACGCCCGGCAGGGCGACGCCGACATGGGCCGGCAGAGCCGCCGTGGGTGCGGCGAACACAGCCTGCATCGCGGCCGGAGCGAGCAACGGATTCACCCGCTGCACTGTGCGCGGAGAACCCCATTCGCCTTCGACCTCCTCGCCACCCAACAGCCGCACGAGTGCGGCCTCACCGCTTTCGCGCGCCAGGCGCGCCGCCTCGGCTTCGCGCAGCTCGCGCTGGATCGACTCCCGCACGGCATCGAGAGGCAGCTTCTGGCCAGGCTCGAACTCCACGACCCGGGCGGAAATCAGCACACCCCGCTCGACCTCGATCGCCTCCGTGTTGTGGCCCTCCTTGACGGCCTCGTCGGCGAAGAGGGCGTCGATCAGCCGCTCGTTCTGGAACTGTCCCACATAGCCGCCCGTGCGGCTGATCCAGTCGCTCTGGCGGATGTCGATGCCCAACAGATCAGCCGCCGGTTGCAGGCTGTCGTGCTGCTCGTAGACGGTGTTGGCAAACTGTTCCGCAAGCGTCGCAAATTGCCGTCCCGCCTCCTGGCGCCGCAATTCGGCAAGAATTTCGTCGCGCGCCTCGTCGAGCGAACGGATCGTCGACGGGTTGATGCCGGTGACCTGAATGATGTGGAAACCGAAGTCGGTCTGCACGACGTCGCTGATCGCACCTTCCTCGAGCGCAAAGACGGCGTCCTCGAAGGGCTTCACCATCGCCCCGAGCCCGAAGAAGCCGAGATCGCCGCCTGCCGTGGCGGAGCCGGGATCCTGAGACTCCGAGCGGGCCAGTTCCTCAAACCGGGCAGGATCGTCGCGCAAGGCGGCGAGCAGCGCCTCGGCCTTGGAACGCGCCTCGACCCGCTCGGCCTCGGGAGCGCCCGGCGCGGCCTGGATCAGGATATGCCTGGCCCGCCGCTCCTCGGGCACGCCGAAGCGCTCTTGATTGGCATCGTAGAACTGGCGCACTGCCTCATCCGCCACCGAGACGCGGTCCAGAAGTACGTTTTCGTCGAAGACCAGATACTCCGCCTTGAGGCGCGGTGCGCGCTCGAAGCGAGCCGGATTGTTTTCGTAGAACGCCTGCACCGCGCCCTCGCCGACTTCGACCTGGTCTAGAAAACGCTCGGCGGGGAAATGCAGCTCGCGAAACTCCCGCTCCTCCAGTTGCGCCGCGACGAGGCGGCGTGCCGACTCGCGCGCCGCAAACACCGAGTCGCCCACCGCCTGGGCAACTTGCTGGATGCGCAGATCCTGCGCAAGCCGCGCCTCGAACATCGCCGGCGACATGCCTTGCGAGCGCACCAGCATCTCGTAGCGGGCCAGCGAGAAGCGCCCATCCTCCTGAAAGCCCGGCAGCGAGCCGATGACCTCCTGAAGCTGCTGCGGGGTCACGACGATGCGCTGATCCTGGACGTGCAGGGCAAGCAGACGCTGATTGATCAGGTTCTCGAGCACCGAACGCCGAAAGACCTCGGACTCGATCAGGGCGCGATCGAACTGCCCACCCGTGGCCTCGCGGATCCGATCCTGCTGGTCGCGCAGCGCCTGTTCGAATTCGAGCACCGAGATCTTCGAACCGCCGACCGTCGCCACCTCGCGCGCACCGGGTGAGTCGCTGAAGTACGCATCCATGCCGAAGAAGGCGAACGGTACGATGATGATCGCGAGGATCACCTGCGAAATTCGCTTGTTCTGACGAACTGCCTCAAACATCTCGAAGTCTTCCGTATTGGCCGATAATCGGGGGCGCGCAGTCGATGCCACGTTCGCCGGACCGTTAATTATCGCATTGTGCAATCCGGCAGGCCACCCTAAGCTTGGCACCGCACTCATTCCAAGCGATCAGGCCGCACCTGTCCCCTCAACGCGCAGATGGCATACCTCCGCACCCCACGCCACCGACGGTCGGCCTCACTCGCCATCGCACTCGCTTACGCGCTCACGGGCGCGTTCGCGCTGATGGTGAGCGTCGCACCGCACTACGTCTCCCTCGTGTTTGCACCGGCCGGACTCGCGCTCGCCGCGGCGATGGTCTTCGGCGCCCGCGTGGCATGGCTGCCGATCCTCGCCGGATCCGCAGTCGTGCAGTGGCTCGCCGGAATCCAGTCGGGCCTGGGGCCGCTCGGCTGGAACCTCATCCTCACCCCGGTCGGCGCGACCCTTCAGGCCATTGCCGGTGCGTGGCTCGCGCGCCTGCTCGTGGGACCCGCCAGTCCGCTCGACTCGTCGCGCAGCGTCGCGCGCTTTCTGCTGATCGTGGCACCGCTGAGTTGCACGATAGGCGCGAGCCTGTCGGTGCCGGGCCTGGTCGCCTCGGGCTTGGTCGCGCCTGCCGACGCTTGGGCCACCTGGGGTCAGTGGTGGCTGGGGGATACCTTGGGCGTCATGCTCGCCGCACCGATCGCGCTCGTGTTCATAGGCCGGCCGGCGCGGATGTGGCGACCGCGGCGTCTCTTCGTTGCGCTGCCCCTGCTGATGACGGCCATGCTGGTCGTCCTGATGTTCAACCAGTCGGTGTCGAGCGAACACTTCCGCCTGGAAGCCCAGTTCGAGCGCGACTCCGAAAGCGTGGCTCAACTGATTTCCAAGCGCCTCGAGGCCCAGCGCGACATGATCGTGGCCCTGGGTTCTTTCGCCACGCTCGTCCGCGACCTCGAGCGGGACGACTTCCAGACCTTCGTCGCGCCGATGTTGGCCCGCCACGCAGGCATTCAGAATTTCACCTGGAATCCGCGGGTCATCGCCGCGCAACGCGAGGCATTCGAGGCGCGATTGCAGGCCGAAGGCGTCGGACGCAGCGAGATCGCCGACCGCGACCCCGCAGACCCGCGTGCCACGGTGGTGGCCGGGGCTGCAGCCGAGTATCTGCCTATCCACTTCGTCGAGCCGCTCGAGGGCAATCGTGCCGTGGTCGGCTACAACCCCATCTCCGGCCCCGCCGCCGCGGCCGCAATCGAGGCTGCGCGGCGCTCGGGTGAGCCGGCCGCATCGGCCGCATTCACACTGCTCCAGGAACGCGGCGAACAACGCGGCGTGGTGCTCTATCAGGCGGTGTTCGAGTCGTCCGATCCTTCCGCGCCGACTCGTCCCACCGAACTGCGCGGGGTCGTCAGCAGCGCCTTTCGCATGGACGATGCGCTTGCCGGCACGCTGCGCGGAGGATCTCCCCGCGGCGTCGAGCTGTGCCTGATCGACCTCGACGCGCCCCCGACCAACCGCCGTCTTTCGGGCGTCGAAGGCTGCGAACTCGAGGCCTGGCGCCACGGCCAGCTCTTCGTCACGCATCCACTGGGTTTTGCCGGGCGCTCCTGGGAGATCCGCCTGCGCGCCGGCCCCGACTACGCGCCGGCCCACCGCGGACAGGAGAAGTGGATTGCGGCGCTGGTCGGGCTGTTCGCCACGGCCGTGCTGGCCGCGCTCGTGCTCACGACCAGTGGTCAATCGCGGCGCATCACCCGGCTGGTCGAGCAACGCACCGCCGACCTCGAGGCGACGACACGCTCGCTCCGGGCACAGCAGGCCGCGATCGAACAGCTCGCCCACTACGACGCCCTGACCGGCCTGCCCAACCGCAATCTCTGGGCGGTCCGATCGGGTGCTGCGATCCAGTCGGCACAGCGCCATGGCGACGCACTGGCGGTGCTTTTCCTCGATCTCGACCAGTTCAAGACCGTGAACGACTCCCTCGGCCACGCGATCGGCGACCAGCTTCTGTGCACCGTCTCACGGCGCCTCGCCGCCTGCGTGCGCGGCGAAGACGTCCTCGCGCGACTTGGCGGAGACGAGTTCGCCGTGTTGCTGCCTCGGCTTACCTGCCGCGAGGACGCCGCGACGGTGGCCCGCAAGATGCTGTGTGCGCTCGCCGATCCGGTCGAAGTCGACCTCCACGAGCTGAGTCCGTCGGTGAGCATCGGCATCGCGCTCTACCCGGCCGATGGCTGCGACCTCGACACCCTCGTCAAACACGCCGACACCGCGATGTACAGCGCCAAGACGGCCGGGCGCAACAACTTCCAGTTCTTCGTCCCGGACATGAACGCCCGTGCGCTCGAGCGCCTGACGCTCGAGGCGGGGCTGCGCCGGGCGCTCGACCGCGACGAGTTCATCCTGCATTACCAGCCGCAGATCGACACCGAGCTGGAGCGGCTGGTCGGCTGCGAAGCTCTGGTGCGCTGGCACCACCCCGAGCTCGGACTGGTGATGCCGGATCGCTTCATTCCGATCGCCGAGGACTCGGGATTGATCTCCCGGATCGGCGACTGGGTGCTGCGATCGGCCATGCGGCGTCAGGTCGAGTGGCGGAAAAGCGGCCACGCCGAACTGCTGGTGGCGATCAACATCTCGGCGCTGCAGTTCAATCGGTCCGAGTTTATCGACAGCGTCCGTGCGGCGCTTCAGGACACGGGCGCCGATCCCCGCTGCATCGAACTGGAAATCACCGAAAGCGCGCTGCTGCGGCCCTCCGACGAACTCTTTGCGCGTCTGCAAGAATTGCGCGAGATTGGCCTGACGCTTGCACTCGACGATTTCGGGACGGGCTATTCAAGCCTCGCCTACCTGAAGCGGATGCCGATCAGCCGGCTGAAGCTCGACCGATCCTTCGTCAAGGATCTGCCGGGCGATGCCGAGGACGCCGCCATCGCTTCGGCAGCAATCTCTATGGCGCGTGACCTCGGCATCGAAGTCGTCGCCGAAGGGGTCGAAACCCCGGCGCAGCGCGACTTTCTTGCCGCCCGCGGCTGCCGGATCATGCAGGGCTACTTGTTCGGCCGCCCGGTCGAAGCAGCAAGCCTGACCGAAACGCTGGTGGCGACAACCGCTTGAGCGTGGGCGCGCCACCGAGCAGGCCCCCCGCTCCGGCCAACTCCTGCCGCACCGTCACGGCCGCACCGCCTTCACGGCGGGCCGTGGCGGACCCCAGTCAATCGCCCTTCGCAAACACGATCGCACCCCGCTCGGCATCCACCCGGATGCAATCCTTGGGCGCGAACTGCCCCTCGAGGATGCGCTTTGCCAGCGGATTCTCGACGCGCTCCTGGATCGCGCGCTTGAGCGGTCGCGCCCCGAACACCGGATCGAAGCCTGCTTCCGCAATCTGGGCGAGCGCGGCCTCGGTCACCTCGAGCGACATCTCGAGCCGCGCCAGCCGTCGCTCCAGGTAGCCGATCTGAATCCGCGCGATACCGGCGATCTGCGACTCGTCGAGCGCGTGGAATACCACCAGTTCGTCGATGCGGTTGATGAACTCGGGGCGGAAATAGGTCTTCACCTCGGCCATCACGGCGAGCTTGATCACACCGTAGTCGTCGCCCGCCATCTGCTGGATCATCTGGCTGCCGAGGTTCGAGGTCATCACGATCACGGTGTTCTTGAAGTCCACCGTGCGCCCCTG
>JARFTX010000114.1 GCA_029289265.1 Gammaproteobacteria bacterium
CAGGAATACGGCGGCATCATCAAGCACGGCGCCAAGCTGCTCTACGCCTACGCCGAATGCACCGTGCCCAAGGTCACCATCATCACCCGCAAGGCCTACGGCGGCGCCTACGACGTCATGTCGTCCAAGCACCTGCGCGGCGATGTGAACTTCGCCTGGCCGTCGGCCGAGATCGCGGTGATGGGCCCCAAGGGCGCGGTCGAGATCATCTTCCGCAGCGAGAAGGACGATCCCGTCAAGATCGCGCAGCGCGAGGCCGAGTACAAGGCGCGTTTCGCCAACCCCTTCGTGGCGGGTGCGCGCGGCTTCATCGACGACGTGATCATGCCGCACGAGACGCGCAAGCGCGTGTGCCGCTCGCTGTCGATGCTGAAGAACAAGGAACTCGAGAATCCGTGGCGCAAGCACGGCAACATCCCGCTCTGATCGCCCAGGGAGACCATGAATGTTTAAGAAGATACTGATCGCGAACCGCGGCGAGATCGCTTGCCGCGTGATCAAG
Source organism: Gammaproteobacteria bacterium (assembly GCA_029289265.1). GTDB lineage: Bacteria > Pseudomonadota > Gammaproteobacteria > Burkholderiales > Rhodocyclaceae > JARFTX01. Next base: position 503 of record JARFTX010000114.1, read on the forward strand.
ACCGCCCGCAAGATGGGCATCGCCACCGTCGCCGTGCATTCCGAGGCCGACCAGGACGCGCTCTTCGTCGAGATGGCCGACGAGGCCGTGTGCATCGGGCCGGCGCCGTCGAAAGAGTCCTACCTGGCCATGGACAAGATCATCGCCGCCTGCAAGCAGACCGGCGCCGAGGCGGTCCATCCGGGCTACGGCTTCCTGTCCGAGAACGCCGAGTTCTCGCGCCGTCTGGAAGAGCAAGGCATCAAGTTCATCGGCCCGAAGCACTACTCGGTCGCGAAGATGGGCGACAAGATCGAGTCGAAGAAACTCGCGATCGAAGCCGGCGTGAACACCATCCCCGGCTACAACGACGCGATCGCCGGGCCCGACGAGGCGGTCGAGATTGCGAAGAAGATCGGCTACCCGGTGATGATCAAGGCCTCGGCCGGCGGCGGCGGCAAGGGCCTGCGCGTGGCCTTCAACGACAAGGAGGCGCACGAGGGCTTCGCCTCCTGCGTCAATGAAGCGCGCAACGCCTTCGGCGACGACCGCGTCTTCATCGAGAAGTACGTGCTGGAGCCGCGCCACATCGAGATCCAGGTGCTGGGCGATTCGCACGGCAACTACGTCTATCTGAACGAGCGCGATTGCTCGATCCAGCGTCGCCACCAGAAGGTCATCGAGGAGGCGCCGAGCCCCTTCGTCGATCCCGCGATGCGCAAGGCGATGGGCGAGCAGGCGGTGGCGCTGGCACGCGCGGTGAATTACGAGTCGGCCGGCACGGTCGAGTTCGTCGTGAGCGGCGCGACCAAGGAGTTCTACTTCCTCGAGATGAACACCCGGCTGCAGGTCGAGCATCCGGTGACCGAGCTGATCACCGGCCTCGATCTGGTCGAGCAGATGATCCGCGTGGCCTACGGCGAGAAGCTGCCGATCAGCCAGGCCGACGTGAAGATCGACGGCTGGGCTATGGAATGCCGCATCAACGCCGAAGATCCGTTCCGCGGCTTTCTGCCCTCGACCGGCCGGCTGGTCAAGTTCCAGCCGCCCGCCGAAGTCGACGGCCAGGTGCGAGTCGATACCGGCGTCTATGAGGGCGGCGAGATCTCGATGTACTACGATTCGATGATCGCCAAGCTGATCGTGCACGGCGCGAACCGCGAGCAGGCCATCGAGCGCATGCGCGACGCGCTCAACGCCTTCGTGATCCGTGGCATCAGCTCCAACATCCCGTTCCAGGCGGCGCTCTTGCAGCACCCGCGCTTCTGCTCCGGCCTCTTCAACACCGGCTTCATCGCCGAGGAGTACCCGAAGGGCTTCGACGCGTCGATGGTGCCTCACGACGACCCGGCACTGCTGGCCGCGGTCGCGACCTATGCGCGCCTGCGCTACATCGACCGCGTCGTGCAGATCGACGGGCAACTCGCCGGTCACGGCCGCAAGGTGGCCAGCGAGTGGGTGGTCGTGATGGGCGATCAGCATTATTCGATGTCGGTGGTGCGCGCCGAGGGCGGGCTCGAGATCACCCACAAGGACAAGACCTACCGGATCGCCTCGAACTGGAAGTTCGGCGAACTGCTATTCAAGGGCACCGTCAACGGCGTGCCGATCTGCCTGCAGATCGAACGGCGCGGCCTGCGCTATCGCATCGCGCATTTCGGCCTGCAGGTCGAGCCGATGGTGATGACGGTGAACGCGGCGCGCCTGCTGTCGCTGATGCCGACCAAGCTGCCGCCGGACTTGTCGAAGTTCCTGCTCTCCCCGATGCCCGGCCTGCTGCGCGAGGTCGCGGTGGCGGTGGGTCAGGAGGTCAAGGCCGGCGAGAAGCTCGCGGTGATCGAGGCGATGAAGATGGAGAACGTGCTGCGCGCCGAACAGGACGGCAAGGTCAAGGCCATCGTCGCCAAGCCCGGTGCCAGCCTCTCGGTCGATGAGGTGATCGTCGAGTTCGAGTGACGCGACCGTAGGGGCGGTCAAGCCTGAAGCGGGTCCGCCCGCTCGGTGCCCAACCCGCTCGGATCGGCATTTCCGGCCGACTCGGGCGGCCTCGCCACGCCACACACGAAGGCCCGCACGTGCGGGCCTTCGTGCTTTCCGGGTCGGGCCGAAAGGAACTTTTACAAATTGAGACCGGTCAGACCCACAGCAATGCGTATTTGCGCAAATATAGTTTTTCACCTATGATCTCGCGACATCGCATTACCGTAGCCGGGCGCTCCCCACGCGCCGGCCCCCTTGACGGGCAGTAGCGGGTCACTCACTCCTTTCGACCCTCACGCGCTGCTGCCGGACCGTCTCTCGGACCGCAGGACCTCTCGCATCTCGATTGCCTCACCGGCAGGGCGGAGGCAGCGGTGCCGACACGATCAGGAGATGAAGACATGCAGAGCACCGTCCAGCGCATCGCGCGCCAGCAGCACCCTGTCCAGCCGAAGTTTGTCCTTGCCCCGCACGCCGAACCGACGCCGTTCAAGGTCTACACGCAGCGCGACCTCGATCGGATCGAGGCGCTCGCGGCGCTCAGCGACGAGCAACGCTTCGAGATGAAGGTGGTGTCGAGCGTGCTGCCGTTCCGGGTGAACCAGTACGTCATCGACGAGCTGATCGACTGGAGCAACATCCCCGACGACCCGATCTTCCAGCTCACCTTCCCGCAACGCGGCATGCTCGCGCCCGAGCACTTCGAACGCATCGCCGAACTGATTCGGGGCGGCGCTGCCAAGGATGCGCTGGACGCGGCGGTGGCCGAGGTCCGCCTCGCTTTGAATCCCCACCCGGCCGACCAGATGGCGATGAACATGCCGCGCGACGACGAGGGCCATCGCCTAGACGGCATCCAGCACAAGTACCGTGAGACGGTGCTGTTCTTCCCGAGCCAGGGCCAGACCTGCCACAGCTACTGCACCTTCTGCTTCCGCTGGGCGCAGT
>JARFTX010000065.1 GCA_029289265.1 Gammaproteobacteria bacterium
GCCGACCAACAACCTCGACATCAACACCATCCGCTGGCTCGAGGACGTGCTCAACGAGCGCGATTCGACGATGGTGATCATCTCGCACGACCGCCACTTCCTGAACCAGGTGTGCACCCACATGGCGGACCTCGACTACGGCACGATCACCGTGTACGCCGGCAACTACGACGACTACATGGAAGCCTCGACGCTGGCGCGCCAGCGCCAGTCGGCCGCCAACGCGCGGGCCAAGGAGAAGATCCAGGAGCTGCAGGAGTTCGTCCGCCGCTTCTCGGCCAACAAGTCCAAGGCGCGCCAGGCGACCAGCCGCCAGAAGCTGATCGAGAAGCTCAAGCCCGAGGACGTCAAACCCTCTTCGCGCCAGTACCCCTTCATCCGCTTCGACTACGACGACAAGGACAAGCTGCACCGCCTCGCCTGCGAGGTGGACAACCTCTCGTTCGCCTACGAAGGCATGGCCCGCCCGCTCATCGACCGCTTCTCGATCGCGATCGAGGCCGGCGAGAAGGTCGCCATCATCGGCGAGAACGGCGTCGGCAAGACCACGCTGCTGCGGCTGCTGGTCGGCCCGGACGCCGGCGGACTCGCGCCGTCCAAGGGCGCCGTGAAGTGGGCCGAGAAGGCCAAGCCCGGCTACTACGCGCAGGACCACTCGGCCGAGTTCGCCGGCACCGAGAAGCTCACCGACTGGATCGCCGAGTACGCACGCGTCACCGCGGCCGCGACCGGCGAGGACCTCGAGACGCTGATTCGCGGCACGCTCGGGCGGCTGCTCTTTTCCGGCGACGACGTGCGGAAGTCCGTCAATGTGATCTCCGGCGGAGAGCAGGGCCGGATGTTGTTCGGCAAGCTGATGCTGTCGCGCCCCAACGTGCTGCTGATGGACGAGCCGACCAACCACCTCGACATGGAATCGATCGAGTCGCTCAACACCGCGCTCGAGAAGTTCGCCGGCACGCTCATCTTCGTCTCGCACGACCGCGAGTTCGTCAGCTCGCTGGCGAGCCGCATCATCGAGATCAAGCTCGACGGCACCCTCGTCGACTACCGCGGCAGCTACGAAGAGTACCTGGCGAGCCAGGGACTCGGCTGAACCACGACTCGGGCGGCCCGCCATGGGCTGCCTGGCAGCACCCGCCTCGCCCCGGCGGACGATTCACGACAACGACAGGGGATACGGCATGACAGAGCAGGCCGACCGCGGCGCCCCGCGCCGCCGTCTTCGCATCAACCCGCCGGTATTTTTCGCCTCGAGCGCGCTGACGCTGGTCTTCGTCGCCTTCGCCGCGCTCGCGCCCGACACCGCCAGCACGCTCTTTTCTGCGATGCAGGCGTGGATCACCCACTCGGCGGGGTGGTTCTACGTGCTGGCGGTGGCGGGCTTTCTCGTCTTCGTCGTGGTGCTCGCGGTATCGGACTTCGGCCGTATCAAGCTCGGCCCCGATCACAGCGAGCCGGACTACAGCCACGGTTCCTGGTTCGCGATGCTGTTCTCGGCCGGCATGGGCATCGGGCTGATGTTCTTCGGCGTCGCCGAGCCGATCATGCACTACACCAGCCCGCCGGTCGGCGAGCCCGCCACCGCCGAGGCGGCGCGCCAGGCGATGCGCATCACCTTTTTCCACTGGGGCATGCACGCCTGGGCGATCTACGCGGTGGTCGCGCTCGCGCTCGCCTACTTCGCGTTCCGCCACGACCTGCCGCTGACGATCCGCTCGGCCCTCTACCCGCTGATCGGCGACCGCATCCACGGCCCGATCGGCCACACGGTGGACGTCTTCGCGGTGCTCGGCACGATCTTCGGGGTGGCGACCTCGCTCGGCTTCGGCGTAATCCAGGTCAATGCCGGCCTCAACTACCTTTTCGACGTGCCGACCACGGTGACGGTGCAGATCGTGCTGATCGCCGTGATCACGGCGGTCGCGACCCTCTCGGTCGGACTCGGGCTGGACGCGGGCATCCGCCGCATCTCCGAGCTGAACATGGTGCTCGCGCTGGTGCTGCTCGCCTTCGTGCTGGTGACCGGGCCGACGGTGTTCCTGCTGCAGACCCTGGTCCAGAACACGGGCATGTACCTGTCGAACCTATTCGCGATGACCTTCAACCTCTACGCCTACGAGCCCACCGGCTGGATCGGCGGCTGGACGCTGTTCTACTGGGGCTGGTGGATCGCCTGGTCGCCCTTCGTCGGCATGTTCATCGCTCGTGTCTCGCGCGGGCGCACGATCCGCGAGTTCGTCGTGGGCGTCCTGCTGGTGCCGGTCGGCTTCACCTTCATGTGGATGACCTTCTTCGGCGACACCGCGCTGCACATGGTGATGATGCAGGGACTGGGCACGCTCGCCGAAGCGGTTGCGGCCGACACCTCGGTGGCGCTGTTCCGGTTCTTCGAGCACCTGCCGCTGTCCTCGCTCACCTCGCTGATTGCAACGGTGCTGGTCGTGACCTTCTTCGTCACCTCGTCCGACTCGGGCTCGCTCGTCGTCGACATGCTGACCTCGGGCGGCGCCGAGGACTCGCCCGCCTGGCAGCGCATCTTCTGGGCCATCGTCGAGGGCATCGTCGCCGCCGCGCTGCTGGTCGCCGGCGGCCTCGGCGCGCTGCAGACCGCGACCATCGCGAGCGCGCTGCCCTTCACCGTCGTGATGATCCTGATGTGCTGGGGACTCGCCCGGGCGCTGCGCATCGAATCGGTCAAGCGCCTGTCGCTGCGTCATGCGCGCGTGATGCCGCGCGGGCCCCACGCGGCAATGAGCTGGCAGCGCCGCGTTCGCACCATGATCCATCAGCCCAAGCGCCACGAGGTGCTGCGCTACCTCGAAGAGGTCGCGCGGCCGGCTCTCGCGGCGGTCGCCGAAGAATTGAGCCGGCAGGGCCTCGATGCGCGCGTCGACCGCGACGAGGCCGACGGCCGAGAGTGGGTCGAAGTCCGCCACGGCGACGAGATCGACTTCTTCTACTCGATCCATCCGCGCGCCTACGAGCCGCCCTCGTTCGTGCTGCGCGATACCCGCGCCGAGCGCGCCGAGGCGCTCAAGTACTTCCGCGCCGAAGTGCACCTGCGCGAGGGCGGCCAGGACTACGACATCATGGGCTGGAGCCGCGACGACGTCATCAACGACGTGCTCGACCAGTACGAGCGGCACATGCACTTTCTGCTCGCGGTGCGCTAGCCGCCGCGTTGGGCGGCGGTCGGATAGAATGTAACGATTCTCACGCGCGACGGACATGATCGGCCTACTCCTGATAACCCACGGCACCCTCGGCGAGTCGCTCGTGCAGTGCGCCAACCACGTGCTGAACCGGCGCCCGGCGCAGCTCGCCCAGCTCGGCGTGAGCCCCCAGGACGATCCGCTCGACCTACTGCCGGCGGCGCAGCAGATGCTGGCCGGCGTGGACGGTGGCGAGGGCGTGCTGATCCTCACCGACCTGTACGGCTCGACACCCTCGAACGTTGCCGCCAAGCTGCTCGAACCCGGCCGGGTCGAGGCGATCGCCGGCGTCAATCTGCCCATGCTGTTGCGGGCACTCACCTACCGCGACCGCGGCATGACCACCCTCGTCCATCGCACCGTCGCGGGCGGCTGCGACGGGGTGCAGCAGATCAAGTGAGGTCTTGATGGCGCGCGCCGAAGCCGAGATCGTCAACAAGCTGGGCCTGCATGCGCGGGCCTCGGCCAAACTCACCCAGACCGCGAGCCGCTTCGCGTCCGAGGTCTGGCTCGAGCGCAACGGCCGCCGGGTGAACGCCAAGAGCATCATGGGCGTGATGATGCTCGCGGCCGCACGGGGCGCCTCGATCTCGATCGATACAAACGGCCCGGACGAGGACGATGCGCTGCGGGCGCTGCTCGAACTGATCGCCGATCGCTTCGGCGAGGAGGAGTGAAGCCCATGGCCTTCACCATCCACGGCCTGCCGGTCTCCCAGGGCATCGCGATCGGCCACGTGCATCTGGTCTCGCACGCGCTGCTCGAGGTCAATCACTACCACGTCGCCGAGCGCCATCTCGAGGAAGAGGTCGCGCGGCTCGACGAGGCGGTGGCGACCGTGCATGGGGAGCTCGTCGGACTCAAGGCCGCGGCGACCGCCGGGCACAGCCACAGCGAGGTCGGCGCCTTCGTCGACCTGCAGATCATGATGCTTGCCGACCCGCTGCTGATCGAGGCGGCGCGCCGACTCGTGCTCGAGCGCCGCTGCAACGCCGAGTGGGCGCTGGTGCAGCAGATGGAGCACCTGGTCGAGCAGTTCGAGCAGATCGAGGACCCTTACTTGCGCGAGCGCAAGGCCGACGTCGTGCAGGTGGTCGAGCGCCTCGTCAAGGTGCTGCTCGGCCAGCCCGGCCACCTGCCGCCCAAGCGCCGCGACGGGCTGGGCACCATCGTCGTCGCCCACGACCTGTCGCCTGCCGACACACTGGGCTTTCGCGACCACAACATCGCCGGCTTCGTCACCGACGTCGGCGGACCGACCAGCCACACGGCGATCGTCGCGCGCAGCCTCGCGATCCCGGCGGTGGTCGGCCTGCACCACATTCGCCAGCTCGCCGAAGAGGACGAACTGCTGATCATCGACGGCACGCGCGGCGTCGTCATCGTCGGCGCCGACGCCGGCATCGTCGAGGAATACCGGCTGCGCCGCGCCGAGCTCGAGCTCGAGCGCTCCAAGCTCAATCGCCTGCGCGACACGCCGGCGCGAACGCTCGACGGCGAACTCGTGAACCTGCTCGCCAACATCGAGGGCCCCAAGGACATCGGCCACATCCGCGCCGTCAATGCCGACGGAATCGGCTTGTACCGCACCGAGTTCCTGTTCCTCGGCCGTGACAGCCTGCCCGACGAGGACGAGCAGTACGAGGCCTACCGCACGGTCATCAAGGCGCTGCCCGGCAAGCCGGTGACGATCCGCACCTTCGACGTCGGTGCCGACAAGGCGCTCGACACCGTGAGCCCGCGCTTCGAGCCGAACCCGGCGCTGGGCCTGCGCGCGATCCGCTACTCGCTCACCGAGCCCAAGATGTTCCTGACGCAGCTGCGGGCGCTCCTGCGCGCCTCGGCGCACGGCAAGCTGCAGATCATGATCCCGATGCTCGCACACGCCCACGAGATCGATCAGACACTCGCGCTTGTCGACAAAGCCAAGGCCGAGCTGCGTGCCGAGCGCGTCAAGTTCGACGAGACGGTCCAGATCGGCGGCATGATCGAGGTGCCGGCCGCCGCGCTCGCGCTCGGCATGTTCATTCGCCGGCTCGCCTTCCTGTCGATCGGCACCAATGACCTGATCCAGTACACGCTGGCGATCGACCGCTCCGACGAGGCTGTCGTGCACCTCTACGACCCGCTCCATCCGGCGGTGCTCAAGCTGATTGGCGGGACCATCCAGGCCGGCGCGCGCTACGGGCTGCCGGTGTCGGTGTGCGGCGAGATGGCGGGCGACCCCGCCTACACGCTGCTGCTGCTGGGCATGGGCCTGCGCAATTTCTCCATGCACCCGGGCAACATCCTCGAGATCAAGCAGCAGGTGCTGCGCTCCGACCTGGGCGAGCTTGCACCGCGCGTGCAACGCATCCTCAAGCTGGACGAACCCGCCAAGGTGCGCGACGCGGTGGCGCGTCTGGCGGGATGAACCGCCGGCGGGTGTTGTTCGCTCCGCACGCCCGGCGCAAGGCCGCGCAGCGCGCGGGGCACAAACGCCAGAAGTGCTTGAGCCCGCCGGACGCAGTCCCACGGAGCACCGGTCCTGCACACCGCAGCGCTGGCGACCCCGACCGCCCGGTTTGACTTTTCCCCGCCCGCGCGCTAATTTCCCGCTCATAGCGCCGATTTGAACCACAGCTTGCGGGCGCTCAACAAATCCGGCTAAAGCGAGGGCGACCCAGTCCGCGTTTCCCAGCCGGCTGGGTTTTTTGTTTTTGCGGTCGGCCGGCGCAGCGCGGCGTGCCGGCCCACGATCAAGAAGCGAAAAGATGATCCAACCCCAATCCGTCGGCGCCGTGGTCGCACAGCGGGCGCACTTCACCGAGCCGCTCGCGTTGAAGAGCGGCGGCACGCTGCCCGAGTACGAGCTGGTCTACGAGACCTACGGCACGCTCAACGCCGCGCGCAGCAACGCCGTGCTGGTCTGCCATGCGCTGTCCGGCTCGCACCACGTCGCCGGTTATTACGCCGACGAGCCCGACAACATCGGCTGGTGGGACAACCTGGTCGGCCCCGGAAAGCCGCTCGACACCCATCGTTTCTTCGTCGTCGGCGTGAACAACCTCGGCGGCTGTCACGGCTCGACCGGGCCGAAGTCGGCGAATCCGGCGACCGGCCGGCGCTGGGGCGCCGACTTTCCGTTCGTCACGGTCGAGGACTGGGTCACGGCCCAGGCGCGGCTCGCCGACCGGCTCGGCATCGAGCGCTTCGCCGCCGTGGTCGGCGGCAGCCTCGGCGGCATGCAGGCGCTCGCCTGGAGCCTGCACTATCCGAAGCGCATCGGCCATGCGATCGCGATCGCCGCGGCGCCCCGGCTGACCGCGCAGAACATCGCCTTCAACGAGGTCGCCCGCCAGGCGATCCTCACCGACCCGGACTTCCACGGCGGCCACTTCTACGAGCACGGGGTGGTGCCGGCGCGCGGGCTCAAGCTCGCCCGCATGCTGGGCCACATCACCTACCTGTCCGACGATTCGATGGCCGAGAAATTCGGCCGCAGCCTGCGCCATGGACGGGCCGTCTACAGCTACGACGTCGAGTTCGAGATCGAGTCCTACCTGCGCTACCAGGGCGACAAGTTCGCCGCCCACTTCGACGCCAACACCTATCTGCTCACCACCAAGGCGCTCGACTACTTCGATCCGGCTTTCGAGTACGGCGGCAACCTCGCAGCGGCCTTCGCCCGCGCGACCGCCGACTTCCTGATCGTCTCCTTCACCACCGACTGGCGCTTCGCGCCCGCGCGCAGCCGCGAGATGGTGAATGCGCTGCTGCACAACCAGCGCAACGTGAGCTATGCCGAGATCGACTGCGCCGCCGGCCACGACTCGTTCCTGCTCGACGAGACGCACTATCACGCGGTGCTGCGCGGCTACTTCAACCGGATGGGGGTGTGACCATGGCCTACCGCTACGACTACGAGGTCATCACACAGTGGATCGAGCCGGGCGAGAAGGTGCTCGACCTCGGCTGCGGCGACGGCAGCCTGCTGCGCCACCTGATCGAGGTGCGCCAGGTCCAGGGCTACGGCATCGAGAACGACCCCGACAAGCTCGTCACCTGCATCGAGAGCGGTGTGAACGTGCTGCAGATGGACCTCGAGAAGGGGCTCGCCGGGCTCGAGGACGGCTTCTTCGACCACGTGATCATGAGCCTGTCGCTGCAGGCGATCCACAATACACAGGGGATTCTCGCCGAGATGCTGCGGGTTGGGCGCGAGGCGGTGGTGAGTTTTCCGAACTTCGCCTACTGGCGCCACCGCCAGGCAATCCTCAACGGCCGGATGCCGGTGTCGGAAAACCTGCCGCACCAGTGGTTCAACACGCCCAACGTGCGCTTCTTCACGATCGCCGACTTCGACGCGTTGTGCGAGCTGAACGGCATCGCCGTGCACGAGCGGCTCGCCTTCGACGAGGGCAAGCTGGTCCTGGACGAGCCGAATTTTCTTGCCAGCGTCGCCGTCTATCGGCTCGGCCGGCGGGCCTGAGCACCCGGCGCGGCGGGGCCGGGCCCCGCTGCGCGCAGGCGGTCCGCGCCGCTCAACCTACGGTGAAATTGCGCACGTCGACCTTGATCGCCTGGCGCTCTAGCGCGACGGCGACCGCGGTTGCGAACTGGCGTGCCCACTCGCCGCCTTCCTTGAAGCGGTCCTCGCCGCCGTACTTGGCGACGTTGAGGATCATGTCGAGCACCAGGATCTTGCCCATCGGGTTCGACGGCGTGCATTCCATCACCTCGAACTCCTTGGCGAGCCATGCGCGCGCCTGGTCCTTGGCCATGCCCGCACGGTCGGCGTCGTGGACGATGATCTCGTACGCCCTGTCATCGCCGAACGATACGGTGATCTGCTGACTCATCGTGTCTTCTCCTACATCTGATGTGATTGTTGTATGCAGGCATTGTCGGCGCTGGCATGCGCGCGATCAACCCCATACGCTACCGTATCGCTGCAGCGCACTATTGTAAAGTCTTGGGTGCGCTGCCAGAATCGGCCGGGTTCTCGTTGGCCCACCCGATCGCCCGCCATGATCGCATCGAAGCCCTCATGGCGGGAAGGAAATTCACCCTCCCCGCCATGACCGCCGCCCCTCTGCCGTCCCCTTGCGGCTGCCGCCGCACGATTCTCTCCCCACTCGGCCGCACATGACCTGCCGCGGCGATCGCGAGCGCCTCTGCGGCCACCTGCGCCACGCGCAGGACATGGCCAGGCTCGGACTCTGGGAGCTCGATCCGGTCCAGGGCACGCTGTGGTGGTCGGACGAGTTCCGGGTTCTGCTGCGCATCCCGGCCGAGGAGCCGGCGTCGATCGAGGGCTTTCTCGCCCGCGTACACGCCACCGATCGCGCCCGCGTCGCGGCAACGCTGCACGAGGAGGCGCTCGCCGCCGGCCACGACGTCGAGTTCAGCTTCCGCACGGTGAGGCCCGATGGCCTGGTCTGCCACTTCGTCGGCCGCCTGCGGCGCGAGGCGGCTGCGCCGCCGGGCACCGCAGCCGTGCTCGGTCTGATCCAGGATGTCACCGTCGCGACCGCCGCCGAAGAGGAGCTCAGGCGCCAGACCGCCTACCTCACCGCCATTCTCGACCACATGCCGCAGGGCATCAGCGCCTTCGACGAGCGCCTGCGGCTTCAGTACTGGAACCGCCGCTTCGCCGACGTGCTGGACCTGCCCGACGAGGCGCTGCACCGCGATGCGCGCTTCGAGGACCTCATCATGTATCCGGCGCGGCGCGGCGAGTACGGCCCCGGCGATCCGGCGCAACTGGTGGCCGAACGCCGCGCGCTGGCGCTGCGCTTCGAGCCGCATCGAACCGAACGCACCCGGCCCAACGGCCGTACTCATCTGGTCTCGGGCGAGCCCATGCACATCGACGGCGAGGTCGCCGGTTTCATTTCGACCTATGCCGACATCACCGAGCAGAAGCGTGCCGAGGCCGAGATCCGCCACCTCGCGCACAGCGACGCGCTGACCGGGCTGGCGAACCGCTTCTCGCTCTACGCCCGGCTCGGCCAGGCGATGGCCGACGCGCGGCGCAGCGGCCAGTCGCTCGCGGTGCTGTTTCTCGACCTGGATCGCTTCAAGACCATCAACGACTCGCTCGGCCATCACGTCGGCGATGCCCTGCTCGTTCAGGTGGCCGACCGGCTGCGGGGCTGCGTGCGCGAGGCCGACACGGTGGCGCGGCTGGGCGGCGATGAGTTCGTCGTCGCGCTGCAGGACGTCGGCTGCGCCGCCAACGCCGCGCACGTCGCCGGCAAGCTGCTGGCGCGCCTGTCGGCGCCTTACGTCGTCGACGGCACCGAACTGCACGCCGCGCCGTCGATCGGCATCAGTCTGTTTCCCGACGATTGTGCCGACGCGACCGGGCTGCTGCGCAATGCCGACGCCGCGATGTACCACGCCAAGGCCTCGGGGCGCGCCAATTACCAGTTCTTCACCGCCGAGCTCAATCGCGCGGCGACCGCGCGCCTGATCCTTGAAGGCAAGCTGCGGCGGGCCGTCGAACGCGGCGAGTTCGAGCTGTGGTACCAGCCGCTGATCGCGGCCTGCGACGGCACGCTGATCGGCGTCGAGGCGTTGGCGCGCTGGCGCCACCCTCAGGACGGGCTGATCGCGCCGGACCAGTTCATCCCGCTCGCCGAGGAAACCGGCATGATCACCGCGATCGGCGCCTGGGTGCTCGGCGAGGCCTGCCGCCAGGCGGTACGCTGGCGCGAACAGGGTCTGGGCGCGTTGCGAGTGGCCGTCAATGTCTCGGCCCGCCAGTTGCGCGATGCGAGCTTCGCCGAAGCGGTGGCCGGCGCGCTCGCGGCGAGCGGGCTGGAGGCCGGCGCGCTGGAGCTTGAGATCACCGAGAGTTCGATCATGGAGCAGCCCGAGCGCGCAATCGACCTGCTGCGCGCGCTCAAGGCGCTGGGCGTGCATATTGCCATCGACGATTTCGGCACCGGCTACTCGTCGCTCTCCCACCTCAAGCGCTTCCCGCTCGACCGGCTGAAGATCGACCGCTCCTTCGTCTCGGACATCGAGCACGATGCCAACGACGCCGCGATCGTCGCCGCGGCGGTCTCCGTCGCGCACAATCTCGGCCTGTCGGTGGTCGCCGAAGGGGTCGAGTCGGCCGAGCAGGTCGCGCGCCTGCGCAAGCTCGGCTGCGACGTGCTGCAGGGCTTTCACTTCAGCCGGCCGCTGCCGGCAGCCGAACTCGCCGCTTACATTCGCACGCACCGGTCGGGCAGCACGATCGCGTCGATTCCGCGATAATCGCGCCAACGCCCCGACCCGCCACCCCCGTGCCGTCCTCCCGTCCCGCCTGGATCGAGGCCCTGCTCAACCGCAGGATGCTCGTCTGCATCTTCACCGGTTTTGCCTCGGGCCTGCCGCTCTACCTGCTGCTCAACCTCGTGCCGGCCTGGCTCAAGACCGAGGGTCTGAGCCTGCGCGCGATCGGCGCCTTCGCGCTGATCCAGTTCCCCTACACCTGGAAGTTCCTGTGGGCGCCGCTGCTCGATCGCTACGGCATCCTCCCCTGGCTCGGCCGGCGCCGCAGCTGGATGCTGGTGTCCCAACTCGGGCTCGTCGCCTCGATCGCCTGGCTCGGGCAGCTCTCGCCGACCGAGAACCTCGCGCTGGTGGTGGCCCTCACGGCCACGCTCGCCTTCCTGTCGGCAACCCAGGACATCGCGCTCGACGCCTTCCGCCGGGAGATCCTGCCCGATGCCGAGCTCGGCCTCGGCAATGCGATCCATGTGAATGCCTACCGCATCGCCGGCCTGGTGCCGGGCTCGCTGTCGCTCATCCTCGCCGACCGCCTGCCCTGGGATACGGTGTTCATCGTCACCGCCGCCTTCATGCTGCCGGGCGTGGCGATGACGCTGATGGTGCGCGAGCCGGCGGCGGCCGCCGGCGTCCCGCGCACGCTGCGCGCCGCGGTGGTCGAACCGTTTCGCGAGTTCTTCGGCCGGCAGGGAGTGCGCGCGGCGCTGCGAGTGCTCGCCTTTATCTTCCTCTACAAGCTCGGCGATTCGCTGTGCACGGCGCTCGCCACGCCGTTCTACCTCGACATGGGCTACAGCAAGACCGACATCGGCATCGTCGCGAAGAACGCCGGCCTGTGGCCGATGGTGATCGGCGGCATCCTCGGCGGCCTGTGGATGCTCAGGCTCGGCATCAACCGGGCGCTGTGGCTGTTCGGCCTGGTGCAACTCGTCACCATCCTCGGCTTCGTCTGGCTCGCCTGGCTCGGACCGGCGCCCTCCGACGCGACCCGACTCCTCATCCTCGCCGTCGTCATCACGGGCGAAGCACTCGGCGCGGGGCTCGGCACCACCGCCTTCGTCGCCTTCATGGCGCGCTCGACCCACCCCGCCTACACCGCGACCCAGCTCGCGCTGTTCACCAGCCTGATGGCGGTGCCGCGCACCTTCATCAACGCCTCGGCCGGCTGGCTGGTCGAGATGATGGGCTGGGTGAATTTTTTCTGGGCCTGCTTCTTCCTCGCCATTCCAGGCATGCTGCTGCTGATGGCGGTCGCCCCCTGGCACGGCGGGCAGGGCAATGTCGCCCCGGCGCCGGAGAAGGCCTGACGATGGCTAAGCCACCGCGCTGCGCAGCCCCGGGGCACAGCGCGGCGCCCCGGGGCTGCTGCCCCGCAGTCTGGTGCCGCGCCCCCTTGCCGCACCGGCGCTCTCACGAAGAGGATGCACGATGACCCGATCCGACCCCCATGCCGCGCTCGTCGCCGCCGCCCGCACGCTCGCGGCCGAGGTCGACCGGCTGCACTTCGGCGCGCCGGTGAGCCACGTCTACAACCCGCTCGACTACGCGTGGGCGGTGCACGAGGCCTACCTGCGCCGCTATGGCGCGGGCACCAAGCGTGTCGTCTTCGTCGGGATGAACCCCGGCCCCTTCGGCATGGCCCAGACCGGCGTGCCCTTCGGCGAGATCGAGGCGGTGCGCGGCTGGCTGGGACTGGAGGCGCCGGTCGGCCGGCCGGCAGGCGAGAACCCCAAGCGGCCGGTCGAGGGCTTCGCCTGCGCCCGCTCGGAAGTCTCCGGACGCCGCCTGTGGGGCCTGTTCGCCGCGCGCTTCGGCTCGCCCGAGGCCTTCTTCGCCGATCACTTCGTCGCCAACTACTGCCCGCTGGCGTTCTTCGACGGCGGCCGCAACCTGACCCCCGACAAGCTGCCGGCGGCCGAGGCCGCGCCACTGCGGGCCGCCTGCAATGCCCACCTGCGCACCCTCGTCGAGAGCCTGTCGCCCACCTGGGTGATCGGCATCGGCGCCTGGGCAGAGGGACGCGCAGCCGAGGCGCTCGCCGGCCTGCCGGTGCGCATCGGCCGTGTCCTGCACCCGAGCCCCGCAAGCCCGGCCGCCAACCGCGGCTGGGCCGAGGCGGCGACGCGCCAACTCGAGACACTCGGCGTCTGGGCCTGAACCCCGCTGGCGCAGCGCCGCGACACCCCGGGGGCATGCCGGCAGGCGCCGCGGCAAGGATCGAGCGAAGCGGCCTACACGTCCAGCGGGTCGACGTCGATCTGCCAGCGTAGCTCGCGCCCGGCACGCTGGGCGCGCAGGGCCTGCATCCACGTCCCGAGAAAACCTTGCAGCAGGGCGCGCTCGTCGGCCTCGACCAGCAACTGCGCGCGCTCGCGCCGTGCGAGCCGCGTGAGGCGCATCGGCACCGGATCGAAAACCCGCAGCGGCGACCGACCCGATTCGAGCGCGAGTGCGCGCGCGGTCTCGAGGAAGGCGAGCGCCTCGTCGAGCGTCGGCGCATCGGCACGCAACATCGCCTGGAAGGTGTGGGGCGGAAAGCCCGCGGCGCGGCGCTCGTCGAGTTCGCGCGCGGCGAAGGCGTCGTAGTCGTGACGGGCGAGATGGCGGTAAAGGGGATGGTCCGGATACTCGGTCTGGATCAGCACCTCGCCCGGCAGGTGGGCCCGTCCTGCGCGTCCGCCGACTTGCATCAACTGCTGGAACAGGCGCTCGGGCGCACGAAAGTCGGCTGCATGGAGCGAGGCGTCGGCGCCGATCACCCCGACCAGGGTGAGGCGCGGGAAATCGTGCCCTTTGGCCATCATCTGAGTGCCGACGAGAATGTCCGCCTCGCCGCCGGCGACGCGCGCGAGCAGGCTCTCCCACTGAGCGCGGGTACGCGCCGCATCCCGGTCGAGTCGCAGCACCCGCGCCTCGGGAAAGAGTTCGGCCAGGCGCGCTTCGACACGCTGTGTGCCGCGCCCCAGCGGGCGGATGTCCTGGTTGCCGCACACCGGGCAGGCGGTGGGAATGGCCGCGTCGCAGCCGCAGTGGTGGCAGCGCAGGCGCCGGTCGGCGAGATGCACGACGCGCTTGGCGGAACAGTGGGGACAGTCGCTCACCCAGCCGCAGGACGGGCACGACAGGATCGGTGCGTAGCCGCGCCGGTTGAGAAAGACCAGGCTCTGCTCGCTGCGGGCGAGTCGCGCCGCGATCGCTTCGCGAAGCGGCCCACTGATGCCCTCGTCGAGCGGCATGCGCCGCGTGTCGATCGAGCGCACCGTCGGCAGGGTCTCGGACACCGCCCGGGTGCGCAACGCGAGCAGTCGGTAGCGGCCGCTGCGCGCATGCATCCAGCTCTCGAGCGAGGGGGTCGCCGAGCCGAGCACGACCGGCACGCCGCGCTGGTGCGCGCGCCACACCGCCAGGTCGCGCGCCGAGTAGCGCACCCCTTCCTGCTGCTTATAGGAGGCGTCGTGCTCCTCGTCGACGAGGATCAGGGCGAGCCGCGGCAGCGGTGCGAACACCGCCAGCCGGGTGCCGAGCACGATGTCCGCGCGGCCCTCGAGCGCCTGGACGAAACCACGCGAGCGCGCCGCCTCGGCGAGCCCCGAATGCAGGCTGACCACGTTCGCACCGGGAAAGCGCCCGGCGACACGCGCCTCGAGCTGCGGCGTGAGGGCAATCTCCGGCACCAGCATGAGCACTTGGCGACCGGCGACGAGGGCGCGCTCCGCCAGTCTCAGATAGACCTCGGTCTTGCCGCTGCCGGTGACACCGTGCAGCAGCCACGCGGCGAAACGCTCGCCCGCGCCCGCAATGGCTTCGACGGCGGCCTGTTGTTCGGTAGTCAGCCGAGGCGCCGCTGCGACCGCCGCCGCGTTGGGGCCTGCCGCGCGCCCGACGAGCCAGCCACGGCGCAGGGCGTCGCCGACCGCGGCGCCGCCCGGCAGCGCCCTCACGGCGCTGCGGCGCATCGGGGGCTCGGAGCCGAGCGTCGCGACGAGCGCAAGCGCCGCGCTCGCACGCCGGGTCGCAGCAAGTGCCGCCCGCCCCGCGTCCGTCACTTCGAGCCAGGGGTCGCGTTCGTCGCTGGCGACCGCATCGGCCCGCCGCAGCCCGGGCGGCAGTGCCAGGGCCACGACCTCGCCGAGCGGCGCGTGGTAGTACTGCGCGGCGAAGGCCACCAACGCCAGCCAGTCGGCAGGTAGCGCCGCCACCTCGCGCTGAATGTGGCGGACCGGCTTCAGGCGGGCCGGATCGACGTCCGTAAGCGAGGGCAACGCGACGATGACGCCACTCTTCTCCCCGCGTCCGAAGGGCACCCGCACGCAGCGCCCGACATCCTCTTCGGATGCGTCTTCAGCCGTGTAATCAAACACTTGTGGCAACGGCACGGGTAGCGCGACGCGAACGATGGGCATGCGTACTCGATTAGAGTCCAGTAATAATTTTACGATTCAGAGACTTGCACGCGAATCTTGAGATTCACGATGGGAACCGTAAGTAAATGCTTGCCGCGGAAACCATCTGCTGCTTGTCCACAAACTCTGTGGATAACTTTGTGAAAAACTTGGGTGGAAGTGGCCCGATCCGGCACGCGGCAAGCGATCGCGTCACTTTGCCTTAACAATAGGCAGAAATAAAACGCTTATTTTTCAACGGATTGAAAAATAAGCGTTGCCGCACATTGTTTTCGTGAAAACCTGTGGGACGGATCATCCCGGTGTGCACAAGTCAAGCGTCGGCGAGCGATTTTTGCGCTTGACAGGACCGCGCGGACGCCGCCCGAATCGTGCAACCGTCCGCGTCGAAGCGTCCCGCGCTCAGCCCTGGCTGCGAATCTTTCGGCTATGGGTGTGCACCGTCTCGACCAGCGCCGAGACGGACTCGGGCGGCGTGAATTGCGAGATTCCGTGGCCGAGATTGAAGACGTGCCCCGGGTGCGGCCCGTAGGCGTCGAGCACACGCCGCGCTTCGGCCGCGACCACCTCGGGCGGCGCGAAGAGAATCGAGGGGTCGAGATTTCCCTGCAGCGCGACGCGGTCGCCCACGAGGGTCCGGGCACGGCCGATATCCATCGTCCAGTCGAGCCCGACCGCGTCGGCGCCGATCGCAGCAATGCTCTCGAGCCACAAGCCGCCACCCTTGGTGAACACGATGCTGGGCACGCGCCGATCCTCGCGCTCGCGGATGAGGCCGTCGACGACGCGCTTCAGGTAGGGCAGCGAGAACTCGTGGTAGGCGGCCTCGGAGAGCACGCCGCCCCAGGAGTCGAACACCATCGCGGCCTGGGCGCCGGACTCGATCTGGGCGTTGAGATAGGCGACGACCGCATCGGCGGTGACGCCGAGGATGTGGTGCAGCAGGTCGGGGCGGCTGTAGGCAAGCGTCTTGATCTGGCGGTAATCGGAGGACGAGCCCCCCTCGACCATGTAGCAGGCGAGCGTCCAGGGGCTGCCGGAGAAGCCGATCAGCGGGACGGAACCGTCGAGCGCACGACGGATCTCGGAGACGGCGTCCATCACGTACTGCAGTTCGGCGTGGGGGTCCGGGGCCGTCAGGTTGCGGATCTCCCACTCGCTGCGCAGCGGGCGCTCGAAGCGCGGGCCCTCGCCCTCGGCGAAATACAGGCCGAGGCCCATCGCGTCGGGCACGGTGAGGATGTCCGAGAACAGGATCGCGGCGTCGAGGTCGTAGCGCGCCAGCGGCTGCAGCGTGACCTCGCAGGCGAGCGCCGGGCTCTTGCAGAGATCGAGGAAGCTGCCGGCACGCCGACGCGTCTCGCAGTATTCGGGCAGGTAGCGGCCGGCCTGACGCATCAGCCACAGCGGCGTGTAATCGGTCGGCTCGCGCAGCAGGGCGCGCAGGAACGTGTCATTGCGTAGGCGGCTCACGGTTCTTTCCTCTCGGATGCATATTCGGACTCGACCCGCGATTATCCGCGTTTTCGCCCTCGCTGCCGACCCCGATGTCGCCCCGCGCCGACCTCGCAACCCGACGCAGAGGCGATCGAACGCCGGCCGGGCGGGCGTTCGGCGGGTGCGCCTCCTGCAGGCCGGCACGGCGCACGGGGGGCGCCGGCCGCCGCTCAGCGCCGCCAGAACACCGGCGTGAGCACCACCAGCAGGGTGAAGATCTCCAGTCGGCCGAGGATCATCGTGAAGGACAGCACCCAGGTCTGGAAACCGTTCAGCCCGGCGTAATTGAGGCTCGGGCCGACGGCACCCAGGCCCGGCCCGGTGTTGTTGAGACAGGCGACGACCGCCGAGAAGGCCGTGATGAGGTCGACGCCCGAGGCCGCCATCACCAGGGTGAGCGAGACGATCGACACCATGTACATGAAGCTGAAGCCCAGCACGGCGTGCAGCACGTCCTCGGAGACCCGCTGGTTGCCGAGCCGCACCGGGTGCACCGCGTTGGGGTGGAGCGAACGCACGATCTCGCGATAGACCTGCTTGTAGAGGATGATCGCACGCATCATCTTGATGCCCCCGCCGGTCGAGCCGGAGCACGCGATGAAGCTGCCGAGGAAAAGGATCCAGACCTGCGCGAACATCGGCCACAGCGTGTAGTCGTAGGTTGCCAGCCCGAGCGAGGTCGAGATCGAGACGACGTGGAAGGACACGTAGCGCAAGGTCGTCAGCAAATCGGTGTGGGCGTTGAACTGCATCAGGAACACGGTGAGCAGCAGCACGCTCAGCAAGAGCACCAGAAAGTAGAAGGGGATCTCGGGATCGTTGAAATAGGGCCTGGGGCTGCGGCGCACAAGCGCGAGATAGTGGGTGGCGTAGTTCAGGCCGGCGAGCAATGCGAAGAAGATCACGATCAGCTCGATCGGCACGCTGTTGAAGTGCCCGAGGGAAGCATCCTTGCTCGAGAATCCGCCCAGACCGGCAACGGTGAAGGCGTGTATCAGGGCGTCCCAGCCGTCCATGCCGGCGAACCACAGACTCAGGCCGCAGGCCACCGTGAGCAGCAGGTAGGTCACCCACAGGCCCTTGGCGGTCTCGGTGATGCGCGGCGTGAGACTCGTCTCCTTCATCGGCGTCGGCACCTCGGCCTTGAACAGCTGCCGGCCGCCGATGCCGAGCAGCGGCAGGATCGCGACCACCAGCACGATGACGCCCATGCCGCCGATCCAGTGCATGAAGGTGCGCCAGACGTTGATCGAGATCGGCAGGTCATCGAGCCCCGAGAGCACGGTCGCGCCGGTGGCGGTGAGCCCGGAGACGGCCTCGAAGTAGGCCATCGTAAAGGACAGGTCGGGCAGATAGGCGATCAGCGGCAGGGCACCGAAGATCGGGGTCACGATCCAGGTCAGTGCGACCAGCAGGAAACCATCGCTCGGACGCAGATCGCGGCGCGTCCCGCGGGTCCACAACCACAGGGATGCGCCCGCCAGAAAGGTCACGATGATCGCCTGGTCGTAGGCGAGATCCGCGCCATCCTCCAGGTACAGCGAAATGCCCAGCGGAAAACCCATCAGCAGGCCGAAGATCATCACGATCAGGCCGAGCGCGCTGAGGATGGGGTGGTAGCTCCGCATTGCTACAGGAAGGTGAAGCCGACCTGGAAGAGCTTCTCGACCTGGCGCACCAGCCGCTTGTTGGCGCAGAACACGATGACGTGGTCGTCGTTCTCGATGACCGTGTCGTGGTGCGGCATGA
>JARFTX010000066.1 GCA_029289265.1 Gammaproteobacteria bacterium
GGCAACATCACCGCGATCCGCCCGATGAAGGACGGCGTGATCGCCGATTTCGTCGTCACCGAGCAGATGATCAAGCAGTTCATCAAGAAGGTGCATGATTCGCGCGTGTTCTCGCCCAGCCCGCGCATCATCGTCTGCGTGCCCTGCGGCTCGACCCAGGTCGAGCGCCGCGCGATCCGCGACGCCGCGCTTGCGGCCGGCGCGAGCCAGGTGTACCTCATCGAGGAGCCGATGGCGGCGGCGATCGGCGCCGGACTGCCGGTGTCGGACGCGACCGGCTCGATGGTCGTCGACGTCGGCGGCGGCACCACCGAGGTCGGCGTGATCTCGCTCGGCGGCCTGGTCTACAGCGGCTCGGTGCGTGTCGGCGGCGACAAGTTCGACGACTCGATCATCAACTACATCCGCCGCAACTACGGCATGCTGATCGGCGACACTACCGCCGAGAACATCAAGAAGGAGATCGGCTCGGCCTTCCCCGGCTCCGAGGTGCGCGAGGTCGAGGTCAAGGGCCGCAACCTCGCCGAGGGCATTCCGCGCAGCTTCACGATCTCCTCGAACGAAATCCTCGAGGCGCTCACCGAACCGCTCAACCAGATCGTCTCGGCGGTCAAGATCGCGCTCGAGCAGACCCCGCCCGAACTGGGCGCCGACATTGCCGACCGCGGCATCGTGCTGACCGGCGGCGGCGCGCTGCTGCGCGACCTCGACCGCCTGCTGATGGAAGAGACCGGCCTGCCGGTGATCGTCGCGGACGAGCCGCTCACCTGCGTCGCGCGCGGCTGCGGCATGGCGCTCGAGAAGATGGACATGCTCGGCTCCATCTTCACGCCCGAGTAAGCGGGGCTGGCCGGCGCCGCGAGCGCTGCCGGCCGCTGTGGTAGAGTCCGACCGATGTCCCTGTCCGGCCATCCGTCTCCGCCCATGTTCCGGAGCGGCCCCACGCCGCTCGCGCGCCTGCTCGTGCTCGTCGCGGTGTGCCTGGTGATGCTGGTGGCCGATCTGCGCTTCCGCTATCTGGAGGTGGTTCGCCAGGGTCTCTCGGTCGTGACGCATCCGCTGCAGGTCGTGGCCGCCGCGCCGGTGAGCTTTCTGCGCAACGCCGCCGTCTATTTCGCCACCCTGGTCGAGGTCCAGCTCGAGAACGCCGAGCTGCGCGGGTCGCAGCTCGAGGCGGCGCAGCGACTGCTGCGTTTCGAGCAGCTCGAGCGCGAGAACGCCGAGTTGCGGCGCTTGTTGTCGATGGCGCAGTCGCTCGCGGTCGACAGCGTCGCCGCGCAGATCCTCTACGATGCCCCGGACCCGTTCGCCCGCAAGGTCATCCTCGACCGCGGCGCCCGCCACGGCATCTCCGCCGGGCTCGCCGTGGTCGATGCGCGCGGCATGATCGGGCAGATCACCCGCGTCTATCCGGTGCAGTCCGAGGTGACGCTGCTCACCGACAAGGACCAGGCCGTGCCGGTGCAGCTCGAGCGCAACGGCTTGCGTGGCGTGCTGGTCGGCAGCGGCGGCGGGCGGCTCGATCTGCGCTTCATCCTCGAAGGCGCCGACATCCGGCCGGGCGACCGGCTGGTGACCTCCGGCCTCGACGGCCTGTTCCTGCCCGGCCTGCCGGTCGCCCATGTGGTCGACGCGCAGCCGGCCACGGGCGAGCTCTTCATGAACGTCGTCGGCGAGCCGATCGCGCGCGTCGAGCGGGCGCTGCAGGTGCTGGTGCTGGGCCGCGCCGAGGCGCCGCCACCGCGCCCGGATCCACGCACGGCGCTGCGCGAGGAGCGGCCCGCCGCGACCGCGACCGACCGGTCGGAGCCCTGAGCATGCAGCCCACCCATCGCTCCAACCGCATCCTGCAGCCGGCCAAGACCTGGTTCATCCATCTGAGCCTGCTGATCGCGCTCGGCCTCGCCTACATCCCCACCGGCCGCCTGCCCGGCGTGCCCGACTGGGTCGCGGTGGTGCTCGCCTTCTGGTGCGTGCGCGAGCCGGCGCGCGTCGGCATGGGCACCGCCTTCGTGTTCGGGATCCTGGTCGACATCGGGCTGGGCGCGGCGATGGGTCAGCATGCGCTCGCCTACGTCGTGCTCGCCTATCTCGCGACGTCCCTGTCGCGCCGGGTGCTGTGGTTCCCGCCGGGCAAGCAGGCGTTGCATGTTCTGCCGCTGCTGCTGATCGCGCAGACGCTCATGGTCGTGGTACGCCTGATCGCCGGCGCGGAGTTTCCCGGCTGGTGGTATTTCGTCTCCAGCCTGACCGGCACGCTGCTGTGGATGCCGCTTACCGTGCTGTTGCTGCTGCCGCAGTATCAGCCGGTCGAGCGGGATGCCAACCGGCCGATCTGAGCAGGGGCAGGGCAGCTGCGCATGACCGAATTCCGCCGCCCCGAGGCCGATCTCGCCGCCTTTCGCCGCCGCGTCGTCGTCGCGCTGCTGTTCGTGGTCGCCTGCTTCGCGGTGCTCGGGGCACGCTTCCACTACCTCCAGGTGGTGCGCTACGACTACTTCCACTCACGCGCCGAGGGCAACCGCATCGCGCTGCTGCCGGTGGTGCCCAACCGCGGCGTGATCGTCGACCGCCACGGCGAGCTGCTGGCGCGCAACTACTCGGTCTATACGCTGGAGATCAACCCCAGGCGTGTGCGCAACCTCGAGGCCACGCTCGACGAGCTGGCCGAGGTCGTGACCATAGAGGAGCGCGACCGGCGCCGGCTGCGCAAGCTGCTGCTCGAGACCAAATACTTCGAAAGCGTGCCGATCCGCACACATCTGACCGACGAGGAGGTCGCGCGCATCGTCGCCCGGCGCTATCGCTACCCCGGCGTCGAGGTCCAGGCGCGGCTCTTCCGGGACTATCCGCACGGCCCCGTGGCGGCGCACGCGATCGGCTACATCGGGCGGATCAACGAACGCGACGTGCAGCGCATCGAGGAGCGCGGCGAGACCGCCAATTACCGCGGCTCCGAGTACATCGGCAAGAGCGGCCTGGAGCTCTCCTACGAGACCGAGCTGCACGGGCGCACCGGCGTCGAGCAGGTCGAGATCAACGCCGGCGGCCGTGCGGTGCGGCTGATGTCGCGCACGGCGGCTGCGCCCGGCAACGATCTCGAACTCTCGCTCGACATCGAACTGCAGAAGGTCGCCGAAGCCGCCTTCGGCGAGCGCCGCGGCGCGCTCGTCGCGATCGACCCCAACAACGGCGAGGTCCTGGCGCTGGTGTCGATGCCGTCCTTCGACCCCAACCTCTTCGTCGAGGGCATCTCGGTCGCCGATTGGCGGGCCCTGAGCGACTCGCCCGACCACCCGCTGCTCAACCGCGCGAGCTACTCGACCTATCCGCCGGGCTCGACCTTCAAGCCCTTCATGGCGCTCGCGGGACTCGAGAGCGGACGACGCTCGCTCGATCAGCGCTTCGGCAATCAGGGCGTATTCACCTTCGTCGGCCACCGCTTCGTCGATCGCAAGTCGAACTGCCAGAGCAACGTCGACGTACACCGCTCGATCGTCTATTCGTGCAACACCTACTACTACCAGCTCGCCAACGAGATGGGGATCAACGCGATCGCCAACTTCATGCGCCCGTTCGGCTTCGGTGAGCGCACCGGCCTCGACATCCCGGGCGAGGCGACCGGCGTGCTGCCGACCCCGGAGTGGAAGCGTCAGCGCTTCTCGCGGCGCGAGCATCAGACCTGGTTCGGCGGCGAGACCATCTCGGTCGGCATCGGCCAGGGCTACAACGCCTACACGCCGCTGCAGATGGCGCACGCGCTCGCGACGCTGGTCAATGGCGGCACGGTCTATCGACCGCACCTCGTGCGCTACGTCGTCGACGCCCAGACCGGCGAGCGGCGCCGCATCGAGCCCGAGCCGATCGGGCAGATCCCGCTCAAGCCGGCCAACGTCGCGGCGATGATGCGGGCGATGAACGACGTGAACAAGACCGGCACCGCCGCCCGCGTCTTCCGCGACGCGCCCTACGAATCCGGTGGCAAGACCGGCACCGCGCAGGTGTTCTCGCTGCGCGGCCAGCGCTATGTCGAGGGTCAGGTCGCCGAGCGGCTGCGCGATCACTCCTGGTTCATCGCCTACGCGCCGGCTGACAAGCCGACCATCGCGCTCGCGGTCCTGGTCGAGAACGGCGGCTTCGGCTCGCAGTCGGCGGCGCCGATCGCACGCCAGGTGATGGACTTCCACCTGCTCGGCCGGCGTGCCGACCAGCCGGCGGGCGAGGTCGACGAGGCGCTCGCCGCGGAGATGGAGCTGTGAGCGGCGGTCGCTTCAACCCGCTCGCGCTCGCCTGGGCGGCGGTGCGGCCGATCGACCCGTGGCTGCTCGCGCTCGTCGGCCTGCTGCTCGGCTACGCCTACCTGCTGATGATGAGCGCTTCACCCGAGCGCATCGCGACCCTGCAGGTGCACTTTGCAGTCGGGCTCGGCGCGATGTGGGCCGTCGCGGTGCTGCCGCCCAAGCGGCTGCTGCAGTTCGCGGTGCCGCTCTACCTGCTGGGCGTCTTCCTGCTGGTCGGCGTGATCCTCTTCGGCGAGACCTCGAAGGGCGCCAAGCGCTGGCTCGACCTCGGCGTCGCGCGCATCCAGCCCTCGGAACTGATGAAGATCGCCGTGCCGCTGATGCTCGCCTGGTACTTCCACCAGCGCGAGGGCGCGGTGCGGGTGTGGGAGTTCATCGTTGCCTGCGTACTGCTGGCGATTCCGCTCGGGCTGATCGTCGTGCAGCCCGACCTCGGCACCAGCCTGCTGGTCGCTGCCGCCGGCGTCTTCGTGATCTTCTTCGCCGGGCTGTCGTGGAAGCTGATCGTGCCGGTGGTGCTCGCCGGCGTCATCGGCATCGGGGCGATCGTCGGTTTCGGCGATACGTTGTGCCAGCCCGAGTTCGACTGGAAGGTGCTGCGCGAGTACCAGAAGCAGCGGGTGTGCACGCTGCTCGATCCGACCCAGGATCCGCTCGGCAAGGGCTTTCACATCATCCAGTCGACGATCGCGATCGGCTCCGGCGGACTCTGGGGCAAGGGCTGGATGGACGGCACGCAGACGCACCTTGCGTTCATCCCCGAGCGTCACACCGACTTCATCTTCTCGGTGCTCGCCGAGGAATTCGGCCTGGTCGGGGCGCTGGCGCTGCTCGGCACCTATCTGCTGCTGATCCTGCGCGGCTTCTACATCGCCGCCTGCGCGCCGACCGTGGGTTCGCGGCTGCTGGCGGGCGCGATCACGATGATTTTCTTCACCTACGCGTTTGTTAACATGGGCATGGTCAGCGGCATCCTGCCGGTCGTGGGCGTGCCCTTGCCCTTCATCAGCTACGGCGGCACCGCGCTCGTGACACTGTGTATCGGGGTCGGTATCCTGATGAGCGTCGGACGCAGCCGCAGTACTCCAAAGGATTGAATCGACAGGACAATGGACAGCACAGCAAGCGCCAACCAGACACGCCCCGGCCGCGGGCGCGCTGCCCTCGGGGGCCGGACCATGGCACTCGTTCTGGCGGTGGGCCTTGCGCTCGCCGGCTGCAGCTCCAAACCGGCGCGTGTCGCCGACGAGATGCCCGGCGCCAAGGGCAGTGCCCAGGCGACGGCGCCCGCACCGGGCGGCGGGGCTTACTACAAGGACGACGGGCCTCACGCGAGCGTGCCCGACAATCTCGACGACATTCCCGACGCCGTGCCGCGCATCGAGCCGCTGCATCCTCCGGCGTTGCGGCCCTACACGGTGATGGGCCAGCGCTTCGTGCCGCGCACCGAGATCACGCCGTATCGCGAACGCGGCCAGGCGAGCTGGTACGGGCGGCGCTTCCACGGCAACCCGACCTCGACCGGCGAGACCTACGACATGTACGCGATGACGGCGGCGCACCCGACGCTGCCGCTGCCCAGTTACGCCCGCGTGACCAACCTCGCCAACGGCCGCTCGGTGATCGTGCGGGTGAACGACCGCGGCCCTTTCCTGCGCGGGCGCATCATCGACCTGTCCTACGTGGCGGCGCACCGGCTGGGCTACATCAACGCCGGCAGCGCCCACGTCGAGGTCGAGTCCATCCTGCCGGACGACATCCGCCAGGCGCGCATCCCCGGCCCGCCCGTGGTTGCGGCCCCGGTCGAGACCCCCGTCGCGTTGGCGCCCCTGCCGGAGCCGATTCCGCCGGCACCGGCGCTTGCCGCTGCAATGGCGCCCATGCCGCCCGCGGCGGCTACGGGTGGGGTGTTCCTGCAACTCGGTGCATTCTCGACTCCCGCCAATGCCGAAGGGCTGGTGAAGCGCGTGCGCACGGAGTTGGGCCTGTTCGCCGACCGGCTCCACCTGCTCGACGACGGCGGCCGCTATCGCCTGCAGCTCGGGCCGTTCGCTTCGGCCGACGAGGCCCGCACCGAGGCCGGTCGCATCGGGGCGCTGCTCGACCTGCAACCCTTCCTCGTCTTCCGCTGAACCAATCGGGGCGGGCGGCGGTCTGGCATTGCGTCCGCCGCCCGACCGGCTCCTTGACTTCGCATCAACCCTTCCTGCCATCAAGCCCATCGGATTCCCATGCGTCTTCTCGTCTTTCTGCTCTTCCTCGTACTCACCGTCCCGGCCTCGGCCCAGACGGCCCCGCCGCCCGCCCTCGCCGCCAACGCCTGGCTGCTGCTCGACCACGGCACCGGCCAGGTGTTGGTCTCGCACAATCCCGATGAGCGCATCGAGCCGGCTTCGCTCACCAAGTTGATGACGGCCTACGTCACCTTCTCGGCGCTGCAGGCGGGCACAATCACGCTCGACCAGGAAGTGCCCGTGTCCGAGAAGGCCTGGCGCATGATCGGTTCGCGCATGTTCATCGAGCCGCGCATGCCGGTGACGGTCGATGAGCTCATCCACGGCATGATCATCCAGTCCGGCAACGACGCCTGCGTCGCGCTCGCCGAGCTGATCGCCGGTTCCGAGGAGGCCTTCGCGCACCTGATGAACCGCGAGGCCAAGCGCCTGGGCATGACCAACACGAACTTCACCAACTCGTCCGGCCTGCCCGACGACAACCTGTACACGACGGCGCGCGATCTGGCGCTTCTCGCCTCGGCGCTGGTGCGCGACTTTCCCGAGTACTACCGCCTGTATTCGACGCGCGAGTACACCTACAACAAGATCACCCAGCCCAACCGCAACCGTCTGCTGTGGATGGATTCGACCGTCGACGGCATGAAGACCGGCCACACCAGCCGCGCCGGCTACTGCCTGGTGTCCTCTGCCGAGCGCGGCCCGCGCCGGCTCATCTCGGTGCTGCTCGGCGCCGAGTCGGAAACCATCCGCGCCCAGGAGTCGCTCAAGCTGCTCAACTACGGCTTCCAGTTCTTCGACACCGTCAAGCTCTACGGCGCGGGCCAGGAGTTGTCGCGCTTCCGCGTCTGGAAGGGGCAGGTCAATGATGTGCCGGTGGGCTTCGTCGACGACTTCGTGATGTCGCTGCCCAAGGGTCAGAACGACCGGGTCGAGGCGGCGCTCGCGAGCCAGCAGCCGGTGCTCGCGCCGATTTCCAAGGGCCAGGTGCTGGGCACGCTGACCTTGAGTCTCGACGGCAGGCAGATCGGCCAGTACCCCGTCGTCGCGCTCGCCGAGGTGCCGGTGGCCGGCTTCTTCGGCCGGCTGTGGGACCAGATCTATATGTGGATCAAGAGCCTGTGAGGCAAGGAAACCGAGCCATGAACATCTGTTATCTGAACGGCCAGTACCTGCCGCGCGACGAGGCCCGCATTTCGCCGATGGACCGCGGCTTTCTGTTCGGCGACGGCGCCTACGAGGTGATCCCCGTGTACTCGCGCCGGCCCTTCCGGCTCGCCGAGCACCTCGCCCGGCTCGACCGCACGCTTGCCGCGCTGCGCATCGCCAATCCGTACGACCTGGCCGGCTGGAGCGCGATCGTCGCGGAAATCGTCGCCCGCCACCCGTGGGCCGATCAGTCGGTGTACCTGCAGGTCACGCGCGGCCCTGACGCGAAGCGCAACCACGCCTTTCCCGCCGCGCCGCAGCCGACCGTGTTCCTGATGAGCGACGAGCTCGTCGCGAACTCCGCCGACCAGCTCGCCGAGGGCGTCGCGGCGATCAGCGCCCCGGACTACCGCTGGCTGCGCTGCGACCTCAAGACCACGGCGCTGCTCGCCAACTGCCTGCTGCGCCAGCTCGCCGTCGACAAGGGCTGCGCCGAGACGCTGCTGTTCCGCGACGGCTACCTGACCGAGGGCTCGGCCTCGAACATCTTCGTCGTGCGCGGCGGCGTCCTGCTCGCGCCGCCCAAGAGCCACCTGATGCTGCCCGGCATCACCTACGACGTCGTGCTCGAGCTCGCCGCCCGCCACGGGCTGTCGCACGAGGTCCGCGAGATCCCCGAGGACGAGGTGCGCAGCGCCGACGAGTTGTGGCTGACCTCCTCGACCAAGGAGGTGTTGCCGATCACCCGCCTCGACGACCGCCCGGTCGGCACCGGCCGCTGCGGCCCGATCGGCCGTCAGATGCATGCCTGGTACCAGGCCTTCAAGGACACGGAGATGCGCGGTGGCTGAGCGCGAGACCCTCATCGAGTTCCCGTGCGCCTTCCCGATCAAGGCGATGGGCGCGCGCAGCGACGACTTCGCCCAGCTCGTGGTCGAGATCGTGCGGCGCCACGCACCGGACTTCGATGCGGCCACGGTCGAGATGCGGCCCTCGGCCAAGGGTCACTACCTCTCGGTCACCTGTACGGTGTGGGCGACCTCGCAGGCGCAACTCGACGCGCTCTACCGCGAGCTGAGCGGCCACCCCAGCGTCAAGGTCGTGCTATGACGCGCGCCGGCGTCCACGCATCGATCGGGTGCCGTAGATCCGACGCGGCGCATGGCGAATCCGTCCGCACAGGCCGGATGAAGCCGTGACCGGCGTCCTGCCCGACTTCGTCGCCGCGGCACCGGCCGCGGCGGGCGCCGATGCGCTGCTGCGCGTGCGCCGACTCGGCCGCGTCGCCTACGAGCCGACCTGGCAGGCGATGCGCGACTTCACCGACGCGCGCGGCGACGACACCCCGGACGAGATCTGGCTGCTCGAGCATCCGCCCGTGTTCACACTCGGCCAGGCCGGCCGGCCCGAGCACCTGCTGCGCGACACCGGCATCGCGCTGGTGCGCATCGACCGTGGCGGCCAGATCACCTACCACGGCCCCGGCCAGCTCGTCGCCTACCTGCTGGTCGACCTCGCCCGT
Organism: Gammaproteobacteria bacterium; assembly: GCA_029289265.1. Taxonomy (GTDB): domain Bacteria; phylum Pseudomonadota; class Gammaproteobacteria; order Burkholderiales; family Rhodocyclaceae; genus JARFTX01. Next base: position 9,207 of record JARFTX010000066.1, read on the forward strand.
CGCCGCCTCAAGGTGCGCGAGCTGGTCGCGCTGATGGAGCAGGCGGTGATCGACTGTCTCGCCGAGCTCGGCATCGCCGCCGTGCGGCGCGAGGGCGCGCCCGGCGTCTACGTCGGCGATGCCAAGATCGGCGCCCTCGGGCTTCGCGTGCGCCACGGCTGCAGCTATCATGGACTGGCGCTGAACGTCGCCATGGACCTCGAGCCCTTCACCGCGATCAACCCCTGCGGCTACGAAGGGCTCGCCACCACGCAGATTGCCGACCTCGGCGTCGCGATCGGCGTCGAAGAGGCGGGTGAGCGCCTCCTCGCGCACCTCGAGCGACTGCTGCCACGAAGCAGCGGCGCCCACTAAGACCCACAGGAACCCCACGAGAGCCCCTGCCATGGAAACTCCCGCACGCAAGCAGCGCGGCGCCGACAAGACGGCCCGCATCCCGATCAAGATCGTCCCCGCCGAGCGGTTGAAGAAACCCGAGTGGATCCGCATCCGCCTCGGCGCCGGCCAGGAGGCCGAGCGCTTCAACGAGATCAAGTCGACGCTGCGCGAACACAAGCTGCATACGGTGTGCGAGGAAGCCTCGTGCCCGAACATCCACGAGTGCTTCGGCAAGGGCACCGCGACCTTCATGATCATGGGCGACATCTGCACGCGGCGCTGCCCGTTCTGCGACGTCGGCCACGGCCGCCCCGAGCCGCTCGACGCGAACGAGCCGCAGCATCTCGCCGAGACCATCGCCGCGATGCGCCTGAACTACGTCGTGATCACCAGCGTCGACCGCGACGACCTGCGCGACGGCGGCGCCCAGCACTTCGTCGACTGCATCCGCGCGACCCGCGAGGCCTCGCCGAAGACCGCGATCGAGGTGCTGGTGCCGGACTTCCGCGGCCGCATGGAGATCGCGCTCGAGATCTTCGACGCCGCCCCGCCCGACGTCATGAACCACAACCTCGAGACCGTGCCACGCCTCTACAAGCAAGCCCGGCCCGGCTCGGACTATGCATACTCGCTCAAGCTCCTCAAGGAGTTCAAGGCGCGCCACCCGGAGGTGCCGACCAAGTCCGGCCTGATGGTCGGCCTGGGCGAGACCGACGAGGAGATCCTCGAAGTGCTGCGCGACCTGCGCGCCCACGACGTCGAAATGCTCACCATCGGCCAGTACCTGCAGCCCTCGACCGGGCACCTGCCGGTGCTGCGCTACGTGCATCCCGACACCTTCAAGATGTTCGAAACCGAAGCGCTGGCGATGGGCTTCAAGAACGCCGCCTGCGGGCCGATGGTGCGTTCGTCCTACTGGGCCGACCTCCAGGCCCACGGCGCCGGCGTGGTGTGAGTGCCGCTCTCCGAGCGGTGGCCGGACCGCCGGGGCGGGCCAGACGGCCCGGCGCCTGGCCAAGCGCGCTTCGAGGCTGTCCGGGCGGCCGATGGCGCGCCTGAGTTCGAGTTCGATTGAGAGCGGGGGCCGGCGCGGCGACCGTCCGGCGGTGAGTGCCCGAGGTCGGGCGGACTCGTCAAATCAGCGGAACAGCCGCTCCTCGCGCTCGTGGCGCTCCTGCTCCTCGATGCTGAGGCTGGCGGTCGGGCGCACCAGCAGGCGGCGCAGCCCGATCGGCTCGCCCGAGGCCTCGCAATAGCCGTAGGTGCCATTGGCGATGCGCGCGAGCGCCTGGTCGATCTTGTGCAACTGCTTGCGCTCGCGGTCGCGGATGCGCTGCTCGAGGACGTGCTCTTCTTCCTGCGTGGCGCGGTCCGCCTCGTCCGGCGTCGCGGTCGTCTCCTGCAGGTGCGCGATCGTCGACTGGCCGTTGGCGAACAGCTCCTCGCGCGTGGTCTCGAGCAGATGCCGGAAGAACTCGAGCTGTCGGGCGTTCATGTAGTCCGAGGCGGGCATCGCCAGGAGTTCCTCTTCGGTGAGGACGTCCGGTGCGGAGACGTTGGGTGCTTCACTCATGTTCGGCCACTCCAGCAAAAAAGTCGTGCTGCATGACGCCGGGCAACGTCGGGCCCGGCCTGAACTCGCGGTGACGCGATCCGTTGTCGGGGCTGTGCGTTCCATTCTGCTAGCTTTTGCCGCCCTTGTCATCCGAAACCGGCCCGTCGGGCTGCGGTAGAATGCTTCGCTTCGCGGTCCCCCGTGGCACCTCCCGCCGCGCCGCAACTGCCCCCCGCCGACGATGTCCGCCCAGTTGAACGAACCCCAGCGCGAAGCGATCCGCCACCTCGACGGCCCCTGCCTGGTGCTCGCCGGCGCCGGCAGCGGCAAGACGCGCGTCATCACGCACAAGATCGCCCATCTCGTCGAGCGCTGCGGCATCAGCCCGGCCAACATCGCCGCGATCACCTTCACCAACAAGGCCGCGAAGGAGATGCAGGAGCGCGTCGCGCACCTGATGGGCGGGCGCGCGCCCGCGGGCCTGACGGTGTGCACCTTCCACGCGCTCGGCGTGCGCATCGTGCGCCAGGAGGCGGCGCACTGCGGGCTCAAGCCGCAGTTCTCGATCCTCGATGCCGCCGACACGGTGCAGATCGTCGCCGATATCGCGCGCGACGCCGACAAGGGCATCGCCAAGCAGATGCAATGGCAGATCTCGTCGTGGAAGAACGCAATGATCCCGCCCGAGGAGGCCGTGAAGCTCGCCGACAACGAGCTCTCCGCCGCGGCGGCGAGTGCCTACGCCGAGTACGAGCGCACGCTGCGCGCCTACCAGGCGGTCGACTTCGACGACCTGATCGCGCTGCCGGTGCGCCTCTTCGAGGACCACGCCGAGGTCCGCGAGCGCTGGCAGAACCGCCTGCGCTATCTGCTGATCGACGAGTACCAGGACACCAACCGCGCCCAGTATCGGCTGATGCGCCTGCTCGCCGGCGTGCGCGGCGCCTTCACCGCGGTCGGCGACGACGACCAGGCGATCTACGCCTGGCGCGGCGCCGACGTCGAGAACCTGCGCCTGCTGCAGCAGGACTATCCGCGGCTCAGAGTGATCAAGCTCGAGCAGAACTACCGTTCGTCGCGGCGCATCCTCACCGCCGCCAACACGCTGATCGCCCACAACGAGAAGCTCTTCGACAAGCGCCTGTGGTCCGAACACGGCGCCGGCGAGCAGATCGCGGTGACCGCCTGCCGCGACCCCGAGCACGAGGCCGAGTCGGTGGCCATGAAGCTCGCCGCCCACCGCTTCGAGCACCGCACCCGCTACGCCGACTACGCGATCCTCTACCGTGGCAATCACCAGGCGCGCTTGGTCGAGCAGCAGTTGCGCAACCACAAGATCCCCTACGTGATCTCGGGCGGCCAGTCCTTCTTCGACAAGGCCGAGATCCGCGACCTCATCGCCTGGCTGCGCCTGCTGGTCAATGGCGACGACGATCTCGCCTTCATCCGCGCGATCACCACGCCGCGCCGCGGCGTCGGCGCGGCCACCCTGGAGGCGCTCGGCCGCTACGCCGGCGCGCGCCACGCCAGCCTGTTCGCCGCCGCCTTCGAGGAGGGCGCGGCCGAGCATCTCAACGCCCGGCAACTCGAGCTCGTGCAGCAATTCGCCCGATTCATCGGGGACATGCAGTTTCGCGCCCCGCGCGAGCCGGCCGCTCGCCTGCTGGAGGAGTTGCTCACCGCGACCGGCTACGAGCGCTGGCTGTTCGAGCACCACGACCCGCGCGAGGCGGAGTCGAAATGGAGCAATGTGCGCGACTTCGTCGGCTGGCTCGGCAGGAAGGGCGAGGAGGACGGCAAGAACCTGGTCGAGCTCACCCAGACCATCGCGCTGATCTCGATGCTCGACAAGGAAGACCCGGATTTCGACGGTGTGCAGCTGGCGACGCTGCACGCCTCGAAGGGGCTGGAGTTCGGCCACGTCTTCCTCGTCGGCGTCGAGGAGGGGCTGCTGCCGCACCAGTCGAGCATCGACGAGGACAAGATCGAGGAGGAGCGCCGCCTGATGTACGTCGGCATCACCCGCGCCCAGCGCAGCCTCACCATCACCTGGTGCGAGCGCCGCAAGGCCGGCCGCGACACCCGGGCTTGCGAGCCGAGCCGCTTCATCGAGGAGATGGGCGAGGACGTGCGCATCACCGACCGCAAGAGCCGCAACGCCCCGGTGTCGAAGGAGGAGGGGCGGGCGCGGCTTGCAGGGCTGATGGCGATGTTCGAGGCTAAGGGCTCGTGAGGCCGCAATGCTGATTGTCGGGTATTCCGCAAAGGACTAGACTAACCAGACTTAGTCAGAAAGGTGCCGTCATGCTCACTGTCAACATCCATGAGGCCAAGACCCATTTGTCGCGCTTGGTCGAGCAGGCCGCACGCGGCGAGCCGTTCGTGATCGCGAAGGCGGGCAAACCGTTGGTCAAGGTGATGCCGCTCGCCGCGCCCGAAGGGGCAGGTGTCCGGCGGCTTGGCTTCATGGCCGGCCAGATCGCGGTGCCGGAGGACTTCGACCGCATGGGGAGCGCCGAGATCGAGCAACTCTTCGGCGGCGGCGCGTGAAGCTCCTGCTCGACACGCACTTGCTGTTGTGGGCTGCGGGCGAGCCGCAGCGGCTTTCGGCCGAAGCGGTCGCGCTGCTCGACGCGCCCGAGCACGAACTGTTCTTTAGCGCCGCGAGCCTGTGGGAGATCGCGATCAAGCGTGGCCTTGGGCGCGCCGACTTCCAGGTCGATCCGCGCCTGTTGCGCCGCGGGCTGTTCGACAACGGTTACGGCGAGTTGCCCATCGTCAGCGACCATGCGGTCGCGATCGACGCTCTGCCGCCGCTTCATCGCGATCCGTTCGACCGCATCCTTGTGGCGCAGGCGACCGTCGAGGGAATCACGCTCCTGACCATGGATCGGCAGGTCGCGCAGTATCCCGGCCCGATCCGGCTGCTGTAGCCGAAGGCGGGCGAGTTTCGCAGTCGTCCGCAGCCTCACACCGCGCTTTCCCAGGACCGTCGTTCGTCAGCGCCGCTCAGACAGCCGGGGCGGGGCGGCCCTCCAGCAGCTTGACGATCGCGTGGAGGGCCCGATTCACGGGGGTGGCGACCCCCAACGCGGCGCCGCGGCGCACGACGTAGCCGTTGATGTGGTCGATCTCGCTCGGCTTGCCGCGCGCCAGATCGTGGGCGGTCGAGGACACCTGCGTCGGCATGGTGCGCGCGATGCGCTCGACCGCGGCCCAGATGTCGCCCGGCACCATGACGCCGTCGCGGCTCGCCACCGCCAGGCACTCGTCGACCACGTCGCGCATCATCGCCTCGACCCCCTCGCCCGCGACCAGCCGGCTGTACGGCAGCTGCGTGATCGCCGACAGCGCGTTGTAGGCGCAGTTGAGGATGAGCTTCGCCCATAGCGCGCCCGCGACGTTGTCCGAGACCTCGACCGGGACGCCGGCGGCGCCGAAGAGCTCGACCAGCTCGGCCGCGGCGGCCATCGGGCCGATCACCAGCTCGCCGCGGCCGTGGTGGCGCATGTGGCCGGGGCCCGCCATCTCGGTCGCGACATAGACCACCGCCGGCCCGACCTCGCGCCCGAGCCGCGCGGCAAGCCGCGCCGCGTTGTCGTAGCCGTTCTGCAGGCTCAGCACGATCGCATCGGGCGCGAGATGCGGCGCGATCGCGTCGGCCGCGCGCTCGGTGTCGGTCGATTTCACGCACACCAGCACCACCCGCGCGCCGCGCACCGCGCTCGCCTCGGTGCTCGCCGCGACCGGCACATGGCCGGTGAAGGACGCCATCTCCATGAACAGGCCGTCGCGCCGGAACGCCTCGACGTGCTGCGCCCGCCCGATCAGCGCCACCTCGTGCCCGGCCCGCGCCAGCATCCCGCCGTAAAAGCAGCCGACCGCGCCGGCACCCATCACCGCAATCTTCATGTCGTTCGCTCCCGAGCCATTGTTCGACGCGGCATGCGCGCGCCCGTCCGACGATTCGCCGCGCCCCGCAACAGGCGAATCCTGCGCCGCGGCGCCGCGTCGGGCAAGGCCGATCTGCCGCGGCACGCGCACCGAGCGCTTCGGCAAAGTGGTCGGGGTGCCGGAGCATCTCCCCCTTGAGCGGGCGGACTTGTCGAGAACTGTCGCGAGTGGGGCACAGTCCACCCTCCGTTCCCGGCGGAACGATGATCATCCCCCCAACAACGACAAGGAGCCCCGACATGACGCTGCAGCACTGGATCGCCGCCCTCGCCGTGGCGACGACGATGCCGGCCCTGGCGGCCGTCGACGCGCGCGAAATCAACCTTCCCGACGGACTCGGTACGGCCGTCCTCTATGCCGCCGACACCCCCACGCGCGGACCGGCGGTCATCGTGGTCCACGAATGGTGGGGCCTGAACGACTACGCCCGCGACCGCGCCCGCCAGCTTGCCGAGGCCGGCTATACCGCGATCGCCGTCGACATGTACGGCCACGGCAAGGTCGCCGACCACCCGTCCGACGCGCAGGCTTTCGTGCAGGCGGCACTCGCCGAGCCGGACAAGATGCGCGCCCGCTTCGACGCCGCGCGCGCGGCGCTTGTCGCCGAATCCAGCGTCGATGCCGGCCGCATCTACGCCATCGGCTACTGCTTCGGCGGCACGGTGGTGCTGGAGCAGGCCCGCGCCGGCGCCGAGCTCGCCGGGGTGGCGAGCTTCCACGGCAGCCTCGGCACCAACAACCCGGCCCAGCCCGGCACGGTCAAGGCCCGCGTGCTGGTCGCCACCGGCGGCGCCGACCCGATGATCCCGTCCGAACAGGTCGGCAACTTCGTCACGGAGATGACCGCGGCCGGCGCCGAGCTCACGCTGATCAGCTACCCCGGCGTACTTCACAGCTTCACCAGCCCCGCCGCGACCGCGATCGGCAAGGAGCACAACCTGCCGCTCGCCTACGACGAGCACGCCGATCGCGAGAGCTGGAAGGCACTGATGGGGTTCATTCGCTAGGGGCGCACCGGGCCGGAGCGGTCTGCGCGTTGCCGAGAAACGCTGTCAGACGGCCGGTCTTCGTGACCGCTGCGTACCCGATCGCAGCGCCGGCCCTTCGCCCCCGACTGACGCGGTCTTACTCGACGGGGGGCTCTTCAAAACTTCCGCCCGCGGTGTTGGCGAGGTACGCCGTCGCCCGCACGATCTCGGTATCGGTCAGGTCAGCGCCACCGCCCTTGGGCGGCATCGCACCCATGCCGTTGGTCACGGAAGCGACCAGCGCCTCCAGTCCCTTCGCCAGACGCGCTTCCCAGTCCCCGGCGTCGCCCGTCTTGGGCGCACCGAGCGCTCCGGCGGCGTGGCATCCCGTGCATACGTTCGAGTAGATCTGCTCCCCGGTGCGCCGGCCCGGTTCCTCGCGGGCGACCTTGATCTCGACACGCGCAACAGGCTGGATCAGGGATGCCGTGAGCTCGTGATCGACCTCGGGGGCCTTGCCGCAGCCAGCCACCAGCACGACCGACAACGCGGCGGTGGCAACGACGGCAGAGCGGGTGCGCGACAGGGTAAGCTGGGGGCGATGGTCCGACATGCTGTGTCCTTTTTCTATGTGTTGGCGGGTCGAAACGGAATCCCGATTATAGCCATCCATCGGAGATTCCGTGGCCGCCTCATGGACTTGGCGAGGGGGTCGGCCTATGCGTTCGGGCGGCGTGTCGAACAAGAACACGATGCCGCGCCCGTCGATGTCCGGCACGATCGCCTATTACGATCGCAATGCCGCGCGCTTTTTCACGGACACCGCGGGCGTGGACATGTCCGCGCTGCACGAACGCTTCCTTGCGCACGTGCCGGAGGGCGGGCTGATCCTCGATGCCGGCTGCGGTTCCGGCCGCGACAGCAAGGCCTTTCTCGATCGCGGCTACCGTGTGCGCGCCTTCGACGCGTCGGTCGAGGTCGCGCGTCTCGCAAGACCTGGCTCGCAGCGTTCGACGCCGAGCCGGCCGGGGCGTCGCCGCCGCGGCCGTCTATGCCGGATCCGACCTCGCCCGCAGCGACGCACTCGAACGGCTCGCGGACGGCCGCCTGCAAGTGGTCTTTTCAGTCGATCTGTTCAACGAAGGCGTGGACTTGCCCGGCATCGACACCGTCCTCATGCTGCGCCCGACCGGATCGAAGATCTTGTTACTGCAGCAGTTGGGCCGCGGCCTGCGCATCGCCTGCGGCCACTTCAAGACCGGCCGCGCCGATGCCGAGGAGCACCGCAGCCTCGGTCCCGGCTATGGCCGCCTCGATCCCGCCCGCCACTTCATCGCCCGTGCCTCCGGCAATTCGTTGAACGGCGGCAAGCACCCGATCCGCGACGGCGACTATTTGCTCCTCGAACTCGTGAGCCCCACCAACGCCGGATCGATCACCGGCAGCATCATGGCGATCGAGCGTCAGGACGAAGCGGGCGACGACCAATACCTGCTGTGTGTGGTCACCAAGACCCGCGACGGCCGCCACATCCTCAAGGCCAACAGCCCCCAATACGAAGACCTCGACGCAACGGACGAAATGCGCACCCTCGCGCGCCTCAAGGCCGTCATCGACCCGCTCGGAATCGCGATCGGCGAAGCCTTCCTGCGTGAGGATATCCCCGCGCTGTCCGGCGAGACCTACAACCCCGGCAACTGGAACAGCGGCCACGTTGTACTGAACGACCACAAGGCCCCTGTGCTACTGGTCACGCTCACCAAGCAGGGGACGGCCGAAGCGCATCGGTACGTCGACCATTGGATCGACGAGCACACTTTCCACTGGCAAAGCCAGAACGCGACGACGCCGGAGAGCAAGCGCGGGCGGGAGAGCATCGAGCACGAGAAGCTCGGGGTCTCGCCGCATCTGTTCATCCGGGAGACCAAGCTCGGGGGCGGCACGGCGGCACCGTTCGTGTATTACGGGCCGGTGCGCCCGAGTTCGACACTTTTTTGCGTAAGCCATTGATTGCAAGCAATTCACGATTGC
>JARFTX010000115.1 GCA_029289265.1 Gammaproteobacteria bacterium
TGCACGATGTCGCTGCTGTGCCACGAGGCGCGCGACCTCCTCGGGACGCTCGCCGATGCCGGCCTCGACCTCCTCTGGCATCCGGCGCTCTCCGAGCAGAGCGGCGCGGAGGCGATCGCGCTGCTCGAGGCCTGCGCGCGTGGCGATACGCCGCTCGACCTCCTCTGCGTCGAGGGCGCGATGTTGCGCGGCCCGGCCGGCAGCGGCCGCTTCCACATGCTCGCCGGCACCGGCCGGCCGATGACCGAGTGGGTGCGCGAGCTGGCGGCGCGCGCCCGCCACGTCGTCGCGGTCGGCACCTGCGCGGCCTACGGCGGCATCCCCGCCGGCGGCGCGAACCCGGCCGAGGCCTGCGGCCTGCAGTACGAGGGCGACGCCCCGGGTGGGCTGCTGGGCCCGGACTTCCGCGCTGCCGGCGGCCTGCCGGTGGTGAATGTCGCCGGCTGTCCGACCCACCCCGGCTGGGTGGTCGAGACGCTGATGGGGCTCGCGCTCGACGCCTTCGGCGCCGACGATTTCGATGCGCTCGGGCGGCCGCGCTTCTACGCCGACCAGCTGGTGCACCACGGCTGCAGCCGCAACGAGTATTACGAGTTCAAGGCGAGCGCCGAGAAGGCCTCCGATCTCGGCTGCCTGATGGAGAACATGGGCTGCATGGGCACCCAGGCCCACGCCGACTGCAACGTGAGGCCGTGGAATGGTGCGGGCTCGTGCATCACCGGCGGCTACGCCTGCATCAACTGCACCCAGCCCGGCTTCGAGGAGCCGGGCCACCCGTTCGCTTCGACGCCCAAGGTCGCCGGCATCCCGATCGGGCTGCCCGCCGACATGCCCAAGGCCTGGTTCGTCGCGCTCGCGGCGCTGTCGAAATCGGCCACCCCGCGCCGCGTGCGCGCCAACGCGCGGGTCGACCACCCGGTCGTCGCGCCGGCGATCCGCTGGACGCGCTTCAAGTGACGCGGCTCGTCGTCGGACCCTTCAACCGCGTCGAGGGAGACCTCGAGGTCACGCTCGACGTCGCCGCCGGGCGCGTCGCCGCGGCCCGCGTGAACTCGCCGCTCTTTCGCGGCTTCGAGCAGATCCTCGCCGGCAAGGATCCGCGCGACGCGATGGTGCTGGTGCCGCGCATCTGCGGCATCTGCTCGGTGTCGCAGTCGGCGGCGGCCGCGCGCGCGCTCGCCGACGCGATGGGGATCGCCGCGCCGCCCAACGGCGAGCGCGCCGCCAACCTGATCCTCGCCGCCGAGAACCTCGCCGACCACTTCACCCACTTCTACCTCTTCTTCATGCCGGACTTCGCCCGCGACGCCTATGCCGCGCGGCCCTGGTTCGAGGCGGCGCGGGCGCGCTTCAAGGCGGTCGAGGGCACGGCGACGCGCGACGCGCTGCCCGCGCGCGCGGCCTTCCTCCACCTGCTCGGGCTGCTCGCCGGCAAGTGGCCGCACACGCTGACGCTGCAGCCCGGTGGTGTCGCGCGCGCGGCGAGCGTCGCCGAAAAGCTGCGCCTGCGCGCGCTGGTGCGCGAGTTCCGCGGCTGGCTGGAGCGCCACTTCTTCGGCGATGCGCTCGAGGCGGTCGCCGCGCTCGACTCGGCCGCCGCGCTGGCGGCCTGGCGCGACGCCCGGGCGCCGGCGGCGAGCGACTTCCGGCTGTTCCTCGAGATCGCGGGCGACCTGGGCCTCGAGCGCCTGGGGCGCGCCACCGACCGCTTCCTCAGCTACGGCGCCTACCCGCTCGGCGGCGCGGCGCTCTTTGCACCCGGCGTGCGTGAAGGCGCCGGGGCGCGCGCGGCATTCGCGCATGCCGACATCGCCGAGGACGCGAGCCACGCCTGGATGGCCGATCCGCGCCCGCGCCACCCCTGGCAGGGCGATACCCGCGTCGATGCCGAGCGCGCCGGCGCCTACTCGTGGTGCAAGGCGCCGCGGCTCGCCGGCCGCGTCGTCGAGTGCGGTGCGCTCGCCCGCCAGGTGGTCGACGGCCATCCGCTCGCGCTCGACCTGGTGGCACGCGACGGCGGCAACGTCGCTGCCCGCGTCGTCGCCCGGGCGCTGGAGTTCGCCCGCGTCGTGCCGGCGATGGAAGCCTGGGCGCAGGCGCTCGAGCCGGGCGAGCCATTCTGCGCGCAGGCGCCGCTGCCCGACGAGGCCCGCGGGGTCGGCCTGGTCGAGGCCGCCCGCGGCGCGCTCGGCCACTGGCTCGCGATCCGCCACGGGCGCATCGCCAACTACCAGATCGTCGCCCCGACCACCTGGAACTTCTCTCCGCGCGATGCCGCCGGCACCCCCGGCGCGCTCGAGCAGGCGCTCGGCGGCGCCCTCGTCGGCGCCCACGAGACCGTGCCGCTCGCGGTCCAGCACATCGTGCGCTCGTTCGATCCGTGCATGGTGTGCACGGTGCATTGAGGAACCCATGCATGGTGGAAACGACATACCAGCCAAGTCTGTCCGCGACGCGCGTCGCGAGCCGCAAGTCGGGAGGCCTTCATGGCTGATTCACCGACTCGCGGAGCCCACGGCCACACCGGCCACCCCGGCGAGCTGATCGAGGTCGACGAGGACATGTGGATGGATGTCATCCACAAGATGGACGAGGTCTACTCCGACCTGCTGCAGTACGAGGTCGCGCTCGAGGAGAAGAACGCCAAGCTCGAGGAGTCGCAGCAGTTCATCCTGTCGGTGCTCACCTCGATGTCCGACATCATGGTGGTGTGCGACCGCAACGGCGTGATCCAGGATGTGAACCGCTCGCTGGTGGATTTCTGCGGGCGGGAGGCCGAGGCGCTGCGCGGCACGCGGCTGGTCGACCTGTTTGCCGGCGAGGCGGCGCGCGAGAGCGTGCGGGCGCTGCTCAACGCGCTGGGCGAGCGCACGGTGCAGGACTGCGAGCTGCCGCTGCGCGCCTGCGACGGCAGCGCCGTGCCGGTGTCGCTCAACTGCACGCCGCGCTTCTCGGCGGTCGGCAAGTCGCTCGGGGTGGTCGTCACCGGCCGCCCGGTGGGCGAGCTGCGCCGCGCCTACCAGGCGCTGCGCGAGGCCCACGAAGATCTCAAGCGCACCCAGCAGCAGCTCTTGCACTCGGAGAAGATGGCCTCGCTCGGCCGCCTCGTCGCCGGCGTCGCGCACGAGCTCAACAACCCGATCAGCTTCATCCTCGGCAACGTGCATGCGCTCAAGCGCTATGCCGGGCGTCTGGGCGAATACCTCGCCGCCGTGCATCGCGGCGACGAGCCGGCAGCCCTCGAGGCGCTGCGTGCGCGCCTGCGAATCGACCGCATCCTCGCCGACCTGCCGTCGCTGATCGACGGCACCATCGAAGGCGCCGAGCGCACCCGCGACATCGTCGACGGGCTGAAGCGCTTCTCGGCGATCGACCG
>JARFTX010000116.1 GCA_029289265.1 Gammaproteobacteria bacterium
CGGGATCGCGATCTGCATGATCTCGCCCATCACGGAGCTGATCGGCCCCATGCGTGGAATCACATCCTCGGGCAGGCCTTCCTCCATCGCGGACAGGCGTTCCGACACCATCTGCCGAGCCCGGAAGATCTCCGTACTCCAGTCGAAGGTGACGTAGATGAAGGACAGCCCCGCGCTTGAGATGGAGCGTACCGACTCCACGCCGGGCAGCCCGTTCATCGTCGTTTCGAGCGGGAAAGTGATGAGCTGTTCGACTTCCTCCGCCGCCATGCCGCCGGATTCGGTCATGATCGTGACCGTCGGCTTGTTGAGGTCCGGGAACACGTCCACGGGCGTGCGTGTAAGCGTGAATGCGCCGTATGCCATCAGCACCAGGCTGGCGATGATCACCAGCAGCCGGTTTCCGAGACTATTGTCGAGTAGCCACTTGAACATCGGTCGGGCTCCCCGTCAGCGGATCTGGTTGATCAGGGTGGCCGCGTTCGTGGCGACACGCTCCCCGGCTGCGAGGCCCGACGTCACGGCCACGTTCGCGCCGTCGAGCGGGGCGGTGGTGACGGTGCGCGGCTCGAAGCGCTCCGGCGCCGTCTTGACCCACACGATGGTCTGGTTCGCCGGATTCTTCAGCACCGACGCAGCGGGAACGCTCACGCCCTGCAGCGTGCTGCGCGTTTGCACGAACACCTCGACCGGCTGCCCCACGGCGAAGCGCGCCAGGGAATCGCCCGCGGCACCGAAAGCGAGCGGCAGCGCCTGCTCACGCAGACTGCGCGCCGCGCCGAGGAAGTCGAGCCTCACGCGTTGCTCGCCGACCGCGAGGCTCGCGCCGGCCACATCGATGGCGGTGTCGGCATCGTAGGCCAGCGCCTCGACGCGCAGGCGCTTCGGATCGACGATTTCAAACACCAGTTCGCGGGCATCGACGACTTGCCCGGCGACCGCGTTGCTCGACGCGATCACCCCCGCGACGGGCGCCACGAGTGCATCGCGATTGCTAAGCCCCGCACCCACCGCCCGCACGCGGGCCGCGAGACTCGCGAACTCGCTCTCGGCCGCTTCGATCTCCTTGCGCGGCACCGTGTCGGCGAGCTCCTTGAGCCGCGCCACGCGCTTTTCCGCGAGCACTTTGGCGGCCCGCAACTCGGCGAGTTGGGCCATCTGGTTCGAGCGCTCGATCTGCCCCGCCGACGGCACGACGTACGCGAGCACCTCGCCCTTTTTCACCGCCTGCCCGATTCCGGGCAAGCCACGCGCCCCGGCTTCGAGGCGGCCGGCGACCAGCGCCTGCACTTTTCCGCCCGCATTGGGGTCCATCACCACTTTGCCGGCGAGCGCCACGGTGCGGGGCAGGTTGCCCGCTTCCGTGACCAGCGTGCGCACGCCGATCTGGCGTTGTGCCGGCTTGGGCAGGAATACGCTGCCATCGGGCAAGCGTCGCGGACCATTGCCGCCGACGGGCGCGGAGCCTTCGTCGCCGTGATCGTGCCCGTCGCCAGCGAATGCGTTCCACGATGCACTTGCCGTAACGAGGCACAGAATGACCAACAGGATTCCCGGTTTCATGCGACACCTCCGGCCGAACGGTTGCGGGCGTTTCCCTTGCGCAGCGCGGCCCAGCCGACCAGTCCGAGCACGAGAACGCCGGCGCCGAGCCATCCTGCGTAAGGTTTCAAGCCAGGTCCGGCCGATTCGTCGTGCACCTCGGTGGCTTCTTCATGCAGATCCAGCTCGCCGGCAAGGAGGTCCGCGTCTTGTCCGGCAACGACCGTGGCCGTCACGGACACGACGCCCGGGTTGAGTGCATCCTGCAACGTGGCTTCGAACTCGCCGTCGGCATGGGTTTCGAGGGGGATCGCCTTGCCGTCGAGTTGTAGTTCCAGCGTTGCGTCCTTGACCGGGCTGTTGTCGGCGAAGCGGTCGAGATAGAGCGTGATGTGCTTGCCATCGACCACGCCGACCAGCTCAAAAAGCTCCGAAACGGCGGTGAATCGCGGCAGCATCAGCCCGGCCACGGGTGCCGGGGCGTCGCCGTGGTCGTGGCCTTCGCCGGCCAGGGCCTGGGGCGTGACGCCCGCAAGGACGGCGGCAAGGCTCCACGCCGCTAAGGTAAGGGAAGCTTTCATGTTCGGGTTCCTGGTGTTCATTCGGGAAGAAGGCCCATGGCCTGCCGCAGCGCGGACACGGCTGCGGCCAGTTCGATGCGGGTACGCGCCACCTGACGCTCGGCTTCGGCGGCTTCGAGTTCGATGCGCAGGCGGGTCGGCAGATCGGTTTCGCCGAGGCGGAACGCCTTCTGGAAGAAACCGCGCGACTCGCGGGCCAACTGCGCGCGCTGTTCGGCAGAGGCGACCAGGGTGCGCGCCGATTCGACCCGGACGCGCGCCGTATCCACTTCGGCCGTCAGGCGTTCGCGTTCCAGCCTCAGCTGGGTTTCGGCTTCGATCGCCTCGGCGCTGGCGCTGGCAACACGGGCGCGGTTGCGGGTGTCGGATCCGAAGGGAATGCGTACGCCAATCGTCACCGTCTGTTGCCAGGATTCGCCGGATGCGCCGCGCTCACGCGTCGTCGCCAGGTTCAGCTCGGGATTGGCTCGCCCCTGAATCCCAGCGAGGGTCATGCTGCGTTGTGCAAGCTCCGCCCGATCGCGCAGTTCCGCGATGGCCGGATGCCCCGCCTCCAGGGCGACAGGGGGGCCGGCGGGGGCGGGTTCGGCTTCGGCCACGGAAAGTCCTTCCGCGGCAAGCGCAGGCGTCATGCCTGTCAGGGCGCGCAACTGCTGTTCCGCACCCGCGAGCGCGCCGTTGGCTTCGGCCAGCGACGCTTCGGCGGTCGCGAGCGCTCCGTCCGCCTGATGCTGGTCGGCGCGTGCGAGATCGCCGGCCCGAACCCGTTTCGACACATCCGCGGCGAGTTCGCGGGCGCTGGCAAGCCGCTCGCGTGCGACCAGGATGTCGATGCGCGCGCGCTGCCAATCCCAGTACGCGGCCCGCACCGCGGCAGCCGTGCGCAGTTGTGCCGCGAGCGTGCGGCTCGTACTCGCGCGCACTTCGGCATCGGCGAGAGCCGCGGTCGATGCGCGTTCGCCGGGCAACCACAGCGGCACCGCGAGGCCGATCTCGTATTCGCGGCTGCCGTCGTTGCGGTTGAGCTGGTCGGTCTTGCCCGACAGCTCGAACGCCGGCGGTTCGGCCGACCAGCTGTCGGCGCTCTCGCGTCGCGCCAGCGCCGCCGCCTGACGCATGTCGAGCGACTGCGCCTCGGGTTGACGCGCCCATGCGGCGTCGAACGCCTGCCTGAGCGTGGTTACGACAGGCGATGCAGGGGACGCGGCTTGCGCCCACGCCCCGCTGGCCGCGA
>JARFTX010000010.1 GCA_029289265.1 Gammaproteobacteria bacterium
ACCCGCGGGCGCCGCCGTGGCAGTCGCCGCCTGGGCGGCGAGCGCAACCAGCAGCGACGCCGCGAGCGGCGACGCGCCGCGCCGCGCACGTCGCAGCGCGCTCCCGATGCCGCGTGCGCCCGCTCGCACCAAGGCCGGCCAAGACCGGCGCCGATGCGCGATGCACGCGCCGCGGCAGAAAATGAGGTTCCGATTCATGTGCATCCACCTCCGCAGTGTCGTCGTTCGCGGGAGCGGCCACGGCGCCTTCTCCGGCACCTGGCGCCGCTCGGCGAACCGGTGCTCGCCGCCGCGACGCGAAGGGCGTGCGCGGGTGCGGCGAATCCGTTGCCGGGGAGACGACTAGCTGCGGGGCGGGCGCCAGAAGGCAGCCGGATCGGTCGCGGGGATGCGCGCGGTCGCGCCGGGATCGGGCGGCGGGGCATCGGCCGCCGACGGTCCGGCGCCGATTGCCGGCGCGAGCACGCCGACCGTGCGGCAGGTGCCGCCGACGCTGCAGGCGGCCGTGCACGCGTCGGCGCCGCCGGCGCCGCTCATGCCCATGTCCGGACAGCAGGCGTCGCCATCCGGCGCAGTCCCGGCCGCGCGCCCGGCCGCCTGCGATGCACAGTCGTCCTGCGCCATCGGCGGCACATACCCATAGGCGGGCAGCGTGAGGCACAGCATCGCAATCAGGATCAGGCGCAGCAGGCGCATGAAAAGGGACGGGCGTTGCGTGGCTCTTGAAGGAACCCATCTCGGGCGTCGGTCGCCCGGGTAGCGCCGTGGCCGTGCAAATCGCCCGAATTCAGGTGGTCGGCGATGCCCGGGTGACTGCCGCGTCCCTTCGAAGTTCCCGCCAACTCCTCGCAGACCGACGAACGGCCGATCGTTCGGTCGTCCGGCTTCGTCGAACGGAGCGCTGCAGAGGGCGGCGGTTCGATTCGGGGGCGATCGGTATACCCAATATTGGGCACACAAACCCACTTTACAATTGTGGCCTTCTACCCATATTGGTGCCGGGTTATAGTCGCCTCTTCGCGCCCGGCCGTTACCCCCAGTTACACTTGCCGGCCGCCGCTGTCGCATTGCGCGGATCACGCCGGGGATCCGCCGCTGCGGTGTCGACGGCCTGGGTTCTCCACCCGATGACTTCGATCAAGACCATCCGCGGACTCCTGCTCACCGCCGCAGTGGTGTTCTCCGTCGCCCTGGTCGCGGCGACCCATTACGTCGTCTCGGGCCTGTTCGAGCGCGCCGTGCGCGAGGAGGCGATGCGCGACGCGACCACCTTTGCCGAGATGACCTTCGAGTCGATGTTCCAGCTGATGCGCACCGGCTGGACGCGCGAGCAACTCGACGAGTTCGTCGCCGCGATCCGCCGTTCGGTCGGCAAGACGCAGCACCAGATCGACATCTATCGCGCGCCGCGGGTGGCCGAGCTGTTCGGCGAGATCGCGCAGCATGAGATGGACGACGCGATCCTGCAGGCGATCGCCGACGGCGAGAGCCGGCGCTTCGATACCGGGCCGCAGGTGCGCTTCGTGCACGTGCTGCGCGCCGAGGCCGAGTGCCGCCAGTGCCACGTCAATGCCGCCGCCGGCGACGTGCTCGGCGTGATCGACGTGCGCCAGGACATCACGCCGCTGCTCGAAGGCGGACGCAGCCAGTTCCTGTTCGCCGCCGCCCCCATCATCCCGGTCGCGTTCGTCGCGACCCTGCTGATGGTGTTCTACATCCGCCGCCGGCTCGACCGCGCGATTCGCACGCTCACCGGCAATATCCGCAGCGTCAATCGCATCGCCGATCTGCGCAGCCTCGAGAACACCTCGCTCGATTTCGGCTTCGAGGAATTCAGCCCGGTCGCGCGCGAGGTCCGCCAGCTCACCGAGCGGGTGCGCTCGATCGCGGTCGACAAGGAGATGCTCGAGTTCGAGATCCGCCTGCTCGAGAAATTCATCCTGACGTCCGACGTCGTCAAGGACTGGCGCGAGTATGTCAATCGCCTGCTGATCGACATCGACGACGTGCTACCCGCCTATGCACTGTTCTCGATCTTCAAGATCGGCGACGACACCTTCGACCTCGAAGTGTTCTGGCGCTACGCGCCGTCGGACAAGTCGCGCAACCTGTTCGAGGATACGATCAAGGAGCAGCTCGGCCGCAACCCCTATTTCGCCGGCGGCTACGCCGTCAAGGTCGAGCACAACGTCGCCGACAACTCACGCGAGACGCCCGACCTGGTGCGCGCCGACATCGAGGTGCAGACCAAGTCGCTGCTGGTCGAGGCGCCCAAGATCGGCGGCATCGTCGGCATCGGCATGCAGGCCCAGGCGAGCATCGACCCGACCCGCTGGCTGGTGGTCGAGAGCATTCTGTCGACGCTGCTCAACGTGGTCGGCTCGGTCAAGGCGATCGACAAGTACACCAAGGATCTGGAGTACTACGCGACCCGCGATCCGCTCACCAACCTCTACAACCAGCGCGTGTTCTGGGAGCTGCTCGACAGCGAGGCGATCCGCTCGAACCGGCACGCCTACAAGTTCGGCCTGATGGTGATCGACGCCGACAACTTCAAGACGGTGAACGACAGCTACGGCCACGCCTTCGGCGACATCCTGCTGCAGGAAGTCGCGGCCAAGATCCGCAGCGCGATCCGCGACGACGACCTGCTCGCGCGCTACGGCGGCGACGAGTTCGTCGTGATCCTGCCCGAGACCGATCTCGCCGGCACGGTCGAGGTCGCCGAGCGCATCCTCGAACAGGCCGCAACGCTCGCGCTCGAGGCTCCGGACGGCGCCCGCGTGACCGGCTCGCTGTCGCTGGGGCTGGCCGTCTACCCCGACCACGCGGTCGAGACCAAGGATCTCTTCCTGTTCGCCGACAGCATGATGTACCGGGCCAAAGCCGACGGCAAAGGCCGCTTCGCGATACCCACCGAGGCGGACGTCGTCGAGGTTTTCCGCGAGCTGAGCGAGAAGAGCATGCTGATCGTCGCCGCGGTCGAGGCGCGCGGCGTAATCCCCTACTACCAGCCCATCATCGACCCGCGCTCGGGCCGCGTCGAAGCGCTGGAGGTGCTCTCGCGCATCCGCCTCGAGGACGGCACGCTGATGGTCGCCGACGCCTACGTCGCCATCGCCGAGAAGATGGGGCTGATGCACAAGCTCGACTACATCCTGATGGAGCGTGCCCTCGAGGCCGCCGGCCGTGCCGACTACGACGGGCTGCTGTTCCTCAACATGTCGCCGCGCGCGCTGGTGCTGAACGACTTCGTCCAGGAGACGCGCCGCATCGCGGCGAGCGCCGGGATCGACCCCTCGCGTATCGTCTTCGAGATCACCGAGCGCGAGACCATCAAGAACATGGCGCTGCTCGAGCGCTTCATCAACACGCTGCGTAACGAGGGCTTCCGCCTGGCGATCGACGACTTCGGCTCGGGCTTCTCGTCCTTCCACTACGTCAAGCGCTTCCCGATCGACTTCCTCAAGATCGAGGGCGACTTCATCCTCGGCATGAAGCACAACGACAAGGACCGCGCGCTGGTGCGCAGCATCGTCACGCTGTCGCGCGAACTCGGCATCCGCACCGTCGCCGAGTACGTCGAGGACGACGAGGTGCTGGAGAAGGTGGTCGAGCAGTCGATCGACCTAGCCCAGGGCTACTACATCCGCCGCCCGTCGGCGTCGATCGAAGAGTCGCTCGACGTGCGGGTGCGCTGAGCAACCGATCCCCCTTCGACTCGACCGGCTGGTCGCCAGGACGCACCAACCGCTGCAGCCTGGCACTCTCAGGCATACGCTGTTACAAATACGCTTGGCCGATTTGCGCTTTCTGCGCCGCAAATCGGCAAAATGACGTGATCGAGAGTTCGACGGGGGCACAATATGAACAATGTCGTCGTTTTTTCAGCCGTTGCCGTGCTCGTCATGGCCGGCTGCGCAACCAACCCCTACCAGGGCGACACCGCCAAGACCGCCACCGGCGCGACGGTGGGCGCCGTTGCCGGCGCGGTATTGGGCCGCGCGGTCTCGGGTCGCGACGACCGGACCAAGGGCACGATCATCGGCGCGGCGGTCGGTGCGACGGTAGGCGGGCTGATCGGCCGGCAGATGGACCAGCAGGAGATCGAGCTGCGCCGCCAGATGGAAGGCACGGGCGTGGAGGTGATGCGCGAGGGCGACACGATCCGCCTGCAGGCGCCCGAGAACATTACCTTCGACACCAACCGCGCCGACGTCAAGCCGCAGTTCCGGCCGGTGCTCGACCAGCTCGCGCACAGCATCGCCCAGTATCCCGGCACGGTCGTGCGGGTCGAAGGCCACACCGACTCGACCGGCGCGGCGAGCTACAACCAGACGCTCTCCGAGAACCGCGCCGAGAGCGTGCGCAGCTATTTGATCCAGCGCGGCGTCGAAGCGAACCGCATCGACGCGGTCGGCTACGGCTTCAGCCGCCCGATCGCCGACAACAGCACCGCCGCCGGCCGGGCGCAGAACCGCCGCGTCGAGGTGTTGATCATCCCGGCCCAATCCTGACGCACTGAAGCTGTCTCCTCGCCCCGGTTCGCGCACCCCCCGCGCGGGCCGGGGTCTTTTCGTTTACGCGTCATGTGCTGCGGTCTCGACCGTAGCGGAGGCGATCCGGCGTGGCGGATGCCCGCGCGCCGGTCGAGCGCACCGAAGTTCCGCTGGTGCGGTCTGGACCGACGCAGGCGTCGCCGCGCGTTCGCCCGCGGCGCCGCGATCCTCGCTGCGACCGTGATCGCCCCTTCCGCATGCCGCAGCCGCGGGTTACCCTTCACGCATTTCACCCGCCGGCGCCCGCGATGTCGCTCTTCGAAGAACACCCGCTACGACGCACGCTCAACGACGAGGTGCACGCCCGTCCGCCGGTTCCGCTCGATTCGCCCGAGTTCGTCACCTATCTCGCCTTCCTGCACGACGACGGCAGCGCCGGGCGCGAGCCCGTGCATCTCGAGCAGCTCGCCGCGCAGCTCGGCCTGCCGGTGCCGGAGACCGAGACGGGCCACGTCTTTCTCGACGCCGGCGCGTTTCGCCTGAAGTGGGAGCGGCACAACGAGTTCTCGAGCTACACCTTCTTCCGCCGCGCCGACGGGGACGACGCGGCCGATGCCGACGCGCTGCTCGCGGTGCCGGCCGCCTGGCGCAAGCACATTCCCGGCCGCCTGATGGTCGCGACCCACGTCGAGGTGCGCCCCGCCGCGCAGCGCCCGCCCGAAGCCGAGCTCGCCCGCGTCGCCGCCGAGTCCGCGCCGGTCGTCGCCTCCAAGGTGGCCGAGGGCGGCGCCTGGGTGTTCACCGACTTTCGCATCGTCGACGGTTTCTCGCGCTTCCTCGTCCTCGATTCGACCCTCACCCCGCGCCAGGCCGGGCGCAGCGTGCAGCGCCTGCTCGAGATCGAGACCTATCGCGTCATCGCGCTGCTCGCCTTTCCGGTCGCCAAGGGCGTGGGGCGGATGCTGTCGCGGGCCGAGGACGAGCTCGCCGACCTGATGGAGACGATGGGCACCGCCGTCTCGCCCGACGACGACCGCGCCGTGCTCGGGCGGCTCACGCGGCTTGCCGCCGAGGTCGAGCAATCGGTGGCGAAGACGACCTTCCGCTTCGGCGCCGCGGCGGCGTACTACCGGCTGGTGCAACAGCGCATCGAGGAGCTGCGCGAGATCCGCATCGCCGGCTTTCCGACCATCCGCGAGTTCATGGAGCGGCGCCTCGCCCCGGCGATCGCGACCTGCGCGACGATTGGCCGCCGCCAGGAGGACCTGTCGGGACGCATCGCGCGTAACTCGCAACTCCTGCGCACACGGGTCGACATCGAGCTCGAGCGCCACAACCAGCAGCTTCTCGCCCAGATGAACCGGCGCGCCAAGCTGCAGCTGCGCCTGCAGGAGACGGTCGAGGGCCTGTCCATCGTCGCCATCACCTACTACGGCTCGCAGCTCGTGCACTACCTCGCCAAGGGCGCCAAGGACTCCCTCGCGCCGGTGACGCCCGAACTGGCCACGGCCGTATCCATCCCGGTCATCGCTACCCTGGTCGCGCTGGGGCTCTTCCGCATGCGCCGCAAGATCGCGGCCGAGTCCGCCGGAGTCGAGCACTGAGCGCGGCTCGCCTATAATCTGCGTTTTTCCTCGAGACTCCACCCGTGGCCACGCCGCTCTTCGAATCCTCCATCCGGAGCCTGCCGCTCCTCGGTCGCGGCAAGGTTCGCGACATCTACGCCGTCGACGCCGACAAGCTCTTGATCGTCACCAGCGACCGGCTCTCCGCCTTCGACGTGGTGCTCCCCGATCCGATCCCGGACAAGGGCCGCGTGCTGACCGCGCTGGCGAACTTCTGGTTCGCGCGGCTTGCCCACGTCGTGCCCAACCAGCTCACCGGCATCGACCCCGAGACGGTGGTCGCCCCCGACGAGCGCGATCAGGTGCGCGGCCGCGCACTGGTGGTGAAGCGGCTCGCGCCGCTGCCGATCGAGGCGGTGGTGCGCGGCTACGTGATCGGCTCGGGCTGGAAGGACTACCAGTCGACCGGCGCCATCTGCGGCATCGCGCTGCCGGCGGGCCTCGCCCAGGCCGCGAAGCTGCCGGCGCCGATCTTCACCCCGGCGAGCAAGGCCGAGGTCGGCGACCACGACGAGAACATCTCGTTCGAGGAAGCGCAGGCGCGCTGCGCCGCCGTCCTCGCGGCGCGGCTCGAAGGCACCGGCGTCGACGGCGCGACGCTCGCCGCCCAGGCGCGCGACGCGGCGCTCGCGCTCTACAGCGAGGCTGCCGACTACGCGAGGACGCGCGGCATCATCATCGCCGACACCAAGTTCGAGTTCGGGGTCGACGGCGCCGGCAGGCTTCACCTCATCGACGAGGCGCTCACCCCCGACTCGTCGCGCTTCTGGCCGGCCGACGACTACCGCGAGGGCATCAGCCCGCCGAGCTACGACAAGCAATACGTGCGCGACTACCTCGAGACGCTCGACTGGAACAAGAAGGCCCCGGGCCCGCGCCTGCCGGCCGAGGTCATCGAGCGCACCGCCGCCAAGTACCGCGAGGCCTACGAGCGGCTCACGGGCGAGCGGCTGGCCTGACGGATCCGCCCCGACGCGGGGGCGATTCCGCCCCCAAGACGCGCTCGCCGCGCCGCTCGCTCACGGCCCGATGCGCCCGCGGGCGCGGCAATTCGAGACAAGCGCTCCGCCAGGCGCGACGGGGCTGCACACACGAAGACCGCGCGCGACGACGACGCGGCGACGGGAGGAGACTGCGTGACGCAACGTGATTCGGCACGGATGATCGGCTTTGCGGTCGTATTGGCCGCCTATGTGCTGTCCTTCTTCCACCGCTTCGCGCCGGCGGGCATCGCCGGCGACCTGGCGGCCGCCTTCCAGACCAGTGCCGCCTCGCTGGGCGCGCTCGCGGCGACCTACTTCTACGTCTACACCGTGATGCAGGTGCCGACCGGCATCCTGGTCGACACCATCGGGCCGAGGCGCATCATGGTCACGGGCTGCCTGATCGCCGCGGCCGGGAGCCTGCTGTTCGGGCTCGCGCCGGACCTGAACGTTGCGATGCTCGGCCGCACGCTGATCGGGCTGGGCGTGTCGGTGGTCTTCATCGCAATGCTCAAGCTGATCGCGCTGTGGGTCGACGAACGCCGCTTCGCGACCATGGTCGGCGTCGCGATGCTGATCGGCAACGCCGGCTCGGTGCTCGCCGGCACGCCGCTCGCGGCGGTGGCCGGGGTCGTGTCGTGGCGCTCGGTGTTCCTCGGCACCGCCGTGCTTTCGCTGCTGCTCGCCGTGGCGAGCTGGGCCTTCATCCGAGAAGGCACGGGCAGCAGCGGGCCGCGGCTGCGCTTCGACCGCACCTCGGTCCTGGGCGGCCTCGGGCAGGTGCTGAAGAATCGCGACACCTGGCCGCCAGTGATCGTCAACTTCGGCCTCGCCGGCAGCTTCTTCGGCTTCGGCGGCCTGTGGGCGACTCCCTATCTGATGCAGATCCACGGGCTGGAGCGCGTCGTCGCGGCCAACCACCTGTCGCTGTATTTCGCCGGCTTCGCGCTCGGTTGTCTCGCGATCGGGACGCTCTCCGACCGGCTCGGCCGGCGCAAGCCGGTGCTCGCCGCCGCCGGCCTGCTCAATTGCGCGCTGTGGGCGCTGTGGCTGTCGGCGGTGACGATGCCGCTCGCCCTGAGCTACGCGCTGTTCCTGGTCATGGGGCTCGCCACGGCGAGCTTCTCGCTCACCTGGGCGTGCGCCAAGGAACTCAATCCCCCCCACCTCTCGGGCATGAGCACCAGCGTCACCAACATGGGCGGCTTTCTCGCCGGCGCGCTGCTGCAGCCGGCGGTGGGACTCGTCATGGACCTCGGCTGGGACGGCACGCTCGCGGGCGGGGTGCGCCAGTACGCGCCCGAGGTCTTCCTGCTCGGCATGAGCCTGCTCGCCGCCTCGGCGTTACTCGGCACCGTGGCGGCCTTCTTCATGCGCGAGACGGGCTGCCGCAACATCTGGACACCGCCAGCCGGGGCCTCCACTACCCGTACGTCCTGAGCGGAGAACTTGTAACGCGTATCGATCTCAAAGCTAGCGTGGACGGGAGACCGTCTTCTATACCGATAAGTGCAGCGCCTGTTCCATCCCGACCGAGAGAGGTGACGCCCATGGACATGCCCTTACACACACTGGATCGACACTTCAACCTGCCGCACATCCGCCACATCGACACCGCCCGGCCGCTGCAATGGCTGCGCATGGGGTGGGAAGACCTGCGCGACAACGTCGTCGCGAGCCTCGCCTACGGCGTGTTCTTCGGCGCCCTCGGCTATCTGATCCTGATGTTCGCGGCGCCCCGCCCGTATCTGATCACGGCCGCGATCTCGGGCTTTCTGCTGATCGGCCCGATCGTCGCCGCGGGCCTCTACGAGATCTCGCGCCAGCACACCGCGGGGCGGCGCGCGACGCTGCGCTCGTCGCTGCGCGGGGTGTTCGACAACCGCGATTCGCTGTTCACCATCGGCGTGGTACTGGTGATGGTGATGATCGCGTGGGAGCGGCTCTCGGCCATCCTCTTCGCGCTGCTGATTCCCGGCGATCTGCCGAGCGTCGACGTGCTGCGCGAGGTGTTCCTGTCCACCAGCCACATGAGCTTCGTCGCAACCTACATGATCGTCGGCGGTGCGATCGCCTGCGTCGTGTTCGCGCTGACCGCGGTCGCCGTGCCGATGCTGATGGACCGCGACACCGACACGGTCACCGCGATGATGACCAGCCTGCGCGCGGTCGTCGCCAACCTGCCGGCGATGCTGCTGTGGGCGGCGCTGATCGTCGCGCTGATGGCGGTCGGCTTTGCGACGATGATGATCGGCATGGTGGTGCTGCTGCCGCTGCTCGGCCACGCGACCTGGCACGCCTACCGCGACCTCGTCGATTGACGCCGGCAATCGGAGCGATTCTGCATCGCCCGCGACGTACGGGTTAGAATCCAGCAAGCATTCCGCCGGCTCTGCCGGCGGAATCGCGTCCACCCTCCGATCACCCCGAGCGACGCATGGACAACCCACTTCTCGAATTTTCCGGACTGCCGCGCTTCGACGCGATCCGCCCCGAGCACGTCGAACCCGCGGTGCGCGAGCTCATCGCCGAGAACCGCGCGCTGATCGAGCGCCTGGTCGCCGACCCGGTGCCGCCCACCTGGGACGGCTTCGTCGCCCCGCTCACCGAGGCCGGCGAGCGGCTCGGCCGCGCCTGGGGCCTGGTCGGCCACATGCACAGCGTCATGGACGTGCCCGCCTGGCGCGAGGCCTACAACCGCATGTTGCCCGAGGTGTCGAGCTTCTACGCCGAGGTCGGCCAGAACCTCGCGCTCTTCGAGAAGTACAAGGCGCTGCACGACGGTCCCGAATATGCGCGCCTCGCCCCGGTGCGCCAGCGCATCCTCGACCACGAGCTGCGCGACTTTCGGCTTGCCGGCGCCGAGCTGCCGGAGGCGGTCAAGCCGCGCTTCAAGGCGATCCAGGAGGAGCTCTCGGCGCTCGCCGCGAAGTTCTCCGAGAACGTGCTCGACGCGACCAACGCCCACGCCGAGTGGATCGCCGACGAGGCGCAGCTCGCCGGCCTGCCCGTGGACGTGCGCGAGACCGCGCGCGCCGCCGCCGAGCGCGACGGCCGGCCCGGCTGGAAGCTCACGCTGCAGATGCCGAGCTACCTGCCGGTGATGCAGTACGCCGAGGACCGCGCGCTGCGCGCACGCATGTACCGCGCCTACGCGACGCGCGCCTCGGAGTGCGGCCCGGCCGAGCTCGACAACGGCCCGCTGATAGGCCGCATCCTGGCGCTGCGCGCCGAGGAGGCGAAGCTCCTGGGTTACGCCGACTACGCCGAGGTGTCGCTGGTCGCGAAGATGGCCGAGTCGGCCGACGAGGTGCTCGCCTTCCTGCGCGAGCTCGCGGCCAAGGCCAAGCCCTTCGCCGAGCAGGATCTCGCCGAGCTGCGCGCCTTCGCGCGCGTCGAGCTCGGCCTCGAAAACCTCGAACCCTGGGACGTCGCCTTCGCCTCCGAGAAGCTGCGCCAGCGCCGCTACGCCTTCTCCGAGCAGGAGGTGAAGCAGTACTTCCCCGAGCCGCGCGTGCTCGAAGGCCTCTTCAACCTGATCCGCAGCCTCTACCGCGTCGACATCGTCGCCGAGGACGCGCCGCGCTGGGACGCGAGCGCCCACTTCTTCCGCATCGAGCGCGACGGCGCGACCATCGGCCACTTCTACCTCGACCTGCACGCGCGCGAGACCAAGCGCGGCGGCGCCTGGATGGACTCGGCGCGCAGCCGCCAGCTCACCGCGCGCGGGGTGCAGACGCCGGTCGCCTATCTGGTCTGCAACTTCCCCGGCCCGGTCGGCGGACGGCCCGCGACCTTCACCCACGACGACGTGCTCACCCTCTTCCACGAGTGCGGCCACGGCCTGCACCACCTGCTCACCCAGGTCGATGAGCTCGCGCTCTCCGGCATCCACGGCGTCGAGTGGGACGCGGTCGAGCTGCCCAGCCAGTTCATGGAAAACTTCTGCTGGGAGTGGGACGTGATCTCGGCGATGAGCGCCCACGTCGACACCGGCGCGCCGCTGCCGCGCGAACTCTTCGACAAGATGATCGCGGCGAAGAACTTCCAGAGCGGCATGCAGACGGTGCGCCAGCTCGAGTTCGCGATGTTCGACCTGCGCCTGCACAGCGAGATCGATGCCTCCGCCGGGCCGGTGCCGATGGAGCAGGTGCTGGCGCTGCTCGACGAGGTCCGGCGCGAGGTCGCGGTGATCGTGCCGCCCGCCTGGCACCGCTTCCCCAACAGCTTCTCGCACATCTTCGCCGGCGGCTACGCCGCGGGCTACTACAGCTACAAGTGGGCCGAGGTGCTCTCGGCCGACGCCTTCGAAGCCTTCGAGGAGGCCGGCGCCGGCAAGGGGTCACTGCTCGATCCGGTGACCGGGGAGCGCTTCTGGCGCGAGATCCTGGCGGTCGGCGGCAGCCGCCCGGCGATCGAGTCGTTCAAGGCCTTCCGCGGCCGCGAGCCGCGGGTCGACGCGCTGCTGCGCCACAACGGGATGGTGACCGCATGAACCGCATTCTGACCTTCGTCCTCGCTGCGGCCTTCGCCGCCCTGCCGCCGGCCGCGGTTGCGGCCGACAAGGTGTACGAGTGGGTCGACGCCACGGGCCGCGTGAACTACTCCGACCTGCCACCCCCGCCGGGCACCGCCTCGCGCCTGGTCGAGCGCCGCATCGCCGCGGGGGCGCCCGACCCCGCCCTGCCCTACACCCTGCGCAAGCTCGCCGCCGACTTCCCGGTGCATCTCTACACCGCCGGGAACTGTGGCGACCCGTGCGAGCGCGCGCGCGGCCTGCTCGAGACGCGCGGCGTCCCGTTCGCCGAGACCCGGATCGCAACCGAAGACGACGTGGCCGCCTACCGCCGCGTCTTCGGCGAGCCCGACGAGGTGCCGGCCGCGACCGTCGGCTCGCAGCGCCTGCGCGGCTTCGAGGCGGGAAACTGGAACGCCGTGCTCGACCGCGTCGGCTACCCGCGCGAGCCGCTGCCGATGCGCTGAAACCCCTCGCGTCGCCTGCCCACATCCCGTAGCGGATCGGCCCGGTCGAGCCGGGCGAGCTAACGCGTCAGGCTCGCGAACAGCGTCGGCAGCTTCTCCGGCAGGCGTTCGACGCGGTCGACGATGGTGTAGTGGCGCGCGCCGAAGATGCGCTCGACGTAGCGGTCGGCGTGTGGGTCGAGCGTCAGGCAATAGGTCGTGACGCCGTCGCGGCGCAGTTCCTCGACCGCCTTCCTGGCGTCCTGGCGCAGGTACTGCGGGTCGCGCTCGTCGATGTCGGCGGGTTCGCCGTCGGTGACGACCAGCAACAGGCGGTGGCGCTCGCCGCGCTGGCGCAGGTGGCGGCCGGCGTGGCGCAGCGCGGCGCCCATGCGCGTGGAGAGCCCCCCGCCCATGCCGGCAAGCCGCGCCTTGGCGTCCGCGTCGAAGCGCTCGCCGAAATCCTTGAAGCGGTAGTAGCGCACGTCGTGACGGCCGTCGGAGGCAAAGCCGTGGATCGCGAAGGCGTCGCCGATGCCGGCGATCGCGGTCGCGACCAGGGTGCAGGCGTCGCGCGTGAGCTCGATCACCGTGCGCTCGCCGCCGCGCACCTTCTCGTTGGTCGACTCCGACAGGTCGAGCAGGATCACCACGGCGAGGTCGCGTCGATTGACGACGTATCGCATCGTGATGCGGGTGTCGGGGTGGCGGCCGATGCGCGCCGCGACCATCGCGTCGACGGCGGCGTTGAGATCGAGCTCGTCGCCGTCCTCGAGCTTGCGCTGCCGCGTCACCCCCTGCGGGCGCAGACGGTCCACGATGCGGCGGATGCGATGCGAGACGCCCTTGTGGGCGGCGAGCACGGCGTCGACGGTGGCCGGATCGCCGCGCCGGGCGCGATGCTCGTACACCGTGGCCCAGTCGGGGCGGTGCAGCTGCACCTGGGCGTCCCACTCCGGATAGTGGAAGGGATCCGAGATCGGCTCGCGGCCCTCGCGCGCGTTGTACGAGACGCCCTCGTCCTCGTAGGGAAAGAGCTCGGTCGGCAGCGTCCAGATCTCCTGGGCGTCGTCGCCGGCGGTCTCGACGTCGACCTCGTTCACGAACTCCATGAGCCCCACCTTGCGCCGCACCTGGCGTTCGCGCGCCGGCAGCCACACACTGGCATCGGCCCAGTCGAGCGCGTCGCGCGACCAGACGAAGCGATTGTCGTCGCGATGGACCAAACGCAGCCCCTCCAGCAGGCGCAGGCTCGGCACGGCGCGGCGCGCTGCGAGCAGCGCGAAGAGCTCGAGGCCGAGCTCCCAGGCGAAGCGCGAATCGCGTGCGCGCGTCGCCACGCCGGCGTGAAAGCGCGCCGCGAAGGCGTCGAGCTCGGCGTCGCCGACGCGCGCCGCGGGCTCGAGCAGCGCCAGCGCGAGGCGCTCGAGCAGCGCCACCGTCTCGTGCTCCGCCGGCTGCCCCTGCGCGGCGGCGACGAGCGCCACCCACAGTCGGCGCAGGCCGGGAAAGTCGCGCACCGCGCACCACTCGACGCGTGCATCCTCGACGAAGCCGACGAAGAAGCGCTGCGCCGGCGCGAGCGCCTCGGCCGATTGCGGCCCCGTCGTGTAAACGAGGTGCGCGGCGAGGTGCGCCGCCATCGCCCGATAGACCTCGATGCCGGCGACCGCGCCGCAGTCATCGACGGCGTCCGGCAGAAATAGCGCCCGCGCCTCGACGAAGGGCCGCGCCGCACCATCGCCGGCGGCGTGCGGGCGCAGGAAGAAGTCGCGCGCCCACAGGGCGCGCAGGTAGAAATTGAGGCGGCGCTGGCTGTCCACGAAGAGCGTGCCGCGCCGCTCCTGCTGCAGCACGGCGCGGCTGTCCTCGGTGGCGAGCCCGAAGTAGGCGGCCTGGCGCGGCAGGTCGCGGCGGTAGGCCTCCGCACCGAAGTCCACCCAGCGCCGCAGCCCCGACAACGTGAGCTTGCCGAGCAGCTCGTCGACCACGCCGAGCATCGGCCGCAGGCCGCGCGGCGCGCGCGCGGCGAGCCGGTGCAGCAATTGCAGATAGGCGCGCACCAGCTCCGCGTCGCCAAGGCGGCGCGCCGCGGTCGGCAGCGTCGCGAACACCAGCGCGAGCACTTCGCCCGAAGTCATCGAGGCGAGCTTCATCACCGACACGACCGCCTCGCGCACGATGTCGTCGCCGCACTCGCGCGCGACCTGCGGCATCTCCTCGAGATAGGTCGACAACAGCCCCGGCCCCTTGCCCAGGCCGGCGAGCGCGCGGGCGCCGTCCAGGTAATCGCGCAGCCCCTCGGGCGAGAGCGTACGCGCCGCCTCGTGCACCAGCGCATCGAGGGTGTGGGCGAGCGGCGGCGCGGCTGCGACGAGCGCTTCGCGATAATCGTCGAGTTCGATGCCCATGGCCAACTCCGTGGTGACGTGAAACGCGCAGCGGGTGCCTCGTCACCCGCCGCGCCCGGTGCTGCCGCCGCGACGCCCGGCCGTCCAGGCGCGCGGCGGCGCCCAAGACGGCCGATGCCCTGGCCGTCCTGTAGTCCCCGGCGCTACGGGCACGCAGCGGCGCCATCATCCCGCGCCCCCGGTACGCCGCCCCCGCCTTCAGCCGAAGAAGGTCTCGACCGCCGCGTCGAGCGTGTCGCGCATGTCGGGGTCGTCGGTGAGCGGGCGCACCAGCGCCATGCGGCAGGCCGCGCGCGGCGCGATGCCCTTGACGATGAGCTGCGCCGCGTAGATCAGGAGCCGCGTCGAGATGCCCTCGTCGAGGCCATGACCCTTGAGGTTGCGGCTGCGCTGGGCGACCTGGACGAGCTTCGCCGCGCGGCCGGCGTCGAGCCCCGACTCGTGCGCGACGACCTCGGCCTCGATCTCGGCCTCGGGATAATCGAAGTCGATCGCGCCGAAGCGCTGCTTGGTCGACTGCTTGAGATCCTTCATCAGGCTCTGGTAGCCCGGGTTGTACGAGATCACGAGCTGGAAGTCGGGGTGGGCGGCGACCAGCTCGCCCTTCTTCTCGAGCGGCAGGTTGCGGCGGTGGTCGGTGAGCGGGTGGATCACCACGGTGGTGTCCTGGCGCGCCTCGACGATCTCGTCGAGATAGAGGATCGCGCCGACGCGCGCCGCGGTCGCGAGCGGTCCGTCCTGCCAGCGGGTGCCGTTGATGTCGAGCAGGAAGCGCCCGACCAGATCGGCCGCGGTCATGTCCTCGTTGCAGGCGACCGAGATCAGCGGACGCCCCAGCCGCCACGCCATGTACTCGACGAAGCGCGACTTGCCGCAGCCGGTCGGGCCCTTCAGCATCACCGGCATGCGCACCGCGTAGGCCGCCTCGTAGAGCGCGACCTCGTCGGCGACCGGTCGGTAGTACGGCTCCTGCCGCAGCAGGTATTGTTCGCGGGTGACGTCGTTCATGGTGCGAGTCCTCGGGCCCTAACGCTCGATCGGGGCGCGATGCACCAGCATGTTCGCGCCCTGGGTCTGGCGGATGTTGTCGTAGCCGATCAGGCGCACATGGTGGCCGGGGTTGGCGCGCTTGCAGGCGTCGATCTCGGCGAGGATGCGCTCGACCTCGGTCTCGCCGAACATCGGCAGCTTCCACATGTACCAGTAGTGGCTGGACGCGTTCTCCGGCTCGGTGTGCTCGATCGCCGGGTTCCAGCCTTTTTCGACGATATAGCGGATCTGCTTGTGGATCTGGTCGGCGTCCATCTGCGGCAGGTAGGAAAAGGTGCCGAGCTTGCGGCTGGCCGGGTCCGACAGGCGGGACGGGTAGTCATGCACTTCGCTCATGGGGTGCTCCTCTTGGATTCGGGCGCGCACGCGGCGCCATGGGTTCGGGGCGGGCTTGCGCCGCGGCTCAGCGGTGGGCCATGTCGAGCTTGTCGACGGTGTCGAACTCGAACTTGATCTCCTTCCAGGTCTCCATCGCGACCTTGAGCTCGGGGCTCGAGCGGGCCGCCGCGACCAGGATGTCCTTGCCCTCCTTCTCCACCTCGCGGCCCTCGTTGCGCGCCTGCACGCAGGCTTCCAGCGCGACGCGGTTCGCCGCGGCGCCAGCGGCGTTGCCCCAGGGGTGGCCAAGCGTGCCCCCGCCGAACTGCAGCACCGAGTCGTCGCCGAAGATCGACACCAGCGCCGGCATGTGCCAGACGTGGATGCCGCCCGAGGCGACCGGCAGCACGCCGGGCATCTGGCCCCAGTCCTGATCGAAGAAGATGCCGCGGGCGCGGTCCTCCTTGACGTAACGGTCGCGCATCAGGTCGATCCAGCCGAGCGTCGCGGCGCGGTCGCCCTCGAGCTTGCCGACCACGGTGCCCGAGTGCAGGTGGTCGCCGCCCATCAGTCGCAGCATCTTGGCGAGCACGCGGAAATTGATGCCGTGGCGCGGATTGCGGTCGATCACGCCGTGCATCGCGCGATGCACGTGCAGCAGCAGGCCGTTCTTGCGGCACCACTTGGAGAGGCTGGTGTGTCCTGCCCAGCCGATGGTGAGGTAGTCCGACATGATGATCGGCGAGCCCAACTGCTTCGCAAATTCGGCTCGCTCGTAGACGTCCTCCATCGTCGGCGCGGTGACGTTGAGGTAGTGGCCCTTGCGTTCGCCCGTCTCGGCTTCGGCCTTCTCGATCGCCTCGTGGCAGAACTGGAAGCGGTCGCGCCAGCGCATGAAGGGCTGGCTGTTCACGTTCTCGTCGTCCTTGGTGAAGTCGAGCCCGCCGCGCAGGCACTCGTAGACGGCGCGCCCGTAGTTTTTCGCCGACAGGCCCAGCTTGGGCTTGATGGTGCAGCCCAGCATCGGCCGGCCGTACTTGTCGAGCTTGTCGCGCTCGACCTGGATGCCGTGCGGCGGCCCCGGGCAGGTGGTGACGAACCACAGCGGAAAGCGCACGTCCTCGAGCCGCAGGCTGCGCACCGCCTTGAAACCGAAGACGTTGCCGACCAGCGAGGTGAACACGTTCACCACCGAGCCTTCCTCGAACAACCCCATCGGATAGGCGATGAAGGCGTAGAAGGCCTCGTCGTCGCCGGGCACGTCCTCGATCGCGTAGGCGCGGCCCTTGTAGTACTCGAGATCGGTGAGGAGATCGGTCCACACCGTTGTCCAGGTCGCCGTCGAGGACTCTGCGGCGACCGCCGCGGCCGCCTCCTCGCGCGGCACGCCGGGTTGCGGCACCACCTTGAACACCGCCAGGATGTCGCTGTCGCGCGGGGTGTAGCCCGGCTCCCAGTAAGTCTCGCGGTACTCCTTGACGCCCGCGTTGTAGGTCTTGCCTGCCATGTCGCCTCCTCCGATGCGTGGTCGAGCGGCCGATGCCGTTGAACGCATCATGCAGGAGACCTAACATCAATAAAAGTCACGTTTTTCTATACTATGCATAGATTAATATCTATGTTTAGGCCACGACCATGCGCCACACCACCTTCCGCCAATTGGAGATCTTCGAGGCCATCGCCCGGCACGGCAGCTTCACACGCGCGGCCGACACCCTTTATCTGACTCAGCCGACGGTGTCGATGCAGATGCGCAAGCTCACCGACGCGGTCGGCGCACCGCTGGTGGAACAGATCGGCAAGAAGATCGTGCTGACCGACGCCGGGCACGACCTTGCGCTCACCGCACGCGAGATCTTCCGCATCCTGGACCGCTTCGAGATGACGGTCGCCGAGCGCCAGGGCCTCGCGCGCGGGCGGCTGCGGCTGGTTGCGATCACCACGGCGTCGTATTTCGCGCCGCGCCTGCTGGGCGAGTTCAGCCGCCGCTACCCCGGGATCGAGGTGTCGCTGCGCGTCAGCAACCGCGAGCAGGTGCTGGCGAGCATCGCCGAGAACCTCGACGACCTCTACCTGCTCGGCCAACCGCCGGAGGAGATCGACGTCGTCGCCACCGCCTTCATGGACAATCCGCTGGTGGTGATCGCCGCCCCGGACCATCCGCTCGCCGGAACGCGGGCAATTTCGCTCGCGCGGCTCGCCGCCGAGCCGTGGCTTGCGCGCGAGGAGGGCTCGGGTACGCGCAAGGCGATCGAGCGCCTGTTCGCCGGCCTGGGAATCGGGATCGTGCCCAGGCTCGAACTGGGCAGCACCGAGGCGATCAAGCAGGCCGTGCTCGCCGGGTTGGGTATCTCGGCGGTGTCAACGCAGGCGCTCAACCTGCACCCGCCGGGGCAGTTCGCGATCCTCGAAGCCGAGGGTTTTCCGATCGTGCGCCACTGGTATGCGGTGAGCCCGTCCGGGCGCACGCCGTCGCCGGCAGCACGGGCCTTCATGGATTTCCTGCTGGAACCGCGCTGACGCGGCCGAAGCCGGCGTCTTCCTCGGCACGCCCCCTGCCGGCTCGGGGTGAAGCGACGCCGGGACAGCGTCACGCCGTCAGTGCGGCGGCTGTGGTGCCCGATCCAGGATGCGGCGCTGCACGTGCAGAGGCACACCATACTCGAGCATGTTCATCCCCGCGTTGGCCCGGTCGCCACCGTGCAGCAGATATTCGACGATGCGATCGACATACTGGCGCATGGCCCAGTCGACCCGCTGCTCCATCCCGTCCTGCGGATCCATGTCCCACCCCCCGTATTGCACTGGCACGCGGTGCGGCGGGCCACACCAGCGGTACCGAGCAGGCGGTCGTTTCGATCGAGCCAGACAACCGTCCCATGCAAAACACATGCCCACCGGCAGATTTCTTGTTCGAGTATTTTTCCCGTCATGTGAAATCCAGCACAGTTCGTGCCAGATCGGAAAATCGCCCGTAAGTACATGAACCTGCACACACTCGAGCAGCGCACAAAGGGGCCGACGGGTTGCATGTGTAAAGTTTTCCGACAGTCGCGCGATGGGGCCAAGAGGGCAGCCCAATGGACGAGCGCTCCTGCGCGGAGCGCAGACCGCCCAATCGGAATTGAGTTACGCTGCGAGATCGACCACCGCAGACGCTACCCGCATTGACATGAAGATCGCCACCTGGAACGTCAATTCCCTCAAGATCCGCCTGCCGCAGGTACTCGACTGGCTCGCGGAGCACCGGCCCGATGCGCTGTGCCTGCAGGAGCTCAAACAGGAGGACAAGGCCTTTCCATTCGAGGAACTGGGCGCGGCCGGCTATCGGGCCGTCGTGAATGGTCAGAAGACATACAACGGCGTCGCGATCCTGGCGCCCACCGAACCCGAGCAGCCGACCCGCGGTATCCCCGGCTTCGAAGACGAGCAGAGGCGCCTGATCGCAGCCACCGTCGGGGGCGTGCGCATCGTCTGTGGTTACTTTCCCAACGGCCAGGCGGTCGGCTCCGAGAAGTTCGCCTACAAGCTGCGCTGGCTCGACGCGCTCGCGGCCTGGCTCGCCGGAGAATTGCGCACCCACGAGCGCCTGGTGCTCACCGGCGACTTCAACGTTGCGCCCGAGGACCGCGATGCCCACCCCGGCTGGACCGACGAAATCCACGTCTCCGCGCCCGAGCGCGCCGCCTTCCGCAAGCTCACCGAACTCGGCCTCGTGGACGCCTTCCGCCTGTTCGATCAGCCCGACGGCAGCTACTCATGGTGGGACTACCGCCAGGGGGCGTTTCGCCGCAACTTCGGCCTGCGCATCGACCACGTCCTGGTTTCGCCCGCGCTACGCGATCACTGCCGCGCCTGCACCATCGACAAGGCGCCGCGCAAGCTCGAACGCCCCTCGGACCATGCCCCTGTCGTCGTCGAGCTCGATCTGTAGAATATTCACCGAGCAAGGACCGGGAGCCGCCATGTCCGCCACGCCGCATCAGACCGACCGACTCGCCGAACGTTATCCGATGGTCGCCGCGCTGCCGCCGTCGGCCCGCGAGCGCCTGCTCGGCGGCGCGCGCTGGGTGCGTGTGCCTGCCGGGAGCCTGCTTTTCGACGACCTCCAGGCCTGCGAGGGCTTCCCGTTCGTGATCGAGGGCTCGGTGCGAGTCCTGAAGTGCGCCCCCAACGGGCGGGAGCTGCCGCTCTACCGCGTCGCGCCGGGCGAAACCTGCATCATCTCGTCGTCGTGCCTGCTCGGCCACGAGGACTACAACGCGCGCGGCATCGCCGAATCGGACACGGAGCTGATGCTGCTCGCGCGCCCGGTTTTCGACGAGCTGCTCGCCGAGCCGGCCTTCCGCGACTTCGTCTTCCATCTCTTCGCCGAGCGCATCGGGATCCTGATGCAGTTGATCGAGGAGGTCGCCTTCCAGCGCCTCGACCAGCGCCTCGCCGCCCTGCTGCTCGGCAAAGGCCGGGTGCTGCACGTCACCCACCAGCAGCTCGCCGACGAGCTGGGCAGTGTGCGCGAGTTCGTCAGCCGACTGCTCAAGGGCTTCGCCGCCCAGGGGCTGGTGCGGCTTTCGCGCGAGCAGATCGAGATCCTCGATCCGGCCGGCCTGCGCAAGCTGGCGAGCGAAGGGCGCCACGAGTAGGCGCATTGGGCCCGGCGACCCCGCCCAATGCGCTATGTAACCCAGGTTACAGACCGTGCGCCGCCGACTTGCTGAAATACGTTCACCGCACCCCGATCAATATTCAACGGAGAACGCACATGAAAACGAACGTCGGTTCCATCGACAAGATTTTGCGCATCGTCGCCGGCCTGGTCCTGATCGCCCTGGCGATCATGGGCATCGGCGCCCCCTGGACCTGGATCGGCGTCGTGCCGCTCGCCACCGGCCTGCTCGGCTGGTGCCCGGCCTACACGCTGCTCGGCGTCAATACCTGCCCGGCCAAGCGCGCCTGACGACTCTGCCGGCCAACGGCCGGCACCACGAGTTTCGGGCGGCCTCGGGCCGCCCGATTCTATTTGGGTCCGCTGCCCTGCCCCGCGCCGGCGGCGACCCGATTGGCGATGGCGACGAAGTCGGCGAGCGCGAGCCGTTCGCCGCGCAGACCGGCATCGATGCCGAGCGCCGCAAGCCCCGCCTCGTCGATGAACTCTCGCAGGGTGTTGCGCAGAGTCTTGCGCCGCTGGCCGAACGCCGCGGCGACGACGCACCCCAGCAGCGCCTCGTCGCGCGCCTCCAGCACCTCTGCCGGCCGCGGCTCCATGCGCACGATGCTCGAGGTGACCTGAGGTGCAGGGCGGAAGGCCTCGGGCGGGACGTCGAACAGGTGCGCCATGCGAAAGCGGTACTGCAGCATCACCGAGAGGCGCCCGTAGTCCGCGCTGCCGGGCTCGGCGACCATGCGCATCACGACCTCCTTTTGCAGCATGAAGGTCAGGTCACGCAGCCGCGAGGCGTAATCCGCAAGGTGAAAGAGCAGCGGTGTCGAGATGTTGTAGGGCAGATTGCCGACCACGCGCAGCGGCGCACCCAGCGTGCCGAAGTCGAAATCGAGCGCGTCGCCCTCGTGGATTGTGAGCCGCGCCGCGTCGTGACGGCGGCGCAGGCGGGCGATCAGGTCGCGGTCGATCTCGACCACGTGCAGATGGTCGACGCGCTCGAGCAGCGGCTCGGTGAGCGCGCCCAGGCCGGGTCCGATCTCCACCAGCACGTCGCCGGGCCGGGGTCGCACCGCATCGACGATCCGGCCGATGATGTCCTGATCGACCAGGAAGTTCTGCCCGAAACGCTTGCGGGCGCGATGACCGCTCATGAGAGCGCCCCTGCCCGCACGTCTGCCATTGCAATCGCCAGCTCGACCGCTGCAATCAGGCTGCCCGGATCGGCCCGGCCGGTGCCGGCAAGGTCGAGCGCGGTGCCGTGGTCGACCGAGGTGCGCACGATCGGCAGCCCCAGCGTGACATTGACCCCGCCGCCGAAGCTCGCGTGCTTGAGCACGGGCAGGCCCTGGTCGTGATACATCGCAAGCACCGCATCGCCACGCGCCAGCGTGTGCGGCACGAACAGGGTGTCGGCCGGCAGCGGACCGACGAGGTCCATGCCTTCGCCGCGCAACCGATCCAACACCGGGGCGATGACCTCGATTTCCTCGCGGCCCATGTGGCCGCCCTCGCCGGCATGCGGATTGAGCCCGGCCACCAGGATGCGCGGTACGGCAAGGCCGAAGCGCGCGACCAGGTCGCGATGCAGGATGCGCAGAGTCTCGTCGAGCATCGCCTCGGTGATCGCCGCCGGCACCCGTGCGAGCGGCAGATGGGTCGTCGCCAGCGCGACCCGCAGCCCGCCGCCCACCAGCATCATCACCACGCGCGGCGTGCCGGTGCGCTCGGCGAGATACTCGGTGTGGCCACTGAAGGCGATGCCTGCGTCGTTGATGACGCCCTTGTGCACGGGCGCTGTCACCATGGCGGCGAACTCGCCGCGCCGGCAGCCGTCGATGGCCCGATCGAGCAGGGCAAGCACGTACGGCGCGTTGGACGGGTCGAGGATACCGGCCTGTGCCGGCGCACACAGGCCGACGTGCAGGACTTCCAGCACGCCTGTTCGCGGCATCGACTCGGGCGCCCACTCGACCACCGTGACAGTGGGCTGCCGTCCGGCGAGGCGCGCACGGATCAGGCCGATGTCGCCGAGCACGACCAGTCTTGCCGGCCAGGTGCGCCCGGCGAGCGCACTGCACAACTCCGGACCGACGCCCGCCGGCTCGCCGCTGGTGATCGCCAGGACGGGGACGTTGCCGGCCACGAAGCGAGTCACTCCCGCTCGAGCCGGAACTCGACGTAGGTGCTGTCGCGCATCTCGCGCAGCCACTCCTCGTAGGCCTCGTCGGCCTTGCGCTGGCGCAGCGCGCCGCGCGCGACGTTGCGCCGGCGCTCGTCCGAGACGTCCTCGGCGCGCCGCTCCATCACCTGGATGAGATGCCAGCCGAAGGGCGAGCGCACCGGCTCGCTGACCTCGCCAGGCGCGAGCGCATCCATCGCCCGCTCGAACTGCGGCACGGTGTCGCCCGGATACAGCCAGCCGAGATCGCCGCCCTTGGCGCCCGAAAGGTCGACCGAGTGCACGCGCGCCAGTTCGGCGAAGTCCTCGCCGTGCACGACGCGCTCACGCAGCGCGAGCAGGCGGCTCTGCGCCTCGCCGTCGGAGAGCACTTCGGAGGTGCGCAGCAGGATGTGGCGCGCCCGCGTCTGCTCGACCTGCTCTGCGCCAGCCAGCTCGCCGCCGCGTGCGGCCACCAGCTTGACGATGTGGAGTCCCGCCGCGCTGCGCATCACCGGCGACACCTGCCCCGCCTGGAGTGTGCGCACCGCTTCGGCGAAGAGGCCCGGCAGGCGGTCCTGGGTGCGCCAGCCGATCGAGCCGCCTTCGAGCGCATCGGGGGCGTCCGACAGCGCGGCGGCGACCTGGCCGAAGTCCTCGCCGGCCTGAAGGCGGCGCACGGCCTCCTGGGCGCGCGCGTTGATCCGATCGACATCCTGCTGGGTGGGCGACTCGGGCGCGCGGATCAGGATGTGCGCGAGCAGGAACTCGCGCCCCGAGAACGCATCCGGGTTGTTCGCGAGGAACATGTCGACCTCGGCGTCGGTGACCGTGACCCGGCTGTCGACCTCGCGCTCGCGCAGGCGGCTCAGCAGGATCTCGGTGCGGATCTCGTCGCGGAAGCGCGTCCAGGGGATGCCGTCCTGATCGAGCGCGGCGCGCAGTTCCGCTTCGGACAAGTCGTTGTTCTCGGCGATGCGCGCGATGGCGCGTTCGAGGGTCGCCTCGTCGACCCGGAGGCCGGTCTCATTGGCGAGCTGGATCTGTGCGCGCTCGAGGATCAGGCGCTCGAGGATCTGCCGCTCCAGCACGTCCTCGGGCGGCAACTGGATGCCCTGGCGCTCGAGCTGGGCGACGATCTGGCGCATGCGGTTGCGCAACTCGACCTCGGTGACGACCTGATTGTTCACGACGGCGATGACGCGGTCGACGGCGACCGACTGCTGCGCCTGGAGCGGCTCGGAAAAGAGGACCACCATCGCCACAGCGGCGGCGGCCATCAGGCTGGGTGCGGAAATCATGGGCATGGAGTGCGAACTCGATTATGGGCTGGGTAGGTTTGCAATGGGCGCCTTGCCCCGGGCCTCGCGAACGGATCGGCGGTCTGCGGCGATCATGTCACAGCGGCTCAATTACCGCCGAAGATCCGGTCCGAGATGGTACCGCTGATCTTGCCATAGCCCGGCACACTGCGCCTGAGCAGATTGACCGGATTCGACCCCAGGCTGGCCAGACCACTCAACTCGAGTTGCACGAAGAGCGCATTGGTCACGTCGTCGGGATTGGTCGCGAAACGGTGCGCCGCGGTGCGGAAGACCCAGCAACCGCCATCGTACTCCACCCCGGCGACCGCCTCGGTGATGCGTCCTTCCTTGATCGAGCGGTTGATCCGCCCCACGCCGAACCAGCGGCCGCCGAGCGGCCACTGCGCCGAGAGATCGAGGTCGCGCAGACCGTCGCGCGCGTCCTGCACCGCGTCGCGGGCATAGCGATAACCGAGGTTGAGCACCTTGGCGTGCCCCGGGCGGTAGCTCAGGTAGAAGTTGAAGCGCTCGGCGAGACCGTCTTCGGGGTTGTACTGGAGGCTCGTATCGAGCGTCGTCGTCGCGGTGACGCGGCCGGCGAGCGCTGCGAGGATGTCGGTGCTGTTGCTCAGACTGAGCGTCTCGCCGGGAAGCGCGACGCGGCGGTCGGAGAAGTAGTAGCGCTGGCCGATGGTGCCGCGCAGGCGCTCGATGCCGGTCGCCGACTCGACCAGGCGCGAAGTGACCGCCACCGTGACCTGGTTGGAATCGGCGATGCGGTCCGAGCCGGAATAGCGGTTCTCGGAGAAGATCTGCGCAAAGCCGAAGTCGTAGCGGGCGCTGTCGAAGACCGGCACGTCGTCCTGGCGGCGGTGCGGCACGCGCACGTAGAAGAGGCGCGGCTCGAGCGACTGCTCGTAGTCGCCGCCGAAGAGGCTCAGAGGCCGGTCGAAGAACAGGCCCCCGTCGACCGACAGGATCGGCACGGTGCGCTGGATATCCTCACGCCCGTCGGCGATGAACGGGCGATCCAGGTCATAGCGGGTCACGTGCAGGCCGATCTTGGGCACGATGAAGTACCCTGCCTGACGGTACGGCAGCGACAACTGCGGATAGGCGACCAGGCGATTGCCGGTGATGCGCTGTGCGTCGGGATGGTCGAAGCGGGCGAACTCGCCCGCGAAGGCGAATACCCCGCCGGCCGGAAGATCGCGCCGCGCCGCGTTCAGCGCAAGCTGCGGCAGGCGGCGATACGGCGCCACGCCGGAAAGGGTCTGATAGCTCTGCGCCAGCGCCGAGGCGGTCCACCACCCGCCTCCCGAGTAACCGAGCCGCCCCTCGCGCAGCAGATTGGTCTGCACGGCCACCGCGACACGCGAGCTGAGGTCCTCGAAATAGGTGCGATCCGACACCGCGTTCACATCGAGCGACGCATGCAGCCCCGGTGCGAGGCGGTGCTGATGCTGCAGCGAACCGAGCGAGCGGCGTTCGCGCGTGACTTGGTCGCGCGGCATCCATTCGAGCCGGCTCTCGCCGCGATACGAGGCCGTGAGGTAGCGAAACTCGCCGCCGAATTGCAGCCCGCGCCGCGCCATCAGCCGCGGCGAGAGGGTCGCATCGTAGTTCGGCGCGATGTTCCAGTAGTACGGAAGCGAGACGTCCACGCCGGTCCGGTTGGCAATGCCCGCGGTGGGGGTGAGAAAGCCCGACTTGCGCTGCGCGACCAGCGGGAAGTCGGTCCACGGCCACCAGAAGATCGGCACATCCTTGAAGACGATGGAACTGCCATGGGCGGTGCCAACCTCGCGGTCGTAGTCGAGACGCAGATCGTCGGCCTTGATGTACCAGTCAGGATCGGGCGCCTCGCAAGTCGTCCAGGTCGCGCGCCGCAGCCGATACTGGTTCTCCCCTTCGAGCAGCATCACCTCGGCCTCGCCGCTGCCGGTGACCTCGCGCGGCGCATCCGGCGTCTCGGGCGCGGTCGGGCGGGTGAGCGCATAGCGCGGCGTCTCGACCTCGCCCGTCCACTCGTGCACGATCAAGCGCGCGCGCGGTCCGGTCACTTCCGTCCCGTCCTTGAGGAGCCTCACGTTGCCGTCGGCGAGGACCTCGTCGGTGAGCTCCCGGTAGGTCAGGCGATCGGCCGAGACCCGGATGTCGTCGCGCTGCAGTTCGGCTTCGCCGTCCGCGACCAGTTCGAGCGCACGCGTACCGAAGATGCGCAGGGCCCGCAGTTCGGTCGCCCCGGGGGCCGGCGTGGGCAGGTCGGTGGCCTCGCGGGGGCCGGCTCCGACAGCGGGATTCGCCGACGCGGCCGGAGCGCCCCCGTACGCCTGATCCGCCGCAGGGGTCGGCCCCCCAGCCGGCGCACGCACTTCCGATGCAGCCGCAGGCGCCTCCGACGCGACCGCGGGCACCCCCGGACGCGGGGCGATCAGATCGGGCGA
This sequence comes from Gammaproteobacteria bacterium, assembly GCA_029289265.1. Taxonomy (GTDB): domain Bacteria; phylum Pseudomonadota; class Gammaproteobacteria; order Burkholderiales; family Rhodocyclaceae; genus JARFTX01. The sequence goes on from JARFTX010000010.1 coordinate 26,421, forward strand.
GACCACCAGCGGCGCGTCCGCGGCGAAAAGCGGACCCGACATGCAGCAAAGCAAGAGCGGCAAGCGCCTGAGGCGGGTTCTCAATCCCGATGCGTGCAACCGAGTGCTCCCTGACATTGCGGCCGCCACGCAGCGGAGGGCGATGGCGCCGGCGCATTTGGTAAACTCGCGAATTTTACACGAAGGCTGCGGAGCACCCCGTGCAAAGACTTGCAGAACTCGAACAGTGGCTGTGCGTACAGAAGCCGGGCCGGAATCTCACCATCGAACCGGCGTCGGCCGACGCGAGCTTTCGCCGCTACTTCCGGGTGCGTCCCGACGACGGCGGTCCGAGCCTGATCGCGATGGACGCTCCGCCCGCGCAGGAGGACTGCCGGCCGTGGCTGAGGATTGCGGCGCTGTTCCAGACCGCGGGCGTGCATGTGCCCGAAGTGATCGCCGCAGACCCCGAGCGCGGATTCGTCCTGATGTCGGACCTCGGCGATACCACCTATCTCGCCGCGCTCGACGCGGACAATGCCTCCGGCCTCTACGCCGATGCGCTCGGCAGCCTGATCGCGATCCAGCGCACGAGCCGGCCCGGCGTACTTCCCGAATATTCGCGCGAACTGTTGCTGCGCGAAATGATGCTCTTCCCCGAGTGGTATGTCGCCCGCCACCGCGGCGTCACGCTCAGCGACGCGCAGCGCACGACGCTGCTCACGGCCTTCGACCGGATCCTCGACGTGAACCTCGCCGAGCCGCAGGTCTTCGTCCATCGCGACTACCACTCGCGCAACCTCATGCACCTGCCCGACGCCGTCAACCCCGGCGTCATCGACTTCCAGGACGCGGTGTACGGCCCGATCAGCTACGACCTGGTCTCGCTCTTCAAGGACGCCTACATCCGCTGGGACGAGGCGTTCACACTCGACCTCCTGGTGCGCTACTGGGAAGCGGCGCGCGCACTCGGCCTGCCGGTCCGGGCCGACTTCGCCGACTTCCACCGCGACTACGACTGGATGGGTGTGCAGCGCCACCTCAAGGTGCTCGGCATCTTCGCCCGCCTCTATCATCGCGACGGCAAGGCGGGCTATCTCGACGACCTGCCGCTCGTCATGGAGCACCTGCGCCGCACCTGCCAGCGCTACCGCGAGCTCACCCCGCTCGCGCGCCTGCTCGACGCGATCGACCCCCAGCCGATCGAGGTCGGCTACACCTTTTAGGCCTGATGCAATGAAGGCGATGATCCTCGCGGCGGGCCGGGGCGAGCGCATGCGCCCGCTCACCGACGCCTGCCCCAAGCCGCTGCTCGAGGTGGGGGGAAAACCGCTCATCGTCTGGCACATCGAGCGTCTGCGCGCTGCCGGCGTCACCGAGTTGGTCGTCAACCACGCCCATTTGGGCTACCTGATCGAGGCGGCACTCGGCGACGGGCGTGCGCTGGGCGTGCAGATCGCCTACTCCCCTGAAGCCGAGGCGCTCGAAACCGCCGGCGGCATCCGCCGGGCACTGCCGCTGCTGGGCGACGCACCCTTCATCGTCGTCAATGGCGACATCCACTGCGACGCGGATCTCGCGGCGCTGGCCGAGAACGGAATGCGGCTCGCCGACGATGGCGATCTCGCCCACCTGCTGCTCGTACCCAACCCCGAGCATCATCCGCAGGGCGACTTCGCGCTCGACGGCGGGCGGGTCACGGAAGACCGGGGCGAGCGACTCACCTTCGCGGGGTTGGGCGTCTACCACCCGGCCCTGTTCGCGGAACTTCCCGACGGCGCGCGGGCCCCGCTCGGCCCGCTGCTGAGACAGGCGATGCGTGACGGGCGCGTCAGCGGGGCGCGGCATCCGGGCGATTGGGTCGACGTCGGCACGCCGGAGCGGCTCGCGGCGCTGGACGCGCGGCTGCGCGCCCGCTGACCCGGCCCGGCAGCCGAACTGCCCGCATAGCCCCGTGTCGAATGCCAACCCGCGCCGACATGACATAATCGCCCGATGAGTGCCGCCCCCGCCCCCCCCGTTCCCGATCTCGCGCCCTTCAAGGCCCGCCGCGAGCGCTTGATGGCGCGCATGCTCGCGGCCGGCGGCGGCATCGCCGTCGTGCCGACTGCGCCCGAACGCGCGCGCAACCGCGATACCCACTTTCCCTATCGCTTCGACAGCTATTTCCACTACCTCACCGGCTTCGGCGAACCCGAGGCGGCGGTGGTGCTGGTGGCGGGCGAGACGCCGCGCAGCATACTTTTCTGCCGCGAGAAGGACGAGGAGCGGGAGATCTGGGACGGCTTCCGCTACGGCCCGGAAGCGGCGCGCGAGTTGTTCGGCTTCGACGAAGCCTGGACCATCGGCGATCTCGACCTGCGCCTGCCGCAGATGCTCGCCGACCAGCCGGTGCTGTGGTGCGGCTTCGGCTACGACCGCGACTGGGACGACCGCATCACCCGGGCCTTGAACGCGGTGCGCGCCAATGCGCGCGCCGGCACCGTGCCGCCGCACAGCCTGCGCGACGTGCGCGCCGAACTCGACGAGATGCGCCTCATCAAGGACGCCAGCGAACTCGCGACCATGCGCCGGGCCGCCGCGATCTCGGCCGCCGCCCACTGCCGGGCCATGGCGGCGACCCGCCCCGGCCGCCACGAATACGAGATCGAGGCCGAGTTGCTGCACGCCTTTCGCTCGGCCGGCAGCCAGGCCCCGGCTTATCCCTCGATCGTCGCAAGCGGACCGAACGCCTGCGTCCTGCACTACGTCGGCAACGAGCGGCGCATGGCCGACGGCGACCTGTTGCTGATCGACGCCGGCTGCGAACTCGATGGCTACGCCTCCGACATCACCCGCACCTTCCCGGTAGGCGGCCGATTCAACGGCCCGCAGCGGGACGTCTACGAGATCGTGCTCGCAGCCCAGCACGCGGCGCGCGAGGCGGTCAAACCGGGCGCGCACTGGAACGAGCCGCACGAGGCCGCGGTGAAAGTGATCGCGCAGGGCCTGATCGACCTGAAGCTCTTGCGCGGCTCGCTCGAGCACGTCCTCGAGGCGGGCGAGTACCGGCGCTTCTACATGCACCGCACCGGCCACTGGCTGGGCCGGGACGTCCACGACGCGGGAGAGTACAAGCTGCAGGGCGAATGGCGCCCGCTCGAGGCAGGCATGGTGCTCACGGTCGAGCCGGGCTGCTACATCCGGCCCGCCGAGGGCGTGCCGGAGGCGTTCTGGAACTTCGGCGTGCGCATCGAGGACGATGCCGTCGTGACCGCGACGGGCTGCGAGTTCATCACCGATGGCGCGCCGCGCACGGTCGATGCGATCGAGGCGCTGATGCGCGAGGCGGCCGATGCGGCGCAATGATGCACTGATCGTCGGCGCGGGCCCGGTCGGACTGGCGCTCGCGCTCGCCCTCGAAGGCAGCGGGCTCGATATCGCGCTGGTCGATGCGCGCACCGCCCAGGCCGCCGCTCAGGATCCGCGGGTGCTCGCGCTCGCCTGGGGATCACGGCTTCTGCTCGAGCGCCTGGGCGTCTGGCAGGGCCTGCCCGTCACGCCGATCGAATCCATCCACGTCTCGCAGCAGGGCGGCTTCGGCCGCACCCTGCTCACCGCCGCCGAACACGATCTGCCGGCGCTCGGTTACGTGCTCCCGGCCGGTGCGCTTGCCCGCGTCCTGCGCGCCGCGGTCGAGGCCGCCGGCATCGAGGTCCTCGACGAGACTGAAGTGGCCGGCGTCGAGGCCGGGCCGCAGGGGGTCGTTGCGAGCTTGGCCGGAACCGGCACTGAACGGCACGGCACCGCACTCGCCGCGCGTCTGGCCGTCCGCGCCGAAGGGCAATTGCGCGCCGACGACGCCGGCGTCTGCAGCCACGACTACGGACAGCACGCGCTCATCGGGCGCGTCGGCGTGCGCGGCGGGCATCGCAACCTCGCCTTCGAGCGCTTCGCCGCGGAAGGCCCGCTTGCACTGCTGCCGATGGAGGACGGCTATGCGCTCGTGCACGTCGTCGCGGCGGCACGCGCGGACTCCCTGCTGGCGCTCGACGACAAGGCCTATCTGGCATTGCTTCAGCAAGCCATCGGCCAAAGGGTGCGGCTCGAGTCGATCGATGCGCGCAACCGCTATCCCCTGGGCCTGCACTTCCGCCGCAATCCCACCGGCGCGCGGACCGTCTGGCTGGGCAACGCTGCCCAGACCCTGCACCCCGTCGCGGGGCAGGGCTTCAACCTGGCTCTGCGCGACGTGCACACCCTGGCGCAGACGCTTCGGGATGGCGGGGACGACCCGGGCGCGGCCACGGTCCTCGACACCTATGCGCGTACACGCCGGCTCGACCGTTTCTCCAGCATCGGCATCACCGACGGGCTGGTGCGGCTCTTCGGCAATACGTCATCGGCACTGCGGCGGATGCGCGGCGCCGGACTGCTCGCCTGCGATCTCGCCCCGCCGCTGCGTGGCTTGCTGGCGCGTCGCATGATGTTCGGGGTGCGCGCCTAGTTGCCCTTGCGGCGACGTGCGTGGAAACACCTCCGCGCGGCCATCACCCCCATCGTCGCACTATCACCTTGTTCGTAGGATCGGATATGATGCCGGCAATCGGCACGATTCCGCTTATCGATCCAACGAAACCTGCACGACGAGAACATGCCCCAGGATATGCGAATTCGCTACAAGATCACGGCCGCCGTCGGTATCGCCCTCACCACCGTTCTGGTGACGATGGCGATATTTTTCACTTGGCAGCAGGAGCGCGCCGTGCTCGAGCAGAACGAGCGCACGATGCTCAAGCTCACCGAGAGCGTCACCCAGGGACTTCAGGCGGTGATGCTGGCCGGCACCGCCGACATCGCCGAATCCTACGCAGAGCGCCTCAAGAGCGTGCCGGAGGTGCTCGACTTTCGCATCCTGCGCAAGTCGGGCGAGGAAGCCTTCAAGGACAACCATACGGTCGAAGCGGTCAATCGACGTCGCGGCAGCGAGGACTTCATGCTGCGCGACCATGAGGAGCGCGTGCAGGTGCTGGCCGCAGACGACCCCGCCTTGCTGCGCACGATTGCCGATGCCAAGCCCGTGCCCGTCTATGAGTACGACGCGAGCGGCCATCGCGTGCTGACCTATCTCGCGCCCATCCGCGCCATCGAATCGTGCAGCCGCTGCCACGGCACGGGCGACCCGGTGCGCGGCGTCATCAAGCTGACGACTTCGCTGCTGCCGGTCGAACGTGACATCCTCGAAGTGCGCCAGTATGCGATCGGCGGACTTGCGCTCGCCCTGATGGCGACCATGCTGCTCACCGGCTACATGCTGGGGCGCACGGTCGTCGAGCCGCTGGAAAGGGTCACCGACGCAATGGCGCGCGTCTCGGACGGCGACCTCCACCACCAGGTCCCGATTCACACGCGCGACGAACTCGGCCGCATGGCGACGAGCTTCAACCGCATGACCTCGGAGCTGCGCACGACCTACGACGGACTGCGCCGGGAGCAGGACAAGCTCACCACCATCATCCACGGCGCCGGCGAGGGAATCGTCGTCACCGACGGCAACGGCCGTATCGTGCTGGTCAATCCGGCCGCCGAACTTCTGCTCGGCAAGTCGGCGGAGCGCATCATCGAGGAGGGCTTCGACCACCTGCTCGACGACCCCGAGGCGATGCAGCGCTGGCTCACGCAGCCCGACACGGATGGCCCCGCGACGGCCCACTACAATGGGCGCACGCTGCATGTGTACGCCTCGACCATCCTCGGCAACGACTACAACGTCGTCGGCTCTGCGGCACTGCTGCGCGACATCACCGAGGAGAAACGGCTGGAGGATGAACTGCGCCGCCTGTCGACCACCGACGGGCTCACCGGCCTCTACAATCGCCGCCACCTCGACGAGACGCTCAGCACCGAATACCACCGCGCCGCCCGCACGGGCAGCTCGCTTGCGGTCCTCATGTTCGATGTCGACCACTTCAAGAAATTCAACGACACCTACGGCCATGATCAGGGCGATCGGGTCCTGCAGGCGGTCGCCCATAATTTCCGGCTCGCGTTGCGCAAGTACGATCTGGCCTGTCGCTATGGTGGCGAGGAGTTCGTCGGCATCCTCCCCAACACCACGCTCGAAGGCGCCTTCTCGGTCGCCGAGCGGCTCCGCCACGACATCGAGGATCTCGAAATCGACGGGCTCAAGGTGACGATCAGCCTGGGCGTGGCCGCATTTCCCGAGATCATCGTCGCGACCGCCGAAGGACTCATCGAAGCCGCCGACAAGGCGCTCTATCGCTCGAAGTCGCTCGGCCGCAATTGCAGCACGCGGGCCGGAACCGACCCCGAGGATCAACCAGAAGGCGCGTTTTCCTGACCCGACTGTGGACGGGGTTCACTGGCGGGTCGGGCATTGCAGCCCGAGCGTGACGTATTCGCCACACCCGTCCGCATTTCGGCCGCCCGGCGCCGACGCATGGGGTAAAATGGCGCCCTCCCGTGACTCCCCGATCGCAGCCCCCATGCAGTTTGCCGGCTTCTCCCTGCGCAACAATCTCTTCGTCGCTCCCATGGCGGGTGTGACGGATCGTCCGTTCCGCCAGTTGTGCAAGCGGCTCGGCGCAGGTCTTGCCGTCTCCGAAATGGTCACCTCGAATTCTCTGCTCTACGGCAGCACCAAGACCCTGCGCCGCGCCGATCACACCGGCGAGGCGGCCCCGGTATCGGTGCAGATCGCCGGCGCGGACCCGCGCATGATGGCCGAGGCGGCGCGCCACAATGCCGAGCACGGCGCACAGATCATCGACATCAACATGGGTTGCCCCGCCAAGAAGGTCTGCAACGTCATGGCCGGCTCCGCGCTGATGCAGGACGAGCCGCTGGTCGCCCGCATCCTCGAAGCCGTGGTCGCAGCCGTGCCCGAGACCCCGGTCACGCTCAAGTTCCGCACCGGCTGGAACCGCCAGAACCGCAATGCACCGACGATCGCCCGGATCGCCGAGGCCTCCGGCATCCGCGCGATCGCCATCCACGGCCGCACCCGCGCCGACCAGTACATGGGTGAAGCCGAATACGACACGATCGCCCACGTCAAGACGCTGGTCGGCATCCCGGTCATCGCCAACGGCGACATCGATTCGCCGCAGAAGGCCAAGGCCGTGCTGGACCGCACCGGCGCCGACGGGGTGATGATCGGCCGCGCCGCCCAGGGCCGCCCCTGGATCTTCCGCGAGATAGAGCACTACCTCGCCACCGGCGAGGTGCTGCCGCCGCCGCTGGTGACCGAGATCCGCGACGTCTGCCGCGAGCACCTTGCCGACCTCTATGCCTTCTACGGCGAGGAGACCGGGGTCAAGATCGCGCGCAAGCACATCGGGTGGTACACCAAGGGGCTTTCCGGCTCGGCGGCGTTCCGCCGGGCCATGAACCAGCTCTCAGACGTCACCGCGCAGCTCGACGCCGTCGACGAATACTTCGGCCACCTGGCCGACCAGGACGCCCGCCTGCGCTACGTCGAGGACTATCCGCAGGAGCTCGCAGCATGACCCGCAGCAACGAGATCGCCGACTCGGTGGAGCGCACCCTCGACCAGTATTTCCGCGACCTCGACGGCGAGAAACCGGGCGCGATCTACGACATGGTGATCCGCAACGTCGAGCGCCCGATGCTCGAGTTCGTGCTGCGCCAGGCCAACGGCAATCAGACCGTGGCCGCCGAGATGCTGGGCATCAATCGCAATACCCTTCGGCGCAAGCTCACCGAACACCGGCTGCTCTGACCTCGCGCATGCGGCCGCAGGCGGCCGCCTTCCGAACTACCGACCTCACCTGCCCACGATGAACGTCTCCCAAGCCCTGATCAGCGTCTCCGACAAGCGAGGCATCCTCGAATTCGCCCAGGCTCTCGCCGAACTGGGCGTCAAGCTGCTCTCCACGGGCGGGACCGCCGCGCTGCTGCGCAAGGCCGGCCTGCCGGTGACCGACGTCTCCGAGCACACCGGCTTCCCCGAAATGCTCGATGGGCGCGTCAAGACGCTGCACCCGAAGGTCCATGGCGGGATCCTCGCCCGGCGAGACCTGCCGGCGCACATGCAAACCCTCGCCGAGCACGGCATCGACCGCATCGACCTGGTCGTCGTGAACCTCTACCCGTTCGAGCAGACAGTCGCCCGCGCCGACTGCACGCTCGCCGAGGCGATCGAGAACATCGACATCGGCGGACCGGCAATGGTCCGCGCCGCGGCGAAGAATCACGGCGACGAATCCGGCGGGGTGGGCGTCGTCACGGACCCGGACGACTACGACCGAGTGCTCGCCGAACTTCGCGAGCGCGGCGGCAGCCTCGGCTATGGAACACGCTTCGCCCTGGCGGTCAAGGCCTATACCCACACGGCGCGCTACGACGGCGCGATCGCCAACTATCTGAGTGCGATCGCCCCGGACGGCTCGCACGCCGCTTATCCGCAGCGCCTGCAACTCGCCTTCGACAAGGTTCAGGACTTGCGCTACGGCGAGAATCCGCACCAGAGCGCCGCTTTCTACCGCGAACCGCAGGCGCCCGAAGGCTCGATCGCCCGCTATGTGCAACTGCAGGGCAAGGAACTCTCGTACAACAACATCGCCGATGCCGACGCGGCCTGGGAGTGCGTCAAGGCCTTCGAGCGCGATGCCGCCGCACCGGTCGCCTGCGTCATCGTCAAACATGCCAATCCATGCGGCGTCGCGCTCGGCGCAAGCCCCGAGCAAGCCTACCGCAAGGCCTTCTCGACCGACCCGACCTCGGCCTTCGGCGGCATCATCGCCTTCAACCGCGAGGTCGACCTGGCCGCCGCTCAGGCGGTGAGCGCCCAGTTCCTCGAAGTGCTGATCGCGCCGGCCTACAGCGACGAGGCCCTCGCGCTGCTGCGCACCAAGCAGAACGTGCGCGTGCTCGCCTGTCCGCTCGGGGCACCTCCTGGTGCGCGTGACTACAAGCGCGTCGGCGGAGGCCTGCTGGTGCAGGGCGCCGACGAGGCGACCGCGGATCGCGACGCACTCAAGGTCGTCACCCGCCGCGCGCCGACGGACACCGAACTGCGTGACCTGCTGTTCGCGTGGCGCGTCGCCAAGTACGTCAAATCCAATGCCATCGTCTATTGCCGCGACGCCATGACGGTAGGCGTCGGCGCCGGCCAGATGAGCCGCGTCGATTCGGCGCGCATCGCCGCGATCAAGGCCGAGAACGCACAGCTCACGGTCAAGGGCTCGGTGGTCGCCTCCGACGCTTTCTTCCCATTCCGCGACGGTCTCGACGTGCTGGCCGAGGCGGGCGCCACCGCGGTCATCCAGCCGGGCGGCTCGATGCGCGACAGCGAGGTCATCGCCGCAGCCGACGAACACGGCATCGCGATGGTGCTCACCGGTTTCCGCCATTTCCGGCACTGATCAGGGTTCGGACGCACACATGAAAGTTCTGGTAATCGGCTCGGGCGGCCGCGAACACGCGCTCGCCTGGAAGCTCGCCCAATCGCCCAAGATCACCCGGGTGCTGGTCGCCCCCGGCAACGCCGGCACCGCGCGCGAACCGCTGGTCGAGAACGTCCCCATCACGGCGATCGACGAACTGGTCGAATTCGCCCGGGCTGAGGGCGTTCAGTTCACCGTGGTCGGCCCCGAGGCGCCGCTCGCCGCAGGAGTCGTCGATGCCTTCCGCGCCGCCGGCCTGCCGATTTTCGGCCCGACCCGGGCCGCCGCCCAGCTCGAGAGTTCGAAGGACTACGCCAAGCGCTTCATGGCGCGCCATGGCATCCCGACCGCGGCCTACGAGACCTTTGCCGATGCCGCGCTCGCCCATGCCTATATCGATGCGCAGGGCGCGCCCATCGTCATCAAGGCCGACGGGCTCGCCGCCGGAAAGGGCGTCGTCGTCGCAATGACGACCGACGAGGCCCACGCCGCCGTCGACATGATGCTGCTCGACAATCGCATGGGAGACGCCGGAGCCCGCGTCGTCATCGAGGAGTTCATGCAGGGCGAGGAGGCAAGCTTCATCGTCATGGCCGACGGTCGCAATGCGCTCGCGCTGGCGACCAGCCAGGACCACAAGCGGCTCCTGGACGGCGACCTGGGCCCCAACACCGGCGGCATGGGCGCCTACTCGCCGGCGCCGGTGGTCACCCCCGAGGTCCATGCGCGCGTGATGCGCGAGATCATCCTGCCGACGCTGGCCGGCATGAACGCGGACGGCCATCCGTACTCGGGCTTTCTCTACGCCGGCCTGATGATCGATGCCGCCGGTCAGCCGCGCGTGGTCGAATTCAACTGCCGACTCGGCGACCCCGAGACCCAGCCGATCATGATGCGGCTGAAGACCGATCTCGCCGACCTCGTCGAGGCGGCGCTGGCCGGACGGCTCGACCAGGCCGAAGCCGAGTGGGACCGCCGCGTCGCCCTGGGCGTCGTGCTCGCCGCACAGGGCTATCCCGACGCGCCCCGCAAGGGCGATCCGATCCTCGGCCTGCCCGCATCAGCGACGCCCGACACCCACGTCTTCCACGCCGGCACCGCCGGGCGCGACGCACAGGTGGTGACGGCCGGTGGGCGCGTGCTGTGCGTGACCGCGCTGGGGGACAACGTGCGCAACGCCCAGAAGAACGCCTACGAAGTCGCCGATGCGATCCACTTCGATGGCCGCCAATACCGCCGCGACATCGGCCACCGCGCCGTCGCGCGCAAGAGCTGAGGGCCGGCCCAGCCGGCCACGGCCGTGAAATCGACCTGCGGCTGATCGGCGGAACAGGAATGCTGTCGGGAGTTCCCGACGCAATCAACGCAGCGACCTGGCGGCGCGGACCAGCACCCGCGCTGTCGATCGGCACCCCACCCCATGGATGGAGCGCGACACGATGAGCATCGACACTCAAGCGGTCAAGGCGTACCTGCTCGACCTTCAGAGCCGCATCGTCGACCGGCTGGAAGCTTTCGACGGCGAATCCTTCCGCACCGATAGCTGGGACCGCGAGGGCGGCGGCGGAGGCATCACCCGGGTGCTCGAGGAGGGACGCTTCTTCGAGCGCGGCGGCGTGAACTTCTCCCATGTCAAGGGTGATGCGATGCCGGCCTCGGCCACCGCCCAGCGCCCCGAACTCGCCGGACGCGGTTTCGAGGCAATGGGCGTGTCGCTGGTGCTGCACCCGCGCAATCCCTACTGCCCGACCGCGCACATGAACGTCCGCTGCTTCGTCGCAACCGCAGCCGACTCGAATCCGGTCTGGTGGTTCGGCGGCGGCATGGACCTCACGCCCTACTACCCCTTCGAGGAGGACGTGGTTCACTTCCATGCGATCTGCCGGGAAGCGGTCCTGCCCTTCGGCGGCGAAACCGAGTACCGCCGGCTCAAGGAATGGTGCGACCGCTACTTCTTTCTCAAGCACCGCAATGAACCGCGCGGCGTCGGCGGCCTATTCTTCGACGATCTCGGCGCGCAGGGCGAACTCCGCTTCGAGGACGCCTTCGGACTCACGCGCAATGTCGGAGATGCCTTTCTGCCCGCGTACGTGCCGATTCTCGAGCGGCGCCGCGAAGTGCCCTATGGCGTACGCGAGCGCGACTTCCAGGCCTACCGCCGGGGTCGCTACGTCGAATTCAATCTGGTCTTCGATCGCGGCACGCTCTTCGGCCTGCAATCGGGCGGGCGAACCGAGTCGATCCTGATGTCATTGCCGCCGCTCGTGAAGTGGCGCTACGACTGGGCGCCCGAGCCCGGCTCACCGGAAGCCCGACTCTACGAAACCTTCCTGAAGCCACGGGACTGGGTCTGAGCGTTCGCCCGCGCAGCGACGCTGCGCCCCACTGATCCATCTGTCGCCGATCGGGCTTTCGGCCTGCGATCGCGCTGTCAGGCTGCGGCGAACTTGGCCGCGGCGCGGTAGTGCCCGGCCGCCTCGCGCGGCTGTTCGAGCTTTTCCATGAGCTCGGCGAGCGCGTAATGCACCTGTGCCGACGGTTCCAGGGCGAGAGACCGTTCGAGACAACTGCGGGCCTTGCCCCAGATGTTCGCCTGCATGCACAGGCGGCCGAGCGAATAGAGCAGCCCCGCATCGTCCGGATGCTGAGCAAGCCAGGCTTCGGCGCGCGACAGTGCATCCTTCGCCTCCTCGCCCTCGCCGGCACAGAGCACGTAGCGGCGCGCGAGCTCGCTGCTCCATTCCCGATCCAGCAGTCGCTCCACCGCCCGGCGCGCAATCGCGCCCTGCCTCGCCGCCGCGAGCAGCGGCACGACTTTCGCAACGAAGGCGGGATCACCCAGATCTTCCTTGAGCAAGCCGCGCCACACGGCCGCCTGCTTGTCCGGCTCGCCCACCAGCGTCTCAAGGCGTCCGAGCTGCGCCCGTTGCCGCAACGACTTCAATTCCTCGGCCGGGAGCGAATGCGCGGAGGCCAGTTGTTGCACGAGCTCGGCCGCCTCATCCCAGCGCCCGCCCGCCGCGGCGACTTCCAGCGCCATGCGCAGCGCGGGACCGCTTTCGTGCCCCGCGTCGCGCAGCAGCTTGAGCGGCCGGGCGGCATGTTCGAAGCGTGACGCGTCGATCTCCAGTTCGGCCTCGGTCAGCAGTCCAGCCACCCGACCTTCGTCGGTGCTCCCGGCGCGCTCGATCCACTGCCGGTAGTGACGCTCGTCGTTGAGCGCGCGCGCGGCGCGCGCTGCAACCAGCGCCGCGAGCGGTGAATTGCCCCCGGCCGACCAGGCGGTGCGGGCGTGCTTGAGCGACTCGCCGAAGCGCCCCTCGAACAGCGCACGCAGCGCCAGATTCATCGATTCGGAAGCGCGCTGCTGTTGCCGGCGGGCACGGTAGGCGGCGACGCGGCCGGGCAGGTCGAGCGTCCTCGACACCAGCCGCAGCAACAGATGCAGGGTCAGGAAGCCGAGCAGCAACGCGACGATGATCAGATTGAGAGATGCCTGGGCCCGCCACGGCGGCATGACCAGCAACACATAGCCTTCGTTCTGGCTCGCCAGCATCGCGACGCCTGCCGCCAGGGCGAAGATCGCGATCAGCCAGAGCAGCGCGCGCATCGTCCCGAACCTCAGCGCGCACCGGCAGCAGCCGGCGCCTCGTCGCGCGGCGCCGCGCGCCCGGGCCCGCGCGCCTGCAGCACACGTAGCGCGGCAAAGCTCTCGGCGAGCGACGGCTGCTCGACCTTGACCTGTGTTTCGGCGAGTTCGCCCAGATCGGTCACGACGCGCTGCACTTGCTCGTCGCGCATGTCGAAATAGCGCTCGATCCAGCCCTTTGCCTGCGCCAGGTCGGCAGCATAGGTCCGACCGTCGCGGGCGAGCAGGGCGAGCCGCGCCGTGAGCAGCCGGATCTTGACGTTCTCGCGCAAATAGGTGCTTTGGGACGGCGACAGCAGCACCGGGTCGGCGCGGTCGAGCCGCTCCAGGCGAACCAGCGACTTGACCTCGTTCCAGATGTCGCTGCCCAGCCCCTTGACGAAGGCGAGCGCCCCGGCTTCGCCGAAGAACCCTCCCGACGTCCCGTCGGAAGCGGCCGCAGCCTCCTGCGCCAGCGCGACCTCGTAGGCGAGCGGGAGCGAATCGACCCGCTCCAGCAGGATCTCCAGGCGCAGGGCGAGGCCCGAGACATCGACCTGGGGCTGCGCCTTGAGGTCATCGATATCCTTGATCAAGGCCCGCCGCAACACCTGCAGATGACCTTGCTCGGGCATCGACAGGCGCACCTCGGCACCCTGCAGGGCAATCAGGGCCGCCTCGACGTTGCCGGCGAGCTGCAACTGCTGCGCGGCGATGTTGATGGCCCGCTCGACCTCCGCCAGCACTTGATCGCCGCGCGAGCGGAAAAACTCCTGGTAGAGCGCATCGAGCGCCGCGGCCTGCCCTTCCGAAGCCGCAATCTGCGACTCGAGCGCGCCGATCTTGCCCTGAATGGCTGCGATCGAATCCTGGTGCTGGCGGACCAGCGCGCGCGCCTCGGCGACCGAACTTTCACCCGTCGCCAGCCTCTGAGCGAGCTCCTGCCGAGCCTGCGCCACGTCCCCGCGCAACTGCTGGACATACCAGCCGATCACCGCAACCGCGACGAGGGCGATCACGGAAAGGATCAGGGGGAGTGCTCGGCGCGCGCCGCCGCCTGAACCGCTGCCGACGGCGACGCTCGCCGCAGCCGTGCCCGACGACGCCCCTTCGACAGGAGCGCCTTCGCCTTGGGCGTCTCCGCCGGCCGTGGCCGACTCGGTACGGTCGTCGCCGACAGCTTCCGATGGCGGCAGACTCTCGACGTCCGCCGCCTTCGACTCCGGCGTTTCGGACGCGCTGGCGCGCTCCGCGCCTTCGGGCGCGGGCGGCTGGGTGAGGGCGGGGATTTCTTTCTTCATGTTGGCCAGTTTAACCGAGTCTTGCGGGAATATGCGACTCGAGAGCCTGGAGCAAGCCGGCGTCGCCGGGGGCGGTCTCCACCACCTGCTCGAAGCCCGCATCGCGGGCCAAACGGGCGATGCGCGGGTGCGGCGCGAACACCGCTACGGCACGCAGCGCCGCGAGTCCCTCGGCTCCGACGATCTCGACCAGATTGCCCACCGCCTCGCTGCTCGTCAGGGTGATCGCATCCAGTCGCCCCGCACGGGCCGGCTCCACGAGAGCGCGAGCGTCGGCATCCGGTCGATAGCGGCGGTAGCAGGTCACGTACTCGACCTGAGCACCGCGGGCGGTGAGGGTCTCGCCGAGCAGGTCGCGGCCGCCGTCGCCGCGAAACACGATGACCCGACGGCCGGCGATGGCATCGGCCTGGAATGCTGGCAGCGCCAGCACCGCTTCGCTGTCGAAGCCGGTTTGCGGCGCGATGACGTCGGTGAAACCGAATGCCCGAAGGGCCTTCTCACTGCCCTTTCCGACGGTGGCCACGACGAGCCTTGCCGGCCAGTGGTGCCGCGCGAGGATGGCGCCGAGCGCCCGCTCAACCGCGTTGGGGCTGACGAAGAAGGCGAGGTCGAACTGGTCGAGCCGCCCAGCCACCGCGTCGAGCGCGGCTGGATCGGGCGCGGGACCGATCGCGAGCAGCGGGAAGCGCACCGCGATGCCGCCGCGCGCCTCGATCGCCTCGCACAGGGCCTCGGCCTGGCCTGCCGGCCGGGTCACGACGATGTGCCGGCCAGCCAGTGTCGCCGCCACGCCGATGGCCCTCTCCGGTCAGCCGAGTTCGGCGAGGATCGCCTCGGCGCCGCGCTCGCGCAAGTCCTCGGCGAGCGCCAGGCCGAGCGCCTCGGCCTCTTCCGGACGCCCTTCCCGCTCGGCGCTCGCCATGCGACTGCCGTCGGGCAGCGCGACGAAGCCGCGCAGCCGGAGCTTGCCGTCGTGCAGCTCACCGTAGGCGCCGAGCGGCACCTCGCAGCTGCCGGCGAGCGCGCGCGACACGGCGCGCTCGGCGAGCACGCAGGCGGCGGTTCCCGCATCGTGCAGCGGGGCGAGCCAGGCCGCGACCTCGGGCCGGTCGGCCAGACACTCGATGCCGAGCGCGCCCTGACCGGCGGCCGGCAGCGAGTCCTCGGCGGAGAGCACTCCGCGGATGCGCTCACCCAGGCCCAGGCGCTTGAGGCCCGCGGCGGCGAGGATGATCGCGTCGTACTGGCCCTCGTCGAGCTTGCGCAGGCGCGTGTCGAGGTTGCCGCGCAGGCTGGTCACCGCGAGATAGGGATAGCGTGCGTGCAACTGGGACTCGCGGCGCAGCGACGAAGTGCCCACGACGGCCCCCGGCGGCATGTCGGCGAGGCTCGCATAGCGGCTCGAGACGAAGGCGTCGAGCGGCACCTCGCGCTCGCAGATGCACGCGAGCGCAAACGGCGCTTCGAGCCGCATCGGCACATCCTTCATCGAATGCACGGCGATGTCGGCGCGGCGATCGAGCAGCGCCGTCTCGAGCTCCTTGACGAACAGCCCCTTGCCGCCGACCTTGGCGAGCGGACGGTCGAGAATCTGGTCGCCGCGCGTGGTC
Source organism: Gammaproteobacteria bacterium (assembly GCA_029289265.1). Taxonomy (GTDB): domain Bacteria; phylum Pseudomonadota; class Gammaproteobacteria; order Burkholderiales; family Rhodocyclaceae; genus JARFTX01. The sequence goes on from JARFTX010000010.1 coordinate 42,349, forward strand.
ATGCCCAGAAGTTCGACGCGACAGCCGGGATACAATGCCTCGAGACGAGCCTTGATGTGCTCGGCCTGCCACAGGGCGAGGCGGCTTTCACGGGTGGCGATGACGATTCGTTCGGGCGGCTGGACACCGGTGTTCGGAAGGCTCACGGCTTGTGGACTCGCTTGGAAGTTGCGGTAGGCGGCTGCGGCACTGCAGCATCGGGGTTTGCGCCAATGGCGCGGATGCCGGGTCGGATTCTAGCATGTCCCCCAAACCGGTATGCCCCCAAGCCGGCGACACCCCAGCCGGCGCCCCCAGCACCACGGACGGCGCGACGCCATCACGAACGGATATTCGGACAGGACCATGACCCAGGACAAGGACGCGCCGCTGCGCGAAGACATCCGCAAGCTCGGGCGCGTGCTCGGCGACACCATCCGCGAGCAGCAGGGCGAAGCGACCTACGACCTGATCGAGCGCATCCGCCAGACCTCGGTGCGCTTTCGCCGCGACGAGGATCACGGTGCGCGCGTCGAGCTCGAAGGGCTGCTCGACGCGCTCTCGCGCGAGCAGACCATCCAGGTCGTGCGCGCCTTCAGCTACTTCTCGCACCTCGCCAACATTGCCGAGGACCAGCACCACATCCGCCGCACCCGCGCCCACCTGATCTCGGGCTCGGCGCCGCGCGAGGGCAGCTTCGCCCGGGCGCTCGCCGATGCACAGGCGGGCGGCCACAGCGCCGCCGAACTCGTTGCCTTCTTCGACCGCGCCCTGGTGGCGCCCGTGCTCACCGCCCACCCGACCGAAGTGCAGCGCAAGAGCATTCTCAACTGCCAGGCCGACATCGCCCATTTGCTCGACGAATGCGACCGCGTCGCGCTCACCCCGGACGAGCGCGAAGAGCGCGACGAAGCGCTGCGCCGGGCGGTGCTGACGCTGTGGCAGACGCGCATGCTGCGCCCGGCGCGGCTGTCCGTGCTCGACGAGGTGGCGAACGGCCTGTCCTACTTCGACGCGACCTTTCTGCGTGAGCTGCCGCGACTCTACGCAAGCATCGAGGACCAGCTCGCCGGCCGCGACGCGGCGCTGGGCGCGCTCGAGCTGCCCCCGTTTCTTCGCGTCGGCAGCTGGATAGGCGGGGATCGCGACGGCAATCCCTTCGTCACGGCCGACGTGCTGCGGCGCGCGCTGTCGATGCAGGCGGCCTGCGCGCTCGGCTTCTACCTGGAGGAACTGCACGCGCTGGGCGGGCGATTGTCGCTCGCGCTCGGGCTGATCAGCGGCTCGGATGCGCTCCTCCAGCTCGCCGCCCGCTCGCCCGACCACTCCGCGCACCGCAACGACGAACCCTACCGCCGCGCGATCTCCGGCATCTACTCGCGGCTTGCCGCGACCTATCGCGAACTGCTCGACGCCGACCCGCCGCGCCGCGCGGTCGCGCCTGCCGAGCCCTATGCCCACCCGCGTGAGCTGGCGGACGATCTCGACACGCTGCACCGATCGCTGGTCGCCAACGGCTCGGCCGCGCTCGCGCGCGGGCGCCTGCGGCGGCTGCGCCGCGCAGTGCGGGTGTTCGGCTTTCACCTCGCGCCGATCGACCTGCGCCAGAACTCCGACGTCCATGAGCGCGTCGTCGCAGAATTGCTCGCGACCGCCGACCCGACGATCGACTATTCAGCACTCGACGAGGCCGGGCGCGTCGAGTTGCTCGCCCGCGAACTCGCCACGCCGCGCCCGCTCGGCTCGGCACACCTGCGCTACAGCGACGAGACCGAATCCGAGCTGGCGATCTTTCGTGCCGCACGCGAGGCGCACCGTCGCTTCGGCCCGGCCGCGCTGCCGAACTGCATCGTCTCCAAGACCGACGACGTCTCGGATCTGCTCGAACTCGCGCTGCTGCTGAAGGAGGCGGGCCTGCTGCGTCCGCACGAGGCGGCGCTCGACGTGAACATCATCCCGCTGTTCGAGACCATCGACGACCTGCGCAACGCGCCCGCCGTGATGGATCGCCTGTTCGCCCTGCCCTGCTACCGCAAATGGCTCGCCGCCCGCAGCGACACCCAGGAGGTGATGCTGGGCTACTCGGACAGCAACAAGGACGGCGGCTTCCTGACCTCGGGCTGGGAGCTCTACAAGGCAGAAATCGGGCTGGTCGAGACCTTTGCCCGCCACGGCGTCGCGCTGCGCCTGTTCCACGGCCGCGGCGGCTCGGTGGGCCGCGGCGGCGGGCCGAGCTACCAGGCCATCCTCGCCCAGCCGCCGGGCGCGGTGCAGGGCCAGATCCGGCTCACCGAGCAGGGCGAGGTGATCGCCGCCAAATACGGCAACCCCGAGGTCGGCCGACGCAACCTCGAGGTGCTGGTGGCCGCGACGCTGGAGGCGAGCCTCCTCGCCGGCGCGGCGCCTGCGCCGCGGCCGCACTTCATCGAGACCATGCAGGCGCTCTCGGATGCCGCCTTCGCCGCCTACCGCGGCCTCGTCTACGAAACCGAGGGCTTCGAGCGCTATTTCTGGGAATCCACCGTGATCTCGGAGATCGCCGAGCTCAACATCGGCTCGCGCCCGGCTTCGCGCAAGAAAGGCACGCGCATCGAGGACTTGCGCGCCATCCCCTGGGTGTTCAGCTGGTCGCAGTGCCGGCTGATGCTGCCCGGCTGGTACGGGTTCGGCTCGGCAGTGCAGGCCTATCTCGCGAAGCATCCGGCCGACGGCCTGACGGCCCTGCAGCAGATGCACCGCGAATGGTCGTTCTTCGGCACGCTGCTCTCCAACATGGACATGGTGCTGGCGAAATCCGACCTCGCGATCGCCTCGCGCTACGCGGGCCTGGTCAAGGATGCGAAGCTGCGCGAGGCGATCTTCGGGCGCATCCGTGCCGAGTGGCAGGCGACCGTCGAGGCGCTGCTGGCGATCACCGGCCAGCGCGAACTGCTCGACGGCAACCCGCTGCTCAAGCGCTCGATCCAGAACCGCTTCCCCTATCTCGACCCGCTGAACCATGTCCAGGTGGAGCTGCTGCGGCGCCACCGCGAGGACCACGCCGACGAGCGGGTGCGCCTGGGCATTCACATCTCGATCAACGGGATCGCCGCGGGACTGCGCAACAGCGGCTGAGGGCTGGCGCCGAGTCGGTGGCGAGATCCTCGCGAACGAGGCCGGGCGAGCCGTGCAGCAACCGGCCCGTCCAAGGGATAGCGTCGCAGGACCCGGGGGTGTCAGAGCTTGAGCACCTGCTTCACCGCCGGCCACTGCCGGCGGCTGATCGGCAGACGCTCGGGCACCGCCTCGAGCAGGATCTCCCAGTGCCCCTCGCCGTCGCCCTCGCTCACCCGCTCGATGCCCTTGATGGCGGCGACCGCGACCAGGCAGCTGCGATGCACGCGCAGGAAACGGCCGGCGAACTCCTCCTCGAGCTGGACCAGCGCCTCGTCGAGCACATACTCGCGCGCCGCGCAGCGCGCCGTCACATACTTGAGCTCGGCCTTGAGGTAGAGAACGTCGGCCACCGGCACGAGCAGGATGCGGCCGCGCTCGCTCACGCTGAAGTGTTGGCGCGCCGCCGGTGCAAGCGCGGCGAGCACGGCATCGTCGGGCGGCCGGACGAAGCGGCGCGCCTTGCCGAGCGCCTCCGCGAGCCGAGCCGCCCGCACCGGCTTGAGCAGATAGTCGACCGCCGCGACCTCGAAGGCCTGCACCGCGTACTCGTCATAGGCCGTGGTGAATACCACCGCAGGCGGTTGCGGCAGTCGGGCGAGGTGGCGCGCGAGTTCGACGCCGTCCATCGCCGGCATGCGGATGTCGGCGAGCACGACGTCGGCCGGGCTGTCCTCGATCAGGCGCAAGGCCTCGATGCCGTTGCCGGCCATGCCGACCAGGGTGCACGGCTGCGCCTGCGCAACGTCGCCGAGCAACTCGCGCAGGCGCGCCCGCGCCGGCGCCTCGTCGTCGACCACCAGCACCCGCAGCGGCGCCTCCACCCGCCCGCTCACTGGCCCGAGCTCCGGTACGGCAGCCGGATGCGCACGCGGTAGCGCCCGTTGGTCGCGACGATGTCGAGGCCGGCTTCCAGATCGAAGAACAGCATGAGTCGCTCCCTGATGTTGTCGAGAGCCATCCGGTTGCCGGCCTCGTGGCGCTCGGCATCGGCAATCGGATTTTCGACTTCGAGGCGCAGCTCCTGGCCGCGGCGGTAAAGGCGCACGACGATCTCGCCCGCCTCGGCGGCGGGCTCGATGCCATGGTATACGGCATTTTCCAGCAGCGGTTGCAGCAGCAGCGGCGGCACCAGCGCATCGCGCGGACAGTGTGCCGTCTCCCAGCGCACCTGCAGGCGCTCGCCCAGGCGCAGGCGCTCGAGCTCCAGATAGCCCTCGCACAGCGCCAGCTCCTGAGCAAGCGGCACCAGCTCGCGGTTTTCGCGCATCAGTACGCGAAAGAGGTCTGCGAGTTCCTCGAGCGCATGCTCGGCGCGGCGCGGATCGGTGCGGATCACGCCCAGCACGCCGTTCAGGCTGTTGAACAGGAAATGTGGCCGGATGCGGGCGGTGAGCGCCATCAATCGTGCCTCGGTGAGCGCCGTCGACAAGAGCCGCGTGCGGTAATCGAAGTAGATCAGCGCGATCGCCGTCGCCGCGAAGGCCCAGGTGAGCCAACGGCCGATGTGCACGGTCGCCTCGCCCCCCGAGGCAGCCAGGACCGGATGCACGGCCCAGGCGATCGTGCCGACCAGAGCGAACACCACAGCCGTCGCGACCAAACGGCGCTGACGTGCGAGCCACGGCTGGGCGAGGTAGAGCCCGAGCGCGGCGAGAAACAGCGGCAGCTCGACCCAGGCCGCCATCACCAGCATCTCGCGGATATGGCCGTCGACGGTGTCGGTGCGGATCACCGCGGTGCCGGCCGCGAGCACGTTCACCAGCAGCAGCAGGCGCAACAGCACGCCGAGATTGCGGAAATTGGGCAACCCCCCGGGCGCCGCGGGCGGCGGAGACTTTTGTTTTATACTCTGCATCGCTCAGGCGGGGCCACGCGACCGCCGCTCGTCCTCCCAGAATGCAAGCCGGACTGCGACCGGCTGCCCCACTTCCCTGCTGCAGGCATTATGACAGACACCTCCGCATCGCAACCGGCCAAGGCCTGGTCGGGCCGCTTCTCAGAACCTGTGTCCGATCTGGTCAAACGTTATACCGCCTCGGTGACTTTCGACCAGCGCATGGCGCTCCAGGATATCCGCGGATCGCTCGCCCACGCGAAGATGCTCGCCCGCCAGGGCATCATCGGCGCAGCCGACCTGGCCGACATCGAGCGCGGCATGGCGCAGATCGCCGGCGAGATCGAGCGTGGCGAGTTTCACTGGAACCTCGACGACGAGGACGTGCATCTCAACATCGAGAAGCGGCTCACCGCGCTGGTCGGTGCGGCGGGCAAGCGCCTGCACACCGGGCGCAGCCGCAACGACCAGGTTGCGACCGACATCCGCCTGTGGCTGCGCGACGCGATCGACCAGATCCTCGCGCTGATCGGCGAGTTCCAGGAGCGGCTGCTCGATCTCGCCGAGCAGCACGCAGCGACGCCGATGCCGGGTTTCACGCACCTGCAGGTCGCCCAGCCGGTGACCTTCGGCCACCACCTGATGGCCTACTACGAGATGACGCGGCGCGACGCCGAGCGCTTCGCCGACGCCCGTCGGCGAGTGAATCGCCTGCCCCTCGGCTCGGCCGCGCTCGCCGGCACCAGCTACCCGATCGACCGTGAGTTCGTCGCGCGCGAGCTGGGTTTCGACGAGATCTGCGCGAACTCGCTCGACGCGGTGAGCGACCGCGACTTCGCGATCGAATTCTGCGCCGCCTCGGCGCTGCTGATGACGCACCTGTCGCGCCTCTCCGAGGAGCTCATCCTGTGGATGAGCCCGCGCGTGGGCTTCATCGACCTCGCCGACCGCTTCTGCACCGGCTCGAGCATCATGCCGCAGAAGCGCAACCCCGACGTGCCCGAGCTGGTGCGCGGCAAGACCGGGCGCGTCAATGGCAGCCTGGTCGCGCTGCTCACGCTGATGAAGGGCCAGCCGCTTGCCTACAACAAGGACAATCAGGAAGACAAGGAGCCGCTGTTCGACACCGCCGACACGGTGATCGACACGCTGCGCATCTATGCGGACATGGTCGGCGGCATCCGCGTCAAGGCCGACGCGATGCGCGCCGCGCTCGCGCAGGGCTACGCGACCGCGACCGACCTCGCCGACTATCTGGTGAAGAAGGGCCTGCCGTTCCGCGATGCCCACGAAGCCGTCGCCCTCGCGGTGCGCGCGGCCGAGGACTCGGGGCGCGACCTGCCGGAACTCGCTCTCGACGAGCTGCGCAAGTTCTCCACGCTGATCGAGGCGGACATCTTCGACGTTCTGACGGTCGAAGGTTCGTTGGCCTCGCGCAACCACGCGGGCGGCACCGCGCCCGATCAGGTGCGGGCTGCGGTCGCCGCCGCGCGCGCGCGCCGCTGACACGCGGGCCGCGTCGTCACAGGCGGCGCAGCCGCACTTTAGAGGCACGAGAAAGGGACGGACGGCTGACGAATCGAGGAGGTTCGGTGGTCAGGATCGGCAAGTACGAGGTCAAGCGACTGATCGGCGAGGGTGCGACGAGCCAGGTCTACCTCGCCCACGACCCCTTCGCCGGCCGCGACGTCGCGCTCAAGCAGATGAACCCCGAGATGCTGCGCGACCCCGAGCGCGGGCAGCTCTACCGGCACCTGCTGATGAACGAGGCCTCGCTCGCCGGCAAGCTGGTCCACCCTCACATCGCGCAGATTTTCGATGCCTCGGTCGACGAGCGCGAGGCCTTCGTCGTCATGGAGTACGTGCCCGGCGGCACCCTCGAGGCCTTCACCCGCCCCGACCGGCTGCTGCCCTTCGACCGCCTGGTCGAGATCGTCTTCAAGTGCACCCGCGCGCTCGATTACGCCTTCCGGCGCGGCATCACGCACCGCGACATCAAGCCGGCCAACATCCTGCTGGTGCACCCGGACGGCCAGGACATCAAGCTCACCGACTTCGGCGCCGCCTTCCACGTCGCCAGCGAAACCACCCAGGTCGCCGGTGTCGGCTCGCCGGCCTACATGTCGCCGCAGCAGATCCGCGAGATGCCGGTCGACCAGCGCACCGACATCTACTCGCTCGGCGTCGTGATGTACCAGTTGCTCACCGGGCGGCTGCCGTTCGAGGGCTCCAACAACTTCAGCATGCTCTACCGCATCACCCACGAGACCCCGCCGCCGCCGCACGAGCTGCGCCCCGACGTGCCCGAAGCGCTGGTCGCGATCGTGCGCCGCGCGATGGAGCGCGAGCTCGAGCACCGCTATCAGGACTGGAGCGAGTTCTCCACCGACCTCGCGCGCGCCTTCGGCAACCGCGCCCTCAACGACGACCGCTTTCGCGTCCCCGAGGCGGAGAAATTCCAGAAGCTGCGTGAGATCGCGTTCTTCCGCGAATTCAGCGACGTCGAGATCTGGGAGGTGGTCGGCTTCTCGCAATGGAGCCGCGCCCAGGCCGGCACCGTGATCCTCAAGGAAGGCGAGACCGGCGATCACTTCTGCTTCCTCGTCGACGGCGAGGCGCGCGTGCGCAAGCGGGGCAAGCTGCTCAACCTGCTCACGGCGGGCGACTGCTTCGGCGAGATGGCGCTGTTCTCGGCGGGCGGCGGCGTGCGCTCGGCCACGGTCGAGGCGGCCACGCCGGTGGCGGTTGTGCGCATCGGCGCCCAGGCACTGCTGCGCGCCTCCGACACCTGCCGCATGCACTTCTACAAGGCCTTTCTCGAGGTGCTGTCGACCCGACTGTCGCTCGCCAACGCCAGGATCGCCAACGTATGAGCCTGACCCGGTGGATGTCCCTGCCTCATTGTGACACCACGTCCTTCAGGGTCAGGAGGTAGCCCAGTGAGCGACGACCCCGTGCTCGACACGCTTTCCAGGGCCCTGCGCGCCGCCTGCGGCGACGGCTTCGCCGTTCAGGGTTGCGAGCCGGCGCGAGGGGGCTGCATCCACGACGCCTTCGTCGTCCGCGGCGACGACACGCGCTTCTTCGTCAAGATGAACAGCGCCGACGCCCTGCCGATGTTCGAGGCCGAGGCCGACGGGCTTGCTGCGATCGCCGCGAGCGGCGCCTTTCGCACGCCGCAGGTCGTCGGCTCGGGCGCAGACGAGGTCCACGCCTGGCTGATCCTCGAGCACATCGACCTGCGCCCGCTCGGCGCGGCCGGCGAGGGCACCCGCTTCGCCGAGGCCCTGGCCGCCCTGCACCAGGCCGAGGGCCCGGAGTTCGGCTGGCACCGCGACAACTTCATCGGCAGTACGCCGCAGCAGAACGCCCCGGAGGCGAACTGGGCGCATTTCTTCGTCAACCGCCGACTGCGCCCGCAGTTCGAGCTGGCGCGACGAGCCGGCCTCGACAACGCGGCGTTCAATCAGGCCCAGCGGATGATGACGCGAGTTCCGGCCCTGTTTCTCGACTACCGGCCAAGGCCCGCGCTGCTGCACGGCGACCTGTGGCACGGCAATGCGGCCGTGGATGCGGCCGGCACCCCGGTCGTGTTCGATCCCGCCTGCCACTATGGCGACCGCGAATCCGACCTGGCGATGAGCGAACTCTTCGGCGGCTTTCCGTCCGCCTTCTACCTCACCTACCGCAAGCTCGCGCCGCTCGACGCCGACTACGAGCTGCGCAAGCCGCTCTACAGCCTGTACCACCTCCTCAACCACCTCAACCTGTTCGGTAGAGGCTACCTGCGCGAAGTCTTGCGGCTCACCGCCAAGCTCGCCGACGCGCTGTCCTCGCGCGGTCTTTGAGGCGCCGGCGAGGCCGGCCCCGCCCCCCCGTCCGTCGTGAGGGCGACTACGCCGACTTGGTCCGACGCTCCGTCGGGGGTGCGTGCGAATGCGCCGACCTGCCGCGATCGCGGCCTCGCTGTAGCGAACACCCTGCAAGCCGTCTCTGTTCACTCGCTGCGCAGCGCCTTGTGAGCGAGGTGATAGACGAGCAGCGGCAACGGCATGCGTAGCCAGTGGCTGCGCACGAACGCAAGCCAGCGGGCGAAGCGCGTCGCCCGGCTTGCGCACGAGGGATGATCGGGCAGCAGCACACGCTCGAGCATCCACCGGCGCGGTCCGGCCAGGACCGGCGTCCCCAACGCGGCGCGCAGGCCCAATCGGGCCTCTTCCGGCACCGCCGTCCCGTACACGCGCCGGGACTGCTCCATCGCATCGAGCAGCGGCCGGGCCAGACCCATCTCCATCGCCCGCACCTGTATGCGCGGCCAGAAACCGGCGTCCACGCCGAACTCGCCGAACAGGGTGTGCAGGTCGTAGAGGTCGCGCAGTCCCTTGTGGAACTCGTTGAAGAACAGGTGGCAGGCGGAGTGGATCACCATGTCCTCGGGCGCGAGCACCGCGTACATGCCCGCTCCCCGTTGGCCTGCCGGCACGGCGCGCGCGAGCAGCGCGGCGGCGTCGGGCACGATCCCCGAGGTGGGGGGAACGATGGTGTGGTGCACGTCGATGAGGGTGCAGCGGTCCTTGTGCTGCATGGGCGGCAGCTCGTGCATCCACTTGCGGTAGTAGCGCTGGTCGTAGCGGTTGAGTCCCTCCGGAATCCAGCCGCCGCCCATCAGCGCGTCCTCGACGCGACCGAGCGCGTGGGACGGCACGAGGATGTCGACATCGTTGAAGGTACGGCCGAGGGCAGCGCGACGGCCGCTCATGCAATAGGCGGCGCCCTTGAGCAACACCACCGGCACCTCGAGCGGCCCGAGGGCGGCGGCGATGTGGTCGAGCTCCCAGAGCACGGCCTCGCGGTGGCGTTGCGACAGCCGCCTGGCGATGTCCAGGTGCCGGCGCGCCTCGGGCGGCGCCGAATCGAGCCGTCCGGCCGCATCGAGGCGTTCGTGCAACTGGCCGAGCAAGTCCGCGCCACGCGCCTCGCCGATCAGCCGCTCCCAGCGTTTGAGATCGAAGCTGCGCACCTCGTCGGGCTCGCGCAGGGTCGCGGCAAGCAGGCTGTCCTGGCGCGGCGCCGCCACCCGGCTCACCGCGGCTCGCCTCGCGCGAGACGGTCGAGGAGCGGCACCACCTGGTCGAGATGGCCGTAGCGCACGCGCCGGATCTCGCACCGATCCACGAGCCCCGCCAGCGCATCGAATGCGTCGCCCCCCAGGAAGGCGTAGTTGAATGCGTGGCGGACCATCTCCATGAAGGCGTGCGCCTTGCCTTCCGTCTCGACCTCGAGTGCGGCGCCCTCCGAGTACTTGGGAAACACCAGCCAGGCCGGCATCGCCGGCTCGCCCCGGCGCAGCACGCTGTCACGCGGCGGACGCACGTGGGCAACCGCGCCCTTGGTGGTATCGGGGCAGACCTCGCCGACCTCGAGCCCGCCGAGTGCGCGGATCACCTCGATCGACCGGTTCTTCAGGCTGATCGGGCGCGCGACCGGGACCACCCGACCGTCATCGAGCCGGACCAATCCCAGCTCGTCCGACAACAGTCGCCAGCCGGCGTGCACCAGGCCGGCACACAGCGTGCTCTTGCCCGAGCCCGGATCGGCGGCCAGAAGCAGCGCGCTGCCATCGCGCTCGAGCACCGCCGCATGCAGGATGAGGTGGTCGTGGGCGTGGGTGGACACCACCCAGTTCAGGCCCCACTCGAGCATGGCGAAGGCCTGGTGGCGCGGCAGCGGCTTGAACGGGATGCGCCCGTCGCACGAGAAGATGACTTGCGGCCGCAGGATGCGCCTGAGCACCGACGGCGGTTCGACCCGGACCTCGAAGTCGACGAAAGCGTCCGATTCGATTGCGTCGAAATCGGCATAGAGACGATGCAGTCCGCTGGAGACCTGGCTGATCGGCGACTTCACCCGCACGACGAAGGGGCCGCAAGGCAGGACGACGCCGGGTCCTGCGAGCTGATCCGCGAACCGGCGCGACGCGATGGCCGAGACCTTCACGCGACTCGCTCTAGGGCCCCGATAAGGACCAGATGCTCGATGATCGGCTCGGCGTCCGCGAGAAGATCGGCCCGATCGGCCGAGCAGCCCGCATCCGCAGCGCAGGCTTCGAGCATTGCGGCGCATTCCGCGGGAAGCAGCGAGGTCTGCGCCGAACTCGGTGCAAACACGACGCAACCATCATCCCAGGCACGCCATCGCACCTCACGCCTGAACGAGTGGGTCACGCTTCTACTGCTGCGCCGTGCGTCGCCCGTGTGTCCGTACTGCGAACAATGCCGTCCCGGACCGACGTCCAACGCTCAGTATTGCTGCGTCCAGTCGTCACTGTTGCGCGAGATCCCGTTGAAGCACCACAGCCCCCCGCCCTGATCGTAGACATCGACCTCTTCCTTGAAGCGGGTCAGGTTCGAGCAGCCGCCCACCACGAGGTCGTTGGCAAACGCCGTCTGGAAGGCCGAAATCACGAGGTGCGGCGCGTTGTGCATGGAGGGGTAGCGCGAGCCGTAGTAGGTCGCATTGAGCAGCGCGGCGACGGCATGAAATACGATCGCATGAAGCGGGCCGCACTGGCCGGTCAGAAAAGTGTCGGAGACCGGAATCGAGCCGGCGCCCGGCCCGAGGGATCCCAGGCTGCGGTCCTTGCCGGGCCGGAAGAACACGGTAGCCTTCTTGCCGCCCTTGGCGCCAAAGAAAACCTGATTGAAGGACGCGCTGGGGCCGTACTGCGGAATGTACTCGGTCCACTTCACGAGTCCATGCGGGCTGCGCCACCAGAATCCCGGACTGCAACCGCACATTGCCGGCTCGCCATGCCGTGAAAGCGCCGCGGACGCGGTCTCGGATCCGCACTGGCCGATTCCCGCTCCGAGCGCAGAGCGTCCCGGCAGGGTCATGAGTACACCCGCGCCCGCAAGGCCAGCGGTCGTGAGCCGGCGCCGAGCGTGGTCGGTTTGCCCTTGCGCCGCCGGGTCATCCGGCTGCGTTCGGGCGTCGCGGTCCTCGCGTACGTCGTCGCTCATGAAAACACTCCGATTCTACAAGCCTACGATGGAAAGCCTAGCACTCGGCCGTGATGCCGTGCGTGCGATTGTACACGGTCCAGGCCACATTCCATGCACTCGAGAAATCCCAAGCAACTATCACGCCGGAAGATTCATGGCGTTGATAAATTGGCGAATTCATTGACGCACCCACGCCAACGGTCGCCGCACTGTAAAAAAATCCGACATCTGGCGCGAAGCCGACCGACCGCGCGCATCACGCCGCTGGCATTCGTGCTATGTTGCCGGAAACGGCCTGGAGGGTGCGGCGCCCGCCGACCCGCGGCCCAGAGGAGGACCGACATGAATCACCGCACCCTGAACCGAGTGGGCTCCGCCCTGGGTATCGGCGGAATAGCAATCTGCGCCGCCAGCACGCTTGGTCGCGCCGGCGGCATTTACTACGTATTGGGCTACGAGGTCGGCACGATCTTCGGCGCGGGCGTGGCGCTGATTGCGGTCGCCTGTCTCGTCAAGCTCGAGGTGCTGGTGTCCCGCGGTGGCGGCTGATTCGATCTTCCCGCGCCGCCGCCACGGTCGGCTCAGCTCGATGCGGCGATCACACCGGCCTTGGCGAGCATATCCTGCAACTCGCCCGTCTCGTACATTTCCTTGACGATGTCACAGCCGCCGACGAATTCGCCCTGGATGTAGAGCTGCGGAATCGTCGGCCAGTTGGCGTATTCCTTGATGCCGCTGCGGACGGCCTCGTCCTCGAGGACGTTGATCGCGGCGACCTCGGTGAGGCCGCAGTTCCTGAGCACCTGGACTACCGCAGCCGAGAAGCCGCACTGAGGAAACTGCGGGGTGCCCTTCATGTAGAGCACGACGGGATGGGAGGAAACCTGCTCGCGAATGACGCTCTGAATGTCCATGGATCGGTCCAGAAACTGAGTGAATTAGTCGGACAAGTCTAGGGGCGGCCGGCCAGGCCGTCAAGCAGCGGCCGGGAAAGCCGGCGTGCCGTTCAACCATTGCGCTCGCGCGCGCGCTCCTCCTCACGCAGCCGCAGGATCCGGCGTTGGACCTTGCCGGTGGTCGTCATCGGCAACTCGTCGATGAACTCGATCTCCTTCGGATACTCGTAGGGCGCGAGCTGGCCACGCACATGTGTCTGCAGCGCCTCGACCAGTTCGGGCGAGGGCACATGGCCGGCCGTGAGCACGACGTAGGCCTTGACCACTGCGCCGCGCTCGGGGTCGGGCTTGGGCACGACGGCGGCGTTGGCGACGGCGGGGTGGCGCACCAGGCAGTTCTCGACCTCGGACGGGCCGATGCGGTAACCGGCCGCCTTGAACATGTCGTCGGCGCGCCCCTTGTACCAGAGGTAGCCGTCCTCGTCGCACACGGCCAGATCGCCGGTGCGGCACCAGTCGCCGGTGAACTTGCGAGCGGTTCCCGCGGGATTGCGCCAATAGCCCAAGAAGAACACGGGATCGGGGTCGCCCTGGCGGTCGAAGCGGTTAACCGCGACCTCGCCCAGTTCGCCTGCCGGCACGACCTGCCCATCGTCGTCGATCACGGCGACACGATGGCCTGGATAGGGACGCCCCATGGAGCCGGCCCGCGCGGGCCAGTCGTCGGTGCTGTTGCCCACGATGTAATTGATCTCGGTCTGCCCGAACATCTCGTTCACGGTGACGCCCAGGGCCTCGCGGCACCACGCGAAGACCGTATCGCCGACCGCCTCGCCGGCACTCATGATCGCGCGCAGGCGCAGATCGAATCGCTCGCGCGGACGGGGGAAGGCCTTCATCATCGCCTTGAGCGCGGTCGGAAACAGAAAGGTGTTGGTCACCCCATGGCGCGACATCAAGTCGAAGGCCTTCTCGGCCGAGAAGCGGCCGCGGTAGCCGACCAGTGGCTGGCCGTAATAGAGCACCGGCAGCAGCACGTCCATCAGCCCGCCGGTCCACGCCCAGTCCGCGGGGGACCAGAATACGTCGCCGTCGCGCGGGAAACCGTTCTGGCTGGCAGCAAAGCCGGGAAGATTGCCAAGCAGCGCCTGATGCGGCATCAGCGCGCCTTTGGGTGGCCCGGTCGTGCCGCTGGTGTAGATCAGCACGGCGGGATCGACTGCGAGGGTCTTTTCCGGCGGGAAGCGATCGGCCTCGCAAGCCATCAGCACCGCCCAGTCCACGACCTCGGAGCCCCCGGCGACGAGATCGACACCGATGAGCGCGTGCAACTCCGGGCACCGTTCGCGCACCGCCTGCAGCGCCTCCAGTGCGCTGCCCTCGGCAATCGCCGCGACCGCCTCGCTATTCTGCAACCGGTACTCGAGCGCATCGGGACCGAACAGGATCGACATGGGCATCGCGACCGCGCCCATCCGATACAACGCCATGTGCGCGACGGCGGTCTCGAAACGCTGGGGCAGCAGGATCGCGACGCGGTCTCCCCGCTTGATTCCGAGCTCGCGCAGACCCCCGGCCAGCCGCTCGGCGGCCGACAACAGATCGGAGTAGCTGTAGCGCGCACACCCGCCGCGCTCGTCTTCGATGATGAGGGCGGTGCGGGCAGGGTCACCTGCCCAGCGCTGACAACATACCTCGAAGATGCTGAAGCGCTCCGGCACCTGCCAGCGAAACCCGCGGTGAATCTCCTCGTAACGGTCGATCGCCGCCATAGTCCTCTCCTCCTCCCGGTCGTTCGCCAAGTTCGGTGAGCGAAGCCTAGCACGCGGGCGCATGCGCCGCCGCACGGGAAAGCCCGGCACGGTCGCCGGGCGCTTGCGCACGCGGGCCTCAGGTCACGACGCGCCGAAGAGCAGCGGCATGAAGTTGCCGCGCAGCCCCGCCAGCACGATCAGACCGATCTGCAGCAGCAGCAGCGCGACCAGCGGCGACAGGTCGATGTTCGCGACCAGCGGGATGACGCGGCGGAACGGCCGCAGAAAGGGCTCGGCGAGCCCGTGGAAGATCGGTGCCGCGGGCGCGTGGGGGCTGACCCAGGACAGCACGGCCGAAACCAGGATGACCGCGAAGATCAGGTAGATCGCCATCCGCGCAAGCTCGACCAGACCGACCCCCCACAGGCCCAGCAATACGCCCGCGGGCCCGCCGTCCATCTGAGCGCCGCGCAGCGACAGCTCGATGAAGACGTGGGCTGTCTGAAAGGCCCAGGCGGGCAGCAGGCTCGCCAGATCGAGACCGAACAGGCCGGGGATCGCGCGCCGCAGCGGGCGGACGATCCAGTCCGTGGTCGCCAAAACGAACTGGCCGATCTGATTGCGAAAAGACACGCGCTGCACCTGCATGAAGAAGCGCGCGAGCAGCAGCAGCGTGATGAAACCGAAGGCGACGTTGAGGATGAGGAGCAGGATGCCGGTAGCCATGGCGCGTCAATCCCGCCCGAGTTCGTCGCCGAGCGCGCATCCGCGCGCCTCGGCGGCGGCGACGGCACGCACGATGGCATCGAAGAAGCCCGCCTCGCGCAGGCTCGCGAGCGCCGCCTCGGTGGTGCCGCCCTTGGAGGTGACGCGCTCGCGGAGCACCGCCGGTGAGTCGTCCGAACCGGCGGCGAGTCGGGCCGCCCCGAGCACCGTGTCGACCGCCAGCCGCCGCGCGGAGGCTGGCTCGAAACCGAGCGCTGCGCCCGCCGCCTCGAGCGCCTCGATGAAGTGGAAGACATAGGCCGGACCGCTGCCGGACACGGCCGTGACCGCGTCCATCTTCGCCTCGTCGCCGATCCAGACCACGCCGCCGACCGCGCCGAGGATGCGCTCGGCGGCCGCGCGCCCTGCGGCGTCGACTGCGGGGTCGGCGAACACTCCGCTCACGCCGGCTCCAATCAATGCGGGCGTGTTCGGCATCGCCCGCACCAGACGCCGGTAACCTCCCGCCCAACGCGCAATGTCGGCGCTGCGCAGGCCGGCCGCGATGCTGAGGAGCAGTTGCCCGGAGAGCCGCTGCGCGAGTGGCGCGAGCGCGGCCCGCATCTGCTGCGGCTTGACCGCGAGCACCAGCACGTCGCAGTCGAGCAGCGCCTCGTCGACTGCGCCGACCGCACGCACGCCGAAACGCCCCGCCAGGCGCTCGCGGCACGCATCGGACGGATCCACGACCTGCACGTCGCCCGCCGCGAAACCGCGCTCCAGCATTCCGCCGATCAGCGCGGTAGCCATGTTGCCGCCGCCGATGAAGGAAACCCGCAACCCTTCGCTCACACTGCCCCCTCGCTCAGTTTCGTTCTGGTTCCAAATATTGCCGTCCCGACCCGCACCAGGGTGCTCCCCTCGGCGATGGCCGTCTCCAGGTCGTGCGACATACCCATCGACAGGGTATCCACGGCGTGACCCGCCCCGACGAGGCTTTGCAGCAGCGCCCGCATCGCCGCAAAACGGGCACGCAGCAACGCCTCGCCACCGTCCGGCTCGGGAATGCACATCAGGCCGCGCAGGCGCAGGCGCGGCAGTGCGGCGATGGCTGCGGCCAGCCCGATCACCTCCTCGGGCGCCACGCCGGCCTTGCTCGACTCGTCGCCGACATTGACCTGAATGCAGACATCGAGCGGCGCGCGCCCGACCGGACGCTGCGCCGAGAGCCGCTCGGCGAGCTTCGCCCGGTCGACCGAATGCACCCAGTCGAAATGTTCGGCGACGGCCCGCGTCTTGTTGCTCTGGAGCGGGCCGATGAAATGCCATTCGAGATCGAGGTCTGCCAGCGCGGCGATCTTGGCGACGCCCTCCTGCACGTAGTTCTCGCCGAAGGCACGCTGTCCGGCCGCCGCGGCTTCGCGCACGCACTCGGCCGGCCACGTCTTGCTCACCGCCAGCAGTGTCACCTCATCGACGCCCCGTCCGGCCACGCGCGCGGCCTCGGCGACGCGCCGGCGCACGGCTTGCAAGTTCCCGGGGATTGATGTCATATAACGGCAGCTCTGCGCCCACAGCGGCGAAATCAGTATAGCATCGCGGTCACGACCGCCCTCCCTGCATCCGAATCTTCCTCACGCCGTCGCCGACTTCCCATGGACATCACCGAACTGCTCGCCTTCTCCGTCAAGAACAAGGCTTCCGACCTGCACCTCTCCGCCGGCCTGCCGCCGATGATCCGGGTGCATGGCGACGTGCGGCGCATCAACCTGCCGCCGATGGAGCACAAGGACGTGCACGCGATGGCCTACGACATCATGAACGATTCGCAGCGCAAGCAGTTCGAGGAAGAGCTGGAGTGCGACTTCTCGTTCGCGATTCCCAACCTCGCTCGATTCCGGGTCAACGCCTTCAACCAGAACCGCGGCGCCTCGGCGGTATTCCGGACGATTCCGGCCAAGGTACTCACCCTCGAAGAGCTCAACGCACCCAAGATCTTCAAGGAAATCGCCAACCAGCCACGCGGCATCGTGCTGGTCACCGGGCCGACCGGCTCGGGCAAGTCGACGACGCTCGCGGCGATGATCGACTACATCAACGAGAACGAGTACGGCCACATCCTGACGATCGAGGACCCGATCGAGTTCGTGCATGAATCCAAGCGCTGCCTGATCAACCAGCGCGAGGTGCACCGCGACACACTGTCCTTCAACAACGCACTGCGCTCGGCGCTGCGCGAAGACCCGGACGTCATCCTCGTCGGCGAAATGCGCGACCTGGAGACGATCCGCCTCGCGCTCACCGGCGCCGAGACCGGCCACCTGGTGTTCGGCACGCTGCACACCTCGTCGGCCGCCAAGACCATCGACCGGATCATCGACGTCTTTCCCGCCGAGGAGAAGGACATGGTGCGCTCGATGCTTTCGGAATCGCTGCGCGCGGTCATCGCCCAAACCCTGCTCAAGACCAAGGACGGCTCGGGGCGCGTTGCGGCGCACGAGGTCATGATCGGCACGCCGGCAATCCGCAACCTGATCCGCGAGAACAAGATCGCCCAGATGTATTCGGCGATCCAGACCGGCCAGAATGTGGGCATGCAGACGCTGGATCAGAATCTCGCCGAGCTCGTCCGGCGCAACGTCGTCTCGGTGGGCGAGGCGCGCGTGCGCGCCCAGAACAAGGACAATTTCCTGGGTTGAAGTGCTGGCCCGACCGCACTGGAGTCTGAATCATGGAACGCGACCAGGCCATCAAGTTCATGCACGATCTGCTGCGGCTGATGGTGCAGAAGAACGGCTCGGATCTCTTCATCACCGCCGGCTTTCCGCCCGCGATCAAGATCGACGGGCGCATCGTCCCGCAGTCGAACCAGCTCCTGACGCCGCAGCACACCGCCGAACTCGCCCGCTCGGTCATGAACGACCGTCAGGCGGCCGAGTTCGAGGCGACCAAGGAGTGCAACTTCGCGATCTCGCCGGCCGGCATCGGCCGCTTCCGCGCCAACGCCTATATCCAGCAGGGCCGCGTCGGCGTCGTATTGCGCACGATCGCGCAGAAGATCCCGACCTTCGACGACCTTCGCCTGCCTTCGGTGCTGCGCGATGTCGCGATGACCAAACGCGGCCTGGTGATCTTCGTCGGCGGCACCGGCACCGGCAAGACGACCTCGCTCGCGGCGATGGTCGATTTCCGCAACGAGCGCTCCTACGGCCACATCATCACGGTCGAGGACCCGATCGAGTTCGTGCATCAGCACAAGAACTGCATCGTCACGCAGCGCGAGATCGGCATCGACACCGACTCGTGGGAATCGGCCCTGAAGAACACGCTGCGCCAGGCCCCGGACGTGATCCTGATGGGCGAGATCCGCGAGCGCGAGACCATGGACTATGCCATCGCGTTCGCCGAGACCGGCCATTTGTGCCTCGCGACGCTGCACGCCAACAGCACCAACCAGGCGATCGACCGCATCATCAACTTCTTCCCCGAGGAGCGGCGCCAGCAGTTGCTGATGGATTTGTCGCTCAACCTGCGGGCGATGATCTCGCAGCGCCTGCTGCCGCTCAAGGAGCGCAAGGGGCGTGTGCCGGCGGTCGAGATCATGCTCAATTCACCGCTGATCTCGGACCTGATCTTCAAGGGCGAGGTGCCGGGCATCAAGGAAGTGATGAAGCGCTCGCGCGAGCTCGGCATGCAGACCTTCGACCAGAGCCTGTTCGACCTCTACGAGGAAGAGCTGATCACTTACGAGGACGCGTTGCGCAACGCCGATTCGGTGAACGACCTGCGCCTGCAGATCAAGCTCCACAGCAAGCACGGCGAGAAGGACTTCGCGGCCGGCTCGCAAAACCTCGGGCTGGTCTGACCCGAACCCGCGACGATTCGACCCGCCTCAGCGCGGCGGGTCGTTTTCAGGTGGCCGCGTCGCGCAGTTTTCCTGCAAACACGCGGTACTCATAGAGCCGGCAGTCGAGCGCGCCGTTGTAGAGCGGGGTGCGCTTGCTCGCCTTCAGACCAAAGAGCTTGGGCAGCTCCGTGTCGGCACTGAGAAAATAGCAGCGCCAGCCCGCCCAATGCTGCTTGAGCGCATCCCCCAGCCGCGGATAGAGGGCCGCCAGCTCGTCGGCTTCACCGATGCGCACGCCGTAGGGCGGATTCGTCACCAACACGCCACTGGGCGCGGGCGCCTCGAGTTCGAGGAAGTCGGCTCGCGCGAGCGTTACGCAGTCGGCAAGCCCGGCCGCCTCCAGGTTGACGCGGGCTCGGCGCACTTGGTCGGCGACGATGTCCGACCCGTGAATGGCGAGCGGACGCGGCTCGAGTCGGCGCCCCTCGGCCTCGCGCCGAAGCCCCGCCCAGGCAGCGCGATCGAAGTTCTTCAGACGCTCGAAGCCGAATCCGCGCCCCAGCCCCGGCGCCACCTGCAGCGCGATCTGTGCCGCCTCGATGAGGAAGGTGCCGCTTCCGCACATCGGATCCACCAGCGGTTCCTCCGGTTTCCAGCCCGTGAGCCGGAGGATGCCGGCCGCGACGTTCTCCTTGAGCGGCGCCTCGACCGCGGCGCGCTTGAAGCCGCGCTTGTAGAGCGGATCGCCGGAGGTGTCCACATAGAGCGCAGCCGTGTCGCGGGTGAGAAAGGCGTGGATGCGTACCGCCGGGTTCGCCGTATCGACGCTCGGACGACGACCGATCACCGTGCGGAAGTGGTCGCACACCGCATCCTTGACGCGCAGCGTGACGAACTCCAGGCTCTTCACCGGTGCATTGCGCGCCGTGACATAAATGCGAATCGTCTCGTCGGGGGTGAACCATTTGGCCCAGGTCGGGCCGTAGGCCAGGCGGTAGATGTCCTCCTCGGTTCGGTAGCGACCTTGTGCGACACGCCACATGACGCGGGTGGCGATGCGGCTTTCGAGGTTGGCGCGATAACAAACCGACCAGTCACCGGAGAAGCCGACTCCGCCGTGAGTCGTTTCGATGTGAGCCGCGCCGAAGGCGGCGAGTTCTTCCGCGAGCATCGGCTCGAGTCCGCGCGGACAGGGGGAGAAGAACGATTCGGACATGAGGGGAGCGAGATCCAGAGGAAACAGGGGGACGATCGAGCGCGCCGGGTCGGCGCGCCCCGATCAGAACGGCTTGAGCACGACGAGGAAAGTCACGGCGACCAGCACCAGCACCGGCACCTCGTTGAACACGCGATACCAGAGATGGCTGCGCGTATTACGACCGGCCGCGAAATCGCGCATCAGCTTGCCACAGTAGAGGTGATAGGCGATCAGCAAGAGCACCAGCGCCGTCTTGGCATGGAGCCATCCGCCGGTGAGCTGGTAGCGGTACCACAGCCATAGGCCGATGCCGACCGCGAGGATGCCCAGCGGTGTCATGAAGCGGTAGAGCTTGTACTCCATCAGCGCCAGCCGCTCGCGGGTCGCTGCATCCTCGACCATCGCGTGATTGACGAACAGCCGTGGCAGATAGAACAGGCCGGCGAACCAGCTCACGACGAAGATGATATGCAAAGCCTTGAGCGTCAGGTACATCCGAGAAACTCTCCTGTTAGGTCGTTAGGTGGATCTGGATCATGCCGCGGCGGTGCCGTCCAGCACGGGCTGGGCGGCAAGTGCCGCGGCGTAGCCTTCGCGCACGCTCGGATAGCGCAGCCGCACACGCAGCTCACGCGTCAACCGAACATTGGAGATCTGCCGCGACTCGGACATGAACGACAAGGCCATCGGCGACAGGCGCGCGCTCAGAGCCTCGCGGGCAAGTCTTGGGGGACATGGCAGGCCGAGGCGGTCGGCGGCGAACTCGAAGTACTCGCCCATCTTCATGCGTGTCTCATCAACGGTATTCCAGACCCTGCCACCCTGCGCACGAAACAATGCCGCGCACGCGATGCGAGCCAGGTCTTCGGCATGAATGTGATTGGTATGGACGTCGTCCTCGTCGGCCAGGATCGGATCGCCCCGGCGCAGCCGCTCCCACGGCAAGCGGTCGGCTGCGTAGATGCCGGGTGCGCGCAGAATTCCGACACGCACGCAGTTGCGCACGCCGAAGCGCCGCAACCGGGTCTCGGCATCGACGCGACGCTGCGCCCGTGCAGACATCGGCCGCGCCGGCCGCGTCTCGTCGATCCAGGCGCCCTGGCAATCGCCGTAAACCCCTGTAGTGCTTATGTATATGAGCTGCTGTGGTAGACTCCTGCGAGTTGCCAGCGCCGCGAGGAGCCGCGCAGTTCGCGGGTCGCCGGCTCCGCTCGGTGGGGGCGGAGCGAAATGCATGACGGCGTGTGCAATCCCTGCAAGCCTGTGCAAGGATTTCCGATCGTCGAGATCGGCGAGCACCGGGTGGGCCCCCAGTTGGCGCAAGCGGTCGCAGGCCCCGGCGTCGCGTGTCAGCGCCAGGACCTTGAACCGCACCGCCAGCCAGGGGATGGCCCGCTGCGCGACATCGCCGCAGCCGACGATCAGAATTCTTCTTCTCATTGACGAATTATCTCACGGCCGATGCAGTTCAAGATTTCCACCGATCCCGAGGGACTGAGCTTCACAGCGGACCCGGAACAGTCGATTCTCGAGGCCGGACTCGCTGCCGGCCTGCTGCTGCCGTACGGCTGCCGCGACGGCGCCTGTGGATCCTGCAAGGCTCAGGTCCTGAGCGGTGAAGTCGACCTGGGCGCGGCGCAACTCAGCGCGCTGCCCGATGCCGAGCGCGCTGCTGGATTCGCGTTGCTGTGCCAGGCTCGCGCGCGCTCAGATCTGGTCATCCGGGCACGCAGTCTCGGATCCGCGACCGACATCCCGATCAAGAAGCTGCCGTGCCGGATTCAGTCGCTCGAGCGCGTTGCGCCGGACGTCATGGTGCTGACGGTCAAGCTTCCGGCCACCGAGCCCTTCGTCTTCCGCGCCGGCCAATACATCAATTTTCTCCTCCCGAACGGCAAGCGGCGCAGTTTCTCGATCGCCAACGCTCCGCACGAATCCAGCCATATCGAACTGCATGTGCGCCTGGTAGAGGGCGGCCAATTCACCGGCCATGTGTTCTCGACGATGAAGCCGCGCGACATCCTGCGTTTCGAGGGTCCGCTGGGCACCTTCTTTCTGCGCGACCATCCGGATCGCCCGGCGCTGCTGGTGGCGGGCGGCACCGGATTTGCCCCGATGAAGAGCATCGTCGAGAACGCGATCGCCACGGGCTCCACGCGACCGATGACCCTATACTGGGGGGCCCGACGGCGCGATGGACTGTACATGGATGAATTGGCTCACGCCTGGGAACAGGCGCTGCCCGGCTTCCGCTACGTTCCTGTGCTGTCGGAGCCGGCAGCGGAAGATGCCTGGAGCGGGCGCCGCGGACTGGTGCATGAGGCGGTCGTGAGGGACTTTCCGGATCTATCCGGGCACGAGGTCTATGCGTGCGGCGCGCCGGCCATGATCGACGCGGCACGCACCGATTTTCACACCCGCTGCGGGCTGCCCGGCGACGCCTTCTTTGCCGACGCCTTCACCTTCGCCCCTGATTCGAGCCCCCGATCCTCATGAGCCAGATCGCCCTCCTGACCCGCGAGCCCGTCGTCAACAAGAAGCGCGTCATCACAGCCAACCGGCTGATCGCGCACGGACCGAACGTGGGCACCGTGGTCGATGCGCTCAACGAACTCGTCGCCGATTGGCCGACGCAGCGCACCGTCTTCGTCTCGCTGGCGCGGCTGGTGCCCACACCAGAGCTGATGAACTGGGTCGCCCCGCCCAACGCGATGGTGGAGATTCCGGCCCAGGCACTCGCCCATCCGCAGACACTGCAATTGCTTCCGCAACTGCGCGAGGCCGGCATCAGCACCTGCCTGACCTGGTTCTCGCCCGGCGCAGCGCTTCCCCCGGACGCGGACTGGCGTTTCGTGCTGATGGATGCGCGCAAGCACGCGACGCCGGCGGGCGCGCCCGGCATCGGCCTGGCCTGGGGACTGCAGGGACTCGATGCCTTTCAGAACGCGGTACGCAGCGGTTACGACGGGGCCTCCGGCTGGTTCTTTCTCGACACCGCGCCGGCGCCGAAGGCGCTCGCGCCGGGCCATGCCCAGATCGTGCGACTGCTCAACCTCGTGCGCAAGAACGCCGACATGCGCGAGCTCGAGGCCATCCTCAAGCAGGACGTCGCGCTCTCGTACAAGCTGCTGCGCTACATCAATTCGGCAGGCTTCGGCCTGATGTGCGAGATCCAGTCGTTTCGCCATGCAGTGAGCATTCTCGGGTACTCGAATCTCAGCAAGTGGCTGTCGCTGCTGCTCGTCACCGCCAGCCGCGACCCCGACGCGCCCGCCATGATGCAGACCTCGATCGCGCGCGGGCGCTTCATGGAGCAGATCGGCGCGAGCTTCTTCGACAAGTCCGAACTGGATAATCTCTTCATTACCGGTGCGTTCTCGTTGCTGCCGACCCTGCTCGGCACATCCATGCAAAGCGTGCTCGATGAGATGCACCTTCCCGAATCGGTCACGGACGCCCTGCTCCATGACGAGGGCGAGTTCGCCCCCTTTCTCCGCCTCGCGAGGATGTGCGAGAGCTTCGACAGTGCAGCGCTTGCTGCACAGGCCGAGACGCTCCAGTTGAAACCCTCGCAGATCAACAAGGCCCTGGTCGGCGCGCTCGCCTTCGCCGACAGTCTCCAGGCCTGATCGGCCTGGAGGCAGCAGCCGCAGCGTCGCTGCGGCGAGGGGCGTCCTTCGGCGCTTCCTTCCAAGCTCGAATTCCACCATTGCGCAACCACCGGGACGCGCTCGATCCGACTCGAGCCCCGACTGAGGCCGCTTTCCGCCTATCGGAGTGTGCGGAATGTCACCAAAACCCTACTGCCGTCGCATATTCGAGCATTCGGTCACAAATCGTCTCATTTCCAACACATAGAATCGACTCAAGAATCGAGTAAGTCATTGGACATACGACCGTGCTGCGCCGGACCCCCATCCTGTCGAGCCCTACCCGCCTCGCCGCGCTGCCCGAGCACTGCGAGACGGTGCTTCACCTGCTCGACCAGGACCCGGTGCCGCTCGACGAAGTGGTCGGGATATTTCTGCGCGACCCGGGTCTGCTCCAACCGCTGCTCGCGGCCAGTCCACTCGAGGGCGAGCGGCTCGACAACGCGCTGCGAACACGGGTCACGGCCCGCCTGGAACGACTCGGCCCCGAACTGCTCAAGGCCTGGCTGCTGCAATGTGGACTGGACGGCGGCGTCACGCCTCCGGAAGCCGCCAAGCTCGCCCGCGAAGCCATGGCGCTCGCCGACTTCACCCTGGCACTCGCCGCCGAAAGCGGCTATCCGTACCCCGACGAAGCCTATCTGGCCGGACTCCTGTGCAACCTCGGCGCACTTTTGAGCGCAACACACCCCTCGGCTTTGGAACGCGGCGCGCCCTCGCCGGGCGAGCCGCACGTATTCGCGGGCACCGAGGCGGCGGCTGCCCGGTTGGTCGCAGCCTGCGGCTTCCCGCCCCCGCTCGAAGATGCACTGGTGCTCCAACACGCGCTCGATGAACAGTTTGCCGTCGCACATCCATTGATTCGGCTGCTATGGTCGGCCCGCACGCTCGTGCATCAGGATGCCGGCGGCGCGGTCGAAGCGGTCGCGCGCATCCTTGCCCTGCCTGCCCGCACGCTTGCCGCCCTCCGTCCAGCCAGTGCGCACATCGAGTTCCCGTGCACCATCGACCCCGCCTCGACAGCGGGCAACGAGCCCGTCGCGCCGCCATTCGTTGCCCCGTTCGCAAGCCCTGGCCCCACGGCTTATGCCCAGGCCTTGCGCGACGCGGCCCTGGCGGGACTGATTCGCTCCGGGCTTTCCGGACTGGCGCAGCAGGCGCTCGCCTCCCGCCTTGCGCTGGCTTCGCGGCTGCTCTGCCAAGACCTTCCGCAACTCATCATCGTCGCGTCGGAAGACGACACCCTACGCCCTTTGGAGCTGGCCGGAGACGACGCGCTGCGGCGCGCCTATGCCGAGCTCGGACAACGCCTCGACGATGAGACCAGCGCACTCGCTCTGGCCGCGCGCAGCGGCGAAGTCACCTCGCACGTGCCCGAGAACGCGGCACCAGGCCGCAGCATGCACGACTGGCATCTCGCTCGCTGGCTTGGCCGGGACGGGCTGATATGCATCCCGTTGCCCATTTCGGGTACTCGGGGCGTAGCCGTAATGGGTGTCGATGCCGACGCACTGCCGCCCCCTTCGAGGCGTCGGCTGATGGCCCAGCTTTCGGGCGCCGCCGCGCAAGCCGCGCTCGATCAGGAACGGGTGGCCGAGGCCCGCGCACGACTCGATGCCGACGTCCAGGCGCGCTATCGCGACCATGCCCGCAAGATCGTGCACGAGGCCAGCAACCCGCTCACCATCATCAAGAGCTATCTGGAAATGATGCCCAAGCGCCATCCCGATGCGGATGGGTTGAGTCACGAACTGGCGATCGTCAATACCGAGATCGACCGGCTGGCGCGCCTGATCGATGCCGCCGCGGCACCGCCTCAAGAGGCCCCGGAGCCACCACAGTGCGGCGTTGGCGAGCTGCTGCACGACTTGCGCGGACTCTATGGCGACTCGCTGTTCGCGAATCGGGGGATTCATTTCGAGTTGCGCATCGCATCCGGCCTGCCCCCCGTGGCGATGCCGTGCTCACAGCTCAAGCAGGTCCTCTTGAATCTGTTCCGCAACGCCTCGGAGGCCCTTCAGCCGGGCGGACGCTTCTCGGTCGTGGTTCCCGGACAACTGCTCAGCAACGGCACGCCCTGCCTGGAGATCCGAGTCATCGACAATGGCCCCGGCTTGCCTGCGGATCGGCTCGGCAACCTGTTCGCCCCGCGTGCGAGCCACAAAGGAG
Organism: Gammaproteobacteria bacterium; assembly: GCA_029289265.1. Classification (GTDB taxonomy): domain Bacteria; phylum Pseudomonadota; class Gammaproteobacteria; order Burkholderiales; family Rhodocyclaceae; genus JARFTX01. The sequence goes on from JARFTX010000010.1 coordinate 68,538, forward strand.
CGGGCCATCAAGGCATCGGCCTGTCGATCGTCGCCGAGATCCTGAACAGCTGGAATGCATCTGTTCTATGCCGTAGTCAACCCGGCACCGGAACGAGCTTTCAGCTCCTTGTACCGTTGGCAGATTCAAAGTAGATTAGCCGTGAGTTCGTCGATCTGGCCACCCATGCCCCACGAATTCCGAACCATGAAAGCGGTACGGGATCCTGGCCACTTCGACAACGCAGCCTCGAATTACCTGCAAACGCTTTGTGATGGACAGAATGTTCGGGAGACGATGCTGAGTACCGGAGAGGCGCAAGCGAGCGCCCAGAGTGCCGAAGCACAGCCGGATTCCCCCGTGGCATCCCGGATACTCATCGTCGATGACGATGCGGCCCTGCGAGCGAGCTTTCCGCACATACTCGCGCAAGCGGGGCGTGAGTTCTCCCAGTGCGCGACGGTCGGCGAAGCGATTTCCCTCCTGGCCGAAAACGCCTTCGACCTGATCCTGCTCGACTACCGACTGCCCGATGCAACCGGCCTCGCCGTGCTCGACTGGCTGGTCACTCACGAACGCGAAGAGGCGGTGATCGTCATCAGCGGCGAGGATGTGATCGACGCTGCGATCGGCGCGTTGCGGCGCGGCGCCGACGACTTCCTGCGCAAGCCCTATCATGTCGCGCAACTTCAGCGCGCAGTCGAGAGCGCGCTCCACAAGACTGCGCTCGAGCGTAACAACCGGGCAATGGCCGAACGCCTGCAGGCATCGGAACGGCTGCACCGTTATCTCGTCGAAAGCTCGCCGGACCTCATCTTCACGCTCGATGCCGAAGGCCGGTTCAGTTACCTCAACCCGCGCATTGAAGATCTGCTCGGCTTCGCCCGCCGCCAGTTGCTGCATCGCCCCTTCCTGTCGCTGGTGCTGCCGAACGACGTCAATCGCGTTGCACAGTTGCTCAGCCATCATCCCGGCCGTTCAGCCGCGCAGTTCAGCATCGAGTTGCGTCTGCGACGCAGCGCCGGCAAGAGCAACGGCGGTGGTGACAGTTTCGTCACGGTGGCCCTGCAAGGTATCCCGATGCTGGGCCAGGGCGAACGCCACATCGGCCTGTACGGCGTCGCCCGCGACATCTCGGAGCGCAAGCGCGCCGAGGAGATGATCACCTTCCAGGCCTACCACGATCAGCTCACGCACCTGCCCAACCGCGTCCTGTTCAAGGACAGGCTCGACCTGGCCACGGCCCAGGCCGCCCGCCGGGGGGGGATGCTGGCGGTGATGTTCGTCGACATCGACCGTTTCAAGCTGGTGAACGACAGCTACGGCCACGCCGAGGGCGACACGCTGCTGCGGGGCATCGCCAGCCGCCTGTCGGCGACGCTGCGCCGCGGCGACACGCTCGCTCGGTTGGGCGGCGACGAGTTCACCATCCTGTTGCCCGACATCGACCAGCCCGAGGACGCCGAGGTGATCGCGCGCAAGGTCATCGCTGCCCTCGAAAAGCCCTTCCAGTTGAGCCACGGCGAGTTTCGCGCCACCGTAAGCATGGGCATCTCGGTATTCCCACGCGACGGCACGACGGCCGACCTGCTTATCCAGCACGCAGACATCGCGATGTATCAGGTCAAGCGTTCAGGCAAGAATGCCTACCGCTTCTTCGCGCCTGAACTCAACACCCTGCACCAGGGCCGCATCGCGATCGAAAACGACCTCAAGGGCGCGATCGACGGCAACGAACTGGAGCTTTATTACCAGCCCCAGATCAGTCTTTCCGAGCACCGCATCGTCGGCGTCGAGGCGCTGTTGCGCTGGAATCATCCACAGAACGGACTGATCGCACCCGATCTGTTCATTCCAATCGCGGAGGAAATCGGCCTGATTGGCGACATCAGCTCATGGGCGCTCGAGCGGGCCTGTGCGCAGCTCGCCGAGTGGCGCCAGGCAGGCTTCGCGGATCTCAAGATGTCGGTCAACCTGGCCCCGCACGATTTCGAGCGCGCCGACATCCTCGACCTTGTCACCGACTGCCTGGACCGCCACCGACTGCCGGCATCCCGCCTCGAGCTCGAGATCACCGAAAGCATGATGATGCGGGACAACTCGGGGGTGACGGCCAAGATCAAGGCACTGCGCGATACGGGCGTAGGCATCGCGATCGACGACTTCGGCACCGGCTATTCGGCGCTCGCCTATCTGCAGAAGCTGCCTGTGAGCGTACTGAAGATCGACCGCAGCTTCGTCCGTGATCTCGACGGCCTGTCGATCAATCCGATCGTGTCCGCGATAACGGGCATCGCCAAGGGGTTCGGTCTCAAGCTCATCGCCGAGGGGGTCGAGCACGCGCAGCAAGCGACCACCCTGAGCAAACTCGGCTGCGACTTGATGCAGGGCTTCTATTTTGCGCGTCCCGTGCGTGCCGACGAAGCAAGAACCCTGCTGCAGTCACCGGTACGAAGCATCGTCCAATGAGTCCGGCAGATCGCGGCGAAAGCGCAAGCCCGCGACTTCCCCGGGCGCGCAAATGAATAAGCCGGCTTGCGCCGGCTTTTTCATGCAACCACTTTTTCAGATCACTTCAGGCTGAGGACCCACTCGGCGAGCTTCTTCGCCTCGTCGTCGCTGACCTGGGGGTTGGGGGGCATCGGGATCTGGCCCCAGACGCCGGTGCTGCCCTTCTGGATGTGCTCGGCGAGCAGCGCCACGGCGCCGTCCTGGCCGGCGTACTTGGCCGCGATATCCTTGTAGGCGGGGCCGACCAGCTTCTGGTCGACGCCGTGACAGGCCATGCAGTTCTTCGCCTTGGCGAGGTCGGCATCGGCGAAGGCAGGGGCGGCGGCCAGCAGGCCGATTACGGCAGCAGCAGAAACGAACAATTTCATGTGATGTTCCTCGTTATGTGGTGTTGAAACCGGGTGCGATACTAAACCAATCGGAGCGTCCATGCCTATCCGTACAACAACTGGTGACAAAACGCCCGTTCGAGTTCCGCAATGTCACTGATCGGACTCAGGCATCTAACGCCCTGGCACACCCACGCGTTGACACGATCTTCGAGTGGCTTGTCCAGGGGCCGGGGCAAGGGTTTGGCGTCGGCGGACACCGCCACGATCAGTGCGTCGGGGCGGTGGTATTTCGCCAGCGTGCGCTGCCAGTGCGCGAGCTCTTCCGCCGGTCCGCGCAACACGACGACCGCCGGGGGCGAGATCTGCTCGGCCAGCGCCAGCGCCGCCGCGGCGCAACCGGCGGGGCTCTGCTGCATGGCCCCGTAACAGGCCTGAATGGCACGCTCGGCCGCTTCGAGATAGCGGTGCTCGCCGGTGAGATGGGCGAGCCTCGCAAGCATCCGCACGGCCACGCCGTTTCCCGATGCCGTCGCGCCGTCGTGGATCGGCTTGGGGCGCTGGATGAGCGCCTCATGATCGTGTCGGGTGAAGAAAAACCCGCCCCCGGCCGAGTCCTCGAAATCGTCGAGCAAGGCGTCGGCGAGGTCCTCGGCGAAGGCCAGCCAGCGCACGTCGAAGCGGGCCTGCAGCAGTTCGAGCAGCGCATGGATCAGGAATGCGTGATCGTCGAGGTAGGCATTGAGCCGCCCAGGCCCGCCTGCGCTGGTCGCAAACAGGCGTCCGTCTCGCCAGAGTTGCTGCTGGATGAACGTGAGCGCGCTGGCCGCCGCGTCGAGCCAGTCCTCGCGTCCGAACACTCGTCCGGCACACGCCAGGCCGGAAATCATCAGCCCATTCCAGCTCGTGAGGAGCTTCTCGTCGCGCCCGGGGCGCACGCGCCGCTCACGCACGGCGCACAGCAGCGCGCGCGCGTCGGCAAGGCGCCGCTGCGCCTGTTCGAGTTCGACACCCAGCCCTTCGGCCACTTCGTCGAGCGGGCGGGCAACCGCCAGATGCCAGTGCCGTCCCTCGAAGTTGGGCGGGCCCTCGAGACCGTAGTGGCTCGAGAACAACGCGAAGGTAACGGGGTCGAGCAGGTGCTCGACATCCTTGCGATCCCAGACGTAGAAACGCCCCTCCTCGCCCTCGGAGTCGGCGTCGAGCGCCGAATAAAAGGCGCCGCCCGGGGCTTGCATCTCGCGGACCGCCCAGGCTGCGGTTTCTTCGACGACACGCCGGAACAGCGGCGATCCGCTGATTTGCCAGCCCTGCGCGTAGAGCCCGAGCAGCGCCCCGTTGTCGTAGAGCATCTTCTCGAAGTGCGGGATTTGCCAGCGGGCATCGGTGCTGTAGCGGCAGAATCCGCCGCCGAGATGATCGTAGAGTCCGCCCTCGGCCATGTGCGTGAGGGTTGCGAGCACGATGTCGCGGGCGCGCTCGTCGCCGGCGATGCGGTAGCGATGCAGCAGGAACTCCAGATCGGTCGGATGGGGAAACTTCGGTGCGTCACCGAAGCCGCCATGGCGTTCGTCGAAGGTCGCGGAGAGCAGGTCGCGCAGCGCAACCAGCGGCCCCGGCCCGAATTCAGAATGATGAACCGGCGCCGCCCCCGCTTGGTCGAGCGCACCGCGCAAGGCCGTGTTCTGCTCGTCGATCGCGGCACGCTGGGTCAGATACGCGGCCGCGATCCGCTCGAGCAGCTCGGGAAAGCCCGGCAACCCATAGCGGGCCTGCTTGGGAAAATAGGTGCCGCCGAAGAAAGGCATGCCGTCGGGGGTCAGCATCATCGTCAGGGGCCAGCCGCCGCTACGCCGGGTGAGCATCTGGTGCGCGGTCTGGTAGATCTGATCCAGATCGGGCCGCTCCTCGCGGTCCACCTTGATGTTGACGAAGAGCCGGTTCATGACCTCCGCGACCTCCGGATCCTCGAACGACTCGTGGGCCATCACGTGGCACCAATGGCAGGCCGAATAGCCGATCGACAGCAGGATCGGCTTGTCGGCGCTGCGCGCGAGGGCGAGCGCCTCCTCGCACCACGGCCACCAGTCGACCGGGTTCTCGGCGTGCTGAAGCAGATAGGGCGAACTCTCCGCGGCAAGGCGATTGGCCATGAGCGACTCCAGTGCAAGGGGGGTCTCGGACCCATTGCTGAGTCTAGCCAAGCGCCCTGCCATAGTCGACCAAATCAATCGGGTTTTTACCGGCGAAGCCTTCGTCAGTCCAGCCCGCAACGCCCTTGAACTCCATGGGGCGGGAGGCTCGATGCGATTTCGCCAGTCAGCCGGCGGGCCGCGGCGCGAGCGCTGACAGCGTCGCCCGTCGCCTCATTGCCGGATGTCCCAGGCCTCCTCGGGCGCAGGAAAGTGACCGCTCGATCGAAACGGATTGATGTCGAGCCCGCCACGCCGCGTATAGCGCGCCCATACCGCGAGATGGCGCGGTGTGCAGCGTCGCTGGATGTCGCAGAACATGCGCTCGACGCACTGCTCGTGAAATTCGTTGTGCTGCCGAAACGAGACGATGTAGCGCAGCAGGCCCTCGCGCGAGATGCGCGCGCCCGTGTAGCGGACGTATACCGAACCCCAGTCGGGCTGGCCGGTCACGAGGCAGTTCGACTTCAGCAGGTGCGAGCACAGCGTCTCGGTCACCTCGTCGCCCGCCGGCCCCGCCTCGAGAAAGCGCGGCTCGGGCAGATAGGTGTCGATGTCCAACTCGAGCTCGTCGAGCAGCAGCGCGTCGCCGCAAGCCGCCATACGACGCTGTGGCCACTGCGCGAGCGACTGCAAGGCCACGCCCACCGGTGCGCCGGCCGCCGACCCGAGATCGCGCGCGAGGGTCTCGTGCACCGCATCGAGCTCGCCGAAGCGCTGCTGGTTGAAGCTGTTGAGATAGAGCTTGAGCGATTTCGACTCGATCAGGCGCGGCGAGTCCGCCGGAACCCTGAAGCGGCCTAGCGCGACCACGGGCTTGCCGCGCGAGTCGAGCCACGACAGCTCGTAGGCATTCCACAGGTCCTCGCCGACGAAGGGCAGGCGGCCGGGCTCAATCCCGATCTCGGCGCGCTTGCCCTGGCGGTCGATCGGGAACAGCAGTTCGGGACTATAGATATCGCGGTACGCAACCGGCTTGCCCAGCGGCGATGCTGCGGCGCCTTGATCGTGGTCGATGCTCATGGCGCGCATTGTAAGGCAGGTGCCGTCCGGCGTGAGCGCGGCTCAACGCCGCCCGCCGTGTGTGCGCAGCGTCTCGACGAGCAGCGCTTCCTTGTCGACGAGCAGCATTTCGGGCGCATCGGGCGGACAGATCGAGGCGGGGTCGACGGCATAGGCGCTGTCGTCGCCAGCGAGTTCGGCCACGCTCGGAAGTTCCGCCCGCGCCACGCCCAGCCCACCCAACAGGCGTCCCATCGCGGCGAGACTGCGAGCCCGCGCGGCATACTGGTCGTATATTGCATTGACATAGGCACGACGGGCCTCGAAGTACTCGTTCTCGGTGTCGAGCAGATCGAGCAAGGTGCGCTGGCCGATGTCGAACTGCTGGCGATAGGCCTGGCGCGATTTCTCGGTCGAGAGCTGGTGCTGGTCGAGATAGACGAGTTGCTCGTCGAGGCGTTGGACGTTGTTCCAGGCGATCGCGAGCGACTGGCGCACGTCGCGGCAGGCCTTCTCGCGCAGGTCGCGCGAACGGTTGAGATCCTCGGCCGCGCCGCGCAGGCGGGCCTGATCGGCCCCGCCGCGGTAAAGGTTGTAGGTCATCACCACCTCGACCACACCGTCGCGGCTGCGCCCGTCGATGTCGACGGCGTTGTGGTCGAGGCTTTGCCGGGCGCGGAAATCGACGCGCGGGTGAAACGGCGACCGGCGCGTCTCGATCAGCGATTCGGCTGCGCGCACGTTGGCGAGCGCGGCCTTGATCAGCGGGTTGTCGGCGAGCGCCGTCTCGAGCGCACGGCGGACGTCGTCGGGAAGCTCGGCATCGAACAGGCCCCGAGGCAGCGGCGGCAGCGCGTCGTCCGCGCGCTCGCCGACGACGCGCAGATAACGGGCGCCGACATCGTGCAGGTTCGAGATCTCGGTGAGCAGGTTGGACTCGGACAGGGCGAGGCGCCCCGTCGCCTGTTCGAGATCGACGCCGCGGCCTACGCCGGCGCGCACCCGCTCGGCGATCTGCTCGTGGATCAGCTTGTGCTCGACGTAGTTGTGCTTGGCGAGTTCGACGAGCTCTCGGTAGCGCAACACATCCGCATAGGCGCGAACTGCCTCGAAGGCAACATCCTCCGCTCCCGACAGCAGCTCGAAATAGCGCGTGAGCCGGGCATGGCCGAAGCGCTCCACCTCGCTGCGGGTGAAGAAGCCGTCGTAGAGCATCTGCACCAGGGCCACCTCGGCGCCGCGGCGGTGAACCGTGGTGGTGGGCTCGCCGGGCCGCCGGCGCGTGTCGCGCCCGACACCGGCCGACACATCGACGCGCGGCAGATAGCCGGCGCGGGCGGCATCCTGATCGAACTCTGCCGAACGGAACGCATGCCAGAGGGCCTGCACCTCGGGATTCGCTGCCACGGCCTGTTGTGCCGCGGCCCGCAGGGCGTCCGGTGCCTGAGTTTGTGCAGCGGTGGGTGCGCTCACGAAAAGCGCGGCGACGGCAATTGCAATGAGTGTCTTCATGTTCGCATCCGGTCGAGCCCGTGATCCACACGGCGTCGGCGACGCCGCCCACGGGTATGCCTGCGCTCCCTTCGGCCTTGTCGAGTTGCCACGGATGATATCCGAATGACCCTGTTGAGAATGCGAACTAGTCGACGTCGGAGCGAAAAAACCACGCCTGAAATCTCCCGAATCGCTCGCTGCACGGGCATCTGGGCCATAATCGGGAGGTTATCCGAGACGCCCGCTCGATGATGCGCGACCGGCCCCGCCCCCTCTCCGAGATTGCGCATGTCATGCGCTGCGGTTGGGCGTCGACCCGGGCGGCTGCGGTGATCGCCTTGTGCTGGCTGGCGATCGGGTGGGTGCTGGCGCAGACCGGCCACGATCTCGACCGGATGGAGCGGCTCGCCGCCGAGCGCTACGACGCGCGTGCCGTGGAAACGGTCGCCGCCTGGCGCGAGCTGATCGACGATGCGGCCACCCTGTCCGAGCCCGAGCAGCTCGTGCGGGTAAACAGCTTTTTCAACCGCAGGATCCGCTTTGCCGACGACATCGACATCTGGAACGTCCCCGACTACTGGGCCACGCCGCTCGAGACGATGGGCATCGGCGCCGGCGATTGCGAGGACTTCACGATCGCCAAGTACGTGACGCTGCGCCTGCTCGGCGTGCCCAACGAACGGCTGCGCCTGATCTACGTCCGGGCACAGCTCGGCGGTGCCCAAAGCACACTGAGCCAGGCCCACATGGTGCTGGGCTATTACCCCGATCCGACAGACGAGCCTCTGGTGCTCGACAACCTGATCGACGAGATCCGGCCGGCCTCTCAGCGGCCCGATCTATTCCCGGTGTTCAGCTTCAACAGCGACGGCCTGTGGGTGGGCGGCGCGAGCGCGCCCGCCGCGGTCGCCACCGCCCGTTTGTCGCGCTGGCGCGACGTCCTGCAGCGCATGCGCGAGGAGGGGCTGTGACGACGCTGCGCCCGCTCCCCGCCCGATTCGTACCCAACGGTTCATCCGGAGACTTCGACCCATGTCCCTGATCAAACAACTCTGGATCGCCGTCGCCGTCGTGACGGCACTCGCTTTCGGCGGCAATCTGATCATCGGCACGCTGTCGGCACGCCACTACCTCGAGCAGCAGCTCTACCTGAAGAATCTCGACAATGCGACCTCCTTGGCGTTGTCCATGTCGCAGCTGCCCAAGGATCCGGTAACCGTCGAGTTGCAGGTCGCCGCACAGTTCGATTCCGGACATTACCGCCTGATCCGGTTGATCGACCCTGCCGGTGCGCTGCTGGTCGAGCGCGAGTTTGCCGGTGTGCGTGGGCGCGCGCCGGACTGGTTCGTGAGCCTGATTCCGATCGTCGCGCCGGCCGCCACCGCACAGGTCCAGGATGGCTGGCGACAGTTCGGCACACTGACGCTGGAGAGCCATTCGCATTTCGCCCACGAGGCGCTGTGGGCCGCATCAGTGAGACTTTTCGCCTGGTTCCTGGTCGGGGCATTGCTCGCCGGTGGCGTCGGCACCCTGGTGATCCGCCACGTCACCCGCCCGCTCGCCCGAGTGGTCGAACAAGCGCAGGCCATCGGCGAGCGCCGTTTCCTGACCATGCCCGAGCCAGGCACGACAGAGTTCTCCCGCGTCGTGCGCGCGATGAACACCTTGTCGGAGCGCGTGCGCAACCTGCTCGCCGACGAGTCGCTGCGGCTCGAGCACTTGCGCCGGGCGACCCAGCACGACGAGTTGACCGGGCTTTTCAACCGCGGCCAGTGGTTGAACCAGCTCGACGCCGCGCTGGGACGTGATGACGCCCATGCCGGCGGCGCCGTGGCGCTGGTGCGCGTGGCGAATCTCGCCACGCTCAACCAGCAGCTCGGCCGCGCAGACGCCGACGGCATGCTGCTCGAGCTCGCCCGCTGCCTCGAGGGGCTCGCCGCGGCACAGCCTGAGCGCTGCGCAGGGCGCATGAACGGCAGCGACTTCGCGCTCCTCGCGCCAGGCGGCGGCGACCCCGGGGCGCTTGCCGCCGAGCTTGCGGCGGCGCTGGAGACGGCGCTGGAGAAATGGGGCGAACGAGCCCGGCTGCAGGTGCCGGTGGGCATCGGCGCCTACCACCCGGCCGAGCCGCGCGCCCATGTGCTGGCGCGCGCGGACGGCGCACTCGCGGCAGCCGAACAGGTCGGCGGGAACGCAACGCGTGTCGCCCAGCCGACCGACGCGGTGCCGGCGCACGCCGATCTCGCTGAATGGCGCCGCTCGATCGAGCACGCGCTCGATGCCGAGGGGGTGCAGCTCGAGTGCTACCCGGTGGTGTCGACCGACGGCGGCGTGCTGCACCAGGAGGCGCCGATGCGCCTGCATCTGTCGGGGGCCTGGCGTCGGGCCGGCTACTTCATGCCGTGGGCGACGCGTCTGGGCCTGATGGCGCGCCTCGACACCGCCGTCGCTCGCGAGGCGCTAGCCCGCATCGGCCGCGACGGCGTCGACATCGGCATCAACCTGTCGCCCGAGTCACTGCGCGAGGTCGGTTTCCAGAGCGACCTACTGGCGCTGCTGCGGACCCATCCGGACGAGCGCCGCCGCCTCTGGATCGAGGTGCCCGAGTACGGCGTCGTCCGCCATCCGGCCGAGTTTCGCGCCCTCTACGCCGCGCTCAAGCCGCTCGGCTGCCGCCTCGGCATCGAGCACGTCGGCCTGCAGTTCAGCCACATCGGCGAGCTGCATACCCTGGGGCTCGACTACCTGAAGGTCGATGCGGCGATGATCCGGGGCATCGACGTGGACACCGGCAACCAGTCGTTCGTGCGCGGCCTGTGCGTCATCGCCCATGCGATCGGACTTACCGTGATCGCCGAGGGCGTGGCAAGCGAAGCCGAATTGGGCATGCTGGCCCAGCTCGGCGTCGATGGCCTGACCGGGCCGGTGGTCGCGGCAGTCGAGTAAGCAGCTGCGCCCACGGCGCGCGCCGACTGGTGGCGGCTACGGGGGAGGACATAGCGCGACGGACCCCGAAGGGTCCGTCGCCGTGGCTTAACGAGAATCAGGTCGGGTCGCTGAGCTTGGGATCGGGCTGGTCGAACGGGGCCACGTCGTCGAAGCCCGGCAGGTCGTCGACCGCGCCGTCGACCGGCGCATCCTCGTCCGCACCGTCACCGGACTGGGGCGCTTCGTTTGCCCCGCCCAGAAGCTCGTCGACACTCTCGCCCTCCTGAAGCACACCCGTCAGAGGCTCGCTGTCGGCGTCCCCGCCGTCTGGCCCGTCCGCGTCGTCCGTGGACTCTTCGCGCACTTCCGGCTCGGCCGCGAGTTCGCCGAGGTCGAATTCGTCGCCCTCGTCGAGCAGGCCCGTCAGCGCCTCCCCGGATTCGTCGTCGGCGTCGGTGTCGGCGCTGTCCTCATCGGCCTCGAACGACTCGGCTGCGAATATCTCTGCAGCGTCCTCGCCGTCCAGATCCATCCCCAACTGATCGAACTCGATCTCGGTCACACCGCGCCCGCCGACATTGCCCGAGTTGTTCGTCGGCCATCCCTGGGTCGTGGTCGGATCGCCGTTCGAATCGAAGTGCTCGTTGCCGGCCTTGATGATGTAGTCGGTGACGGCCGCGCCGAACTTGGCCTCGACGTAGCTCTCCATGGCCTGCGGGAAGGACGGATCGGTGATGCCGCCCGGGAAGTCCCCGACCTTGACCACCTTGCCGTCCGCGAGACGGAAGGCCACGTAGGAGATGGCGTGGGGTAGGTCCTGATCGGAGTCGGCGTCGGAGTCGGAGTCGGCGTCCGCGTCGGCATCAGCATCAGCATCAGCGTCGGCGTCGGCATCAGCGTCCGCATCGGCGTCCGCATCCGCATCGGCATCCGCGTCGGCGTCCGCATCAGCGTCGGCGTCGGCATCGGCGTCGGCATCAGCGTCGGCGTCGGCGTCGGCGTCGGCGTCGGCGTCGGCATCCGCGTCCGCGTCCGCGTCCGCGTCGGCATCGGCGTCGGCATCGGCGTCCGCGTCCGCGTCCGCGTCGGCATCCGCATCGGCATCGGCATCGGC
>JARFTX010000117.1 GCA_029289265.1 Gammaproteobacteria bacterium
GACGCTGTCCAAGGTGCGCCGCGAGCGCATGGGCCACATCGAGCTCGCCAGCCCGACCGCCCACATCTGGTTCCTGAAGAGCCTGCCGAGCCGCCTCGGCATGGTGCTCGACATGACGCTGCGCGACATCGAGCGCGTGCTCTATTTCGAAGCCTTCGTCGTCGTCGAGCCGGGCATGACGCCCCTCAATCGCGGCCAGCTTCTGACCGAGGACGACTACCTCGCCAAGGTCGAGGAATACGGTGACGACTTCGAGGCGCTGATGGGCGCCGAGGGCATTCGCGAACTGCTGCGCAACCTCGACCTCACGAATGAGATCGAGAAGCTGCGCGGCGAGTTGGAGACCACCGGCTCCGAGGCCAAGGTGAAGAAGTTCTCGAAGCGCCTCAAGGTGCTCGAGGCCTTCCAGTCCTCGGGCATCAAGCCCGAGTGGATGATTCTGAGCGTCCTGCCGGTGCTGCCGCCGGACCTGCGTCCGCTGGTGCCGCTCGACGGCGGCCGCTTCGCGACCTCGGACTTGAACGACCTCTACCGCCGTGTCATCAACCGCAACAACCGCCTGAAGCGCCTCCTGGAGCTCAAGGCGCCCGAGATCATCGTGCGCAACGAGAAGCGCATGCTGCAGGAAGCCGTCGACTCGCTGCTCGACAACGGCCGCCGCGGCAAGGCGATGACCGGCGCCAACAAGCGTCCGCTCAAGTCGCTCGCCGACATGATCAAGGGCAAGGGCGGCCGCTTCCGCCAGAACCTGCTCGGCAAGCGTGTCGACTACTCGGGCCGCTCGGTGATCGTGGTCGGCCCGCAGCTCAAGCTCCATCAGTGCGGCCTGCCCAAGCTGATGGCACTCGAGCTCTTCAAGCCCTTCATCTTCAACAAGCTCGAATTGATGGGTCTTGCGACGACCATCAAGCAGGCGAAGAAGATGGTCGAGAGCCAGGAGCCGGTGGTGTGGGACATCCTCGAGGAGGTCATCCGCGAGCATCCCGTCATGCTCAACCGCGCTCCGACCCTGCACCGCCTCGGCATCCAGGCCTTCGAGCCGGTGCTGATCGAGGGCAAGGCGATCCAGCTCCATCCGCTCGTCTGCGTCGCGTTCAACGCCGACTTCGACGGCGACCAGATGGCCGTTCACGTGCCGCTCTCGCTCGAGGCGCAGATGGAGGCGAGGACGCTGATGCTCGCCTCCAACAACGTGCTCTCGCCGGCCAACGGTGAGCCGATCATCGTGCCGTCGCAGGACATCGTGCTGGGGCTCTACTACGCCACGCGCGAGGCGGTGAACGCCCGCGGCGAGGGCATGCTCTTCACCGATGTGTCCGAGCTCAAGCGCGCCTACGACACCGGCGCAGTGGCCTTGCACGCCCGCGTCAATGTCCGCCTGAAGATCGTCGAGGTGGGCGCCGAGGGCGAGCGCATCGCCAAGGTCGAGCGCTACGAGACGACCGTCGGCCGCGCGCTGCTCTCCGAGATCCTGCCGCCGGGGCTGCCCTTCAGCGTGATCGACAAGCCGCTGAAGAAGAAGGAGATCTCCAAGCTCATCAACGCTTCCTTCCGTCGCTGCGGCCTGAAGGAGACCGTCGTGTTCGCCGACAAGCTGATGCAGTTCGGCTTCGCGCTGGCGACCCGCGCCGGGATCTCGATCGCGATCAAGGACATGCTGGTGCCGGACGAGAAGCACACGCTGATCGGTGCGGCCGAGAAGGAAGTGAAGGAGATCGCCGAGCAATACACCTCGGGTCTCGTCACCGACGGCGAGCGCTACAACAAGGTCGTGGATATCTGGGGTCGCGCCGGTGACCAGGTCGCCAAGGCGATGATGGACCAGCTCGGCACCGACGACGTCGTCGACCGCAATGGCCAGGTCGTGAAGCAGGAGTCGTTCAACTCCATCTACATGATGGCCGACTCGGGCGCGCGCGGCTCGGCCGCCCAGATCCGCCAGCTCGCGGGCATGCGCGGCCTGATGGCCAAGCCTGACGGCTCGATCATCGAGACCCCCATCACCACCAACTTCCGTGAAGGCCTGAACGTTCTTCAGTACTTCATCTCGACCCACGGCGCCCGTAAGGGTCTTGCCGACACCGCGCTGAAGACGGCCAACTCCGGCTACCTCACTCGCCGCCTGGTCGACGTCACCCAGGATCTGGTGGTGACCGAAGAGGACTGCGGCACCCGCGAAGGCTTCGCGATGAAGGCGATGATCGAGGGCGGCGAAGTCGTCGAGCCGCTGCGCGACCGCATCCTTGGCCGGGTCTGTGCCGAGGACGTGGTGAACCCCGATACCCAGGAGACGATGCTCGAGGCCGGCACCCTGCTCAACGAAGACGCCGTCGACATGATCGACTCGCTCGGCATCGACGAGGTCAAGGTCCGCACCGCGCTCACCTGCGCGACGCGCTACGGCATCTGCTCCAAGTGCTACGGCCGCGATCTGGGCCGCGGCAACATGGTGAACGTCGGTGAAGCGGTGGGCGTCATTGCCGCGCAGTCGATCGGCGAGCCGGGGACGCAGCTCACCATGCGGACCTTCCACGTCGGTGGCGCGGCCTCGCGTGCGGCGGCGGCAAGCGGCGTCGAGGCGAAGTCCGCGGGTACGATCCGCTTCGGCGGCAACATGCGCTATGTCACCAGCGCCAAGGGCGAGAAGATCATCATCGCCCGTTCGGCCGAGGTGCTCGTCGCCGACGAGATGGGACGCGAGCGTGAGCGCCACAAGCTGCCCTATGGCGCGACGCTGTTCGTCGACGACGGCATGGCGATCAAGGCCGGCGTGCAGCTCGCCGCGTGGGATCCGCACACCCGTCCGATCATCACCGAGTACGCCGGCACGGTGAAATTCGAGAACGTCGAGGACGGGGTCACCGTCGCCAAACAGATCGACGATGTCACCGGCCTGTCGACCCTGGTCGTCATCGACGCCAAGCGCCGCTCGGCCGGCACGACCGCCAAGGGCGTGCGCCCGCAGGTGAAGCTGCTCGACGACCGCGGCGAGGAGATCAAGATCGCCGGCACCGACCATTCGGTCGCGATCGCCTTCCAGGTCGGCTCGCTGATCACCGTCAAGGACGGCCAGCAGGTCAATATCGGCGACGTGCTCGCGCGTATCCCGCAAGAGTCCGCCAAGACCCGCGACATCACCGGGGGTCTCCCGCGCGTCGCCGAGCTCTTCGAGGCCCGTGCGCCCAAGGACGCCGGCGTGCTCGCCGAGTACACCGGCACGATCTCCTTCGGCAAGGACACCAAGGGCAAGCAGCGCCTGGTGATCACCGAGCCGGACG
>JARFTX010000067.1 GCA_029289265.1 Gammaproteobacteria bacterium
GGGTGGCGTTCCACAGCTTGTTGCAGAAGTTGCGGTAGCCCTCGCAGCGCGCGAGATCGAACTTGATGTCGCGACCCGGGGTGGCGAGCGAGGCGAAGGTGAAGCGCAGCGCATCGGTGCCGAAGGCGGGGATGCCGTCGGGAAACTCCTTGCGCGTCTTCTTCTCGATCTTCTGCGCGTCCTTGGGGTTCATCAGGCCGAAGGTGCGCTTCTCGACCAGCGCATCGGTGGAGATGCCGTCGATGAGGTCGATGGGGTCGAGCACGTTGCCCTTCGATTTCGACATCTTCTGGCCTTCGGCATCGCGGATCAGGCCGTGCACGTAGACGTCGCGGAAGGGGATCTTGCCGGTGATGTGCTTGGTCATCATCACCATGCGGGCGACCCAGAAGAAGATGATGTCGAAGCCGGTCACCAGCACGCTCGACGGAAGGTAGAGGTCGAGCGCATCGTTCGATTTCGCCGGCCATTCCGAGGTCCAGTCGAGTGTCGAGAACGGCCACAGCGCCGACGAGTACCAGGTGTCGAGCACGTCGGCGTCGCGGCGCAGCCGCCCGGTGTAGCCGTCGCGGGCGGCGCGCTCGCGCGCCTCGGCCTCGTCGTGCGCGACCCAGAAGCGCGGGGAGGTCGAGGCGTCGTCCTCGTCGGCGTACCAGGCCGGGATCTGGTGGCCCCACCACAGCTGGCGGGAGATGCACCAGTCCTGGATGTTGTTGAGCCACTGGTTGTAGGTGTTGATCCAGTTCTCGGGGTAGAAGCGGATCTCGCCCGAGGCGACGCATTCGAGCGCCTTCTCGGTGATGCTCTGGCCGTCCGCGCCGGGCTTGGTCATCGCGACGAACCACTGGTCGGTGAGCATCGGCTCGATCACCGCGCCGGTGCGATCGCCGCGCGGCACCATCAGCTTGTGCGGCTTGATCCCGGCGAGCAGTCCCAGGGCTTCCAGATCCTGGACGATCACTTCGCGCGCGGCGAAGCGGTCCATGCCGCGATATTTCGCAGGCGCCTCCTCGCTGACGTGGGCGTCGAGGCGCAGGATGGAGATCATGGGCAGGCCATGGCGCAGGCCGACGGCGTAGTCGTTGAAGTCGTGAGCCGGCGTGACCTTGACGCAGCCGGTGCCGAACTCGCGGTCCACGTACTCGTCGGCGATGATCGGGATGTCCCGCTCGCACAGGGGCAGGCGCACCGTCTTGCCGATCACGTGGGCGTAGCGCTCGTCCTCGGGGTGCACCATCACCGCGACGTCGCCGAGCATGGTCTCGGGGCGGGTGGTCGCGACCGTCAGGCCGGCGAGCTCGCCGATCGGCCCGTCGCTGAACGGGTAGGTGATGTGCCAGAGAAAGCCGTCCTCCTCCTCGGAGACGACCTCGAGGTCGGAGACGGCCGTGCCGAGCTTCGGGTCCCAATTCACCAGGCGCTTGCCGCGGTAGATCAGCCCTTCCTCGTAGAGGCGCACGAAGGTCTCGGTGACCGTGCGTGACAGGCCCTCGTCCATCGTGAAGCGCTCGCGCGTCCAGTCCGGCGAGGTGCCCAGGCGCCGCATCTGGCGCGTGATCGTGCCGCCCGAGAACTCCTTCCACTCCCAGACCTTCTCGATGAATTTCTCGCGCCCCAGGTCGTGGCGCGAGATGCCCTTGGCGTCGAGCTGGCGCTCGACCACGATCTGGGTCGCGATGCCGGCGTGGTCGGTGCCGGGCTGCCACAGCGTGTTGAAGCCGCGCATGCGGTGGTAGCGGGTGAGCGCGTCCATGATGGTCTGGTTGAACGCATGGCCCATGTGCAGCGTGCCGGTGACGTTGGGCGGCGGCAGCAGGATGCAGAAGGCGTCCGGATTGGATTTATCCAGGCCGGCGGCGAAGTGGCCGCGGGATTCCCACTCGGGGTACCAGCGGGCTTCGATGGCGGCGGGTTCGAAACTCTTGGCCAATTCCATGGTAGGTGTCTTGGGGTTGAGGCAAAGCGGGGATTATAGCGGATGGCGCTTCGCGGCCCGCGGCGCGCCGGCCGGGCGGGGCGCTCAGCTGCCCTCGCCGGAGGCGGGCTTGTCGAGGCGGTTCGAGACCGCGTTGGAGAGCTTCGGGATCAGCGTCGCGCGCATGTGGGCGATCGCTTCTTCGAGCAGGCGCTCGGACAGGCGGTCGAGCTCGCGCGAGACGAGCTGCGGCAGCTCACGTGCGAACCATGCCTCCAGGGCTCGCGCGATCTCGGCATCGAGCCCAATGAGATGCTCGACCAGGGCATTCTCGTCGAACGGGCGCGCGCCCGAGGGGGCGCCTTCTCCAGCAAGCTCGGTGTCCGGAACGATCTCGGTGAGGACGGGCAGGTCGTCGGGATCGTCGCCGCCCGCGATCGGCGTGCCCGATGACGGCTTATGCCTGCGCAGCAAGGCATCTGCCTTCTGGAGCAGGATGTCCGCCTCCTTGAGTTCCGCCTCGGGATCGGGACGGCTCGGCCAGTCGCTCATCCTCGGTTCATTCCGGCGGCTGTGGCGGGGTGGCGGGCTTGAGCAGGTCCGCGGCTCACATCGCCTCCCGGCGCAAGGCATCGAAAGCCTGCAGGGGCAGGCTGCGGGACTTGTAGTGCATCCAGCGCGCACGCGCCGGAGCTTTTTCGGTTTCGTCGTCGCCGACGATCTCGACCAGCATGCGGAACTGGTCGAACTCGCCGGGGACGTCTTGGGCGAGATTGAAGAGCAGGTCGGCGTGCGGCCACGGGGCGGGGTGGTCGGCACTGCCGATCACCACCGGCGTGCGTGCGGCAAGCGGCGAGTCGGAGCGTACGTGCGGGACGAAGGCGAGCTGGTCGAAGCTCCACAGCATCGCGTCGAAGCGTTGGGCCGCCCGGGCATCGGTGGTACGCACCGCCACCTTGCGACCGTCGGCGGCGGCTCGGGCTGCCAGCTCGCACGCCAGCGCGAGCGGATCGGCTGCGTTGTGGTAGAACCGTACCCGCGTCACGCCGGCTGGCCTGCGGCCTCGCTGCGGCCGATCAGGAATTCGCTGAGCAGCGGCACGGGGCGCCCGGTCGCACCCTTGGCATCGCCTGAGACCCAGGCGGTGCCGGCGATGTCGAGATGCGCCCACTTGTAGGCTTTCGTGTAGCGGGCGAGAAAGCAGGCGGCCGTGATGGTGCCGGCGAACCGCCCGCCGATGTTCGCCATGTCCGCGAAGTTGCTCTTGAGCAACTCCTGATACTCCTCCCAGAGGGGCAATTGCCAGACCCGGTCGCCGGAGGCGGTGCCGCAATCGACCAGTTCGCGGGCGAGCGCATCGTCGTTGGCGAGCAGCCCGCTCGGGATCTTGCCCAGCGCGATGATGCAGGCCCCCGTAAGCGTCGCGATGTCGATCACGCAGGCGGGCTTGAAGCGCTCGGCGTAGGTCAGTGCGTCGCACAGGATAAGCCGGCCCTCGGCGTCGGTATTGAGAATCTCGATGGTCTGGCCGCTCATCGAGGTCACGACGTCGCCAGGCTTGGAGGCGTTCCCGCCGGGCATGTTCTCGGTGGTCGGGATCAGCCCCACCACGTTGATCGGCAGGGCCATGCGGGCGAGCGCCTTGAAGGTGCCGAGGACACTGGCTGCGCCGCACATGTCGTACTTCATCTCGTCCATCTCGGCCGCCGGCTTGAGCGAGATGCCGCCGGTGTCGAAGGTGATGCCCTTGCCGACCAGGACGACCGGGGCGTCCTTGGGCTTCCCGCCCTTGTAGTGCAGGACGATGAACTTGGGCGGTTGATGCGACCCGCGCGCCACCGACAGCAGCGCGTTCATGCCGAGCTTTTCCATCTGGGCGCGCTCGAGCACTTCGACCTTGAGCTTGAAGCTCTTGCCGAGCTCGCGCGCGGTCTCGGCGAGGTGCGTCGGCGTGCAGTGGTTGGCCGGCAGATTGCCGAGTTCCTTGGCAAGCGCCATGCCTTCGGCGATCGCCGCGCCACGTGCGGCGGCCGCCTGCATCGCGGCGCCGGTCTTGCGGCGCGTCAGCAGGACCACGTTGCGCAGGCCCTTGCGCTTGTCGTCGCGGCTGCGGCCCTTGGTGGTCTGGTAGCGGTAGGCACTGTCGGCCAGGACGCGGGCAAGCTGTTGCAGGCTCCAGTGGATGTCCCTCCCGGACACCTCGACGTCGGCGAGGCATACCGCGGCCTCGGCCGCCGGGCCGGCTGAGAGGGCCTTGGCGACCGCGGCCACGGCGTCGCGCCAGGCGCGCTCGGCAAAGTCCGCCTGCTTGCCGAGGCTCACCACCAGCACCCGGTCGCAGGTGGTGCCCGGCAAGTCGTGGAGGGTCACCAGCGAGCCGGCCTTCTCGTCGAGATCGCCGCGTTGGATGACGGAAGCGAGCCGCCCCTGAACCGCCTTGTCGAGCGCCGCCGCGGCGTCGGTGAGCTTGGCGTCGGCGAAGGCGCCGACGACCAGGGTGCCGGTCTTGAGCTTCTCCGGGCTGCCGGTCTTTATGGTAAATTCCACGGGCTTTTCCTTTTGAAGGCGGGTTGTGGCAAGACCGGGTGATTATGGCCCGTTCGCCGCAGGGCCGTCAAAATCCCCGGGTCCGGACGGGCTCTCTTTCAGTCGAGCGATGATTTTCCGCCGCGCGCTACAGCGTGAATTCGCACAGACCGCTGCCGGCGTGTTCGTGGCGCTGTTTGCGATCCTCATCACCACGGTGCTGATCCGCCTGCTCGGTCAGGCGGCGGGCGGGCGGCTGCCGCCTGACGCGGTGCTCTCCCTGATCGGTCTGGGCGCGCTCGCGCAGTTGCCGGTGGTGCTGTCGCTGTCGGTGTTCATCGCGATCTTGCTGACCCTGTCGCGCACCTATCGCGACTCGGAGATGGTCGTGTGGTTTGCCGCCGGGGTGCCTCTGAGTGCCTTCGTGCGGCCGGTGCTCGCGTTCGCGCTGCCCTTCGTCCTGCTCTCGGCCGCCGGCACGCTATGGCTGTCGCCGTGGGCCCAGCAAAAGAGCGGCGAGTTTCAGGCGAGCCTCGATGCACGCGACGACACCACGCGGGTCGCGCCCGGCATCTTCCGCGAGTCGGCCAGCGCCGGCCGGGTGTTCTTCGTCGAGCGCGGCGCCACCGAGGTCGGGGAGAAGCTGCAGAACGTCTTCGTCCACTCGGAAGAGCGAGGCCGCCTCGACATCGTCGCGGCCGCCCAGGGATCGGTGCACGTGGACGCACGCGGCAATCGCTTCGTGGTGCTCGAAGACGGGCGCCGCTTCGAGGGGGTGGCCGGGACAGCCGAATTTCGCATCCTCGAATTCGATCGATACACGGCGCTGGTGGACCGGCCGCGGCCAACGGGGCAGGTCGCCCGGACCCGCGCCCAGCCCACCGCGACGCTGCTGGCCGATCGCAATCCGCGCAATCTCGGAGAATTGACCGCGCGAATCGGGGCGCCGCTGGCCGGTCTGCTGCTCGCGCTGCTGGCGATTCCGCTCGCCTATGTCAATCCGCGCGCCGGGCGCGGGCACAATCTGATCCTGGCCATCCTCGCCTATCTCGTCTATAGCAACGCAATCAGCGTCTTTCAGGCGTGGGTTGCGCAGGGGCGGGTGGGGGTTGCCGTCGCGCTGCTCGCGCCGCATCTGGCGGTGGCGGCAATCGCCGCGTTGATGCTTTATCGGCGCCAGGTGCTGGTGCCGTTCTGGCGGAGGGCGCGATGACCGGGATCGTCAGCCGCTATCTGGCGCGCGAGATCGCCGCGGCGACGGCGCTGGTGACACTCGCCTTCCTCGGCCTGTTCGCATTCTTCGACTTCATCAACGAACTGGACAACATCGGTCGCGGCGGCTACGCGCTCCACCACGCGCTGATCTACGTGGTGCTGCTGGTGCCGGGCCGCGCCTACGAGTTGATGCCGATCACGGTCCTGATCGGCACGCTCTATGCTCTGACGACGCTTGCGCGCCAGTCCGAGATCACCGTGATGCGGGCCTCCGGCATGTCGACCTGGCGCTTGTTGCGCACGCTCGCCGGGACGGGACTGGTCTTCGTCGCGATCACCTTCGCCCTGGGCGAGTATGCGGCGCCGCCGGCCGAACGGGCGGCTCAGGAGTGGCGGCTCACGGCGACCGGTGCGGCCGTGTCGCAGCAGTTGCGTTCCGGCCTGTGGGTGCGCGACGGCAGCCGCTTCATCAACGTGCGCACGGTGCGTCCGGATCGCAGCATGGAGCGCGTGCGCATCTTCGAGTTCGACGGCGAGCGCATGCTGTCTTCGATCAGCGAGGCCGCGCGGGGCGACTACGATGCGCAGGCGCGCGAGTGGCGTCTGACCGGCGTCGTGCAGACGCAATTCGAGGCCGATGCCACGGCGCTGGTAGAGCTGCCCGAGATCCGCTGGCGCTCGGACCTGACCCCCGAGGTGCTGAGCGTGCTGATGGTTTCGCCCGAGCGCATGTCGGTGGCGACGCTCAACGCCTACATCAAGCATCTGCGCGACAACCGGCAGAATTCCGACCGTTTCGAGATCGCGCTGTGGAAGAAGGTCGTCTACCCCTTTGCGGCACTCGTCATGATCGCGCTCGCGCTGCCGTTCGCGTTCACCCAGGACCGCATGGGGGGCGTGAGCGTGAAGGTGTTTCTCGGCGTGATGCTCGGCGTCGGGTTCTATCTTCTGAACGGGCTCTTCTCGAACCTCGGCGTGCTTCACGCCTGGCATCCGGCCCTTGCGGCGCTCACGCCCAGCCTGCTTTTCCTGTTCGCCGCGGCGGTGATGCTGTTCGGCGTCGAGCGGCGCTGAAAACAAGAAACGGATCCTTTCGGATCCGTTTCGGGTGCTTCGCGCGGGGCGGGGATCAGCCCTGCTGGCTCTTCTCGGCAACCGCCTTGTAGTTGAGCTTTTCCTTGATGCGGGCCGACTTGCCGGAGCGCTGGCGCAGGTAGTAGAGCTTTGCCCGGCGCACGTCGCCGCGGCGCTTGACCTCGATCGTCGTGAGCAGCGGCGAGTAGGTCTGGAAGGTGCGCTCGACGCCTTCGCCGGAGGAGATCTTGCGGACGATGAACGACGAGTTCAGACCGCGGTTGCGCTTGGCGATCACCACGCCTTCGTAGGCCTGGAGACGCTCGCGGTTACCTTCCTTGACCTTGACCTGCACCACCACGGTGTCGCCGGGGGCGAACACGGGGATGGACTTGTCCGCGGTCAGGCGGGCGATTTCTTCCTGTTCGAGCTGCTGGATCAGATTCATCGGGATACTCCCATTGTTTCAATGGCCAGTGGCCTCGCGGGCAGAGCAGGCAGGGCCTGATGCGCACGGTTTGTAATCGGGGGGCCGGACTGCATCCTCGCCCCCCGCTCTTTGTTCCTGCCTGAATTCCTCAAGCAGTGACAATTCTTCCTTGCTCAGCTTGCGCGCCGCGATCAGATCGGGGCGGTAGCGCTCACTGCGTCCCAGCGATTGCTTGAGCCGCCAGCGGCGGATCGCCGCGTGATGGCCCGACAGCAACACGTCGGGCACCCGCATGCCCTCGTACACCTCGGGCCGCGTGTAGTGCGGACAATCCAGCAGCCCGTCCACGAACGAATCCTCGCGCGCCGACCCCGCATCGTTCAGCGCCCCCGGCAATTGCCGGACGATCGCGTCGAGCAGCACCATCGCCGGCAATTCACCGCCCGACAACACGAAGTCGCCCAGCGACACTTCCTCGTCGACACAGCGCTCGATCAGGCGCTGGTCGATTCCTTCGTAGCGCCCGCACAGCAGCGTGAGCGCCGGTTCGGCCGCAAGCCGTTCGACCATCGCGTGATCGAGCCGACGGCCCTGGGGCGACAGATAGATCACCCGCCCGCGGGGCCCTCCTGCGCCTTGCTGCGCTTGAGCCGCCTCAACGATCGCCTTCTCGAGCGGCTCCGCCATCATCACCATTCCGGGGCCACCGCCGTAAGGCCGGTCGTCCACGGTCCGATGCGGATCGTGTACGAAATCCCTGGGGTTGTGAAACGCCAGTTCGTACAGCCCGCGCTCGAGCGCCCGACGTGTGATGCCCGACTCGGTCAGCGCCGAGAACATCTCCGGAAACAGGGTGACCACGTCGTAGCGTCGCGCTGCCGAGGTGTTCACGCTCGAATCACCAGTCCTTCTGCCAATCGACGCGAATCCTGCGCGCGCCGACATCCACCTCGGGCACGTAGGCGGCGACGAAGGGAATCAGGCGGGTCTCCTCGCCGTCCTTCACTTCGAGCACGTCATGTGCGCCGGTACTCATCAGGCCTCCAACCACGCCGAGCCGCTCGCCCGCCAGGTTGAAGACTTCGCAGCCCGTCAGATCGGCCCAGTAGAACTCGTCGTCGCCGGCCGGCGGGAGCTTGTCGCGCGGTGCGCCGATGTAGGTGCCCTTGAGCGCCTGCGCCGCATCGCGGTCAGTCACGCCTTCCAGGCTGGCGACCAACCCGCTCCCGTGGGTCCGGCAAGCGTTCGGGCGGATCCGGGTCCACTCCGAATCGGGCGCGTCGTCGCGCCGCGCAATCCACCACTCCGCCATGTCTGCCAGTTCATGCGGATCGTTCTCGAACGCATGGACCTTGATCCAACCCTGGACGCCGAACGGGGCGACGATGCGCCCCAGTACGATCATCGCAATCTTCGCCGGGCCGTTCAGGCCGCGGTTGCGGACTGCTTGACCAGGCGCTCGACCGTGGGCGACAGCTTGGCACCGTTGCCCTGCCAGAAGGCGAGGCGCTCGGCGTTGATGACGATCGGCTTCTCGTTGCCGGAGGCGACCGGGTTGTAGAATCCGACGCGCTCGATGAAGCGGCCATCGCGGCGATTGCGGGAATCGGTGGCGACGATGTTGTAGAAGGGGCGCTTCTTGGCGCCACCACGGGCAAGGCGAATGACGACCATGTGGGTGTCCTGACTAGTGAGTGCGAAAAACGCGCTAGTTTACTGCAACGGCTTGTGAGGGGCAAGGTGTTCCGTGAGGCGCTCGGCCGGCCGCCGGGGCGGTTTCCGGCAGTGTGCCTGCGTTCGGGTATACGAGGGGGCAAAGCGCGGCGAGTTTGAATAGAATGGCTCGATCGAGCCCAATACCGTTGCCAACACGCCATGGCCCCACCCGATGCCGCATCGGAGCAGATCGTCGAACTTCTGGAATGGTTGAAGGGGGATCCGGCCGACGATTGCGTCGCTGACCTGGATGCCTTGCTCGGGCGCCTGCCGCGCTTGCTGGAACTGGCCGCCGGCACGCAGGAATTTGCGGGCTGTCTTCAGCAGTTCGACGAGCGTGTCTTCGATGTGGCCGAGCGGCTGAAGGCGCGTCTGCTCGAAGCGGAGTTGCCCTTGAGCGCCGAGTTGAGGGGCGCCGCAGGCCGGCTTGTGGAGCTGCTGCAGGAAGTGGGCGGCGTGTTCGCCTTGCTCGGCGAGCACCGCGACCTGCGCACCCTGCTCGCCAAGGCGCGGCGACACGAACTGAGCCTCTTGCTGGCCCGGGCGCTCGCCCTGATGGGCGATGCCTATCTCGTGTCGTGTGTGGCGGCAATGGGGGACCCGCCTCGCTTGTGGCATCGCGTCTATGCGATGCTGCCGCATCTGGACGATGGCGAGGGCGGTGCCGATTCGGACGCCTTGCCGGAAGCCGCGGCGGTGTCGCCGGCGGCGCAATTCAACCGGCTCGCCGCCCTCGCCGTGCTCGAGCCGGCCAGCCTCACGGCGCGCGAGCTGGTGTGGGCCTTCGAGTATCTGGGCGCTCACTCCGGGGGCATGGAGTTGTCTCGTCGTCCGCTGCAGCCCGAAGGTGCGGTGTTCTGGATCGATCCTGCGAGCGACGGTCCGCCGGTCGCGCGCAATCGTCGGGCGCCGCCCCGCGGGCTGGAGGTGATCAATTTCTCGGCGATGGCGCTGTGCCGCCGCTTGGGCGAGCAGATCGAGTCGCTCGAACGCCGCATCGCCGATGCCGAGGCGCTGGGTCTCGAACGAGAAACCGATCTGCAGGATCCGGGTGAATCGGGCCTGCCGCTCGGGCTGACGCCGCTCGAGACGCTGTCGCTGCTGCAGCGAATGCGCGAGCGGTGGTCGACGCCGCCCAGCCGAGAGCATCCGCGCCGGCCCAATCAATATACGGTTCAGGTCTGCCAGGGCCTGCGGCCCATCTGGAACATGTTGCGCGGTGAGGGCGGCGGTCTCGGTCACGTGTCGCGGTGGGTCGTGTTCAACGAAAGCCCAGGCGGATACGCGATCATGAACGTGTCCGGCGTGGCCGGCGTGCTCAGTGCCGGTATGGTGCTGGCCTTGCGGCGCAGCGACAATGAGCGCTGGTCGATCTGCATCGTACGCTGGATCCGGACAGAGGATGCGGCCCGCGTCGAGTTGGGCCTTCAGGTCGTCGCGCACGGCTGCACACCGATATCCATAGGGTTTCGCGGCAGCGAGCGCAGCGCGACCACCGCCGCGCTCGTGCTGCCGCCGCTGCACGGTGTGCGGCGCAATACGGCCATTCTGGCGCCGGCCGGCACGTACAAGTCGCGCCGCTTCCTGATCGTGCGCGAGGGGCGGCACCTCTATGTCGCGCAGGGGCGGGTCCTCAGCCTGGACATGCAGACGGCCAACGTCGAACTGTTCCAGTACGAGATCGATACCTACCCGATCTGATCGTCGCCGGTAAGCGGCTCCGCGGCCAGTTCGTCGAGCGTGAGGTCGGCCACATCCAGACCCTCGCGCAGCCGGTATGCGACCGATTCGGCGTGCCCGCCGGAGGCCGCGAGCCAACTGCCCGTTGATAGCGCGAAGTGGTCGATGATCTGCGTGAGCGAGATGGATTCGGCGCGCCGGCTCAGTACCCAGGTTTCGTCCTCGGTACGCGCGATCCACCCGACGTCGCGCATCTCGCCCAGCACGCGCTCGGCCTCGTCCGAGGCTACGCCCGAACAGTCCTTGAGCATGTCGAAGGGGCCGGTACGTCCGCTGCGCTGCGCGCGGGCCAGCGCGACGAGCATGTTGAGGGCCGCCCAGGCGCGGTCGCCCGGAAAACGCTCGACACAGCGCTTCCGTTCAGCAAAATCGGGCAAGGTGGCGGCAAGGATTGCCCCGAGCAGCACCACCACCCAGGACATGTACAGCCACGCGAGAAAGATCGGCAACGCGGCGAAGGTGCCGTAGATCAGGGTGTAGGTGGGGAAGCGTGCGATGAACTGGCCGAACAGCCGCTGCATCAGCAGGAAGGCGAAGGCCGCGGCGAATCCGCCGATGATCGCGTGCACGATGCGCACCGAGTGGTTCGGGGTCGCGAAGTAGAGGAAGCTGAACAGGCTGCCGAGCAGCACCAGCGGCACCAGCGTTGTGGTGAAGGCGCCGATGTGGGCGCCGTCGCCGATGTACGCGATCGAGGCGGCGACCAGTCGCCCCGTCGCGAAGACGCTCCCGGCGAGCGCGACCGGGCCCAGCGTCAGCGCCACCCAATAGACCGTGAAGCGCGCCAGCATCGGCCGGGGCTTGCGCACGCCCCAGATGTCGTTGAACACCGCCTCGATGGTGTTGAGCAACAACAGCACCGTGACCACCAGCATCACGGTGCCGATCAGCGTCAGCTGTGCCGCCTTCTCGGAGAACTGCAGTGCGTAGGTGGTGACGATCTCGCCCGCGCGCTCGGGCAGGACGTTTGCCTGGATGAAGCCGCTGAGCGCCTCGCCGAGATCGGCGAAGGCGGGAAAATTGCTGAACAACGCGATCGACACGGTGACGAGCGGCACCAGCGCGAGCAGCGACGTGTAGGTGAGGCTCCCGGCGACATGCGGGCAGCGCGTCGCCACGAAGCGCTCGATGAGCAGGGTCAGGAAGTCGCGCAGCGCGCTCAGCATCGTGCGGGTCGGGCCTCGTCGGTGAAGCAGCGGCGGTTATAATGCGCCCATTCTATCCAGCCCGCCCGCCATGAAGGAAATCCTCGTCCTGTATTACAGCCATCGCGGCTCGGTGCGTGCGTTGGCCGAGTGCGTGGCCGGGGGCGTGCACCAGGCCGGAGCCCTTGCCCGCGTGCGGACGGTGCCGCGTGTCTCCGCCGTCTGCGAGGCCGTCGAGGACGAGATCCCGAGCGAGGGTCCGCCCTATGCCGAGGCGCGCGACCTGGCCGAATGTGCGGGGCTCGTGCTCGGCAGCCCGACCCGCTTCGGCAACATGGCTGCGCCGATGAAGTACTTCGTCGACGGACTGGCCGGCGATTGGATCAATGGCACCCTGGTCGGCAAGCCGGCGGGCCTGTTCACCTCGACCGCGAGCATGCATGGCGGACAGGAGAGCACCTTGCTCTCCATGATGTTGCCGCTGCTGCATCACGGCATGCTGATCGTGGGCGTGCCCTATACCGAGCCGGATCTCAACGCGACCCGAAGCGGCGGCACCCCCTATGGTGCAAGCCACGTCGCCGGACCCGACGGCAACCCGGCCTTGACCGAGGCCGAGACCCGCCTCGCCCGTGCATTGGGGCGGCGCGTCGCCGAATGCGCCTTGAGGCTCGCGTCGTGATCCCGGCGCCGGTGATGCACGGGCAGGGCGCCCCGGGGGTTAGCGCTGCCTCGATCGGCGTTTCCGTCACGAGCGCAGGACCGGTCGGCGGTGCGGGAGCGAGTCATGCGCACTGACGTGCTGAGCACGCTCTCCAGCATCCTGCTGGTCGCGCTGGTCGTGCTGTGCGTGCTGTGGGAGGGCTGGCTCGCGCCGTTGCGGCCGGGCGGTTCGTGGATGATTCTCAAGGCCTTGCCGCTGATGGCGGCGCTCTTCGGCGTGCTCAAGGGTCGGCGCTATACCTACCAGTGGCTTTCGCTGGTGGTGCTGCTCTATCTCACCGAGGGCATCGTTCGGGCCTCGGATCCCGGCCTCGTCGGCGTGCTCGCGATGATCGAGGCGGTGCTCGCCACGGCGCTTTTCCTGTGCGCGGCATTCTATGCGCGCCTCACCGCGCCCTCGCGGCAGCGCAAGGAAGGCGCCTCCTGAAACGCCCCGCAACGCGCGGCTTTCAGCGCGCGGCCCCCGGCAGAATCTCTTCCGCCTGGCTTCGGTGCGCGCGCTCCACAACAGGGGCGGCTTGCGCCGCCCCCCGGCCTCAGACCTGAGGGTTCAGCCGCTCCTGCTTGTCGTGGAGTTTGTTGAGGGCGTTAAGGTAGGCCTTGGCCGAGGCGACGATGATGTCGGTGTCCGCTCCCTGGCCATTTACGACCTTTCCGTTGCGCCCCAGTCTCACCGTGACCTCACCCTGCGCATCGGTTCCCGAGGTGATGGCATTGACCGAATAGAGCACCAGTTCGGTGCCGCTCTCCGCGACCGACTCGATCGCCTTGAAGGCCGCATCGACCGGCCCCGAGCCTCGCGCCGTGGCACGGATCTCCTTGCCTCCGGCTGACAGCGTGATCTCGCCTTCGGGGGACTCGCCGGTTTCGGAGTGGAAGCGCCAGGCGACCAGGCGGAAATGCTCCTGCTCGGGCGTGACGACCTCGTCGCTCATCAAGGCATGAAGATCCTCGTCGAAGATCTCGTGCTTCTTGTCAGCGAGTTCCTTGAAGCGGGCGAAGGCGTGGTTGAGGTGCTCCTCGGACTCGACGACGATGCCGATCTCGGCAAGTCGCGAGCGGAAGGCATTGCGTCCGGAGTGCTTGCCCAGGACGAGCTTGTTCGCACCCCAGCCCACGTCCTCGGCGCGCATGATCTCGTAGGTCTCGCGATGCTTGAGCACGCCGTCCTGATGGATGCCGGACTCGTGCGAGAACGCGTTGGCGCCGACGATGGCCTTGTTGGGCTGCACCGGGAAGCCGGTGATGCCGGAGACAAGCTTGGAGGCCGGCACGATCTGGGTCGTGTCGATACGTGTGTCGCAGGTGAAGATGTCCTTGCGGGTGCGTACCGCCATGACGATCTCCTCGAGCGCGGCATTGCCCGCGCGCTCGCCCAGGCCGTTGATCGTGCATTCGACCTGGCGGGCGCCGGCCCGCACTGCGGCGAGCGAGTTCGCGACCGCGAGGCCGAGGTCGTTGTGGCAGTGCACCGACCAAACCACCTTGTCGGAATTGGGCACCCGCTCGATCAGCGCCCGGATCGTCGCGGCGAACTGCTCCGGGACGTTGTAGCCGACGGTGTCCGGGACGTTGATCGTGGTCGCCCCGGCCTTGATGACGGCTTCGAAGATGCGGCAGAGGAAATCGATCTCCGAGCGCCCGGCGTCCTCGGCCGAGAACTCCACGTCATCGGTGTACTCGCGCGCCCAGCCGATCGCCTTCACCGCCTGCTCGACGACCTGGTCGGGCGACATGCGCAGCTTCTTCTCCATGTGGATCGGGCTGGTCGCGATGAAGGTGTGGATGCGCCCGAGCGGCGCCGGCCGGATCGCCTCGCCGGAACGGCGGATGTCGTTCTCGTTGGCACGGGCGAGCGAACAGACGGTGGACTCCTTGATGACCTCCGCGATGCCGCGCACCGCCTCGAAGTCGCCATTCGAGGCGGCGGCGAAGCCTGCCTCGATGACATCGACGCGCATGCGCTCGAGCTGGCGTGCGATGCGCAGCTTCTCCTCGCGCGTCATCGAGGCGCCGGGGCTTTGCTCACCATCGCGCAAGGTCGTGTCGAAAATGATCAATTGGTCGTTCATGTCGGACTCCGGATCAGTTGGGGCGGCAATTGCTGGGTGTGCATGCGGACGCGCTCGCGCAGCAGCGCAGGCGGATCACGGGGCAACAGGGGAGGGGTGGGGTATTCAGCGCGCGAGGCGCAGCAGCGGACCGAGTGGAAGTCGGCCGGCCGGGATGTACAACGACAGGAGGGAGAGGTCGTGCACGCAGATCATGAGCACGACTATAAACGCGGGACTTGCTCAAGCGCAAGACGAGTGCGGGGATATTGTGCATATGGCGCCGATCGACCCATGCTATGAAGGGGCCTGGGTCGCTCCATCGGCCCTGCGCGGCGATGACGGTTCCCGGAATCCGGACTACGATTCAAGGTATGCCAAGCGTGAAGGAGTTCGACATGGACGAAAAACTGCCTGTCCTGCCCGACGAGGAAATTCAGGCGCGGCTCGCGCGGGAACTGCCGCACTGGTATCTCGAGTCGGGCTGGATCCGTCGCAAGTATCGGACCGAAGGCTGGAAGGGCACGCTGATGGTGGTCAACACCGTCGGGCACCTCGCCGAGGCGGCCTGGCATCACCCCGATCTGACCGTCTCCTATGCCTTCGTGATCGTTAAGCTGAGCACCCACTCATCCAAGGGCGTCACCGAGCGCGATTTTGCGCTCGCCCGCAAGATCGAGGAGGTCATCCAGTGGCAGCCGGGACGCGAGGGGGGCGTGCTGGAAGGCACGCCCAACGAAGACCAGCGCTTCCGCTACATCAAGTACGATTGATGGCGCGCGAGACGCCGTCCGCCTGATGGAATCGGAATGAGCTCCGGTCACGGGCGGCATGGTGATGACCGCCGGTACGGGGGAGGCGTTCCTCAGTGCGCGCGTCCCGGCGTTCGGGTCGGGTCGGTGGTGGCGTCCGCGTCCTTGGCTGTGTTGAGGTCCGCCGTGCTTTCGGTCGTCCCTTCGGCGGGCGGCTCCGCCTCGACCGGGGGGGCGTCGTCCGAGGGCTGTGCATGGGCGGCCGCTTCGGCGCGGCGCAGCTTGCGCTCGCGCCAGCGCCAGAGGTGAACCACGTAACCCGAGCAGGCGTAGGTGAGGAACAGCGCGAACAGGATGCCCGGCGGGTAGCTCGAGATCAGGGCGAAAACCAGCACGACGGCGATCACGACGATGAAGGGCACGCTCTTGCGCAGGTTGATGTCCTTGCCGCTCCAGAACAGCACATTGCTGACCATGGAGATGCCGGCGAAGATCGTCAACGCGAAGGCGAACCAGCGTACGTCGTCACCGGTCAGACCGTTGTCGATCACCACCCACACCATGCCGGCGACCAGGGCCGCCGCCGCGGGACTCGGCAGCCCCTGGAAAAAGCGCCGGTCGACGACCTCGATGTTGGTGTTGAAGCGCGCGAGACGTAGCGCGGCACCTGCACAGTAGATGAACGCAGCGATCCAGCCGAGCTTGCCCAGGCCTTGCAAGGCCCACACGTACATCACCAGCGCCGGGGCGGCGCCGAAGGACACCATGTCGGAGAGCGAGTCGTACTCGGCGCCGAACTCGCTCTGGGTATGCGTGAGGCGGGCCACCCGGCCGTCCAGGCCATCGAGCACCATGGCGATGAAGATCGCGATCGCCGCTGCCTCGAAGCGCGCGTTCATCGCCTGGACGATGGCGTAGAAGCCAGCGAAGAGCGCGGCAGTCGTGAACAGGTTGGGCAGGATGTAGATCCCGCGGCGACGCCTTTCAGTCGAAATCAGGGGCATGGGAGGCTCCGCTGGGAAGGGTGGGGCGGCCCGATCGGCAGGTCGATGCGCCGGGCATGCCCTGGATACCTGTTCGATCCGCCCGGGTCAAGGCAGTTCGGCGAGAATCGTGCTCGTTGCCCGCACCTTGTCGCCGATTGCGACGCGGGCGCGGCTGCCAGGCGGCAGGTAGACATCAACACGCGAGCCGAAACGGATGAAACCGTAGCGCTCGCCGCGGGCGAGCCGGGCGCCCGATTCTGCGTAGCAGAGGATGCGCCGTGCGACCAGTCCGGCGATCTGCACGCACGTCACGTCCTGACCGTCGGTCGTGCGCAGATGCAGCGCGTTGCGTTCGTTCTCGAGCGAGGCCTTGTCGAGGGCCGCGTTGAGGAATCGCCCCGGGTTGTACCAGCGCCGCACGACCTCGCCGTCGACCGGGCTTCGGTTCGCGTGCACGTCGAAGACGTTCATGAAGATACTGACCTTGAGCGCGTCGCGCTCGAGGTAGGGATCGCGCGCCGGTTCGATTGCGACGATGCGGCCGTCGGCCGGGGCGAGCACTGCGTTCGCCTGTATCGGAACGGGGCGCGCAGGATCGCGGAAGAACTGGATGAAGAAGGCGCTGAGCAGCCAGAACGGCCAGGCCCAGCCGAAGCCACCGAAGGCGTGGACGATGACGGCAGCGAGGAGGCCTGCCCCGATGAAGGGCCAGCCTTCGCGCGCGATGACGGGATGCGGGTAGTCGTTCATCTCGAAAGCGGCCGATCGGACCGTCCGACAGCCCGCAGCAGGCCGTCGGACGGTCGCGCCGGCGTCAGTTCCTGGACTGGTCGACCAGCTTGTTCTTCATGATCCACGGCATCATGTCGCGCAGCTGGGCGCCGACCTGCTCGATCGGGTGCGCCGCGGTGAGGCGGCGGCGCGCCGTCATCGACGGGTAGTTGGTGCGTCCTTCCTGGATGAACATCTTGGCGTACTCGCCGGTCTGGATGCGCTTCAGGGCCTCGCGCATGGCCTGGCGGGACTGCTCGTTGATGACCTCGGGGCCGGTCACGTACTCGCCGTACTCGGCGTTGTTCGAGATCGAGTAGTTCATGTTGGCGATGCCGCCTTCGTACATCAGGTCGACGATCAGCTTGA
>JARFTX010000068.1 GCA_029289265.1 Gammaproteobacteria bacterium
GCACTGCCTTCACACGGCAGGGGTCACTGGTTCGATCCCAGTACCGCCCACCAGCGTCGCGACGCTCCCCGATTGCCGGATTCTTCCCGCAGTTCCCGCACCCGGGCAGCGCGGCAAGCCCAGGTCGCCGAGGGTCGCGGCGGCGTCCCGATTGGTGCCGGTGCTGCGCCTTGCCTTAGAATGCCGGCTTTCGATCCGAAGGCAGCACATCTCATGGCTTCGCACGTCCGCACCCGCTTCGCCCCCAGTCCGACCGGCTATCTTCATATCGGCGGAGCCCGCACGGCCCTGTTCGCCTGGGCTTACGCCCGCAGGCATGGCGGCACCTTCATCCTGCGCGTCGAAGACACCGACGTCGAGCGCTCCACGCCCGAAGCCGTGCAGGCGATCCTGGATGGCATGACCTGGCTGGGCCTGGATGCCGACGAGGGGCCTTACTATCAGATGCAGCGCATGGAGCGCTACAAGGCGGTGATCGCCGAGATGCTCGCGGCCGGAACGGCCTATCACTGCTACGCGAGTCCCGAAGAGCTGGACGCGATGCGCGAGGCGCAGCGCGCCCGCGGCGAGAAGCCTCGCTACGACGGGCGTTGGCGTCCGGAGCCGGACAAGGAGTTGCCGGCGCCGCCTGAAGGCGTGAAGCCGGTCGTACGCTTTCGCAATCCGACGGATGGCGTGGTTGCATGGAACGATCTGGTCAAGGGTGCGATCTCGATCTCGAATGCCGAACTCGACGATCTGGTGATCGCGCGCGCCGACGGCACGCCGACCTACAACTTCTGCGTGGTCGTGGACGATCTCGACATGCGCATCACGCACGTCATCCGCGGCGACGATCACGTGAACAACACCCCGCGCCAGATCAACATCATGCGCGCGCTCGGTGCCGACGTGCCGCATTACGCGCATCTGTCGATGATCCTCGGTGACGACGGCACCAAGCTGTCGAAACGCCACGGCGCGGTGAGTGTGATGCAGTATCACGATGACGGCTATCTGCCCGAGGCGGTGGTGAATTACCTCGCGCGGCTGGGCTGGAGCCATGGTGACGACGAGATCTTCTCGCGCGCGCAGTTCGTGGAGTGGTTCGATCTCGATCACATCACGCCCTCGGCGGCACAGTTCAACACCGACAAGCTCAACTGGCTCAACGCCCACTACATCAAGCAGGCCGACGATCGGCGGCTGGCTGCGGATGTCGCCGCGCGGCTCGCGCGACGCGGCGTCGATCCCGAGGCCGGGCCGGCGCTCGAGGCAGTGGTCGCGCTCTACAAGGAACGCGTTACCCATCTCAACGAGCTGGCCGATGCGGCCGAGCTGTTCTGCGTGGCAGTGCATCCGGCGCCCGAAGCCGTCGCCCAGCATCTCGGGGAGGCGGGCCGCGCGGCGCTTGCGGATCTGGCCCTGCGCTTCGGCTCGATCGGCTGGGACAAGGCCGCCATCGCGCAGGCGATCAAGGAGACGATGGCCGCGGTCGGACTCAAGATGCCGCAGGTCGCCATACCGCTGCGCGTTGCCGTGCTCGGCGTGCCGCAAAGCCCGGCCATCGATGCGGTACTCGAGGTGTTGGGACGGGAGCGGGTGATCGCCCGGATGGCGCGTTATCTCTGAAACATCCGCGCTGCTCCGGCGCGGATCGAGGCGTTCCTCAGGGCTGAAGCCTCAGCCGTGATGGACGAACTTGTCCGGCCGCAGCACGCCCACATCCGCCACGAAGAGAACCATCGCAAAGTTCTTGAAATAGGCCTTCTCGACGTGGGTCGTGATGGCGAGCGAAGTGGTGGCGTCGCACAGGATCTCCATCCGGATGCTGCGGTCGGCGCCCCACAGGCCGCTGCGCGGACCATGACTGCCTTGCCCGCGCACGTCCATGGTGGTGTAGCCATGGGCGCCCAGCCGCATCACGTCGGCGGCGAGTTCGTCCTCGATGGCGGCTTCGGTGACGATGACGACTAGCTTGCAGGGATGCGTGTTGGGCATGTCAGCTCCCGTAGATGAGGCCCACGATGCGATCGTAGAGCGGTATGCCGATCAGGATGTTGAAGGGGAAGGTGATCACCAGCGCCGCAGTGATCGAGAGCCCCGGATTGGCTTCAGGGATGGCGATCCGCATGGCTGCGGGTGCGGCGATGTAGGAGGCGCTGGCGGCGAGCGTCGCGAGCAGCAGCGCGCCCCCGGCCGACAGGCCGATCAAGGCGCCCAGCGCCGCGCCCAGCAGGGCCGACACCACCGGCATGATCACGGCGAACAGCGCGAGGAACAATCCGCTTGTGCGCAGCGCGGGCACCTGGCTGGCGGCCACCAGGCCCATTTCGAGCAGGAACAGGCACAGCACGCCCTTGAATAGCGTGAAGAAGAACGGATCCAGCGGCTCCAGGCCCTGAGGGCCCGCGATCCAGCCCACCAACAGCCCGCCGCCGAGCAAGACCATGCTCTTGCCGAGGAAGATCTCATGCGCGAGCGTGCCCCAGCGAATCGAGCGGAAATCTCCGCCCAGGCGGGCGAGCAGGATGCCGACCGCGATCCCGGGCATCTCCAGCAGCACCAGGAAAAGCGGCATGTAGGCCTCGTAGTCCTGGCCCCGCGCCACCAGGAAATTCACGCCCACGGCGAAGGTCACGACACTCACCGAGCCGTAATGGCCGGCAATCGATGCCGCGTTGAAGCGGTCGAGCCGCCCCAGCTTGAAGAGGACCGGGAAGGCGAGCAGCGGGATGAGCACGCCCAGCGCCATGACGGAGACGGCCTGCGGCAGCACCCGTAGCGCATCCTGCTGCGCGAGCTCCATGCCGCCCTTGAGGCCGATCGCGAGCAGGAGGTAGATCGACAGGGCCTCATAGAGCTGCGCCGGGATCTTCAGATCGGAGCGTGCAAGCCGCGCGAGGAATCCGAGGAGAAAGAAGAGCGGGATCGCGTCCATGTCGTCTTGTTCGAGTTGGCGAACGGTCTGGGCGAGTGGCGGAATCCGGCTCGTGCCCGGATGCGGATTCTAGCCGCACGGGCCTGGGGCGTCGAGCGGCTGCGACGCGAATGAGGCCCCGCACGGATCGGTGCGTGCGTCAGGTCTCTGGAGCGCGTGTACGTCGGCCGGGGCGGACCAGGAAGCGCGCCGGATCGACGGCCTCCACCAGCTCGCGCTCGAGCGGCAGCGGCTCGCCTTCGAGCTCGCTCGCGAGCAGCTCGCCCATCGAGGCGGCCCAAACCAGGCCGCGCGCGCCGAAGCCGGATACGGCGTAAAGCCGGGGGTGGCGGGCGATCGCAGCGAGCGGGACGTCGCGCTGCGGGGCGGTGCAGATCGGCACCGCGCCGACGATGGGCAAGCGGTCGGGCGAGGCAGGGCGAAAGCCCACGCGCCCTGCGACCGGGGCATTGCCCATGCGCGCGCCTTGGCCAGGCAGGATGAAGTCGAGTTTGGCAAGGTTGTCGCGATGGTCGCTCTCGCGCAGCAGGGGATCGTCGTCGCGCACCGAGAAACTCGCCCCGACGCTGCGCACCCCGTCGATCGGCGGGCTCGCGTAGCCGAGGCGGCAGACCACGACTTGCGGCGCGTCGCCCGGTGCCGCAGGCAGATGCGAGACCTGACCTCGCGCGCTGCGCACCGGCAGTGCCGCCGCTTCGGGGACGTCGCGAATCCCGATCCCGTTTGCCAGGATCGCGACGGGTGCCGCGGCGATCTCCGCCCCCGTGGCATCGAGGGCGGCCCAGCCGCCGCCTGCAAGGGGAACCAGGCGAGCCAGGGCCCGCCCGAAGTGGCAGCGGGTCCGCGTCGGCCAGGCGGCGAGCTGGGCTGCGCACAGGCTAGGCGGATTGACCCAGGCTCCGGACGGAAACCACCACCCCCCAAGCGGCACAGGCCAACCGGCAAGCCGCCCGGCCTCGTCGGACTCGACGAAGCGCAGATACTCGGGTGGATAAGCATGGGCGAGTACGGTCTCGCGCTGGCGGGCCTCGTGGCGTCGATCGCGGGCGAGATGCAGCACGCCGCAGGCATCCCAGCGTATGGGTAAGCCGATTTCGGTGAGTCGGTGCAGATGTGCGAAACCGTAGAGTGCGCCGGCGCGGGTGAGCCGGGCGAGGCGGTTGTCGTCGAGGCTGGGAAGCGGCCGCAGCACGCCGGCAAGGTTGCCCGAGGCGCCTTCGCCGGGACCGCTTGCGGCATCGATCACGTCGAGCTGCCAGCCGCGCTCGGCGAGGCGGTGGGCAACGCTGGAGCCGGCGAGCCCCGCGCCGATCACCAGCGCGCGGCGTTCCACGCGCGTTGCAGCGGGAGCGTCCGCACTGCCGGCGTGAGCGCCGACCAGCATTTCGCGCTTTGCGCCGAACCCGGGCACCTTGCGGCAGGCGAAACCGGCCTGCGCGAGTCCCTCGCGCACCGCCGCGGCCACTGACCAGGTCGCGAGTGTTGCGCCAGGCCGCGCCGAGCGACCGAGGGATGCAAGCAGGGGCGGCGACCACAGGTCGGGATTTCGCCCCGGCGCAAAGCCGTCGAGGTAGAAGGCGTCGGCGCCGCCGACCACCTCGGGCAGGAGCTCGGCGGCATCGCCGAGCAGCAGCGTCAGCACGACGCGCCCGGCGTCGAGTTCCAGGCGGTGAAAGCCGGGCGTGAGTGGCGGCCAGCGCTCGCGCAGCGCATCGCCGAGCGGCGCGAGGGCCGGCCAGCGGCCATGCAGGCGGGCGAGCGCGTCGCGGTCGAAGGGGTGGAGTTCTGTCGAGACGAAATGCAGGCGCGCGCAGCGCTGCGGGTCGTCGCGCCAGGCCGCCCAGGTGGTCAGAAAGTTGAGCCCGGTGCCGAAGCCGGTCTCGACGATGGTAAAGGCCTGCCGGCCCTGCCAGCGCCCGGGCAGGTCGTTGCCGTGCAGGAAGACATGTCGGGACTGTTCGGGCCCGCCGCTGCTCGAGTGATAGACGTCGCCGTACCGCTCGGAGAATGGGGTGCCGTCGGCGCGAACCGACAGCCGGGCAGGTTCGATGGGCATACGAGGTTGCGATCCAGATTCCGCCCGGCCGCCGCTAGGCGGCTCTGCGCGGGGCGCCGGCTTACTCGCGGCGCATTTGCGGGAAGAGGATCACGTCGCGGATACTGGGGCTGTCGGTGAGCAGCATGATCAGGCGGTCGATGCCGATGCCGCAGCCGCCGGTCGGGGGCATGCCGTACTCGAGGGCGCGGATGTAGTCCGCGTCGTAGAACATCGCCTCCTCGTCGCCCGCTTCCTTGGCACGCACCTGCTCGAGGAAGCGATTGGCCTGGTCCTCCGGGTCGTTCAGCTCCGAGAATCCGTTGGCGATCTCGCGGCCGACGATGAAGAGCTCGAAGCGC
Source organism: Gammaproteobacteria bacterium (assembly GCA_029289265.1). Classification (GTDB taxonomy): domain Bacteria; phylum Pseudomonadota; class Gammaproteobacteria; order Burkholderiales; family Rhodocyclaceae; genus JARFTX01. Next base: position 5,318 of record JARFTX010000068.1, read on the forward strand.
TCGGTGATTTCAGGGTTCTTTTCGCTGCGGCGTGCGAGCGGGGAGACTTCGGCAGGATAGTCGACGATGAAGGTCGGATCCCACAGCTCGGCCTCCGTAGTCTCCTCGAACAGCATCAGCTGCAGGGTGCCGACGCCGGCCGAGGCCGGGGCCGCAACCTTGAGATCGGCGAGCTTGGCGCGCAGCCAGTCCGCGTCGGCGAGCTGCTCCGGCGTAAAACCAGGATGATGGCGATGAATCGCCCCGGCAATGGTGAGACGCGCGAACGGACGCGACAGATCGAGCTCGCGACCCTGGTAGACGAAGGTTTCGGAGCCGAGCGCCTCGCGCGCCGACTGGCGGATCAGGCCTTCGGTGAAGTTCATCAGGCTTTCGTGGTTCGCGTAAGCCTCGTAGAACTCCATCATGGTGAACTCGGGATTGTGGCGCGGGGAAAGCCCTTCGTTGCGGAAATTGCGATTCACCTCGAAGACGCGCTCGAAGCCGCCCACCACCAGCCGCTTGAGATAGAGCTCGGGGGCGATGCGCAGGTACAGCTCCATGTCGAGCGCGTTGTGGTGGGTCTTGAACGGGCGCGCCGCCGCACCGCCGGGAATCGGATGCATCATCGGCGTTTCGACCTCGAGGAAGCCGTGACCAATCATGTAGTTGCGGATCGACTGGATCATGCGGCTGCGCGCGACGAAGGCGAAGCGCGTCTGCTCGTTCATGATCAGGTCGACGTAGCGCTGACGGTATTTCTGCTCGACGTCGGTGAGGCCGTGGAACTTGTCCGGCAGCGGCCGCAGGCTCTTGGTGAGCAGCCTGACCTCCGAGGCCTTGATCGTCAGCTCACCGGTCTTGGTCTTGAACAGCGTGCCGGCTGCGCCGACGATATCGCCGATGTCCCAGTGCTTGAAGTCGGCGTAGACCTCTTCGCCGACGCCGTCGCGCGTCACATACACCTGGATGCGGCCCGACAGGTCCTGGATGGTGACGAAGCTCGCCTTGCCCATCACGCGCTTGAGCATGATCCGCCCCGCCACGCGCACCGATACCGGAGCTTCCTCCAGCGCCTCGGCGGACTTTTCGCCGTACAGCTCGTCCAGCTTTCCGGCAGTGTTCTCGCGCTGGAAATCGTTGGGAAAGGCGCGTCCGGTGGCGCGCCACGCGGCGAGCTTCTCGCGGCGCTCGGCGATGATGTGGTTCTCGTCGGGGGCGCTCGCCGGGTTGTTGTTCTGGTCGCTCATGAATCGATCGGCTTTGAAAAAAGAAAGAATTGTGGCATGTGGCTCCACGCCCGGCAAATTCGGCGTCCAGTCGTATCGGTGTCCACCCGGACCGCGGGCGAAGCCGCCCGTCGGCGGATCGGCCGCGGCGGCGACCGGAGCGGGGATGCCCTGGCATCATTAGGCGATATGACCCGCCCTCGGGCTAAAGTCTCCGGGCGGAAATCCGATACAGGTTGACGGCCGCGAGGAGGAGACACGACAAAATGCTTGGCTCAATGTACGAATCGATCGAGAAGACCTTCTGGAACTCCCTCACCAAGAAGCTTTCGAGCTTTCTGCTGCTCTTCTTCATCGACCTGGTCTATGTCGGGATCTACCTGAGGCAGAAGAGCCGTATTCAGGAGCTCCTTGCGGCGGGGGACGTCTCCGAGACGGTCGCGACCCAGATCGCCAACTCGCTCGACGCCGGCCTCTACGCGATCCTGGTGTTGACGGTGGTCGCGCTGGCGATCAACGTCGGGCAGATCCTCTACATCCGCCATCTGATCGTGCGCCCCGTGCGCCTGATCACCGACATCTTCAACGACATCGCCCGAGGCGAAGGCGACTTCTCGCGCAACCTGCCGCTGGTGACCCACGACGAGTTGCGCGAGCTTGCCGTGAGCTACAACCGCTTTGCCGACAAGATGCGCCGGATCATCGGCGAGGTGCGCGACATGAGCGTGCGCATCGCCCGCGAGGCGGTGCAGGTCAGAACCCGCGTCGAGAGCGCAGCCCGGGATGCGCAGGCGCAGGGGCAGATGACCGAGACGGTGTTCACGGCGAGCGCCGAGTCGACCTCGGCGATCGAGAGCGTTTCGGCGAGCGCCCAGCAGATCTCCTCCTCGACCAGCGCAAACCTCGAGATCGCGCGCGACTCGCTCGGGGAGATGCAGGACATCGCCGGCAAGATCAACGCTGTGAGCGAGAAGGTCCAGCAGTTCAACCTCACCGTCGACGGGCTGTCGCAGCGCTCCGAGAGTGTCCGCCAGATCGCGTCGCTGATCCGCGAAGTCGCCGATCAGACCAATCTGCTCGCCCTCAATGCCGCCATCGAGGCAGCGCGCGCGGGCGAGGCAGGGCGGGGCTTCGCGGTCGTCGCCGATGAGGTCCGCAAGCTCGCCGAGCGCGTGAACAAGGCGACCGAGGAGATCAACGGCAATATCAACGGCATGATCGGCCTGGTCGCGAACACCCGCGCGGAGAACGAGGTGATCAATGCCGACGTGCGGCAGACACGCGACGTCGTCGAACGCTCGGCAGCGCAGTTCAAGACCATGGTCGGCGAGTTCGAGACCACGGGAGAGCAACTGCTGCAGATCGCCGCGGCAATGGAGGAGCTGTCGGCGACCAACGGCCGCGTGCACGAGAACGTCACGGCGATCCACGACCTGTCCGGCACGGTCGCCAGGGACATGAACGAATCGGAAGAGCGCACCCGCGGGCTTGCGCAGGCGACCGAGTCCGTGCAGGAGCTCGTCTCGCGCTTCAAGATCGGGCACGGCGAGTTCGATCACGCCGTCGACTGCGCGCGCAAGTTCCGCGACCGCGTGCAGGCGCAACTCGAGGAGATGGCGAAAAGCGGCGTCGACGTGTTCGACCGCCGCTACCAGCCCATCGCCGACACCAATCCGCCGAAATATCGCGTCGCCTGGGGCGACGAGTATTCGCGGCGCTGCCAGCGCATGCTCGACGAGTGCCTGGAATCGATTCCCGGGGCCGCCTTTGCCGTCGCCGTGAATACCGACAGCTACCTGTCGGCCCACAACTCGCGCTACTCCAAGCCGCTCACCGGCCGGCCCGAGGTCGATCTGGTCGGCAACCGCACCTGCCGCAAGTTCGAGCGGCCCGCGGAGCTGCGTGCCGCGAAGAACGCCGCGCCGCTGCTGCTCCAGACCTATCTGCGCGACACTGGCGAGATCCTCTGCGACCTGGCGATGCCCATCATGGTGGCCGGTCGCCACTGGGGCAACGTGCGTGTCGGGGTGCCTTCCGAGGCGCTGGCTGCGGGCTGACCCCGTCTCGCCCCCGCGCCCCGGCCCGCTGGCCGGGGCTGCCCCGGGATGGACACCGGTGTAAGTGCGGTGCAGCTCAGCTTGCCCGCCCGCAGCGAGCGGGGGCAGCGACGAGGGCCGTCAGTGCAGGATCTGGCCAAGGAAGGTGCGGGTGCGCTCGGACTTCGGATTCGAGAAGAACTCGTCCGGCGCGGCCTGTTCGACGATCTCGCCGCGGTCCATGAAGATGATGCGGTGGGCGACCGTGCGGGCGAAGCCCATCTCGTGGGTGACGCACAGCATGGTCATGCCGCTCTCGGCCAGTTCGATCATGGTGTCGAGCACTTCCTTGACCATCTCCGGGTCGAGCGCCGAAGTCGGCTCGTCGAACAGCATGATCGCGGGCTTCATACACAGCGCGCGCGCAATCGCGACGCGCTGCTGCTGGCCGCCCGAGAGCTGCCCCGGGTACTTGAGCGCCTGCTCGGGGATGCGCACCCGCTCGAGGAAGTGCATCGCGACGGCCTCGGCTTCGCGGCGCGGCATGTGGCGCACCCACATCGGCGCGAGCGTGCAGTTCTCCAGCACCGTCAGGTGCGGAAACAGGTTGAAGTGCTGGAACACCATGCCGACTTCGCGGCGGATCGCCTCGATCTGCTTGAGGTCCGAGGTGAGTTCGACACCATCGACGATGATGCGGCCGGCCTGATGCTCTTCGAGGCGGTTGATGCAGCGGATCGTCGTCGATTTGCCTGAGCCCGATGGTCCGCACAGAACGATGCGCTCGCCCTGGCGGACGTCGAGATTGATGTCCTTGAGCACGTGGAACTCGCCGTACCACTTGTTCACGCTCTCCATGCGGATCATCAGCTTGTCGCCGGCGGCGCTTTCGAGTTTCTTCTCGGTCATGTCGGTGAGTCCTAACGCTTGTGGCCCCGGTCCAGTCGGCGCTCGATGCTCATTGAGTAGCGCGACATGCCGAAGCAGAAAATCCAGAAGACCAGGGCAGCGAACACGTAGCCTTCGGTGGCAAAGCCCAGCCAGGCGGGGTCGACCGTCGCCTGATGGATGCTGTTGAGCAGGTCGAAGAGCCCGATGATGATGACCAGGCTGGTGTCCTTGAAGAGCGCGATGAAGGTGTTGACGATGCCCGGGATCACCAGCTTCAGCGCCTGCGGCAGGATTACCAGCCCCATGGAACGCCAGTAACCCAGCCCCATCGCCGCAGCGGCCTCGTACTGGCCCTTGGGGATCGCCTGCAGGCCGCCGCGCACCACCTCGGCGATGTAGGCGGCCTCGAACAGCATCACCGCGAGCAGCGCCCGCAGCAGCTTGTCGATGCTGACGTGCTCGGGCAGGAACAGCGGCAGCATCACCGAGGACATGAACAGCACCGTGATGAGCGGGACGCCGCGCCAGAACTCGATGAAGGTGACGCAGATGACGCGGATCGCAGGCATGTCGGAGCGGCGCCCGAGCGCGAGCAGAATGCCCAGGGGCATCGCGCCGGCGATGCCCACCACGGCGATGACCAGTGTCAGCATGAGCCCGCCCCACTGGCTGGTCGGCACTGCAACGAGGCCGAGAAAACCGCCGTGGAGCAGCCAGAAGGCGAGGGCGGGATAGGCGACGAGGAAGAAGGCGCCGTAGATCAGCTTGCGCGGCATTGCGCGCACGAACAACGGCGCCGCCCCGACGATTGCGGCGATCACCGTCAGATCGACGCGCCAGCGCAGCTCGTGCGGATAGAAGCCGTACATGAACTGCGCGAATCGCATCTTGATGAAGACCCAGCAGGCACCCTCCGAGGTGCAGTCGGCGCGCGTCGTGCCCACCCAGTCGGCGTCGATGATCGCCCACTTGACGATGGGCGGCACCACCAGCCAGATGAGGTAGAGCGAGAAAAGCGTCAGCAGCGTGTTGAACCAGTTCGAGAACAGGTTGGTGCGCAGCCAGCCTAGCGCGCCCACCGACAGTAGGGGCCGCTTCAGGTCGGGCTTGAAGATATGGGTATCCATCGCGCCTCTCCTAGCGTTCGACGAGCGCGATGCGCTTGTTGTACCAGTTCATCAGCAGAGAAATGCTCAGGCTGATGGCGAGATAGACCGACATGGTGATCGCGATCGTCTCGATCGCCTGTCCGGTCTGGTTGAGCACCGTGCCGGCGAAGAGCGAGACGAGATCGGGATAGCCGATCGCCGCCGCGAGCGACGAGTTCTTGGCGAGGTTCAGGTACTGGCTCGTGAGCGGCGGAATGATCACCCGCAGTGCTTGAGGGATGATGACCAGGCGCAGGATGTGCCGCGGCCGCAGCCCCAGCGAGCGCGCCGCCTCGGTCTGGCCGTGGCTCACGGCCTGGATGCCCGAGCGCACGTTCTCGGCGATGAAGGCCGCCGTGTAGAGCGTGAGCGCGAGCGTGAGTGCGACGAGCTCGGGAATTACGACGAGGCCGCCGACGAAGTTGAAGCCGCGCAGCTCGGGCACGCTCCAGGTCACCGGATTGCCGGCGACCAGTGCGGCCAGGCCCGGCAGCGCGACCAGCAGCCCGATGGCGACGGCAGGGGTCGGGAACAGTTGTCCGGTGGCCTCGCGCCGCTTCCGCGCCCAGCGGGCGACGAGGACGATCGCGACGCACGCCGCCAGCAAGGCGATGGCGAAGACGTTGAATCCGTCGGCGGGAATCGGTGAAGGCAGATAGAGGCCGCGAATGTTGAGATAGATCGCGTCGAAGAACTCGTAGCTCGCGCGCGGGGCCGGCATCGCGCGCAGCACGGCGAAATACCAGAAGAAGATCTGCAGCAGCGGGGGGATGTTGCGGAAAATCTCGATGTAGACGGTCGCCAGCCTGCTCAACAGCCAGTTCGGCGACAGCCGCGCAATCCCGATGACGAAGCCGATCAGGGTTGCGAAGAAGATGCCCAGCCCCGACACCAGCAAGGTGTTGAGCAGGCCGATGACGAATACCCGGCCATAGGTGTCGGTTTCCGTGTAGTCGATCAGCGACTGCAGGATGCCGAAGCCGGCGGTGTTGTTGAGGAAGCCGAAGCCCGACGTGATGCCGCGCTGGGCCAGGTTGCTCTGGGTGTTCTGAAAGAGGTACCAGCCGATGCCGACCACCGTGAACACGGCGAGGATCTGGAAGACCAGGCCGCGAAACTTCGGGTCCCTCAACAGCGAGCTGCGCGCCGGCTGCACGCGGGCGGTAGTCTGCATCCGAAGGCTCTTGTCATCTTGTCGAAGGGGGGCGCCGCTGCGAGCAGGGCCGCGCGTGCCCACTCGGCCGACCGACGCGACCCGGTGCAGGTCGCGTCGGTCGCCTGGGCGTCACGTCCGCATGACGCCGGTCCGGCTCAGCGAATCGGCGGCGCGTACTGCAGGCCGCCCTGGTTCCACAGCGCGTTGAGGCCGCGCTCGATCTTCAGCTCGCTGTTCTTGCCGACGTTGCGCTCGAACATCTCGCCGTAGTTACCTACCTGCTTGACGATCTGCACCGCCCAGTCCTTGGGCAGCCTGAGGTCCTTGCCGTACTCGCCCTCGGCGCCCAGCATGCGGCGCACGTCGGGATTCTGCGAGTTCTTCGCCATGTCCTCGACATTGGCCGAAGTCACGCCCAGCTCTTCGGCATTGACCATCGCGAACAGCGTCCAGCGCACGATGTTGAACCACTCGTCGTCTCCTTGGCGGACCACCGGGCCGAGCGGCTCCTTGGAGATCACCTCGGGCAGCACCACGTAGTCGTTGGGGTTCGCCAGCTTGATGCGCTGGGCGTAGAGCTGCGACTGGTCCGAGGTCAGCACGTCGCAGCGGCCGGCCTCGAGCGCCTTCACCGTCTCGTCCGACTTGTCGTAAGTGATCGGCGTGTACTTCATGCCGTTGGCGCGGAAGTAGTCGGTCAGGTTGAGCTCGGTGGTGGTGCCGGCCTGAATGCACACGGCGGCGCCGTCGAGCTCCTTGGCGCTCTTCACCCCGAGCTTCGTGCTCACCAGAAAGCCCTGGCCATCGTAGTAATTGACGCCCGCAAAATTGAGCCCCATGCCCGAGTCGCGCGAGCTGGTCCACGTGGTGTTGCGCGAGAGCATGTCGACCTCGCCGGATTGCAGCGCCGTGAAGCGCTCCTTGGCGGTCAGCGGCGAGAAGCGCACCTTGGTGGCGTCGCCGAACAGGGCTGCCGCGACGCCGCGGCAGACGTCGACGTCGATACCGCGGAACTGGCCCTTGTCGTCGGCGTAGGAGAAGCCGGGCAGGCCGTCGCTGATGCCGCATTGCACGAAGCCCTTCTTCACCACGGCATCGAGGGTCGGGCCCGCCACGGCCTGGACCGACAGCCCGAGCGTGGCCACGGCCACCATGGAAGTCAGGGTAGTCTTAACGGATTTCATTCGGTCGCTCCTGGATATTCTTGTGATGGGACAGAGGGGCGCAAGCGCCTGCTCGTCTTGTTGCCCGGCGCGGCCCGAAGTGGGCCTCGCCTTGCGCCGTGCAAGTATTGAGGCAGACGCGACCTTCCGCAATAGGATTAGGGAAATCCCCAATGGGCTGCCTCGCCAACCGGGGAAGGCGCCGTGCGAGCCCGGTCCGTAGACCGGGGCCGGGCGCGATCGGAAGGAGGCAATACGCCGGCAGGTCCGGCGTAATCCCTGAGGCCCGGACCGCGCGCCAGGCGGCGCGCGCATCGGGTCAGGGCTGGCGGGAGAGGTGCGCGGCGGTACGCTCGCGCAGGGTCGCGGCGTTCTGCTCGGGCAGTACGATGTTCACCTCGAGCACTTCGTAGTTGTCCTGTTGCTCGAGCTGAACCTTGATGTCGTCCGGGTTGACCGCGACGTACTTGGAGATCACCGCGATCAGCTCGCGCTGCAGGTCGGGCAGGAAATCGGCGCCGCGATAGGTGCTGCTGTGCTCGCGTGCGATGATGAGCTGCAGGCGCTCCTTGGCGATCGCCGCAGTCTTCTTCTTCTCGCCGAAGAGCAGGGAAAGAAGGGACATGTCACTTGCCTCCGAACAGGCGCTTGATCAGGCCCGGCTTCTCGTAATTGACGTAGCGCAGGGGGCGCTCCTCGCCGAGAAAGCGGGCGACCACGTCGGTGTAGGCGTCGGCGACGTCCGCGCCCTTGAGATGGATCGCCGGCGTGCCCTGGTTGGAGGCGTGGAGGACCGACTCGGACTCCGGGATTACGCCGATCAGCGGCACGCGCAGGAGCTCCTGGACGTCCTTGTAGGAGAGCATCTCGCCGTCGTCGACGCGCTTGGGCGAGTAACGCGTGACCAGCAGGTGTTCCTTGACCGGCTCGCGGCCCTCGGCTGCTCGTCGCGACTTCGACTGCAGGATGCCGAGGATGCGGTCGGAGTCGCGCACCGACGAGACCTCGGGGTTGGTGGTCACGATGGCCTCGTCGGCGAAGGTCAGCGCGAGGACCGCGCCGCGCTCGATGCCGGCGGGCGAATCGCAGACGACGTAATCGAAGCCCATGTGCTCGAGCTCCTTGATGACCGCCTCGACGCCTTCCTCGGTGAGCGCGTCCTTATCGCGGGTCTGCGAGGCCGGCAGCACGAAGAGATTCTCGCAGTGCTTGTCCTTGATCAGCGCCTGGGTGAGCTTGGCCTCGCCGTTGATCACATTCACGAAGTCGTAGACCACGCGCCGCTCGCATCCCATGATGAGGTCGAGGTTGCGCAGTCCGACGTCGAAGTCGATGACGCAGGTCTTGAAGCCGCGCAGCGCGAGCCCCGATGCGAAGGCCGCGCTGGTGGTCGTCTTGCCGACTCCGCCTTTGCCCGAGGTGATAACGACGACTCTTGTCACGATGGTCCCTTTATGTGATTGGGCTGCGCTCAATCGAGCTGCAGCGGTTCAAGTGCAAGGCGGTGTTCGCGATCGCCGCCCGTGAGCCGGACGTGCGCGGGCTTTCCGGCCAGGGCGGCCGGGATCCCGTTCTCGAAAGTCTTGTAGATGCCCGCGATCGAGACGATCTCCGGGCCAAAATTGGTCGACAGGATGCGGGCGGTGGTGTCGCCCTGGGCGCCGGCAATCGCGCGGCCGCGCAGCGGGCCGTAGCAGTGGATGCTGCCGTCGGCGATGACCTCGGCGCCGTTACTCATGCCGGCGAGCAGCACCAGGTCGGCCCCGCGGGCGTAAACCTGCTGTCCCGAGCGCAGCGGCCGCTCTACGATCATCGTGCCGGCGCGGACCGGTGCGGCCGGCGGCGCAGCCGGGGCCGGGGCTGGGACCGGCGCGGCAGCTGGACGCTGCGGCGGGGTTTCGGCGGCCGGCACCTTTGCGCCGCGTTCGCCCAGCGCGATGCCGTCGAGCACCGCCAAGCCGGCCTTGCGGGCGCCGGCGGCAAGCTCGGGAGCGAGGTTGCGCACGCCCACCGGCTGGAGCTGGAAGCGACGCATCAGGCTCAGCAGGCCTGCCCAGTCGATACGTTCGGGCTCGCCGGCAAGCTCCGCGAAGTCGAGGATGGCCGGCTCGCCACTGAAGAAATCCGGCATTCCGCCCAGCATCTTGTGCATGGCATCGGCGAGCAGGTGTGGCTCGACCAGACGCAGCACCGCGACGGTCGTCCCGAGCGTGGCGTCGCGAAAGTCGATGGGGCGGGCGGTGGGTGGCTGGACGGCGGACATGACGATCGCGGACGACGAAAACCGGAAGTCTACTGACGGGCCCGGGTTCGGGCAAGGCCGGCGGGAGGGGGCAGGGCGAGCCCGGCGGGTGCAGCGATGCGCGTTGCAGGTCCGGCGATGTCGTTTTGACTGCGGACAGGCGCGCTGCGGGTCGGGGCCTGGCCAGGCCGGCCAGCGACTTCGCACCGCGGGCCTCCTGCGAGGACCCGGCGCCCCGGACAGGGTGGGGCGCCGCGAGGCGCACCGTGGCGGACGCGAGGCTCAGTGCAGGGTCGGCGGCTCGTCCGCGGAGCCCCCCTGGTGCGGGCCCGGCGCGAACAGTCGGTCGATGTCGTCGGCGTCGAAGCGGTAATGATGGTTCGACAGATCGTCGGTCACGACCACCTCGCCGTGCTCGGCGAGAAGGCGGCGCAGTTCGGGTTCGCCGATCTGGCGCAGCATCCGCTCGATCCGCTGGCGGTCGTGGGGCCAGTGGTGAATCACCGGCCGCGACTCGAAGAGCCGCACCGTCTCCTCGGCGAACAATCGCCCGAGGAGCTCCGCCGGCGCGAGACCCAGGAGCTCCTCGGGCCGCAGCGTCGAGGCGAGCTGGCGCACGCGTCGCCATCCGTCCGGGTCGCGCTCGTCGGCGCCCGGAAGTCTCTGCACGAACAGCGCTGCAGCGGCGTCGCGACGGCAGGCGAGCCACAGGCCGGCCGGCTGCTGCTCCGACTGCTCCAGATAGTGCTCGAAGGTGGCGGCGATGCCGTCAGGGCTGATCGGCACGAGGCTGCGATAGGGCTCGCGCATGCCGGCGGCGTCGAGCGCGAGCTGCAGGCTTGCATCGCCGACCAGCGTGCCCAGATCGGCTTCTTCCGGAACGACGTCGTCGACCTTCGCCATCGCCCGCAGGTTGAGGCCTTCCGCGCAGTCGACCACCAGCAGCGGCACGCTTCCGTCACCCTGGATCTGGAAGGTGATCCGGCCGGACTGCTTCAGATTGGCGGCGATCACGACCGCGACCGCCGCCATCTCGCCGAGCAGGCGCGCGACCGGCGCCGGGTAGTCGCGGCCGGCCTGCAGCGCTTGCCAGACGTCGCCGAGCTGCACGACGGCGCCGCGGATGTCGAGTTCCTCGAGCAGGAAGCGCTGGATATGGCTGGTTTGCCGGGGGCGTGTCATCGTCGCTCTCCCTCAGTTGCCGGACCGGGAACGCAGTGCCCGGGCCAGTGCATCGGCCATCGCCCCTTCGGGCGCCCTGGCGCGCGTGGCCTCGGGCGCGGGCTTCCGGCTGCGGTCGGGTCGGGCGGCCGGTGCAGGGCCCGAGCCCTTGGTCCGCCCCTCGCCCGCGCGGCCGCCACGGGCCGGGCCGCCGGCGTCGTCGCCGAGCCGCATGCTGAGCGCGATGCGGCGGCGCTCGCGATCCACTTCGATCACCTTGACGCGGACCACATCGCCGGCCTTGACGACCGAATGGGGGTCCTTGACGAAGCGGTCGGCGAGCGCAGAGACGTGCACCAGGCCGTCCTGATGCACGCCGATATCCACGAAGGCACCGAAGTTGGTGACGTTGGTGACGACGCCTTCGAGCAGCATGCCGGGTTCGAGGTCGGAGACCTTCTCGATGCCGTCGCGGAACCTGGCGGTGCGGAACTCCGGGCGCGGGTCGCGGCCGGGCTTTTCCAGTTCGGCGAGGATGTCGCGCACGGTCGGTTCGCCGAAGCGATCGGCGGTGAATTCGGCGGGCTTCAGTTCGCGCAGGCGCTGGGTGTTGCCCATCACCTCGCGCACCTTGGCCTGCATGCGGGCGAGGATGCGCTCGACCACCGGATAGGCTTCGGGGTGCACGGCCGAGGCATCCAGCGGGTCGTCCCCGTCGCGGATGCGCAGGAAGCCGGCGGCCTGTTCGAAGGTCTTGGGGCCGAGGCGCGCGACGTCCAGCAGGCCCTTGCGCGAGCGGAAGGGGCCGTTGGCGTTGCGGTGTGCGACCAGGTTCTCGGCCAGCGTCGCGTTGAGCCCCGAGATGCGTGCCAGCAGCGGGGCGGACGCGGTATTGAGGACGACGCCGACGGCGTTGACGCAGTCTTCCACCACCGCATCGAGC
>JARFTX010000118.1 GCA_029289265.1 Gammaproteobacteria bacterium
TCTACGAGGATCCGCACGTCCCGGACCAGCACTTCATCCTGCACTACGGCGACCTGACCGACTCCTCCAATCTCACGCGCATCGTCCAGCAGGTGCGCCCGGACGAGGTCTACAACCTCGGGGCGCAGTCGCACGTCGCGGTGAGCTTCGAGTCGCCGGAGTACACCGCCGACGTGGACGCGATGGGCACGCTGCGCCTGCTCGAGGCGATCCGGCTGCTGGGGCTCGAGAAGACGACGCGCTTCTACCAGGCCTCGACCTCGGAGCTTTACGGCCTGGTGCAGGAGACGCCGCAGAAGGAGACCACTCCGTTCTACCCGCGCTCGCCGTACGCGGTCGCCAAGCTCTACGCCTACTGGATCACGGTGAACTACCGCGAGGCCTACGGCATGTATGCATGCAACGGCATCCTCTTCAACCACGAGAGCCCGCGCCGCGGCGAGACCTTCGTCACGCGCAAGATCACGCGCGGGCTCGCCAACATCGCCCAGGGGCTGGAGCGCTGTCTCTACATGGGCAACATGGACGCGCTGCGCGACTGGGGCCACGCCAAGGACTACGTGCGCATGCAGTGGCTGATGCTGCAGCAGGACGTGGCCGAGGATTTCGTGATCGCCACCGGCGAGCAGTACTCGGTGCGCGAGTTCATCGAGTGGTCGGCCGCCGAGCTCGGGATCCGCCTGCGCTTCGTCGGCATAGGCCTGGAAGAGCATGCGGTCGTCGAGCACATCGAGGGCGACCGCGCGCCGGCGCTCGCGGCGGGCGACGTGGTCGTGCGCGTCGATCCGCGCTACTTCCGCCCGACCGAGGTCGATACGCTCCTCGGCGACCCGTCCAAGGCCAAGGCGAAGCTCGGCTGGGTGCCGGAGATCGGCGCGCGCGAGATGTGCGCCGAGATGGTCGCCGCCGACCTCGAGACGGCCCGGCGCGATGCCTGGCTGCGCCGCCACGGCTTCGCGGTGCGCGTGACGACGGAGGACGGGCGATGAGGCAGGGTCCGGAGCGTCGCATTTTCGTCGCCGGCCACCGCGGGATGGTCGGCTCGGCCATCGTGCGCGTGCTCGAGGCACAAGGCGTTCAAGACATCGTCACCGCGGGGCGCGACGCGCTCGACCTGGCCGATCAACGCGCGGTCGCCGAGTTCTTTTCGCATCAGACGATCGACGAGGTCTATCTCGCCGCCGCCAAGGTTGGCGGCATCCACGCCAACGACACCTACCCGGCCGAGTTCATCCACCAGAACCTGATGATCGAGGCCAACGTGATCCACGCCGCGCACGCCTGCGGTGTCGAGCGCCTGCTCTTCCTCGGCTCGTCGTGCATCTATCCGAAGAACGCGCCGCAGCCGATGGCCGAAGAGGCCTTGCTGACGGGGCCGCTCGAGCCGACCAACGAACCCTATGCGATCGCCAAGATCGCCGGCATCAAGCTCTGCGAGAGCTACAACCGCCAGTACGGGCGTGACTACCGAAGCCTGATGCCGACCAACCTGTACGGACCGGGCGACAACTTCCACCCCGACAACAGCCACGTGATCCCGGCGCTGCTGCGCCGCTTCCACGAGGCGAAGCGCGAGCGCCGGGCGCGCGTCGAGATCTGGGGCAGCGGCACGCCGCGGCGCGAGTTCCTGCACGTCGACGACCTCGCCCGCGCCGCCGTGCATGTGATGGCGCTCGAGGCCGCCGACTACCGGCGCGAGACCATGCCGATGCGTTCGCACCTGAACGTCGGCACCGGCACCGACCTCACCATCCGCGAGCTCGCCGAGACCATCGCGCGCGTAGTCGGCTTCGAGGGCGAGCTCGCCTTCGACGCGAGCAAGCCCGACGGCGCGCCGCGCAAGCTCCTCGACGTCTCGCGCCTGGCGCGCCTGGGCTGGCAGGCCGAGGTCGGATTCGAGCAGGGCCTGCGCGAGACCTACGCGTGGTTTCTCGCCCATGAGGATGGGCTGCGAACGAGCTGACTCAGTCCGCTTCCGGCGTCGCCGACGCAGGCACCTCGGGTTCGAGGCCTGATGCATGCAGCCGCGCGTAGTAGCCACCGCGCGCGAGCAGCTCGGCGTGGCGGCCGCGCTCGACGATGCGCCCGCCGTCCATCACCAGGATCTGGTCGGCCTTCTCCACCGTCGACAGCCGGTGCGCGATCACCAGCGTGGTGCGCCCGGCCATCAGCCGCTCGATCGCCGCCTGGATCAGGCGCTCGGATTCGGTGTCGAGCGCCGAGGTCGCTTCGTCGAGGATCAGCACCGGCGCGTTCTTGAGCAACGCGCGGGCGATCGCCAGGCGCTGGCGCTGGCCGCCCGAGAGCAGCACGCCGTTCTCGCCCACCAGCGTGTCGAAGCCCTGCGGCAGCCGCTCGATGAACTCGCGCGCATTGGCCGCCTCGGCCGCCGCGACGATCGCCTCGCGGCTCGCGCCGGCGAGCTCCCCGTAGGCGATGTTGTTCGCGACCGTGTCGTTGAAGAGCGTCACCTGCTGGGTCACCAGCGCGATGTGGCGGCGCAGGTTGGCGAGCCGGTAGTGCTCGACCGGTACGCCGTCGAGCAGGATCTCGCCCTCGCCGTGACAGTAGAAGCGCGGGATCAGGCTCGCGAGCGTCGACTTGCCGCTGCCCGAGCGCCCGACCAGCGCGACCATCTGCCCGGGTTCGGCGCGGAAATCGATGTCGCGCAGCACGGGTTCTTCGGCGCCCGGATAGCGGAACGCGAGATGGCGGACCTCGAGGCGGCCCTCGACCCGGGCGCGCTCGACGGTGCCGAGATCGACTTCGGGCGTCGCGTCGAGCTGCTCGAAGATGCTGTCGGCGGCCGCCACCCCGCGCTGGATCTTTGGGTTGACGTCGGCGAGTTGGCGGATCGCGCGCGGAAGAAGCCCCGCGGCAGTAATGTAGGCGACGATATCCCCGGCCGTGGCATCGCCGCGCACCTTGAGAACAAGGAACAGCAGCACGCCCATCGCCGCGTAGATGATGAGGTTGAGCAACGCCGAAACGGCCTCCTCGGTGCGCACCATCTTCAACTGACGCTTGGCGTTGTCCAGGCTCGCCTCGAAGAAGCGCTTGCGCTCATAGGGTTCGCCGCCGAAGCTGCGCACCACGCGGTAACCCTGGATGGTCTCCGAGGCGACGTGGGTCACGTCGCCCATCGAGACCTGGATGT
>JARFTX010000069.1 GCA_029289265.1 Gammaproteobacteria bacterium
CGGCATCGGGAGCGCGCTGCGACGTGCGCGGCGCGGCGCGTCGCCGCTCGCGGCCTCGCTGCTGGTTGCGCTCGCCGCGCAGGCGGCGGCCGCCACTGCGGCGCCCGCGGGTGACGCGGCGCGCGGCGCGGGCCTGTTTCGCGCCTGCGCGGCGTGCCATTCGACTCTCACCGGTGACCATCGCACCGGCCCCAGCCTCGCCGCCATCCACGGACGCGAGGCGGCCTCGATCGCCGAATTTCGGCGCTACTCGCCGGCGCTGCGCGCGTCGGGCCTCGTCTGGGACGACGCGACGCTGGATGCGTGGCTGCGCGATCCGGCGGCGCTGGTGCCCGGCAACCTGATGGCCTTCGAGGGCGTGCGCGACGACCAGGCACGGCGCGACCTGGTCGCCTATCTGCGGGCGCTCGCCGAGGGGCGGGCAAGCGACGGCGCCCCCGGGATGCCAGCGTTGCCGGACCTCAAGCAGTTGCCCGCCGTCCAGCACGTGCGCGAGATCCGCCACTGCGGCGACACCTACCGCGTGACCCTCGGCGACGGCGAGACCTATCCGTTCTGGGACTTCAACCTGCGCTTCAAGACCGACGCGTCGGCGCGCGGCCCGGCCCCCGGCCAGCCGGTGATCGTCGGCGCCGGCATGCGCGGCGACCGCGCGCAGATCGTGTTCGCCGAGCCGGCCGAGATCTCGTCCTTCATCCGGAGCGCGTGCGAATGAGCGCGCGGCAGGCGGCCGACCGCAGTGAGCCCGGGCCGGCCGGCGGACGCGGCTGGCGCGTCACGCCGCGGCTTGCCGGAGGTTCGCTCGGCGACGCCATCCAGTGGGCGGTGCATCCTGCGCCGCCCGACTTCAGATACGACAGGAGCATCACATGAACACGACACGGAAAATCGCGACATGGACCGTCACCGCCATCGCGCTGCTCGCAGCCACCGGCGGAATCGCGCATGAAGCCGCCGAGGGCGGCACCGGCGCTGCGCCGGGCGGACGGCAGATGGGCGGCATGATGGGAGGGGGAATGATGGGCGGAGGGATGATGGGCGGAGGGATGATGGGCGGCGGCATGATGGGCGGCGGGGCGGCCGGCGAGGCCCAGGGCGGTGCGATGATGGGCGAGGGCATGGCCGCCGCGTGCGAGCGGATGAAGGGCGCTGCCGCCCCGCACGGCTTGCCGCAGCTGCCCCCCGGCAACGAAGCGTTGCAGCTCCAAATGCACGCCGAGATGCTGCAGGCGATGGGCGAGATCGCGGCCCGCTACGCCGACCGGATCAAGGAGGCGCGATGAGCGGCGCCACCCGATCCCTCTGCACCCATCGGGCCGATCCGGAAAGCGGTGGGCGGCGGAGCGCAGGTGAGGCATCGCCCGGCCGGACCGGAGAGGGGGCGCGGACATGAGTACGCAAGGCTCCAATCGGGTCTTTTACTGGCTGCTGGGGGGCGCGCTGGCCTTCCTGGTCGGTGCCATCGCGTTCGCCCTGTGGGAGGCCCGGACCCCGCTCATCGACGCCGACGATCCGGCCCTCGTCGGCGAGGGTGCGCGCCTCTACGCCACCTATTGCAGCACCTGCCACGGCGCGAACCTCGAAGGCCAGGCCGGCTGGCGCACGCCGCGGCCGAGCGGGCGGATGCCGGCGCCGCCCCACGACGCCGCCGGCCACACCTGGCATCACCCCGACGCCGTGCTGTTCGGCATCACCAAGGACGGCCTGGTGCCGGGCAAGTACGCGCCGCCCGGCTACGAGAGCGACATGCCGGCCTTTGGCGGTGTGCTCGGCGACGCGCAGATCCGCGCCGTGCTCGCCTACATCAAGAGCACCTGGCCGGCGCGCGAGCGCGCCTACCAGGCCGAGATCGACCGCAAGAGCCGGGAGATCCGCTGATGGCGCCCTTCACGCCTCGCCGCCCGGTGCGCGCCGCGCGGGACAAGGGGTTCAACTTTCCACGGAAAATCGAGCCCCTTTTTCCTTCGCGCGCTCAGCGGTGCAAGGCGTCGATCAGCGGGCAGGAGATCCGCTCGTGCTCGCGATGGCAGCGGTCGACGAGTTGCGACAGCGCCGCCTCGATGCGGGTGAGATCGGCGAGCCGGGCGCGCACGTCGGCGAGCCGCGCCGCGGCGATCTCGGCGGCCTCGCCGCAGTGCGTGCCGTCGTCGAGCTTCAGCAGCCCGGCGATCTCGTCCAGGCTGAAGCCCAGGCGCTGCGCCGCCTTGATGAACTGCAGTCGCGCGAGGTCGGCGCGGCCGTAGCGGCGGATGTGCCCGAACTCGCGCGGCGGCGCGGCGAGCAGGCCCTTGCGCTGGTAGAAGCGGATCGTCTCGACGCCGACGCCGGCGGTGCGGGCGAGGGCGCCGATGGTGAGCTGCTCGGCGGTGTCGGGCACAGGGTTGACTCCGTAGTCGAGTACGGAATTAACGTTAGCGCATCGACACGCAATGTGGAAGGAGCGTTCCGATGGACGAACCGAAAACCGGCCGCGGCGGGGCAGTCGTCGGGTGCGTCGACGCCACTCCGGCTACGCCCGAGGCCCTGGCCCGCGCCTCGGCCGATGCCGGCTATCCGGCGACGGTCAGGGACTGAGCGATGGACAAGGACACGCGGCTGCTGCGGTTCGGCACCGGCGGCACCGTGATCACCGCGCTGTGCTGCTTCACCCCGGTGCTGGTGGTGCTGTTCGGCGCGCTGGGCCTGTCGGCCTGGGTCGGCTGGCTCGACTACGTGCTGTGGCCGATGCTGGCGCTCTTCGTCGGCCTCACCGCCTACGCCTGGCAGCGTCGCCGCCGGGCGCGGGCCTGCTGCGGACTCGACGAAGGAGGCAACGGATCGTGAACATGCAGGAAATCGAGGCGCCGGCAGGCGCCACCCGCGGTGACGAGCGATTGCACGTCGCCGTGATCGGCAGCGGCGGGGCGGCGATGGCGGCGGCGCTGAAGGCCGCCGAGCGCGGCGCGCGCGTGACGCTGGTCGAGCGCGGCACCCTGGGCGGCACCTGCGTGAACGTCGGCTGCGTGCCGTCGAAAATCCTGATCCGCGCCGCGCACGTCGCCCACTTGCGCCGCGCCAGCCCGTTCGACGACGCCATCGCCGCCTGCCCGCCGGCGATCGCCCACGAGCGGCTGCACGCCTTGCAGCGGGCGCGGGTGCTGGAGCTGCGGCGCGCCAAGTACGAGGCCGTGCTCGACGCCAACCCGGCCATCGAGGTCGTGCATGGCGAGGCGCGCTTCGCGGGCCCGAACGCGCTGGAAGTGCGGCTGTACGGCGGCGGTGAGCGACGCGTCGCCTTCGACCGCTGCCTGATCGCGGCCGGTGCGCACCCGGCCGTGCCGGAAGTCCCCGGCCTGCGCGACACCCCCTACTGGACCTCGACCGACGCGCTGGCGAGCGACACGATCCCGCCGCGGCTCGCGGTGATCGGCGCCTCGGCGGTCGCTGCCGAGCTGGCGCAGGCCTTCGCCCGGCTCGGCAGCCGGGTCACGCTGCTCGCCCGCCGCACCCTCTTCGCCGGCGAGGATCCGGCCATCGGCGCAGCCCTCGCCGAGGTCTTCCGCGCCGAGCGCATCACGGTGCTCGAGCACACCCAGGCCGTGCGCGTCGGCTGCGCCGACGGCGCGTTCACGCTCGCCACGGCCCACGGCGAGCTCCGCGCCGAGCGGCTCCTCGTCGCCACCGGCCGCAGCCCCAACACCCGCGATCTCGCCCTCGACGCCGCCGGCGTCGCGGCCGACGCGCGCGGCGCCGTCGTCGTCGACGCGGCATTGCGCACCAGCACCCCCGGCATCTACGCCGCCGGCGACTGCACCGCGCTGCCCCAGTTCGTCTACGTCGCCGCCGCCGCCGGCACCCGCGCCGCGATCAACATGACCGGCGGCACCGCCAAGCTCGATGTCTCCGCAGTGCCGGCGGTCGTCTTCACCGACCCGCAGGTCGCCACCGTCGGCCTCTCCGAGCACCAGGCCGAGCGCGCCGGCCTCGCCACCGAGAGCCGCACGCTCACGCTCGACAACGTCCCGCGCGCGCTGGTCAATTTCGACACGCGCGGCTTCATCAAGCTCGTCGTCGAACGCGGCTCGCGGCGCCTCCTGGGCGTGCAGGCTGTCGCGGCCGAGGCGGGCGAACTCATCCAGACCGCGGCGCTCGCAATCCGCGCCGGCATGACCGCCGACGAGCTCGCCGAGCAGCTGTTTCCGTACCTGACCATGGTCGAAGGGCTCAAGCTCGCGGCGCAGAGCTTCGAGAAGGACGTGCGGCAGCTCTCCTGCTGCGCCGGATAGCAGGGTCGGCACCGCCGTTGCGGGCAGGCACAAGGCCTGCCCCTACGGGTCGGATCGGCATCACGCCCGACCCGGGCCCGCCGCCGTAGGGGCGACCCTTGTGGTCGCCCGCGATGGCACGGTCGGCACCGCCATCGCGGGCACCGCCGTTGCGGGCAGGCACAAGGCCTGCCCCTACGGTTCGGGCCGGCACGACGCCCGACCCGAGCCCGCCGCCGTAGGGGCGACCCTTGTGGTCGCCCACGATGGCAGGGTCGGCGCTGCCGACCTTGATTTTGGCGGTTGATGCCGTCAAAATGCATGCATTGTGATGCGTCCGAACGGGAGACGGAGTCATGCCCTCTCTGCAAATCCGAAACGTGCCCGACGACGTCTATCAAGCCCTGCTCTTTCGGGCGGAGCGGGCGCAGCGTAGTCTTGCGCAACAGGCGCTCGTCGAGTTGAGGGGCACTGACAGCCAGACGCGGACCAGGCGATATGCGATCCTGGAGGCAATCAAGCGCAGCCTGCCGCCCGAGCCTGCGCGGATCACGCCAAGCCCGGAAGAGCTGATCCGCGACGATCGGGAGCGCTGATCCGTGCGCGCGGTTCTGGACGCGTCGGCAGCAGTAAACATCGTCATGCGCACCGAGCGGGCGGGAACGCTCATTGCACTGCTCGAAGGCTGCGAAGTCGTTTTGGCGCCTTCCCTGTTTCACAGTGAAGTGTCGAACACCTTGTGGAAGTACGTGCGCGCCGGAGTGATCGACAAGAACACGGCACTCGGACGGTTGGACGAGGCGCGAGGACTCGTCGATAGTTTCGAGCCCGACGAGCAACTGGCAACCGAGGCCTTATCGCAGGCCCTCCTGCACGACCACCCGGTCTATGACCTGCTGTACGTCGTGCTGGCGATGCGCTTCGGAGCGCGTCTGCTTTCTGCCGACGGCAAACTTCTCAGACTGGCCGCGCGCATCGATCCGACCATGGTCTGGCCCGCCGCGAGTGGACTAGAGTGAACGTGTCCCTTGCGCCGGCGGCGCGGGACCCGCGCCGCCGGCCGTGCACCACCAAGGAGGCGCCGCCATGCCAGACACTACCCTCGATCAACTCCTCGCCAACAACCGCCAGTACGCGAGCGGGCAGGCGCTGCACCGCTCGACCCATCCCGGCAGCCAGCCGATCCGCCCGGCCCGCCGGGTCGCCGTGGTGGCCTGCATGGACGCCCGTCTCGACGTCGAAGACCTGCTCGGCCTGCAGACGGGCGACGCGCACGTCATCCGCAACGCCGGCGGCGTGGTCACCGACGACGTGATCCGCTGCCTGATCATCTCGCACCACCTGCTCGACACTCGCGAGTTCATCCTGATCCACCACACCCGCTGCGGCATGCTCGCCTTCACCGACGACCTGCTCAAGGCCGGCCTCGAAGGCGACCCGGCCGCCGGCAAGCTGCTCGGCCAGGCGACCGGCCGTGCCTTCACCGCCTGCGGACACGCCGCCGCCACGCCCGCGGCCTTCCACGCCTTCCGCGGCGCGATCGAACCGCTCGACGCCCCGCGCGACGCGAAGAATCTGGAGCGGCTCGCATGGGACGTGAGGCGCGGGATCTCGGCGATTCTCAGCCACCCGTGGATCCCCACCAGCGGCGCCGACGCGGTGACGGTGCGCGGCTTTGTCTATGACGTGGATACCGGCTTGCTGGAAGAGATCGCCCATCCCGGGCCGATGGGCACTATCGGATGACGGGCGGCGGGTGATGGACATGCTCGGCGCTTGCCCTGCCATCCTCCGAGGGCCGGCGCCCTCGCGAGGGCTTGCCGCACGCAGATCCGAGACGAGGAGGACATCATGAAGCCCAGAATCAAGGTCATCACCCTCGGCGTGGACAGCCTGGAGCGATCGCTCGCCTTCTATCGGGACGGCTTGGGCCTGCCCACGGAAGGCATTATCGGTACCGAGTTCGAAGATGGCGCTGTCGTCTTCTTCAATCTCAACGACGATCTGATCCTGGCGCTCTATCCGAGGCCGGCGCTGGCCAAGGACGCGAACATCTCGCTCGGTCCGCCCAGCCCTTCCGAACTGTCCCTCGGCCATGTCGTCGGCTCGAAACAGGCCGTCGACGCCGTGATGGACCAAGCCGCGCGAGCAGGCGCTCGCGTCACCGATCCTGCGCGCGATCGATTCTGGGGCGGCTACTCCGGTTACTTTCAGGATCCGGACGGCCACCTGTGGGAGATCGCGTGGAACCCGGCTTGGGAGGTCAAGGACTGAGCTTCAAGGCGGTCTCGCCCTCTTCAGCCCCGCAAGCGCGCAACTCGTCCATGCCGCTAACCATTCGCCTTCTCACCCCCGCCGACGTCCCGCTGATGGAGGCATTGCTGACGACCTTCGGCAAAGCATTCAACGACGTCGAGACCTATACCGCGAACCGCCCGACCAGCGACTACCTGCGGCGATTGCTCGGCGGCGACACCTTCATCGCGCTGGCTGCGACGAAGGACGGCGAGGTCATCGGCGGTCTTGCGGCCTATGAGCTCCGCAAGTTCGAGCAGGCGCGCAGCGAGATCTACATCTATGATCTTGCGGTGGCAGAAGGACATCGGCGCGAAGGGATCGCCACGGCCCTGATCGAAAGCCTGAAGGCGATCGCCGCCGAGCGCGGCGCCTATGTGATCTTCGTGCAGGCGGACACGGGCGTGGAAGACGAACCCGCGATCGCGCTGTATACGGAGCTCGGAAGGCGTGAGAGCGTCCTGCACTTCGACATTTCGGTCGATCGGCAGCCCACGGCCGGCACGTCGGCCACCGGGCGGACGCAAGCGGAACCGAACTCGCTGACTGCCGCGGTGAGGCGCAAGGCGCGTGCCGACGAGCTGCCACGACTACAGGAAATTCGCCAGGTGGCCTTCGCGCCGATCTTCGCATCGTTCCGTGCGCTGCTCGGGGACGAGCTCTACGCAATCGTGCAGGCGCGCGAGGATGCGGCGCAGTCGGCACTGCTGGACTCGCTGCTGGCGCCCGGGTCGAGCTGGGAGGTCTACCTGACCGAGGTCGCCGGGACCGTGGTCGGCTTCGTCGCAATTCAGCTGAATCGCGCGACGCAGGTGGGCGAGATCGGCCTCAATGCGGTTCATCCGGACTACGCCGGTCAAGGCATCGGCACTGCGTTGTACGAGTTCGCGCTGTCGCGCATGAAGGAATCCGGGATGAGGGCGGCGACCGTCGCCACCGGCGGCGACGCAAGCCACGCGCCGGCGCGCCGCGCCTATCGCAAGGCAGGCTTTGTCGCGGAAATTCCCAGCGTCTGGATGTGCCGGAGACTGTGAGCGCGGCAATGTCGTCGGTCGATCCGGCAACGTCGCCGGTTGCGGTCGCGCGCCGTGGCGCGGGAGCTCGCCGTGACGTTCCGCCTGGCGATGGCAATGGCTCAGGACTGCGTCGCCGCCGCGAGCTTGACGCCGAAGGCGATGAACATCGCACCCACCCCGCCGGTGGCGCCGGCGGCCAGTCGCCGGCGACGGCGAAACTGCGCCGCGAGGTTGGCACCGCCGAAGATCAGCAGCGACAGGTAGAGCGCGCTGCACACCTGCACGATCGCGCCCAGGATCACGAAGGACAGCCCCGGATGCGCGTAGCCGGGGTCGACGAACTGGATGAAGAACGACATGAAGAACAGGATCGCCTTCGGGTTCATCAGGCTGATCAGCAGCGCGGATCGGAACGGCCGGGGCGCGCCCTGCCCCGATAGCGCCGTGGCGGCGGCATGTGGCGTCGCGTCGCTACGGTCGCGCCAGCGCGCGAGCGCCGAGCGCAGCAGCCCGAGTCCGACCCAAGCGAGATACGCCGCCCCTGCGTACTTGATCGCCATGAAGAGCTCGGGCGTCGTGCGCATGAGCGACGCCATGCCGGTGATCGCGAGCACCATCAGGATCAGGTCGCCGACGAATATCCCGCACGCACCCCGATAACCGGCGCCCACGCCCCAGCGCGAGGCTGCCGACATCACATAAAGCGAGTTCGGCCCCGGCAGCAGGACGATGAAGATCGTGCCGAGCACGAAGGCGGTCAGGTCGGTGATGCCGTAGAACATTAGATTTCGTCTCCCGCAGCGTTCGCCGCGACCCCCGACTCGAAGTAGATGTCGGCGATCGGCAACTCGAGCTCGACGCTCGCGAGCGCGACGACATCGCCCGGCTCGTACGTCGTGAGGGTCCAGCCGACTTCGCCGCGGCGGCGATGCACCTCGACGCGGCAGGCGTCCTGGCTCACCATCATGTACTCGCGCAAGCCGGGCAGGGTGCGGTAGGCGCGCAGCTTCTCGCGCCGGTCTATGCCTTCGGTCGTGGGCGAGAGCACCTCGACGACGAGGATGGGATCCTCGACGATCTGCTGCTCGGCGTCGAGCTCGAGCAGGCGCGGCTCGCAGGTGACCATCACGTCGGGGTAGAAGTAGCTTTTCTCCTTGCGCAGACGCAGCTTCACCCCTTCGATCAGCGCCCGGCAGGGGGTGCCGCGCAGGTGGGCTCTGAGTGCCGTGGCGATGTTGAGCGCAATGACGTTGTGGCGAATGCTGGCCCCTGTCATCGCATAGATTTCGCCGGCGATGTACTCGTGGCGGACCGGCGAGCGGGCCTCCAGCGCGAGGTAGTCCTGTTCGGACAGAAAGGTGTATTCGACGTTCTTCATGATCGGATTCGCGTCATGCATGAGCCAGAGCTCACCTGCAATGATCGGCCAAAGGCCGGGCGGGTGCAAACAGTCTGAAGCTCCGCGCATGCTTGCCGCCGACCTCGTCTTGACATCGGGACCGAAAGGTCCGCAATAGGGCCATGCACGCCGGACACCCCCTTGAGTTCGCTCGACGAAATGTTCGCGTCGCGCCGCAGGACCGACGCACGCCAGCGCCCTGTCGGTGCTCCCGGACCTGGTGGGTAGGTCGTCCCGTCGGCAACAAGTCGAGACAATCCGGCTAGGTTGGCCGCTTGACTTCGGCATGGCGCCCGATACACTTGGCGCCATCAAGGGGAGTAGCTTTTCACGCTGCAGCATCGTCATCACGGCAGGCCTGTCGTCCGACGGCCACCCGGTGCCGCAGGCAACGATTCCGTTGCAAGCGAGACCTTGCCCGAGGGCAAGGTCCGTGCGCAGAGAAAACGCAAGTGGGGTCCGTGTCCGAAGGGAGCGGGCCTTTTTGTTTTCGTGCGGAGCGTGCTGTGGAATCGATTGGAACCTGGTGGCTGTGGGCAACGTTCGGGGCGATCGTTGCCGCGATGCTGGCGCTTGATCTCCTCGTATTCAAGGGCGGCCACCGCCATCGGGTGTTGCTGCGCGAGGCGGCCGCTTGGTCAGTGGCATGGGTGGCCGTGTCGCTGCTGTTCGCGGGCGGCTTGTGGTGGTATCTCGATGCCGCCTCGGGCCGCGCTGTCGCCAACGAGAAGGCGCTCGCCTTCGTCACCGGTTATCTCGTCGAGAAATCGCTGGCCGTCGACAACGTCTTCGTCTGGATGATGATCTTCGGCTACTTCGCAGTGCCGCTGGAACTGCAGCGCCGCGTGCTGCTCTACGGGGTGGTCGGGGCGATCGTGCTGCGCACTGCGATGATTCTTGGCGGAAGCTGGCTGGTGGCCGAATTCCACTGGCTGCTCTACGTTTTCGGAGCGTTTCTCGTCGCGACGGGGATCAAGATGGTCTGGTTCGCTGGCCACGAGCCGAATCTCGAGAGCAACCCCCTCGTGCGCTGGATCCGTAGCCACTACCCTGTCACGGACAGCCTCGAGGGCGAGCGCTTTTTCGTCGTGCGGGACGGCGTGCGCATGGCGACGCCCCTGCTGCTCGCGCTCGTTCTGGTCGAGATCTCCGACGTGATCTTCGCCGTCGACAGCATTCCGGCGATCTTCGCCGTCACCACGGACCCCTTCATCGTGCTCACCTCGAACCTGTTCGCGATCCTCGGGCTGCGCGCGATGTACTTCCTGCTCGCCGACCTCGGCGACCGGTTCGCCCTGCTGAAGTACGGCCTGGCAGCGATTCTCGTGTTCGTCGGAGGGAAGATGCTGATTGCCGACTGGGTGAAGATTCCGGTGCAGGTTTCGCTCGGGGTGGTGGCCGGAATCCTGGCCATCGCAGTAGCGGCCAGCCTTCATCACGCAGCCAGGAAGCGCCCCGCCAATGCCTGACAGCGCGAAGGCCGAGGCGCACGCGGCGTGGCGACGGAGGCCGGCGGCGGGCAAGGCAGGGGTTTCGTGTCGCGAGAAGTGAAGTGATTTGATCTGGGTGTCTTTTACACGACGGGAGGCAGCAACATGAGTCGCATCGATGAGCATGTCTTGAAGGGATTTCTGGCTGCGGCGGCACTCGCCTTCGCCTTGACGGCCGAGGCCGGCATGCCGAGACCGGCATCGCCCCAGGCGCTGGCGCATGTGGTTGGAAGCGGCGCCACGGCCGCGGGTGCCGGCGCAGGCAGGGTGGAAACGGCGCCGGAGGCACGGGAGGAGCGGTCATGATCGAGCCGCAGGCTCGTTCCGTGCTCGCGGTCTGCCTGATGGCCGCCTTTGCCGATGGCCACCAGGACGCCCGGGAACGCGAGCACGTGCGCAAGGTGGCGGAGTCGCTGAGCCGCGAGTCCGCCGTCGACTTTCTCACCCTGTACCAGGACGTACTGTTCGGCCGCCTGGTGCTCGAGACCGCGGTTGCGGGACTGGAGACGCCGGCGCTGAGGCAGTTCGCGTTCGAGATGGCGGTCGGTGTGTGCGAGGCCGACGGTGCCCACAGCGCGCCCGAGCGGGCATTTCTCGAGCGCCTCGGTGCATTGCTCGGACTCGAGCGCGCGGCGAGCGAGGCGCTCGTTCATGACGCCGAGGTGTTGGCGCAGGCGCCGCTTGCCGACGCAGGGGCGCCACCCTCGCCGGGGCCTGCGGTCGACCGCGCCCATCTGGACGGCACGATCCTGAATGCTTCGGTCCTCAATGGCGCGCTCGAACTGCTGCCGCAATCGATGGCGTCGATGGCGATCATTCCGCTGCAACTGCGCCTGGTCTATCGCATCGGCAAGGCGCACGGCTACGAGCTCGACCGCGGCCACGTCACAGATTTTCTGGCGACAGTCGGAGTGGGGATGACGGGCCAGTATGTCGAGCAGCTGGGCCGCAAGCTCGTCGGCGGGCTGCTCGGCAAGGTGTTTGGCGGCGTGGGGCGTGCGATCGGCAGCCAGGCGACCGGCTCGGCCTTCTCCTTCGCCACCACCTATGCCCTCGGCAAGGTCGCCGACCGTTATTACGGCGAGGGCCGCCGGCTCGATACCGCGACACTGAAGGAGGTCTTCGCCGAGATTTTCGATCAGGCAAAGGGGCTGCAGGCGCGTTATCGACCGGAGATCGAGCAGCGGGCGAAGTCCCTGGACCTGAAGCAGATCACGGCCCAGTTGCGAGGTTAGGAGCGCGTGGCGCGACGCCATGGGCGGCTCTGCTATCTTCCAGAGACTCGCCCCGTGCGCCTGCACGGGCAGACGGTTCTTCCTGGGGGCTGCCGCGATGTTCGCCCCGGTATGCAGCAATACGCGATGAGCCCAACGCTCTCGACACATCTTTCAAGACCGAAGTCGTTCGAGCCGGACGAGATCGCCCGGTTCGTCGATGTCATGTAGCGTGCGCCCGACGCGCATCGACCAGCCGAGCGCCTGCAGGCGTTCGAGCGTCGTCGCAGCGACGCTGTCGGTGCTCCAGGCGATGCCGGCGAAGACGCGCGAATCGAAGCGATTGAGGCCGAGAAGCGCGTAGCCGCCATCGGCCGTCGGGTGGAGCACGGCGTCGACATCGGCGAGGAGCGTCGCCGCGTCGGCAAGGAGGGTGGCCTCCATCTCGGCGCAATCGGTGCCGACGAGCAGCGCCGCCTCGCCGCGGGCGATCGTGCGGGCGGCGGCGCGGGCCATGCGGGCGCCGAGGTCGCCTTCGCCTTGGTCGGAACATGCGAGCCCATCGGGCAGCGCGACGCCGGACCATGCGGAATCCGTGAGCGGGGGCGCGGTGCACAGCTCGACGGGGCCGAGGCGCGCCGCGAGGGCGGCGGCGAGCGTGCGCTCGAGCATCTGTCGGGCGACTTCGGCCGCACCCTGCACGCCGAGCGCCGGGACGAGCCGGGTCTTCGCCTGACCCGGCCGGGGCGCCTTGGCAAAGATGAGGATGCGCACGGGTTTCATGTTCGGGGGGGCCGGCAAGACGCGTATCGGAAGGCCCGATTCGTCGGCTCGTCGTGGTGCGGGGTGGTGCGGGCGGCGGCGATCACCATGCTTTCCGGCTCGAGCCGCTCAACGGTAGCGCCGCGCCAGTTCGTCGGCCGGAGCGCCGCGCCACCAGGCCCAGCGCAGCCGCCACATCAGGAAAATCGTGCGCCACACGCCGCGCGTCTCCCAGCGCCGCCCCGAGGTGCGCACGCGCCGGCGCAGGCATACCGGCGGGGCGAGCGCCTTGAGCCGCCGCGAAAGCTCGATGTCTTCCATCAGCGGCAGCTCGGGGTAGCCGCCGACCGCCTCGAAGGCGACCCGGCGGACGAAGATCGCCTGGTCCCCGGTGGCGATGCCGGTGAGCCGCGAGCGCCGGTTCATCATAAAGGCGACGAGCGGCAGCCATACGGAGCGGCCGGTGACCTCGACGTCGAAGCGCCCCCACAGCGCGTCGGGCCGATGCAGCGCGACGGCGAGGATGCGCTGCGGCGAGGGCGGCAGCTCCGTGTCGGCGTGCAGGAAGAGCAGCACGTCGCCGCGTGCGGCCGCCGCGCCGGCGTTCATCTGGCGGGCGCGCCCCGGCGCCGAGGCGAGCCAGCGGCCCGGGTCGGCCTCGAGCAGCGCCACCGTGCCGTCGTCGCTGCCGCCGTCGACCACGATCGTCTCGATGCCGGCGGCGCGCAGGTGCGCGAGCCGCGCCTGCAGCAGCGGCAGGATCGCCGCCTCGTTCAGCACCGGGACGATCACCGAGAGTTTCATGCCACCGGCCTCGTGCCGAGTTTCCAGGCGTGGTAGCGCCCGAGCCACGCGAGCAGGCGCTGCGGCGCGTGCGCCCGCTTCCATTCGCCGGCCGCGTACTTGTTGGCTTCGGAAAGCGTCGGGTAGGTGTGGATGGTGCCGAGGATCTTGTTCAGCCCCAGGCCATGCTTCATCGCCAGCACGTACTCGGCGAGCAGGTCGCCGGCGTGCTCGCCGACGAGGGTGACGCCGAGGATCCGGTCCTTGCCGGGCACGGTCAGCACCTTGACGAAGCCGTAGTCGGCGCTGTCGGCGATCGCCCGGTCGAGGTCGTCGATGCCGTAGCGGGTGACCTCGCAGGCGATGCCGCGCTCTTTCGCCTCGAGCTCGTTCAAGCCGACGCGTGCGACCTCGGGATCGATGAAGGTGGTCCAGGGCACCACCGAATAGTCGACGCGGAACTTGCGGAACTCGCCGAAGAGCGCGTTGACCGACGCGAACCAGGCCATGTGCGCCGCGGTGTGGGTGAATTGATACGGCCCGGCGACGTCGCCGGCGGCGTAGATGTTGGGGTAGAGGGTCTCGAGGTACTCGTTGGTCGCGACCGTGCGGTCGGTCGGCACGCCGAGCTCCTCCAGCCCGTAGCCGGAGAGCCGGGCGCTGCGCCCGACGGCGACCAGCAGCGCGTCGAACTCGATGCGCCGCTCGACGCCGTCGTGCTCCGCGACCAGCACCTTGGCATCGCCGTCACGCTCGCAGCGCACGGGCTTGTGGCCGGTCAGCACCCGCACGCCGTCGCGCTCGAGCGCGGCCTGGACGAGCGCCGAGACCTCTTCGTCCTCGCGCGGCATGATGCGCGGGCCGCGCTGCACCTGCGTGACCTGCGAGCCGAGCCGGGCGAAGGCCTGCGCCAGCTCGCAGCCGATCGGGCCGCCGCCGATCACGGCGAGGCGCGCCGGTGGCGCATCGAGCCGGGCGAAGGCGTCCCACAGGGTGTCGCTGGTGACGTAGCCGACCTCGTCCAGGCCCGGCAGCGGCGGCACCGTGGGGCTCGCGCCGGCGGCGATGACGATCGCGCGGGTGGTGAGCCGCCGCGTGCCGCCGCCGTTCATCGCGATCTCGACGGTCCAGGGGTCGACCACCCTGGCGTAGCCCTGCAGCACCTCGACGCCCAGGCCGGTGTAGCGCTCGACGCTGTCGTGCGGCTCGATCGCGCGGATCTTCTCGTGCACGCGCGCCATCACGGTGGGAAACGAAAGGCGCGGCTCGGCCGCCTCCAGCCCGTAGCGCTCGCCGTGACGGATCTGGTGGGCGAGCTTGGCGCTGCGGATCAGCGACTTGCTCGGCACGCAGCCGTAGTTGAGGCAGTCGCCGCCCATCTTGTGCGCCTCCACCAGCGTCACCTTGGCCTTGACCGCGGCGGCGATGTAGGCGCTCACCAGCCCCGCCGCGCCGGCGCCGATCACGACGAGGTTGCGGTCGAAGGACTCGGGCCGCGTCCACTTCGCATAGACGCGGCGCTTGCGCACCACCTCGACGATGCGCTTGGCGATCAGCGGAAAGACGCCGAGCAGCGCGAACGACAGCAGCAGCGCCGGCGACAGGATGTCGCCCAGGCGCTCGATCGTTGCGAGCTGGGTGCCGGCATTCACATAGACCACGGTGCCGGCCAGCATGCCGACCTGGCTCACCCAGTAGAAGGTGCCGGTGCGGATCGGGGTGAGCCCCATCAGCAGGTTGATCAGGAAGAACGGAAAGATCGGCACCAGCCGCAGCGTGAACAGGTAGAACGCGCCGTCGCGCTCGATGCCCTGGTTGATCGCCTTGAGCTTGGCGCCGAAGCGCGTCTGCACCCAGTCGCGCAGCAGGTAGCGCGAGACGAGGAAGGCGAGGGTCGCGCCGATGGTCGAGGCGAAGGACACCAGCACCAGGCCGGTGAGCAGGCCGAACAAGGCGCCGGCGGCGAGCGTCATGATCGCCGCGCCGGGCAGCGACAGGGCGGTGACGACCACGTACAGCGCGAAGAAGGCCGATGCGACCAGCCACGGCGAGTCGGCGCGCAGCGCGGCGAACTCGCTCTGACCCTGTTTGAGCGCGTCGAGCGTCAGGTAGCGGTCGAGGTCGAAGGCGAAGAACGCGATCGCGAGGGCCGCGATCACCGCGACCAGAAGTATTTTCTTCATGTTGTTGTTCCTTCAGAGCGCGCCGCCGCAGCTGCTGCCCTGGCCGGCGGTGCAGCCGTAGCAGTGGTCGGCGACCTGGATCGGCCGACCGGCGACGTCCTCGGCAAGCAGGTCGCGCAAGTGCGGACGGCCCGCACCGGGCAGCGGCAGCCCCAGCATCTGGTTGAAGTCGCAGTCGTAGAGATAGCCGCGCCAGTCGACGCTCACCAGGTTGCGGCACATCACGTGCTCGAGGTTGGCGGCGGCGTGGTTCTCGCGCAGCAGGCGCATGTAGTCGTTGAGCTGGCCTTTGGACACGAGCAGGCTGCCGAAGCGCTGGATCGGCATGTTTGCGAGCGCGAAGAGCTGGTTGAAGACGATGCCGAAGTGTTCGAACAGCTCGCGCTTGTAGGCCGCCTCGAGCGCGGCCTGCGGTGGTGGCAGCGACGGCCCGAGCGGGTTGTAGACCAGGTTCAGCACGAGTCCGCTGCCCTCCTGCCCGTAGCCCAGCGCGTTGAGCTTCTGCAGCGCGGCGACGCTCTTGTCGAAGACGCCCTTGCCGCGCTGCTTGTCGACGTTGGCCGCGGAGTAGCAGGGCAGCGAGGCGACGATCTCGACGCCCTCGGCGGCGAGGAACTCGGCGAGATCCTCCTCGCCCGGCTCGAACAGGATGGTCAGGTTGCAGCGGTCGATCACCTTGACGTCGAGCGCGCGCGCCGCGCGCACCAGGTCGCGAAAGCCGGCATGCAGCTCGGGCGCGCCGCCGGTGACGTCGAGCGTCGTCAGGCGCCGCGCAGCGAGCACCCGCGGAATCAGCGTCATCGTCTCGCGGTCCATCATCTCGGTGCGGGTCGGGCCGGCGTTGACGTGGCAATGGACGCAGGTCTGGTTGCAGCGGTAGCCGACATTGACCTGAAGGGTCTCCAGCGTGCGGCGGCGAATCGCGGGAAAATCTGTGGCCCTCAGCATCGGCAGGGTCGCATGCATGACGTGGTCTCCGTGGGATTGGGGGTGGCTGCGTGAGCTCTTGGTCGGCGGCGCAATGGCGATCCTTACAGGGCATTATGACAGGACCGGGTCGCCACGCCTGCCGCCGCAGGGGCGACCCTTGTGGTCGCCCGCGATGCCGGGGCGGGCATCGGCGCCGCGGGCAGGCACAAGGGCGGCCCCGACGGGTCGGGCCGGCCCCCCCCCGCCGCCGGCCGGCCGCGGTGGGGCGACCCGTGTGG
>JARFTX010000119.1 GCA_029289265.1 Gammaproteobacteria bacterium
GCGCTCCGGGTGGGTCATGAAGAAGTGCAGCAGGCGGAACTCGGTCGGACCGAGCGCGATCGGCTGGGCTCCGACGCTGACGCGGTGGGTGGCGGGATCCAGATGCAGCCCGCCGGCATCGACCGCGTCCTCGGTCACCTGCGGCGCACGCCGACGCAGCACGGCCTTGATGCGGGCAACCAGTTCGCGCGGACTGAAGGGCTTGGTGATGTAGTCGTCCGCGCCGGTCTCGAGCCCGGCGACGCGGTCGGCTTCCTCGCCGCGTGCCGTCAGCATGATGATCGGGATCGCCCGGGTACGCTCGTCGGCCCGCAACCGGCGCGCGAACTCGATGCCGGACACGCCCGGCAGCATCCAGTCGAGCAGCACCAGATCGGGCAAGGCCTCGCGAACCACTATTTTCGCCGCTTCGACGTCGGAGACCCTGATCACATGGTGTCCGGCGCGAATAAGATTGACGGCGATCAGTTCCTGGATCGCGGGTTCATCCTCGATAAGCAGAATGTTTGCAGCCATGACGCCCCCCCACACTGGAGCGCACAGTTTATTTCAGCTCCTTGACGATTTCATTACAAGCCCGGGACCGGCCGCACGCCCGGCGGCGCAGCGCTGGCACCGAATCGGGTATCATTCTCCTCCACCCTTGCTCGCTGCCAGCTTCGAGATCATGGCCGGACTGGACCGCAACACCCCGATTCCCACCGCAATCACCCTGCACCGCAAGTCGCGCCTGCTGGAAATTGCCTTCGACGACGGCCAGCAGTTTTCGCTGCCCTTAGAGTACCTGCGCGTCTATTCTCCTTCGGCCGAGGTGCGCGGCCATGGCCCGGGCCAGGAAGTCCTGCAGGTCGGCAAGCGCGACGTCGTGATCGACAGCATCGAGCCGGTCGGCAATTACGCGGTCCGGCTGGCCTTCTCGGACGGGCATGACAGCGGTCTGTACTCGTGGGACTACCTATACCAACTAGGCAGCGAGCACGAACCGCTTTGGCAGGAATACCTCGAGCGCCTCGCCCGGAGCGGCGCGAGCCGCGACCCCGCCGACAATCCCCCACCCGCGCCGCGCACCGGCTGCGGCAGCGACAAGCATTGAACATGGACGACAAGCAGACGCACTTTGGCTTCGAGACGGTGGCCGAAGGCGAAAAGCACAAAAAGGTGGCCGAGGTCTTCTCCTCGGTGGCGAGCCGCTACGATGTCATGAACGACCTGATGTCCATGGGGCTGCACCGGCTATGGAAAGCGTTCACGATCCAGATCTCGGGCGTCAAGCGCGGCGACCGGGTGCTCGACGTCGCTGGCGGCACGGCCGACCTCTCGCTCGCATTCGCCCGCAAGGTCGGGGACGAGGGCCAGGTGTGGCTCACCGACATCAATCACGCCATGCTCGCGCGCGGGCGCGACCGCGTGTTCGACCGCGGCCACCCCCTGCCGGTCGCCCAATGCGACGCCGAGAAACTGCCGTTTCCGTCCGAGTGGTTCGATTGCGTCACGGTCGCCTTCGGCCTGCGCAACATGACGCACAAGGATGTCGCGCTCGCCGAGATGGCGCGTGTGCTCAGGCCCGGCGGGCGGCTCCTGGTCCTGGAGTTCTCCAAGGTGTGGGCCCCGCTCGCCCCGGCCTACGATTTCTACTCCTTCAAGGTGCTGCCGTGGCTCGGTGACAAGGTCGCCAACGACGCCGACAGCTACCGCTATCTCGCCGAGTCGATCCGCATGCATCCGGGTCAGGAAGAACTCAAGGCGATGATGGAACGCTCCGGCCTGCGCCGGGTCGACTACTTCAACATGACCGGCGGCGTCGTCGCGCTGCACCGCGGCTACAAGGTGTAGGCAGCGCTCGCCGGCTGCGGCGCGTCCGGCGCGTCGCCCATGAATACCCCACTCGATTCTCGACAGGAGCCTTAGCACCCATGAAGACCATTTTCACCAGCCTCTTCGTCTCGGTCTTTGCCTTCGCCGGCATGATTCCCGAAGCCGAGGCCCGTCGCCTGGGCGGTGGCAGCAGCTTCGGCATGCAGCGCCAGATGGCCCCGGCACCCGCACCGCGGGCGCCCGCCGCGGCGCCGCCCCGCCAGCAGGCCGCACCAGCCAGCGCCCAGCCACAGGGCCGTTCGTGGCTCGGCCCCGTGGCCGGCCTCGCCGCTGGCCTCGGCCTCGCCGCGCTCTTTTCCCACCTGGGCTTGGGCGAGGAGCTCGGCTCCTTCCTGCTGATCGCGCTGCTGGTGTTCGGGGCCTTCATGCTCTTCCGCATGCTCTCGCGGCGTGTCGCCGCGGGCCAAGGCCGCCCGGCGATGCAGTACGCCGGCCATGCGCCCTCTGCGGGCCACGAAAGCTACCGCCAGCCGGCCGGCTCAGCCCACGCCTTCACCTCTGACGACACCGCTTCGACGGCACCCCAGGCAGCCGCCCTACCCGCCGACTTCGATGCCGCCGCGTTCGAACGCCAGGCCAAGGTCCAGTTCATCCGCCTGCAGGCCGCCAACGACGAAGGAAACCTCGACGATCTGCGCGAATTCACCACGCCGGAAGTCTTCGCCGAGATGCGCATGCAGATCGCCGACCGTGGTCCGCAGGAGCAGCGCACCGACGTGGTCGATCTCGGCGCTCAGGTGCTCGAAGTGGCCGAGGAGGATTCGCGCTACATCGTAAGCGTGCGCTTCAACGGGCTGATCCGCGAAGAGGCCGACGCGGCGCCCGCGCCCTTCGACGAGGTCTGGCACCTCACCAAGAGCAAGCGCGACGACCGCGGCTGGGTCATCGCCGGCATCCAGCAGTTCTCCTGAGAGACATGAACGGGGCTTCGGCCCCGTTTTGCTTTCCACCATGACGCCCCTGAGCCGCCCGGTACTCGCTGCGATCAATCACGTCCTCGACCAAGCGTCGTGGGCCCGCCGGCGCCTGGCGGCCTTTGCCGGCCATCACGTGCAGCTGCGCGCCGAGCCGTTGGCATTCGCCTTCGGTATCGACCGCGAGGGGCGGCTGGCCGAGCCGGCAGCGGACGCCCTCCCCGAGGTCGAACTGAGCTTTCCGCTCGCCGAGTTCCCCCTGACGCTCTCCGAGGGCAGCAGCCGGCTGATGAACGCGGTGCGGATCGAGGGCAATGCCGAACTCGCCGACGCCGTCGGCTTTGTGTT
>JARFTX010000120.1 GCA_029289265.1 Gammaproteobacteria bacterium
GCCGCGATCGCCCCGCTGCCCAACTCGCGCAAGATCTACGTCGAGGGTTCGCGCCCGGACATCCGCGTGCCGATGCGCGAGATCACCCAGAGCGACACCCCGGCCTCCTTCGGCGCCGAACCCAACCCGCCGATCTTCGTCTATGACTGTTCGGGCCCCTACACCGACCCGGCCGCCAAGATCGACATCCGCTCCGGCCTGCCCGCGCTGCGCCAGCCGTGGATCGAGGCGCGCGGCGACACCGAAGTGCTGCCCGGCCTGTCCTCCGAGTACGGCCGCGCCCGCGCCGCCGACACGGCGCTCGACGAGCTGCGCTTTCCCGGCCTGCACCGCGCCCCGCGCCGCGCCAAGCCGGGTGCCAATGTCACCCAGATGCATTACGCCCGGCGCGGCATCATCACCCCCGAGATGGAATACATCGCCATCCGCGAGAACCTGAACCGCGAGCAGTACATCGCCTCGCTGCGCGCCACCGGCCCCAAGGGCCAGAAGATGGCCGACATGATGCTGCGCCAGCACCCGGGCCAGAACTTCGGCGCCAGCCTGCCACCGGTGATCACCCCCGAGTTCGTGCGCGACGAAGTGGCGCGCGGGCGCGCCATCATCCCCAACAACATCAACCACCCCGAGAGCGAGCCGATGATCATCGGCCGCAACTTCCTCACCAAGATCAACGCCAACATCGGCAACTCGGCGGTCACCTCGTCGATCGCCGAGGAAGTCGACAAGATGACCTGGTCGATCCGCTGGGGCGGCGACACGGTGATGGATCTCTCCACCGGCAAGAACATCCACGAGACGCGCGAGTGGATCATCCGGAACTCACCCGTGCCGATCGGCACAGTGCCGATCTACCAGGCGCTCGAGAAGGTCGACGGGCGGGCCGAGGAGCTCACCTGGGAGATCTTCCGCGACACGCTCGTCGAGCAGGCCGAGCAGGGCGTCGACTACTTCACGATCCACGCCGGCGTGCTCCTGCGCTACATCCCGATGACCGCCAGCCGCATGACCGGCATCGTCTCGCGCGGTGGCTCGATCATGGCGAAGTGGTGCCTCGCCCACCATCGGGAGAGCTTCCTGTACACCCACTTCGAAGACATCTGCGAGATCATGAAGGCCTACGACGTCGCCTTCTCGCTCGGCGACGGGCTGCGCCCCGGCTCGATCTTCGATGCCAACGACGAGGCCCAGCTCTCGGAGCTCAGGACGCTCGGCGAGCTCACCGGGATCGCCTGGCGCCACGACGTGCAGGTGATGATCGAGGGGCCGGGCCACGTGCCGATGCAGCTCATCAAGGAGAACATGGAGCTCGAGCTCGAGCACTGCCACGAGGCACCGTTCTACACGCTGGGCCCGCTCACCACCGACATCGCGCCGGGCTACGACCACATCACCAGCGGCATCGGCGCCGCCCAGATCGGCTGGTACGGCACCGCGATGCTGTGCTACGTCACCCCCAAGGAGCACTTGGGCCTGCCCAACAAGCAGGACGTCAAGGAAGGCATCATCACGTACAAGCTCGCCGCCCATGCCGCCGACCTCGCCAAGGGCCACCCGGGCGCGCAAATCCGCGACAACGCGCTCTCGAAGGCGCGCTTCGAGTTCCGCTGGGAGGACCAGTTCAACCTCGGCCTCGATCCGGACAAGGCGCGCGAGTTCCACGACGAGACCCTGCCCAAGGAGTCCGCCAAACTCGCCCACTTCTGCTCGATGTGCGGCCCGCACTTCTGCTCGATGAAGATCACCCAGGACGTGCGCGAGTTCGCCGCCAAGGAGGGCGTGAGCGAGGACGAGGCGCTCGCCAAGGGGATGGAAGTGAAGGCGGTGGAATTCCTGAAGAGCGGCGCCGAGGTCTATCGAAACGTCTGATCGCCGCCCGGGCCAAGACGATTGGCAGGCCTCAGGCGGGCCAAGCCGGCCCCGCCATCACCTGCGGGGCCGGCAGGCCCCGTCAGCGCCCCCGGTGCGGTCGGATGATCCACACCGGGTTGAGGCTCGCGTCGAGTACGCTCTGCGCGACGCTGCCCAGGGCGATGCGGCGCACGCCCGAGCGGCCGTGGCTGGTGAGCACGACCAGAGCATCGGGTTGGGCGTTGAGGTAGGCGGCGACCGCTTCGGCGGGCTCGCGGCCGTGCAGCACCTCCCACTCTGCGGCAATGCCGTGATCCTTGTGCACCTGGTCGGCCGTGCGCCGCAGGTACACCCACTCGCCGGTATCGCCGCCGGCGGTCATGCCCGCCGCCTCGGGCTCGAGCACCTGGATGAGCTGCAGCGTCGCGCCGAGCTCGCGGGCGAGTTCTGCGGCCGGGGCGATGGCGCGCTCGGAGAGTTCCGAGCCGTCGATGCAGACCTGGACCGAGGCGATCGGCCCGTGCCACTTCGCCGAATGCCTGGGCCCGACCAGGACGACGCGTCCCGTGTACTTCTCGACGACGCTCCGGGCCACGCTCCCGAGCACCATCTCGGTGACGGCGCCGCGCGCGTGCGTCGCCATCACGCAGAGGTCGCCGGCGGCAGCGTCGAGAAAACTCAACAAGGCCTCGGCTGGTGACTGATCGATGATCACCGTGATGTCTGCGCCGCCGTCCCCGAGCGAGTCGGCGAGGGCCTGACGGCGCTCGGCCGCGAGATTCTCGGTGGGCACCACCGACACGGCTTGTAGCGGCAGCCCGAGCTGCGCCGCCAGGGCCCGGCCGGCGGCGAGCGCACTGCGGGAACGGGAGGATCCATCGAGCGGAACGACCACGCGGCGAGTCATGAGCTTCTCCTGCCTGTCGGACGCGATCCGATTTGTCGCGTCAATTGTTTGATGTCCTGCATTCTGCCTTATGCCGAGGCGAACCTCCAAGCCGGCGCTGCAGTGTGGAAATTCTACCCGGATAGCACGCGGGCGGCGCGAGAAGTGCGCCGTCGGTCACAGGGGATTCAGCGGCCAGAAGACCGGAATCAGCAGCGAGGCGGTGATCCAGACGATGAGATTCATCGGCACGCCCAGGCGGGCGAAGTCGGTGAAGCGGTAGTTGCCGGCGTTGTAGACCAGGGTGTTGGTCT
>JARFTX010000011.1 GCA_029289265.1 Gammaproteobacteria bacterium
GCACCTTGACGAGCATCAGCTCGCGCTCGATGTGGGCCGACTCGGAGATGTCGACGACCTTGATGACCTCGACGAGCTTGTTCAGCTGCTTGGTGATCTGCTCGATGATGTCGTCCGAACCGGTCGTCACGATCGTCATGCGCGACATCGATGCGTCCTCGGTCGGCGCGACGGTGAGCGATTCGATGTTGTAGCCGCGCGCGGAAAACAGCCCCGACACGCGCGACAGCGCTCCGGATTCGTTTTCGATCAGCAGGGAGATGACATGTCTCATATTCAGCTCTTGCGAGAGTCGTTGTGAGCCGCCCGTCGCGCCGGTGCGAACCCGCCCGGGTTCGGCATCCGCGGACGACGGGGCCGACAGGCGCCCGTCCGGCGGTGCGGCGGCGAGGCCATCGCGCGCCGCGGAATTGTCAGGGCTAGAGATCCTCGGCCGACAGGATCATCTGCGTCAGGCCTTGTCCGCCTCGAACCATGGGATAGACGTTCTCGGTCTGGTCTACCTGAAAGTCGAGGAATACCAGGTCGTTCTTGCGGGCAAAGGCTTCGCGCAGCGCACCCTCGACGTCGCCGGGCTTATCCACGCGCAGGCCGACGTGTCCGTAGGCCTCGGCGAGCCGGGCGAAATCCGGCAGCGAATCCATGTAGGACTCGGAGTAGCGGCCGCCATGGAACATTTCCTGCCACTGGCGGACCATGCCGAGGTAGCGGTTGTTCAGGTTGCAGATCTTCAGCGGCAGGCGGAACTGCTTGCAGGTGGAGAGTTCCTGGATACACATCTGGATCGAGGCCTCGCCCGTCACGCAGGCGACCGGGGCGCCCGGATTGGCGAGCTGCGCGCCCATCGCGTAGGGCAGCCCCACGCCCATGGTGCCCAGGCCACCGGAGTTCAGCCAGCGACGCGGCTTGTCGAAGCGGTAGTACTGGGCCGCCCACATCTGGTGCTGGCCGACGTCGGAGGTGATGAAGGCGTCGCCCCCGGTCACTTCCCACAGCTTTTCGATCACGTACTGCGGCTTGATGATCTCGTCGGAGTTGCGGTACTTCATGCAGTCCCGGGCGCGCCACTCTTCGACCTGCTTCCACCAGCCGGCGAGCGCACCGGCATCGGGTCGCGTTGGCATCGCCTCGAGCTGACGGATCATCTCGTCGAGCACCTCGCGGACGTCGCCGACGATGGGCACGTCGACCTTGACGCGCTTGGAGATCGACGAGGGATCCACGTCGATGTGGATGATCTTGCGGGGTTCCTCGGCGAAGTGCGCCGGGTTGCCGATCACGCGGTCGTCGAAGCGGGCACCCACGGCGAGCAGCACGTCGCAGTAGTGCATCGACATGTTGGCCTCGTAGGTGCCGTGCATCCCCGGCATGCCGAGGAACTGCCGGTCGGAGGCCGGGTAGGCACCGAGGCCCATCAGCGTGTTGGTGATCGGGAATCCGAGCATGCGCGTGAGCTTGGCGAGCTGTTCGGACGCATCCGACAGGATGACTCCGCCGCCGCTGTAGATCATCGGGCGCTTCGCTTCGAGCAGCAGCTGGATGGCCTTGCGGATCTGACCCTGGTGGCCGCGGACCACCGGGTTGTAGGAGCGCATCGGAACCGCCTGCGGGTACTCGAACTCGCACTGCTGGATGGTGATGTCCTTGGGGATGTCGACCAGCACCGGACCGGGGCGTCCGGTGCGGGCGAGGTGGAAGGCCTTCTTGATCGTCGGCGCGATGTCTTGCACGTTCTTCACCAGGAAGTTGTGCTTGACGCACGGCCGAGTGATGCCGACGGTGTCGACTTCCTGAAAGGCGTCCTGGCCGATCGCCGCCGTCGGGACCTGGCCGGAGATGATGACCATCGGAATCGAATCGCAATAGGCCGTCGCGATGCCGGTGACGGCGTTGGTTGCACCCGGGCCGGAGGTCACCAGCGCCACGCCGACGGCCTGACTCGAGCGGGCGTAGCCGTCGGCCGCATGCACGGCGGCCTGCTCGTGCCGGACAAGCACGTGCCGGACCTGATCCTGGTTGAACAGCGCGTCGTAGATGAAGAGAACCGCGCCACCGGGATAGCCGAAGACGTACTCAACCTTTTCTTCCTGCAGGCACCTGATTACAATTTCGGCTCCGGACAGCGCCATCACATACTCGCTTTCAAAAAGATTCCAAACGACGAACGTTACCGTCCGGGGGCTTTCAGGTCAAGGCTGTCGCCGTCCCGGAATGTGCCCGCCGCCCGCGGATTCACAAGGAATTGCCACTGGCCTCCCGTGCAGAACTCTCCAGCTTTCTCGAAGATGTCGAAAAGCGTGCGTTCAAGCAGGCCGTCTACGCGCTGAGAAACGAGGAGGCCGCACTCGATGCGGTGCAGGATGCGATGCTGAAGCTCTCCGCGAGCTACGGCGACCGCCCGTGCGACGAGTTCCCGATGCTGTTCCAGCGCATCCTGCGCAACGTGATCTACGACGCGATGCGCCGGCGCAAGGTCCGCAACACCTGGGTCAGCCTGTTCTCGGCCTTGACCGGCGCGGATGATCCGGATGCCGATCCCCTCGAGATGCTCGGCGCCGGCACCGATCCGGACGGCCGGGACACGCCCCATGGCAGGCTCGAGCAGGCGCGGACGCTCCAAGTCATCGAGCGCGAGATCGCGCGATTGCCCGCCCGTCAACGCGAGGCCTTCCTGATGCGTTACTGGGAAGAGATGGACATTGCCGAGACTGCTGCGGCGATGGGATGTTCGGAAGGCAGCGTCAAGACGCACTGCTCGCGCGCGACGCAAACGCTTGCGGCAGCACTCAAGGCCAGAGGGGTCGAGCTATGAACGAAGTCGTCGTTGGGCGTCGGATTGCCATGCGGCTGTCGGCATCGGCGCGCGAACTCGACCCGGTCGTGGTCGAGCACCTGCGTGCCGCGCGAGCCCGGGCGCTCGAGCGGCAGCGGCCGCAGGGGTGGCTTGCCGTGCTGGCGACGGGCGTGGGCGCCCTCGGCGCGGGCTTCGCCCTGACGCCCGCAACGCGTTCCGCTGTCATGGCGGGACTGATCCTGGCGGTGTTCTTCGCCGGCAATCAGTGGGTCTCGGATTCGCGTCAGAGCGAGATCCTGCAGGTCGACGCGGCGCTGCTGATGGACGACCTGCCCATCGACGCCTATCTCGATCCGGATTTCAAGACATGGTTGCTGCAAGGCTCGCGGTCCTGATCGTCGGGCTCGCGCTGGTCGGTACGGCCTGCGCCCAAGCGGCGGCGTCGGGGACCGATTGGCGCAGTCTCAGCCCCGCTCAGCGCGAGGTGCTGGCACCGCTCGCGGGCGATTGGGCGGAGATGGGCGATGCGGGTCGGCGCCA
The DNA here is from genome assembly GCA_029289265.1 of Gammaproteobacteria bacterium. Classification (GTDB taxonomy): domain Bacteria; phylum Pseudomonadota; class Gammaproteobacteria; order Burkholderiales; family Rhodocyclaceae; genus JARFTX01. Next base: position 3,335 of record JARFTX010000011.1, read on the forward strand.
GTGGATCGGCATTGCCGATCGTTTCGGCGGTCTGACCCCAGAGGAACAGCAGCGCATCCGCATGCGCATGAAAGACTGGGCAGACCTCACCCCGGAAGAGCGCGAGCGTGCCCGCGACCAATACCGCGCCTTGCGCAACGTCCCGCCCGAGCAGCGCGAAGCCTTGCGCGAGCAGTGGCAGCAGTATCGCAACCTTCCCCCCGAAGAGCGCCAGGTCCGCAAGGACACGCGCGGCGCTCGGGGCGGCACCAATCCTCCCGCGAGAGACTGATCACAGATGGGGAAAAAATCCTCGGCAGGGCCCGCCATGCGGCCGGCCCCGGCGCCGCAGCGCGTTGTCGTCGAACTGGCCGGGTTGCGCCGCCGACTGGCGAGCATGCTCTACGAGTCGCTCCTGCTGCTCGGTATCCTGGCGCTGACCTTTCTCGTGCCCTACCTGTTCCTCGGCGTGGGGTTCGGCGTGACGCTGCCGGGCTGGGTGCTGTGGCTTCACGTCTTCGGGGTGCTCGGCGCGTATTTTGTCTGGTACTGGACCCGACACGGCCAGACGCTGGCCATGCAGACCTGGAACCTCAAGCTGGTGCGCGAGCTCGACGGACTGCCGCCGCCGCCGGGCGTCGGCTGGGTCCGCTACGCGCTCGCCTGGCCGTCGGTGCTGTGCTTTGGCCTTGGGCTCGCCTGGGCCCTGATCGACCGCGATCGGCAGTTCCTGCACGACCGCTTGGCGGGTACCCGCATCGTCTTTCTTCCGCGCAAGCCGGCGGGCTGACCGGTGTTGCGCGCCGGGGCGATGAGCCGGCGCAACCGCTTCCACCGGTCGGGAATCGTGCGTCGTCCCGGCGCGCGCGTCCTGGCCGGGCTGTACATAGTGCAGTGCAGCGATGGGCCTCGCCATGGGGTAACATTGACTGGCCACTCACGACATTTCTATACGCCATGCAGATCACCCGGGCAGCCGTAGATGAATCCGACATGGGCCCAGGCGTCGCGAACGGCGGGGCGACCCGCCCATTTCACGCTCGCGATGCCGCCGAGGTACTGGCCGAATTCGAGGTCACCCGCGCTCGCGGACTGAGCAGCGACGAGGCGCGCGCGCGGCTCGAGCGCCACGGCCCGAATCTGCTGCCGGCGCCTCGCCGGCGCGGGCCGGTGCAGCGATTCCTGCTGCAGTTCCACAACGTGCTGATCTACGTCCTGATCGCGGCCGGCATCATCACGGCGCTGCTCGGCCACTGGATCGACAGCGGCGTCATCTTCGGGGTGGTCGTCATCAACGCCATCATCGGCTTCGTCCAGGAGGGCAAGGCCGAACGTGCGCTGGATGCGATCCGCAACATGCTGTCGCTGCACGCGCAAGTGCTGCGCGACGGCCACCGCAAGGAGATCGCCGCGGAGGACCTCGTCCCGGGGGACATCGTGTTCCTGGCCTCCGGCGACAAGGTGCCGGCCGACCTGCGCCTCGTCGACGTGCGCAGCCTGAGGATCGAGGAGGCGGCGCTGACCGGTGAATCGGTCGCGGTCGAGAAGGCGGTCGCCCCGGTCGCGGCCGACACGCAGTTGGGCGATCGCAGCCCGATGGCCTTCTCCGGCACCCTGGTGACCTACGGCCAGGGGGCCGGCGTGGTCGTCGCGACCGGTGCCGGCACCGAGATCGGCCGGATCAGCGCGATGCTGAGTGAGGTCGAGGAACTGACGACGCCGCTGCTGCGCCAGTTGGGTGTGTTCGGTCGGTGGCTGACCTGGGCCATCCTGGCGGTGTCGGCGGTCGCCTTCGCCTTCGGCATCCTGCTGCGGGGCTACGGCGCCGACGAGATGTTCCTCGCGGCGGTGGGTCTCGCCGTCGCGGCGATTCCCGAGGGCCTGCCGGCGATCATGACGATCACGCTGGCGATCGGCGTGCAGCGCATGGCGCAGCGCAACGCGATCATCCGTCGCCTCCCCTCGGTCGAGGCGCTCGGTTCGGTGACGGTGATCTGCTCGGACAAGACCGGCACGCTCACGCGCAACCAAATGACCGTGCAGCGGGTGCTGGCCGGCGATGGCGCCTATCGCGTGACTGGCGTCGGCTATGCCCCGCACGGGTCGTTCGAGCGTATCGGCACGCAGGACGATGATGGGGGCGTGCTGTTCGCCGCCCTCTTCGGCGAGGCGATCAGCCCAGCTGAACGGGCGGGGCCGGCCGATGCGGCGATGGGAGAAGTCGACGCCGATCGAACCCCATCCTTGCAGGAGGCCTGCCGGGCAGGGCTGCTCTGCAACGATGCCGCCATCGTTCAGGAAGGTGAAGAATGGCGGCTGCGCGGTGATCCGACCGAGGGCGCGCTGATCTCCCTCGCAGGCAAGGCCGGGCTCGAGGCGCATTTCGAAGGCGAGGCGCTGCCCCGCACCGACGTGATCCCGTTCGAGTCCGAGCACCGATTCATGGCGACGCTGCATCACGACCACAAGGGGCGCGGGCTCATCTATCTGAAAGGGGCGCCCGAGCGCGTGTTCGAACTGTGCTCGCATCAGCGCACTGACGAAGGCGACGTCGAACTCGATCCGGGCGCCTGGCAGAAGGCAATGGAAGCCACCGCGGCTGACGGCATGCGGCTGCTGGCGGTCGCGGTGCGCGAGGGCGAGGAAAGCCTCAAGGCGCTCGAGTTCGACGACGTCGAGCGCGGCGGCTTCACGCTGCTTGCGGTGTTCGGCTTGTCCGATCCCCCCCGCGACGAGGCGATCGAGGCGGTCGCGAACTGTCTCTCGGCCGGGATCCGGGTCAAGATGATCACCGGCGACCATGCCGCGACGGCGCGCGCGATCGGGCAGCAGCTCGGCCTGGGGCGCGAGGTCAAGGCAGTCACCGGCGCCGAGATCGAGCGCCTGAGCGACGAGGAACTCGCGCGCATCGTCGTCGATACGGAGATCTTTGCGCGTGCCAGCCCCGAGCACAAGCTGCGGCTGGTCACGGCGCTGCAGGCCTGCGGCGAGGTCGTCGCGATGACGGGCGACGGCGTCAACGACGCACCCGCGCTCAAGCGCGCCGACGTCGGTGTCGCGATGGGCAACAAGGGCACCGAGGCGGCCAAGGAGGCCGCGGAGATGGTGCTCGCCGACGACAATTTTGCCTCGGTCGCGGCGGCCGTCGAGGAAGGGCGCACGGTCTACGACAACCTCAAGAAGGCGATCGTGTTCATCCTGCCGACCAATGTAGGCCAGGCCGGCATCGTCTTCTTCGCGATCCTGCTGGGCATGACCATGCCGATCACGCCGGCCCAGATCCTGTGGGTGAACATGATCACGGCGGTCACGCTGGCGCTCGCGCTGGCGTTCGAGCGCTCCGAGCGCGACATCATGCGACGGCCGCCGCGCTCGCCCTCGGAGCCGATCCTCGGCAGCTTTCTGATGTGGCGGGTGGTCTTCGTCGGGGTGTTGCTGGTGGCCGGGGGCATGGGCTTCTTCGTCTGGGAGCTCGATCGCGGTGCGAGCCTCGAAGTCGCCCGGACCATGGCGGTGAATGCGCTTCTGATGGGCGAGGTCTTTTACCTCTTCAACGTACGCAGCTTCACCGATCCGGTGCTCAACCGCCAGGGACTCACCGGAAACCGCTACGTGCTCGGCGCGATCGCCTTGCTGCTGGTGGCGCAGGGGCTCTTCACCTATGTGCCCTTCATGCAGACGCTGTTCGGTACGGCTGCCCTGGACGGAGCAGCCTGGTTGCGCATCGTCGGCTTCGGTGTCATCGTGCTGCTCGTGGTCGAAGCCGAGAAGGCCGTCCTGAAGCGCCTGATGGCGCCGCCAACCGAAGTGCGCACCACCTCCTGACGGGCGCCGCGCGTACCGCCGAGGTCCGCGCGGCCCGCAAGCATCGGGGCACGAGGGTGCGTAGTTGCGCCCGGGCGCGCGGCACGGCCGGGTGGCCACGCTTCGCAGCGCGCCTTTCAGCACGAGCCGGTTTCGCCACGCCCCGACGAATTCACGATACGAGCGGCTGAAAAGACCGCCTTGAGCCATGGAAAACAAGACGACCCCAACGATTCACCGCACGGATTACGCGCCGCTCGCCTGGACGGTGGAGCGCGTTGCGTTGCACTTTGCCCTCGCCCCCGACCAGACCGTGGTGACGAGCCGCCTCGAGTGCGTGCGCATGCCCGGTGTGCCCGACGCGCCCTTGCCTCTGCACGGCGAGGCGCTCGAGCGGGTGAGCCTGACGATCGACGGTGCGCCGCCGGCGCCCGGCCAGATCCACGAGACGGCCGCGGGCCTGGAGGTCCGCTTGGGCGGCGAGCGCGCCGTCCTCGAGATCGCGACCCGGATTGCGCCGCAGGCCAACACGACGCTCTCCGGCCTCTACATGTCGCACGGCGGCTACTTCACCCAGTGCGAGGCCGAGGGTTTTCGCCGCATCACCTACTTTCCCGATCGGCCGGACGTCATGGCGCGCTACACCGTCACGCTCGAGGCCGACCGTGAAAGCTGCCCGGTGCTGCTGTCCAACGGCAACCTGGTCGCCGCCGGCGAACTCGACGATGGCCGCCATTTCGCCCGCTGGGAGGATCCGCATCCCAAGCCCAGCTACCTGTTCGCGCTGGTCGCGGCCCGGCTGGTCGCGCTCGAGCGGACCCTCACGACGGGCTCGGGCCGGGAGGCGCTGCTGCAGGTGTGGGTCGAGGAGGGGAATCTCGACCGTACTGCGCATGCGATGGATTCGCTGGTCGAGGCGCTGCGCTGGGACGAGGAGGCGTTCGGCCTCGAGCTCGATCTGGAGCGCTACATGATCGTCGCGGTAAGCGATTTCAACATGGGCGCGATGGAGAACAAGGGGCTCAACCTGTTCAACGCGAAATACGTGCTGGCGAAGCCGGACACCGCGACCGACGCCGACTACGAACATATCGAGAGCGTGGTCGCGCACGAGTACTTCCACAATTGGACGGGCAATCGCGTGACCTGCCGCGACTGGTTCCAGCTCACGCTCAAGGAGGGCCTGACGGTCTTCCGCGACCAGCAGTTCAGTGCCGATCTGCTCGCCCGCGCGGCCGGCGAGGCGGCGGCGTCGGCGCGCGCGGTCAAGCGGATCGACGACGTGCGGGTGCTGCGCGCCGTGCAATTCGCCGAGGACGCCGGGCCGATGGCACATCCGATCCGACCGGACAGCTATCGCCAGATCGACAATTTCTACACCGCCACCGTCTACGAGAAAGGCGCCGAAGTGATCCGCATGCTGCACACGCTGCTCGGACACGAAGGCTTCCGCAACGGGATGGACTTGTACTTCAGCTACTACGACGGCCAGGCGGTCACCTGCGACGATTTCGTCGAATGCATGGCCGAGGCGAACGGGCTCGATCTCGACCAGTTCATGCGCTGGTACGGCCAGGCCGGCACGCCGGTGGTCGAGGCCAGTGGGGAGTGGGATGCGGCGCAATCGCGCTATCGGCTCACGCTCGCTCAGCGCACACCGCCGACCTCGGGCCAGTCCGAGGGGTCCGATCCGTTGCCGCTGGTGATTCCCGTCGCGGTCGGCCTGATCGGCCCTGACGGCGTGGACGTGCCGCTGCGTTTCGAGGGCGAGTCCCACGGCGGGGCGACCACTCGGGTGCTGGAGTTGACCAAACCACGGCAGAGCTGGACCTTCGTCGAGGTGCCCTGCGAGCCGGTGCCGTCGCTCCTGCGCGGTTTTTCCGCCCCGGTCAGGCTCGAACTCGACGAGTCGGACGAGCGGCTCGCCTTCCGCATGGCGCACGACGCCGACCCCTTCAATCGGTGGGATGCGGCCCAGCGCTACGCCGAGCGGGTCGTGTTGGCGGCGACCGGGCAGGCCGAGGGGGCCGGCCTCCCCGAGCTATTCGTCGCCGCCTACCGGAAGTTGCTCACCGACGAAGCGCTCGATCCCGCCTTTCGTGCCCAGGCCTGCGCGTTGCCGGCCGAGAGCTACCTGCTCGAGCGCATGCATCCGGCCGATCCGGTTCGGCTGCGCGCCGCGCTGATGAGGTCGATGCGCGAACTCGGCGGGCGACTCGAGGACGACTGGTTGCGTCTCTACCTGGCACTGGAGGTGCCGGGCGCCTACCGCTACCACCCGTCGGACGCCGGTCGGCGCGCGCTGCGCAATCTGGCGCTGCGCTATCTCGCCGCGGCGGGCAGCGAAGAGGGATTGCGCCGCGCCCGGATCCAGTTCGAGTACGGTGAGAACATGACCGAGTGCTTCGGCGCGCTCGCCGCCGTCGTTCAGAGCGAGAGCCCCGAGGCTGAAGGTGCGCTCGAGGTTTTTCATGCCCGATTCCGCGAGGACGATCTGGTGCTCGACAAGTGGCTGGCGCTGCAGGCCGGGACGTGGCGTTGGGCGGCGGCCGCACCGCCGGTGCTCGAGCGCGTGCGCGCATTGATGGCGAGCCCGGCCTACGTCGCGACCAATCCCAACAAGGTTTATGCCTTGCTCGGCACCTTCTTCAAGGCCAATCAGGCCGAGTTCCACGCCGCAGACGGCAGCGGCCATGCCTTCTGGGCCGATCAGGTGATCGCGCTCGACCAAAGCAATCCGCAGGTCGCGGCCCGGCTCGTGCGCGCGGTCGAGAACTGGCGGCGTTATACGCCGGAGCTGCAGGCTTCGATCGCTCCCCAGCTCGAGCGCGTGCGCAAGGCAGGGCCTTCGGCCAACGTCGCGGAGATCGTCGACAAGGCGCTGGCGGGCGCGTAGTCCCAAAGGACCAGACTGCCCGGTCCCCCGCGAAAACAGCGAAGGCCGGAGGGGACTCCGGCCTTCGTCATGGTTCGCCCCGGCGAGTTGCCGGGCGGCGATCTGGCTTACTTTTCGCTGCCAGCGGCGACGTGCGTGCCGGAATCGCCGGGCGGCGGATAGGTGGTCAGATCGCCGGCGATGTAGCTCGAGAGCTGGTGGATGGTCGACTCCTGCTCCTGGATGATCGCTTTGACCACGTCGCCGATCGAGATGATGCCGAGCAACTCGCCATCTTGCAGAACCGGCAGGTGACGGAAGCGGCGGTTGGTCATGGTCTGCATGACGGCTGCGAGCTGTTCGGTGGGCGCGGCGGTGACGACATTGCGGGTCATCACCTCGCCGACCTTGAGTTCGCGCGAATGCAAGCCCTTCAGCGCGACGTTGCGGGAGTAGTCGCGTTCGCTGAAGATCCCGACCAGTTTTCCGTCGTCGATGACCAGCAGGGCCCCGACGTTGTGCTTGGCCATCACTCCCAGCGCCTCGAAGACGCTGACCCCCGACGTGACCGAGTAGGCCGCGCCGCCCTTCTGGTCAAGCACTTGCTTGACGGTGATCGATACCGCTGTCATCGTTTCTCTCCCTCCTTGCTCTTGTCGCTCGTGGCCGGCATGACGTTGCATTCTCTCACAGCTTGTAACGATTATTGACACGCAGGGCGTTGCCGTCGTTCCCGCCGGTTCGCGCCGGCGTGCCCGGTTCAGATCTCCAGGTTGTCGATCAGACGCGTTCGCCCGAGACGCGCCGCGGCCAGCACCACCAGTGGATCGTCCGGTTGCACCGGCGGTTGCAGATCGGAGCGGCGGCGCACCGCGATGTAGTCGGGTTGCCAGGCGTGGGCCTCCAATTCGGCCATTGCGTCGGTTTCGAGCTTGAGGAAGTCGTGATCGCCCGACTGCACGGCATCGCGGATGCGGGCGAGCTGGGCGTGGAGCCGCGGCGCTTCAGCGCGTTCGGCCTCCGATAGGTAGCCGTTGCGCGAGGACAGCGCGAGACCGTCGGCGGCGCGCACTGTCTCGCCCGGCAAGACCTCGATGGGCAGCGCGAGCTCGCGCACCATGTTGGAGAGCACCATCAGCTGTTGGTAGTCCTTCTTGCCGAACAGGGCCACGTCGGGCTGGACGATGTTGAGCAGCTTGAGTACCACGGTCGCGACGCCGCGGAAATGCCCGGGGCGGAAGGCGCCCTCGAGGATTGCGACCTGGGCGGGCGCCGGATCGACGTGGTAGAGCTGCGGCTGCGGGTAGATCACCGTCTCGTCGGGCGCGAAGAGGTGGGCGACGCCGGCCGCCTCGAGCTTCTCGCAGTCGGCCTCCAGGGTGCGTGGGTACTTGTTGAAGTCCTCGCTCGGTCCGAACTGCAGGCGGTTCACGAAGATGCTGGCGATCACGGCGTCGGCCCGGTCGCCGGCCTGGCGCATCAGCGTGATGTGGCCGTCGTGCAGATTGCCCATGGTCGGCACTAGGGCGACCCGCCCTGATCGGGCTCGGGCCCGGCGGATGCTGTCGATGGTGGTATGGATCTGCATGTCGTGGTCCGTTCCGAGATGGGGCGACGCCCTTGGCGGGGCGACGCTGCGTCAGTAAGCGTGTTCCGGTCCGGGGAAGCTGCCGTCCTTGACCGCCGCGACGTAGCGCGCGACCGCTTCCTCGATGCTCTGCGCACCGTTCATGAAGTTTCTGACGAAGCGCGCCGTCTTTCCGGGATAGACGCCCAGCATGTCGTGCAGCACGAGTACCTGACCATCGCAATCGGCGCCTGCGCCGATTCCTATGGTCGCCATCGACGTCAGGCTGGCGGTGATCTCGGCGGCGAGCACGGCCGGCACCATCTCCATGACCATGAGCGCGGCGCCGGCCTGTTCGAGCGCGAGCGCATCGCTGCGCAGCTGTGCGGCGCCGCTCTCACTGCGCCCCTGCACGCGGTAGCCGCCGAGCTGGTGTACGGATTGAGGGGTAAGTCCGATGTGGGCACAGACCGGCACTCCGCGCTCGACCAGGAAGCGCACCGTCTCGGCCATGGCGGTGCCGCCTTCGAGCTTGACCATTTGCGCGCCGGCGGCCATCAGGCGGCCGGCATTGCGCAGGGCAACCGCCGGGCTCTCCTGGTAGGTGCCGAATGGCATGTCGGCGACGATGAAGGCGCGGGCGCTGCCGCGCGCGACGCATTCAGTGTGATAGACCATGTGCTCGATCGTCACGGGCAGCGTCGATTTCTGCCCCTGCAGCACATTGCCCAACGAATCGCCGATCAACAGCACGTCCACGCCGGCCCGCTCGAGCAGCGCCGCGAAGCTCGCGTCGTAACAAGTGAGCATCGCGATCTTGCGCTTCTCGGCGCGCATCTTGCCGAGCTCGAAGAGGGTGATCGGCTTCTGGTCCTGAAGATAGCTCATGGGATCTTCCTAGTGGGCAGGCGGGAGACCGCGCCGGCCGCTGCAAACGCGCGACTCTCGGGGAAATCGGGGCTGATTTCAAGCATGTTTGCAAAAATGTATCGCGTCGCCGCTCCGGAGTGTTTCCCTGCCGGCGCTTCAGGCCGCGTAGCCAAAGAACTCCCGATAGCTGCGCATGCTGCGCAGACGCTCCAGCAACAACTCGAAGTCGTCGTCCAGGTCGACCGGGTTGAGAACCTCCGCATCGACGATGAAAAGGGGCGCGGCGTCGTATTGGTAGAAGAAGCGGGCGTAGCGCTCGGCCACGCGTTCGAGGTAACCCTCGGTGATGCCGCGCTCCTGCGCGAGCCCGCGCTGGCGAACGCGGCCGATCAGCGTCTCGGGCTTGGCCTGCAGATAGATGACGAGGTCGGGCGTGCGCGGCTGCGCGGGTTTCATCGCCTCGAAGATGCGCTGGTAGATCGGCATCTCGTCGCTCGACAGGTTGAGTGCAGCGAAGAGCGGATCCTTGTCGAGGATGAAATCGGAGACGAAGCGCTCGCCGACCCGGTACGGGGCTTCGAGCGGTGCCAGTAAGTCCATGCGCTGGAACAGGAAGGCGAGTTGCGTTGCCAGCGCCCAACGCTCGGGGTTGTCGTAGAAGCGACCGAGGAAGGGGTTGCGCTCCGGTTGTTCCATGACGGAGCGGGCATCCAGGCGTTGGGCAAGGCGGCGCGCGAGCGAGGTCTTGCCGGCGCCGATCGGGCCTTCGACGACGATGTAAGCCGCCTTCTCGAGCATGGGCGATGTCCTGGTCGGGGCTGGAAGGAAAGGGTGATCCAGCGGGTCTACGCGGCTAGCATGCCGCGCCCGCGTCAATCCTGCAACCGCGCCAGGCTCTGGTCGTCAGCGCTGTCGGGCTGGGCGGCCTGGGGTTTGCGCCGGCGCTTGCGGCGCTTGGGTCCGGTGGCCTCGCCCCGCGGTGCAGCGGCGAGCAGGCGTTCGCGCTCGTCGTGACCGGCGTGGGCGTAGTCGTCCCACCACTGGGCGAGCTCCATCGGCACCTCGCCGGACTCGGCGCGCAGCCGCAGGAAATCCCAGGCGGCCCGGAAGCGGGGCTGCTCGATCAGGCGCGGGGCGAAGCGGCTGCTTCGCCGATCGAAGCGCGGCTGCAGCGCCCAGATTTCCTTGATGTCGCCGACGATGCGCCGGGTGATCGCGAGCTTGCGGGCCTGCGAGTCGAGGACGTCGTCCATCGCTTCGAAGAGCGCCGGCTGCGAGGGCTCGCCCGCCTGCTTGCGCTTCTCCCAGCCGGCGAGCACCTGGTGCCAGAGCAGCGTCGCGAACAGGAAGCCGGGCGAGACGGGCTTGTCGGCGCGCACGCGCTCGTCGGTGTTGGCGAGCGACAGCCACACGAAGCGCTCGCCCATCGGTTGCTCCAGGATTACGTCGAGCAGCGGCAGCAGGCCGTGGTGCAGTCCTTCTTCGCGCAGCTGTCTCAGGCACTGGACCGCATAGCCGGAGAACAGCAGCTTCAGCATCTCGTCGAAAAGCCTCGCTGCCGGGACGTTTTCGAGCAGCTCGGCCATCTCGCGGATCGGCGTGCGCGCGGCCGGGTCGATCGCCAGGCCCAGCTTCGCGCCGAGGCGCACGGCGCGCAGCATGCGCACCGGATCCTCGCGGTAGCGCGCGCGCGGGTCGCCGATCATGCGCAGCGTCTTCTGCCGGATGTCGGCGACGCCGTGGTGATAGTCGACGATGGTTTCGTTCGCCGGGTCGTAGTAGAGCGCGTTCGCCGTGAAATCACGCCGGGTGGCGTCTTCCGCCTGGGAGCCGAAGACGTTGTCGTGCAGCACGCGGCCGTGTTCGTCGGTTTCGGCGGCCTCCGCATCGTGGCTTGCGCGGAAGGTGGAAACCTCGATCGTTTCGCGCCCGCTCATGACGTGCACGATCTTGAAGCGTCGGCCGATGATGCGCGAGCGGCGGAACAGCGCGCGGACCTGCTCGGGGGTCGCGCTGGTGGCGACGTCGTAGTCCTTGGGCGGGTGTCCGATCAGCAGATCGCGCACGGCGCCGCCGACGACGAAGGCCTTGTGGCCGCCTTCCTGCAACACGTCGCAGACCTTGGCAGCCGCCGGAGAGATCTGGGCGCGGCGGATGCCGTGCTGTTCGAGCGGGATCGTCGCGGGTTCGTTGTGGGCGGCGGCCGCCGTGCGGCGAAAGACCTTGCGCAGCAGCTTGCGGATCATCGGAGGAGAGTGGGGTATGCGTTCATAGGCGCGCAATGATAACCGATGCCCGCCGGCAATGGCGCGCGCGCCCGGGTCCGGGCGGATTCGATGCCCGCCGCGGTCATGTGCGCACGCAGCACGGTCCGCGCAGCGGGCCCCTCCTGCCGCCGCTCGCGCGGTAGCCTTGCAGGGCGGCGTCTGGCGCCATCGGAGCGTGCTCAGCGCAGCGACAGCACGGGCCAGCCGTGCGTCTGCGCGTGGGCGTGGAGCTTCTCGTCGGGATCCACCGCGACCGGGTTGGAGACCAGTCGGAGGAGCGGCAAGTCGTTGTGGGAGTCGCTGTAGAACCAGCTTCGCTCGAAGCTGCCCAGGTAAAGGCCCAGGGTTTCGAGCCAGGCCTCGACCCGCTCGATCTTGCCGGCCTTGAAGGCGGGCATGCCGCGTGGCTTGCCGGTGAAGGCGCCGCCCTCCTGGGCGGGGATGGTCGCCACGAGGTGGGGAATGCCCAGTTCGCGCACGATCGGTCCGGTGACGAAGCTGTTGGTCGCGGTGACGACGGCGACGATCGCGTCGCGCGCGAGCTGCTCGCGCACCAGGGCGCGGGCCTTGTCGGTGATCATGGGCTGGATGCAGGTCGCCATGAACTCGCGGTGCCAGGCGTCGAGTTGCGCCCGCGGATGGCGGGCGAGGGGGGCGAGCTGGAAGTCGAGGAACTCGAAGATGTCGAGCGTGCCGGCCTTGTAGTGCTCGAAGAAGGCGGCGTTGCGTGCCTCCTGCACTTCCCGGTCGAGGACTCCCTTGGCGATCAGGAACTGGGCCCACTCGAAGTCCGAGTCGCCGGCGAGCAGGGTGTTGTCGAGGTCGAAGAGTACGAGATCCACGGGAGTGTCCTTGTCGTGTCGATGGGTCGATCGCGGCGGCTTCTTGCCGGGGCGTCGGCGATGCGGCGGTCGTTGGTGTGAATGACCGTGCGGTACGGGTCGATTGCGGTCGATTTCCTGGGGCACGCTCAGATGTCGAGGCCGGCCTGCATCATCTCGCGCAGGAGCGGCAGCGTGACCGGGCGCTTGCGTTCGAGCGAGGCGCGATCGAGCGCATCGAGCACTGCCGCGAGGCTCGCGAGGTCGCGCCGGCCGTGGCGCAGCAGGAACTCGGTGACCTCGTCGCCGAGCCGCAGGCCGCGCCGCTCGGCGAGCGTCGCGAGGATCGCGCGGCGCGTGTCGTCGTCGAGCGGGCGCACCTCGAAGATCAGGCACTGGCCGATGCGGGTGCGCAGGTCCTCGCGCAGCGCGAGCTCGCGCGGCGGGCAAGGGCCGGCCAGCAGCAGCGTCTGGCTGCTCTCGCGGGCGCGGTTGAAACTGTTGAAGAGGGCGATCTGCGCCTCCGGCGCAAGGGCCGCGACGTCGTCCATGGCGATAAGCAGGTGCGGCTCGGACGGCAATGCAGCGCCGGCATCGGCGCTGTCGACGTACTGTGCGGGCCGCCCTGCGGCGCGGGATTCGGCCACCGCGGCGCGCAGCAGATGGGTACGGCCGCTGCCGCCCGGACCCCACAGGTAGACATGCTGCGTGCCGAGGATGGCGTCGCGCAGCGCCCGCAGCAACTCGCCATTGGCGCCGGTGACGAAATTGGCGAACTCCGGCGGCGCGTCCGGCCGGACGTCGAGCACCATCTGCCTCATTGCCGATCGCGCTCGGCGCTGCCCGCCTCGCCCAGGTAGAGGTGGCTCGCGAGCCAGGCTCCACGGACCTCGCGCAGGCCGACCAGTATTGCGGCGCTTGCCGGCAGCGCGACCAGCATGCCGACGAAGCCGAAGAGCTGGCCGAAGGCCATCAGCGCGAAGATCACCGCGAGCGGATGCAGGCCGATGCGCTCGCCGACGAGGTAGGGGGTGAGGGCGTAGCTCTCGAGCACCTGGCCGATGGCATAGACGATGCCGACCCCGGCGAGCAGCGCCAAACCCTCGCCCTGCAGGAGCGCGGCGAGGATCGCGAGCAGCAGGCCGCCGCCGAAGCCGACGAAGGGGATGAAGGCGAGGAGCCCCGTCAGCACGCCGACCGGCAGAGCGAACTTGAGCCCCGCGAGCCACAGGCCGACGCTGTAGAAGATCGCCAGGATCAGCATCACCGAGAGCTGGCCGCGCAGGAACTCCGACATCACCGAGTCGATGTCGCCGAGGATGCGCAGCGTGCGCGGCAGGATCGGGCGCGGAATCACGCTCTGCAGCCCGCTCATGAAGCGCGGCCACTCCTGCAGCAGATAGAACATCGCGATCGGGATCAGCACCAGGTTGGCGACCACCGCAATGAGCGCCATGCCGCCTTCACGAGCGTGCGTGAGCAGGGTCGGCAGCAGGTCGCGGGCGGTGTCGCGGTGTTCGGCAGCCCAGGCCTTGAGCGAGGCGACGTCGAACTGCAGCTCGATGTCGAAGCTCGCCCGTAGCCACGGCGCGATCCGCGTCTCCAGCAGTTCGATGAGCTCGGGCAGGCGGCCGAACAGGATCACCGCCTCGCGGTAGATCATCGGCGCAAAGATCAGCACGAGCAGCAGCAGGAAGCCGCCCATCGCGGCGATCACCGCGAGCACGGCCGCCGCGCGCGGCACGCGCCTCGCGACCATCCAATTGACGGCGGGGTCGCAGATGTATGCGAACACCGCCGCGACGGCGAACGGGGTGAGGATGGGGGCGAGCAGCCAGAACAGCACCAGCAGCCCGACACCCGCGGCGGCCCAGAGCACGGTTTGCAGACGGTCGGCGCGGGGAGAGGTCATTTCGAGTAAAATTGGCGCCCTTGAACGGTGGCATGAGGCGGATGGCGCGGACCGCGCAAGCCGTAAATGTAGCCACTTGGCCAGACGTGCTCAAGTTTTGCACCGCAGCGCGCTGCCCTCCAGATCGAACCGAACGGATAGGAACGACTTTGACCTCCCTGACTTATCGTGATGCCGGCGTGGACATCGACGCCGGAGACGCGCTGGTGGACCGCATCAAGCCGCTGGCGAAACGCACCCTGCGTCCCGAGGTAATGGGCGGCATCGGCGGCTTCGGCGCGCTGTTCGAGCTGTCGAAGAAATACCGCGAGCCGGTGCTGGTCTCGGGCACCGACGGGGTCGGCACCAAGCTCAAGCTCGCCTTCCAGCTCGATCGCCACGACACCGTCGGCCAGGATCTGGTCGCGATGAGCGTGAACGACATCCTGGTACAGGGCGCCGAACCGCTGTTCTTCCTCGACTACTTCGCCTGCGGCCGGCTTGACGTCGACGTCGCGGCCGATGTCGTCGCCGGTATCGCCCGCGGCTGCGAGCTCGCCGGCTGCGCGCTGATCGGCGGCGAAACGGCCGAGATGCCGGGCATGTACCCGGACGGCGAGTACGACCTGGCCGGCTTCGCGGTCGGCGCGGTGGAGAAGTCCGAGATCATCGACGGTTCGAGCATCGGTCCCGGCGACGTCGTGCTCGGCCTCGCCTCGAGCGGGGCGCACTCCAACGGCTACTCGCTGATCCGCAAGGTGATCGAACTCGCCAGTCCCGACATGGACGCCGACTTTCACGGGCGGCCGCTGCGCGACGTGGTGCTCGAGCCGACCCGCATCTACGTCAAGCCGCTGCTTGCGTTGATGCGTGAGATGCCCGGCGTGGTCAAGGGCATGGCTCACATCACCGGCGGCGGTATCACCGAGAACGTGCCGCGCATCCTGCGCGACGGGCTCGCGGCGCGCATCGACGCGTCGAGCTGGACGATGCCCGCGCTGTTCCAGTGGCTGCGCGAGGCCGGCAACGTGGCCGATCAGGAGATGTATCGCGTCTTCAACTGCGGCATCGGCATGGTCGTCATCGTCGCGGCGGCCGACGCCGAGGCGGCGGCGAAACATCTGCGTGAGGCCGGCGAGACCGTATATCCGATCGGGCGCATCGAAGCCTGTGCCGCCGGGGACGCGCAAACGACCGTCGGTTGAGCGCGATCCGGTTGCGGCCCGGCCCCGTCGTGATGCGGTGGCCGGTTCCGTGCTACCGGGTCGGGGCTGCCGACGGCAAGTGGTCCCGACTGATTGCCGCCCAGGCGGGCCCGGCCGGCTTGCAACTTGCCGGGCCTTGCAGTGTCAGCTCTCTGTTCCAGGCACGCCTCGCCGTGGCGCGCCTGGAACTTCTCTATCGGGGCGCCGATGTCGTCTAGCCGAAAGTTCGTCGTGATGGTCGCCATGGCCGGGCTTGCCGGGCTGGGCGGCTACGCCTGGTATGCACAGCGCGGCCCCGGTGTGGCCAGCGCCCCGACCGCCGCTCCGGCGGCACCCGCGACTATGGCCGTGGCGGTCGAAACCGCCGAGGTCGCGGTGCAGGCCATGCCCGACGAGGTGAGCGCGGTCGGCACGCTGCGCTCGAACGAGTCGGTGGTGTTGCGCCCGGAAGTCTCGGGGCGGATCAGCGCGATCCGCTTCGAGGAAGGTCAGCCGGTTGCCCGGGGCGCGGTGCTGATCGAACTCGATGCGGCGGTCGAGCGTGCGGAGTTGCAGCAGGCGCGCGCCAACCTCGATCTGGCGCGCTCCAACTACCGTCGCACCGAAGAGCTGTTCGGGCGTGAGTTCGTCAGCCGCACCGCCCGCGACGAGGCCGCGAGCCGGCTCGCCGTGGCGCGAGCGGCCGAACAACTCGCCCAGGCGCGGCTCGAGCGCATGCGCATCCTGGCGCCCTTCGACGGCATCGTCGGCATTCGCAATGTCAGCGTCGGCGATTACGTCAAGGACGGGGCGGAGCTGGTCAATCTGGAGGACATCTCCTCGCTCAAGGTCGATTTCCGCCTGCCCGAGATCCATCTGCAGCAGTTGCGCACCGGGCAATCGCTCGAGGTCGGCACCGACACCTTGCCGGGCGAGCGTTTCGCCGCGACGGTCAGGGCGATCGACCCGCTGGTCGATGCCCAGGGGCGCGCGGTACTGGTGCGTGCCGCCCTCGCGAATCCCGATGGGCGGCTGCGTCCGGGCGTGTTCGCGCGGGTGCGGCTGACGCTCGCCGAGCGCTCGGAGGTCGTCGTGGTGCCGGAGGAGGCGCTGATGCCGATGCCCGGCGGCGACACCTTCGTCTATCGCGTCGTCGACGGGCTCGCGCAGCGCGTCGCGGTGCGCATCGGCGTGCGCCGCGACGCCCGCGTCGAGATCGTCGAGGGCCTGCAGGCGGGCGACGTGGTCGTCACCGCCGGACAGCTCAAGCTGCGCGAGGGCGTGCCGGTGCGGCCGGTGGAGGCGGCCGGTGCGCCGGCCGGCGGCGCCAAGGCGAGCGGCCCGGCGCGCGCCGGCTGAGCGGAGAGGCAGCGTGGTCATCTCCGACCTCTGCATCAAGCGGCCGGTCTTCGCGACCGTGCTGTCGCTGCTGGTCGTGCTGATCGGGCTGGTGTCCTACACCAAGCTCACGGTGCGCGAGTATCCCAACATCGATGAGCCGGTCGTCACCGTCGAGACCAACTATCGCGGGGCGAGCGCCGACATCGTCGAGTCGCGCGTCACCAAGCCGCTCGAGGATTCGCTCGCCGGAATCGAGGGCGTGGACGTGATCTCGTCGATCAGCCGCACCGAGCGCAGCCAGATCTCGGTGCGCTTCCGTCTCGAGCGCGATGCCGACGACGCGGCCTCGGATGTGCGCGACCGGGTCGCACGGGTGCGCCGCGCGCTGCCCGACGACATCGACGAACCGGTGGTCGCCAAGGTCGAGGCCGACGCCAACCCGATCATCTGGCTCGCGTTCTCGTCCGACCGGCATTCTCCGCTCGAAGTCACCGACATCGCCAACCGCATCGTCAAGCCGCGCCTGCAGACGCTCCCCGGTGCAGCCGATGCGCGCGTCTTCGGCGAGCGCAAGTACTCGATGCGGATCTGGCTGGACCGCGACCGGCTGGCCGCCTACGGGCTCACCGCCCAGGACATCGAGGATGCGCTGCGGCGCCAGAACGTCGAGCTGCCGGCCGGGCGCATCGAGGGGCAGCGGCGCGAGTTCTCGGTGGTGGCGCAGACCAATCTGGTCGAGCGCGAGGAGTTCGAATCGGTCGTCGTGCGCGAGCCCGGCAGCGCCGACGGACTGCCGATCCGCATCCGCGACGTCGGGCGTGTCGAGATCGCGGCCGAATCCGAGCGCACCTCGGTGCGCTTTGGCGGGCGTGCCGCGGTCGCGATCGGCCTCATCAAGCAATCGACGGCGAATCCGCTCGACCTCTCCAAGGCGTTGCGGGCCGAGTTGCCGAGGATCGCCGAGCAGCTGCCGGCGGGCATGAGGGTCGACCTCTCCTACGACTCGACGGTGTTCATCGAACGCTCGATCCAGGCCGTGTTCTGGACCATCGGCGAGGCGGTGCTGCTGGTCGCCGGCGTGTGTTTCTTCTTCCTCCGCAACTGGCGCTCGATGCTGGTGCCGCTGGTGACCATCCCGGTCTCGCTGATCGGCGCCTTCTCGCTGATGCTCGTCTTCGGCTTCTCGATCAACACGCTGACGCTGCTCGCGCTGGTGCTCGCGATCGGCCTGGTCGTCGACGATGCGATTGTGATGCTCGAGAACATCTACCGGCACGTCGAGGAGGGCATGGATCCGGTGCGCGCCGCCTTCGTCGGCTCGCGCGAGATCGCCTTCGCCGTGGTGGCGATGACGCTCACGCTCGCTGCGGTGTATGCGCCGGTCGCCTTCATGACCGGGCGCACCGGCAAGCTCTTCATCGAGTTCGCGCTGACGCTCGCCGGCGCCGTGATCGTGTCGGGCTTCGTCGCGCTGACGCTCTCCCCGATGATGTGCTCGAAGCTCCTGCGCCACGAGAAGCGCCACGGCCGGCTCTACAACGCGATCGAGGGCTTCCTCGGCTGGCTCACGCAGGGCTACCGGCGCGTGCTGACCCGCCTGCTCGGCCTGCGCTGGCTGGTGATGCTGGCGTTCGCGCTGGTCGCGGGCGGCTCGGTGGTGCTGCTCGGCAGCCTGCGCTCGGAGCTCGCGCCGGTCGAGGACCGCGGCATCGTCATCGGCATCTTCAGCGGCCCCGAGGGCGCGACGCTCGACTACATGGAGCGTTACGCGCGCCAGCTCGAGGCGATCTATGCGCGCACGCCGGATGTCGAGCGCTACTTCGTGGTGTCCGGCAATCCGACGGTGAGCCAGGGCATCTCCTTCGTCGGCCTCACCGACTGGGACGCGCGCGCCCGACACTCGAGCGAGATCGCGCGCAGCCTGTTCCCCGAGTTCGCGGCGGTGCCGGGCGTGCTCGCCTTTCCGGTGACGCCGCCCTCGCTCGGCCAGAGCCCGCGCGAGCGGCCGGTCAGCTTCGTCATCGTCACCTCCGAGTCGTATGCCGAGCTCGCCCGCCAGACCGAGCTGATCATGGACGCAGTGCGCGCCAACCCCGGCTTCATCGCCGCCGACACCGATCTCAAGCTGACCCGGCCGGAGCTTGCGGTGCAGGTCGATCGCGACCGCGCGGCCGACGTCGGGGTCTCGGTCGACGTCATCGGCCGCACGCTCGAGACCATGCTGGGCGGCCGGCCCGTGACGCGCTTCAAGCGCGAGGCCGAGCAGTACGACGTGATCGTGCAGGTCGAGGCGCAGGAGCGCGCCGCGCCGAGCGACATCCGCAACATCTTCGTGCGCGGTAAGGGCGGCGAGATGATTCCGCTGGCGAGCCTGGTCGCGGTGAGCGAGACGGTGGCGCCGCGCGAGCTCAACCATTTCGCCCAGCGCCGGGCGGTGACGATCAGCGCCAACCTCGCGCCGGGTTACTCGCTGGGCGAGGCGCTCGAGTTTCTCGAGCAGACCGCCGAGCGCATCCTGCCGGCCGGCTACGCGGTCGACTACAGCGGCCAGTCGCGCGAGTTCAAGACCAGCTCGGCGGGGCTTGCGCTTACCTTCGTGCTGGCGCTCGCCTTCATCTACCTCGTGCTGGCGGCGCAGTTCGAGAGCTTCCGCGACCCCTTCATCATCATGCTGACGGTGCCGCTGTCGATGACCGGTGCGCTCGGCGCCTTGTACCTCACCGGCGGCACGCTCAACGTCTACAGCCAGATCGGACTGGTCACCCTGGTCGGGCTCATCACCAAGCACGGCATCCTGATCGTCGAATTCTCGAACCAGTTGCGCGACCGGGGGATGCAACTCCGCGAGGCGGTGATCGAGGCGTCGACCCTGCGCCTGCGCCCGATCCTGATGACCACCGGGGCGATGGTGCTCGGCGCGGTACCGCTGGCGCTTGCCACGGGCGCCGGGGCCGAGAGCCGTCAGCAGATCGGCTGGGTGATCGTCGGGGGCTTGCTGCTCGGCACCTTCTTCACGCTGTTCGTCGTGCCGACCGTCTATACGCTGCTCGCTCGGCGCGAGCGCGCCACCATCGAGGATCCGGACGCCGTTCCGCGCGCTGTATAGAGTCTGGACACCGTTCCGCGCGCCTTATAGAGATCGTCGGCCGGTTGCGTGTACGCCGACGCGGTCGTCCGGCGCTCGCCTGGCGAGGCGCGGCCGGTTGCCGGGTCAGCGGCTGGCTTGCTTGTCGCCGGGGAGGCGTTGCGCGGCTTCGCGCTCCTGCCTGGCTCGCCGCGTGGCGACGAACAGGCGCGCCGCGGCGACGATGTTCACGGCTCCCACCAGCAAAGCCTGCCAGATCGGCACGGGTTCGCCGACGACGAAGGCGTAGTAGATGAACAGGGCGCCCAGCAGGACGCCTCCAATCAGTACGCCGATGATGCTTCCGTTCAAGGTGCCGCTCTCCTGTGCTGTCATGAGTCGAGCCGCAGCCGCGCGGGGCCGGGGCGGGTCGCCGCGCCGCAAGCCCGGATGTCGACCGGGCGCAGCGACGGCGCGGGGTGGATTGTAACGCCTGGAGGGGCCGCGGGCGCCTATGCGCCGGTTCGCGTGATGCAGCCGAGGTCGGCGTCCTCATGCCCGGCGGATGATCGGGGCGAGTCCTCGGGAACGGGCGGCGGCCCGTGCGGAGTGCCTGCCCTGCCGGGCGGATCAGGCTCGAAGGCCGCGCCGGGCGGCGGCGAGCACATCCTCGGCCAGTCGCTCGCTCAGGCAGTCGAGTTCGACGAGCTCCGGCCAGCGCTCGCGAAACTGTCGCTGCCAAGTGAGCTGGCGCTTGGCAAGCTGACGGGTCGCGGCGATCGCCCTGAAGCGCAAGGTGTCGCGGTCGAATTTGCCATCCAGGTATTCCCAGGCCTGGCGGTAGCCGACGCAACGCATCGACGGCATGCCGAGATCGAGGCGGTAGCGGGAGCGCAGACGCTCGACTTCCTCGATGAAGCCCGCGACCAGCATCTGGTCGAAACGCCGTTCGATCCGGCCATGCAGCACGTGGCGGTCGGAGGGTGCCAGCGCGATCGGGACCAGACGGTGGCCGAGCGGTGAGTCGTCGCGGCGTGCGTAGCTTTCCGCCAGCGGCCGACCGCTCAGGCGCACGATCTCGAGCGCACGCTGGATGCGCTGCGCGTCGGTCGGTTCGAGTTGGGCGGCGGCCTGCGGATCGAGCCGGGCGAGCTCGGCGTGCAACGCCGGCCAGCCCAGGCGGGCCGCATCGGCGTCGATCGTGCGGCGCAACGCCGGGTCGGCGGGAGGCAGGTCGGAGAGTCCGTCGCGCAGCGCCTTGAAGTAGAGCATCGTGCCGCCCGCGAGCAAGGGAATGCGGCCACGCGCGCCGATCTCGTCCATCAGTCGCAGTGCATCGGCCCGAAACGCCGCGGCCGAGTAGCTCTGCTCCGGCGAGACAATGTCGATCAGGTGGTGAGGACAGGCGGCGCGCTCGGCCGGCGTCGGCTTGGCCGTGCCGATGTCCATGTCGCGATAGACCAGAGCGGAGTCCACGCTCACGATCTCGACCGGCAGTGTCGCCGCGAGCGCGAGCGCCGCAGCGGTCTTGCCGCTCGCGGTCGGGCCGAGCAGCAGGATTGCCGGGGGGCGGGTTTCGGGCTGGTCAGTCGTCATGCCGCCGCATTGTAGCGGCTCGTGCCACGCCGTGCGGGGCGGCGCGCTGCCGTTTTGGCGCGTGCGGGGCCGGCCGCCTCGCCCCGCCGGCGTCCCACATGCTGCGCCGCAGCGTTTATGATGTCGCCTTTCGGTTCGCGGCGCGGCGCCAGGACACCCTACGTTGAAGATCTTCTCGAAACTCTACGAGCGGGCGATGCACTGGGCACGGCATCGCCACGCTCCGTGGTATCTGGGCGGCCTGAGCTTCGCCGAGTCGTCGTTCTTCCCGATTCCGCCCGACGTCATGCTCGCCCCGATGAGCCTGGCCAATCCGTCCAGGGCCTTGTGGTTCGCGCTGATCACCACGCTCGCGTCGGTCGCCGGCGGCGTGTTCGGCTACATGATCGGGCTGTTCGCCTTCGATCTCGTCGAGCCGCTGATTCGCGAGGGCGGCCATTGGGACAAGTACCTGCTGGCCCAGGAATGGTTCGCCCGCTGGGGCTTCTGGGCGATCTTCATCGCCGGTTTCTCGCCGATTCCCTACAAGGTGTTCACCATCGCCGCAGGCGTTGCGGCGATGCCGCTGGCGCCGTTCGTCGTCGCCTCGCTGGTCGGGCGCGGCGCGCGCTTCTTTCTGGTGGCGGGGCTGATGGCCTTGGGCGGACCGCGCATGGAAACGGCGCTGCACCGCTATGTCGATCGGCTCGGCTGGGCGATGGTGGTGCTGATCGGCGTCGCGGTTGTGTGGCTGCACGGAGGAGATTGAGTGGTGCTGACATCGCTGCTGGCAATCGTCGTGGCGTTGGTGATCGAGCAGCTTCGTCCGCTCGATGCCCGCCGGCTGGTGCAGGAACCGCTGCAGCGCCTCTCCGCCCGGGTGATCGCACAGTATTGCGATGGACAGGCGTCCACCGGGCGATTCGTCTGGCTGGCGCTGGTGATCGGCGCCTGCGTGGCGGCCCTGGTGGTCGATGCGCTGTTGTCGGCCGTGCATGGGCTTTTCGGCTTTGCCTTCACGGTCGCGGTCCTCTACTTCTGCATCGGATTCCGCGACCACAACCGCAGCTTCTCCGACATCCATGTCGCGCTGCGCACCGACGAGCCGGACCGCGCGCGGGCGCTGCTGTCCGGGTGGCGCGGCGCCGATCACCGCGACGCGAGCCCGGGCGAGATCGTCCGCCTGGCGATCGAGCAGGCGCTGGTCGCGTCGCACCGCAGCTTCTTCGGCACGGCCTTCTGGTTCATCGTCTTGCCCGGTCCGGTCGGCGCGGTGATGTACCGGCTCGCCTGCTTTCTTGCCGAGGACTGGGGCCGTCGGCGCGGCGAGGAGTTCGGGCGCTTCGGCGAGTTCGCGCAGCGCGCCTTCGAGTGGGTGGATTGGGTGCCGGTGCGGCTCACCGCCATCGCCTTCTCTGTGGTCGGAAACTTCGAGGACGCGCTCTTCTGCTGGCGCTCTCAATCGATGCTCTGGCCCGACAAGCACTCCGGTATACTCATCGCTTCAGGTGCCGGCGCACTCGGAGCAAGGCTCGGGATGCCGGTGCACGAATCGGGCACGATCGTCGAAAGGCCCGAGATGGGCGTGGGCGACGAGGCAAACGCCGATCACATGCAGAGCGCCTTGGGGCTCGTCTGGCGGGCCCTGATGCTGTATCTGCTCGCGCTGGGCCTTGTAGGCATTGCCGCCTGGGTCGGCCGATGACAACCTTGATGGAGGGAGCACAGATGGCAAATCGTGAAGTGGTGGTACTGAGTGCGGTGCGTTCTGCGATCGGCGGTTTCGGCGGATCGTTGAAGGACATGGAGCCGTCCGAGCTGGGCGGTGTGGTGGTCAAGGAAGCGATCGCCCGTGCCGGCGTCGACCCCAATCAGGTCACGTTCGCGACGGTCGGCAACTGCATCCCGACCGAGTCGCGCTACGCCTATGTCGCCCGGGTGGCGACGATCCAGGGCGGCATGCCGATGAACTCGGTCGCATTCGCGGTGAACCGCCTGTGCGGTTCGGCCCAGCAGGCGATCGTGAACTCGGCCCAGGCGATCATGCTGGGTGACGCAGACTACGCGGTCGGCGGCGGCGTCGAAGTGATGTCGCGCGGCGCCTACCTGATGCCGGCGCTGCGTTCGGGCGCTCGCATGGGCGACGCCAAGGCGATCGACGCGATGGTGGCGGTGCTGACCGACCCGTTTGGTGTCGGCCATATGGGCATCACCGCCGAGAACCTGGCCTCGAAGTGGGGTATCACCCGCGCCGACCAGGACGCGTTCGCGCTGGAGTCGCAGAACCGCGCTGCCAAGGCGATCGCCGAAGGCCTCTTCAAGAGCCAGATCGTCCCGATCACCTTCGAGACCCGCAAGGGTCCGGTCGTGTTCGACACCGACGAGCATCCGCGCGCGACCACGATGGAAGCGCTCGGCAAGATGAAGCCGGCGTTCAAGAAGGATGGTTCGGTCACCGCGGGCAACGCCTCGGGCATCAACGACGCGGCGGCCTTCCTGGTTCTCGCCGATGCGGCCAAGGCCGCCGCCGACGGCCACAAGCCGATCGCGCGCCTGGTCTCCTACGCGATCGCCGGCGTGCCCAACGACGTGATGGGCGAAGGCCCGATCCCGGCCTCCAAGATTGCGCTCCAGCGTGCCGGCCTGACCCTCGACAAGATCGACCTGATCGAATCGAACGAAGCCTTCGCCGCCCAGTCGCTGGCGGTGGTCAAGGGCCTCGAACTCGACCCGGCCAAGACCAACCCGAACGGCGGTGCAATCGCCCTCGGCCACCCGGTCGGCGCGACCGGCTCGGTCATCGTCACCAAGCTGCTGCACGAACTGCAACGCGTCGGCGGCCGCTACGGCATGGCGACCATGTGCATCGGCGGCGGCCAGGGCATCACGACGATCTGGGAACGTCTCTGATCGAACACGACTGACCGGCAGCGGACCCGCCTTGCGGCGGAGCCCTGACCAGCAGGACCGCGAATCCCCGCGGGGCGGTAACGCCCGGCGGGGATTTTCTTTCTGGGGAACCCCCCCGGTCGTGCGCTCGCCCGGCCTTCGGGGCCGCGAGCCGGTCCGCCGTGCGTCTGGGGTATGCACCATCAACGCATGGGCGGGTTCTCGCTCGCCCCATCACGGTGCATCTGAGCGCCCATTCGCCCGCGGCGAGGCCCTTTTCGCGGGTGCAAGCGTTGGCACACTTCTCGCTGTCGTACTCGGTGAGATCCCTCACCACAGGCGGGCGGGCCCAACGCGATGACGACGACCGGGTTTTACGATGAGATGCGTGACGGCGCGGGGCGGGTCCGCGAGCACTACAAGGCCTACCAGTCGTGGCTGGAAGAAATGCCGGCCGACCGCCTTTCCCAGAAGCGGACCGAGGCCGACACGCTGTTTCGCCGCTATGGCATCACCTTCGCGGTCTATGGCGAGGATGCGGGCAAGGAGCGCCTGATTCCCTTCGACGTCATTCCGCGCATCATCCCGGCCGGCGAGTGGCAACTGCTCGCCACCGGCCTGCGTCAGCGCGTCAGGGCGCTGAACGCCTTCATCGCGGATATCTATCACGACCAGAACATCCTGGCGGAGGGGCGCATCCCGCGCGAACAGGTGTTCGACAACGCCCAGTACCGCCCGATCATGAAGGGCGTCAAGGTCGCAGGCGACATCTATGCCCACATCGCCGGGGTCGATGTGGTGCGCGCCGGGGAGGGCGAGTACTACGTTCTCGAGGACAACCTGCGCGTGCCCTCGGGCGTCTCCTACATGCTCGAGAACCGCAAGATGATGATGCGGCTCTTCCCGCGGCTGTTTTCGCGCTACCGCGTCGCACCCGTCGACCACTATCCCGACATGCTGCTGAACATGTTGCGCAGTGTGGCGCCCGTCGGGGTCACGGACCCCACGGTGGTGGTGCTGACCCCAGGCGTCTACAACAGCGCCTACTTCGAACACTCATTCCTCGCGCAGCAGATGGGGGTGGAGCTGGTCGAGGGGCAGGACCTGTTCGTCGAAGGCGAGCACGTTTTCATGCGCACCACGCGCGGACCGCAGCGGGTGGACGTGATCTACCGGCGGGTCGACGACGATTTTCTCGATCCGCTCGCCTTCCGGCCCGACTCCGCCCTCGGTGTGCCCGGGCTGATCGACGCCTATCGGGCCGGCCGGGTGACGCTGTCCAACGCGGTCGGCAGCGGCGTGGCCGACGACAAGTCGATCTACCCCTACGTGCCGGACATGGTCCGCTTCTATCTCGGCGAGGAACCGATCCTGCACAACGTGCCGACCTGGATGTGCCGCAAACCGGACGATCTCGCCCACGTGCTGGCGCACCTGCCGGAGCTGGTAGTCAAGGAAGTGCATGGCGCCGGTGGCTACGGGATGCTGGTCGGGCCGGCTGCGACGCGCGAGGAGATCGCCGACTTCCGGGCGCGCCTGGAGGCGCACCCCGAGCGCTACATCGCGCAGCCCACCTTGGCGCTGTCGACCTGCCCGACCTTCGTCGACGCTGGCATCGCGCCGCGGCACGTCGATCTGCGCCCGTTCGTGCTCTCGGGCGAGGAGGTGCAGATCGTGGCCGGTGGGCTCACGCGGGTTGCGCTGCGCGAGGGCTCGCTGGTGGTGAACTCGTCGCAGGGCGGCGGGACCAAGGACACTTGGGTGCTCGAGGCTTAGGAGAGACGACCATGTTGAGCCGTACTGCCGACCATCTCTACTGGATGGCCCGCTACATGGAACGGGCCGAGAACATCGCCCGCATCCTCGACGTGAACCACCGCATGTCGCTGATGCCGCAATCTCAGGCCCAGGCCGAGCAGGCGTGGGGCGCCACCTTGCGCATCATGGGGCTGGAAAAGGCCTTCGGCCAGGATCACGCCGAGGTCAGCGCCGATGCCGTGCTCGATTTCATGGTGTTCGGCAAGAACAACCCGGCCAGCATCCGCAACTGCCTGCATGCCGTGCGCGAGAACGCTCACGCGGTGCGCGGCACGCTCACGTCCGAGCTGTGGGAGACCGCCAACAGCACCTGGATCAAGATGAGCGCCTACACGCTCGAGCAGATCCACGATGCCGGCGTCAGCGATTTCTTCGAGTGGGTCAAGTTCCGCTCCCACCTCTCGCGCGGCGTCACCATCGGGACCATGCTGCAGGACGAGGCCCTGCGCTTCATCCGCATCGGCACCTTCCTCGAGCGGGCCGACAACACCTTGCGCATCCTCGACGTGAAGTACCAGCTCCTGTTGCCGGCCGGCGAAGTCGAGGGCGGTGCGGCCGACTACCACCAATGGAGCGCACTGCTGCGTTCGGTCTCGGCCTTCGAGGTGTATCGCCGCGTCTATCGCGACGTGATCACCCCGTCGCGGGTCGCCGAGCTGATGCTGCTGCGGGCCGACATGCCGCGTTCGCTGGCGCGCTGCATGAAGGAGGTGCATGCCAATCTGCGGCTCGTCTCCAACGACCAGTCGGCCGAGACCGAGCGCCGCGCCGGACTGATGGAGGCGATGCTGCGTTTCGGGCGCATCGACGCGATCGTGCGCGAGGGCCTGCACAACTACGTGGTCCAGGCCCTCGCACAGATCCAGGATCTGGGCAACCGGATCGCCGACGACTTCCTGTTACCCGTGTCCAGCGCGCGGTGATTGTCCGGACCGGCGGCCAACCCGGCGCCCGTCATCGGGCTTGCCGGATCTCGGCGTGGTCAACCGGATGAAGAACGGGGACGGGCCCGGTTGCACTCAACGTCGCCGTGCTACGACGTCGGAACTGAGCCCGCTTCGGCCTTGAAGTCGGCCATGAAGACTTCGAAATCGCCTGCCGGCAAGGGCTTGCTGAAGTAGTAGCCTTGCACCTGCTCGCAGCCCTTGTCACGCAACATCTGCAACTGCTCGGCGGTTTCGACGCCTTCGGCGATGATGCCGAGATTGAGGCCGAGGCCGAGCTGTATCACCGCCTGGACGATGGCCGCATCCTCCGGATTGCTGCACAGATCGCGCACGAACGACTGGTCGATCTTGAGTTTGTCGACGTTGAAGCGCTTGAGGTAGGACAGGCTGGAGTAGCCAGTGCCGAAGTCGTCGATGGCCAGTTTCAACCCAAGGGCCTTGAGTTCGCGGACGGTCTGGAGCACTTCCTGCGCGTCGTGCACCAGAATCGACTCGGTCAATTCCAGCTCCAGATAACGCGCGTCGAGCCGGTGCTGGTCCAGCACTTCCGATACCCGCGCCACCAGTCCCGGGCGGCGGAACTGCAGCCCGGAGAGGTTGATCGATACCACCATGGGGGGGTGCCCCGCATCCTGCCAGGCGCGGGCCTGGCGGCAGACCTCGCACAGCACCCAGTCGCCGATCGGGACGATGAGCCCGGTCTCCTCGGCCACCGGAATGAACAGCCCGGGCGGGATCAGGCCTTTTTCCGGATGCCGCCAGCGCACCAGCGCCTCGGCGCCGATCACCTCGCCCGTGGCCAGATCGATCTGAGGCTGGTAGTGCAGGATGAATTCGCGCCGATCGATCGCGCGCGCCAGCTCCGCTTCCAGCTGCATGCGCTTGCTGGCTTCGGCATTGAGATCCTCGGTGAAGAAGCGATAGGTGGCACGCCCGCTTTGTTTGGCGTGGTACATCGCGATATCGCAGCGCTTGAGCAAGGTCTCGAGGTCGCCCGCATCGTCCGGGTACACCGCAATGCCGATGCTCGAGGTCACCCGGATCTCGTGGCCATCGATGACGAACGGCGTGGCCAGACAATCCTGAATCTTTTGTGCCACTTTCGATGCGGCCGACAGCACGGCATCGTCCTGCAGCGCGATGATGAACTCGTCGCCACCCGGGCGGCCAATGGTGTCGGCGCTGCGCACGATGGATCGGAGCCGGGCCACGACTTCGACCAGAAGACGGTCACCCATCTGATGGCCCAGGCTTTCATTGACCAGTTTGAAGCGGTCCAGATCTAGCGACAACAACGACACCTTCGACCCATTGAGATCAGCCGACAACATCGCCTGATGCACGCGGTCCTGCAGCAGCGTGCGGTTGGGCAGGCCGGTCAGGGTGTCGTAGTGGAAGAGGAAGTCGATCCGCTCTTCGGACGCCTTGAGCGCGGTGATGTCGGATGAGATCGATACATATTGGGTGATCCGGCCGTCTTCGTCCTTGACGACGCTGATCCCCTGCCACTGCGGGAAGATCTCGCCGTCCTTGCGCCGATTCCAGATCTCGCCCTGCCAGTGGCCGTGCTGACTCAGCGAACGGTGCATCGCCGCGAAAAACTCGGGGTCATGCCGGCCCGAGGCGAGAACGCTCGGCGTCTTCCCCAATACCTCTTCGGCCGTGTAGCCCGTCATGTGGGTGAAGGATTCATTGACCGAGAGGATGTGGTGGGATGCGTCGGTGATCATGATCGCCTCGGCACTGGAGCGAAACACCTGGGCGGCCAGCTTCAGCTCGACTTCGGCCGCCCGGCGGACCCGAACTTCGTCCTTCAACTCGGCCGTGCGCAAGGCCACTTTCCGGCTCAGCAATGCCGGTTGGCGTCGCATCACGAAAACGATCGCGGCCACCAGTGTGGCGAAAATGAGTGCCAGGCCGATGCCCCAGGTGGCGCTGGACAGATCGTCGGTCAGCCACCCGCTCACGGGCGCGACGCTCAAGGTCCATTCTCCGTTGGGGACCGGGAACTGCACGTCGACCGTGCGCTGAAGGGGGTGGTCTGCGGAGCCGGCAAACACCTGGCGATCACCGCTGTCCGGATGCATGCGCCACAACCTGTACTCGTAGCCGCTGGTCGCCAGGCGGTCGAGTTCGGCCGAAGCGACCAGCTCGGGCACCCTGATCAGGGCCGTAGCAAACCCCCAGAACGGACCGGGTTTGCCGTCGACGTCGGGCCTGAAGATCGGCAAACGTCCGGCAGCCCCGATCCCGCCCTGGCGCAATTCGAAGGGGCCGGCCAGGGTCAACTGACGCGATTCGACCGCCTGCAAGGCCTCCTTGTTTCGGTCGATGCGCGCCAGCAGATTGTGACCCACGGCAGCTTCGTTGCCGGCCATGGGCGCGATGAAGGTGGTGACGCCGTCCGGGCCGTACTGAAGGCTGCTGATCCCGGGGTGATAGTGCATCAATTCGCGGGCAAGATCGTTGAACGACTCGGTATCGACCACGTAGTCGTTCTGGCGCAGCACTGCGGCCAGCGCGTAAGTCGCCGAGAGCGCGGAGTCCAGTCGCTGCTTGAGCAAGGTCGCCTGCACGCTGGCGACTGAAATGGCCTCGGCGCGTTGAGCCTGTTCCTGAGTCTGCATGTTGAGCCAGGCCACCCACAGGCCGGAGGTCAGCGCAATGACGAACGCGACTCCGGCCCACACGGCCGGCGTGCCCAGCACGGGGATGCGATTCGGGTCGGTCCTTCGGTGCGGAATTGCCGAGTTCAAATCAGCGCTCCATACACCGGGCAGTGCAGGCTTGCAGCGGAAGACCGGCTTGCAGTCGAAGTGAGGGCATGGGTGCGTCGATGAAACCCGAATCGGTGGGAGTCTATCACTTAGTTAGTAGGCGCGCATAACCCGGGCAATGGCGCCCCCCGGGCAATGGCGCCCATTCACGATGACGCGGCCATGACCGGCCCGGCGATGATCGAGGCGAAAATCGGAGCGCCGACTTGCTCGATTCATCATCCGGGCACCCGCATGGCCGAGGGTTGCCTGTTGCCCGTGTCCGCCTCGCCGTGATCGGCTGGCCGGGCTACCAACCCTGCGCCTGACGTCGCGCTTCCTGGATCTCCGCGCGGATCAGCCTGAAATGCTCGAACCGGCGTGCTTCGACCGCGCCGGCATCGACGGCTGCGCGCAGGGCGCAGCCGGGTTCGGCGTCGTGGCGGCAGTCGCGAAAACGGCATCGGCCCAGGTGGTCGTGGAACTCGACGAACTGCAAGGGCAGCTCCGCGGGGTCCAGGTGCGCCAGCCCGAAGGCCTGCAAGCCTGGGCTGTCGATCAGCCAGCCGCCACCGTCGAGGCGATAGAGCCGGGTCAGCGTGGTCGTGTGCTTGCCCGAGTCGAGCACCGCCGAGATCTCGCGCGTCGCCGCGCGGGCCTCGGGCACCAGTGCATTGGTGAGCGTGGACTTGCCCATGCCCGATTGACCGACCAGGATGCTTCGATGCCCGGCGAGCAGGGGACGCAGCGCATCGACGCCGGCATGTGCGCTGATTTCGACGATGGGGTAGCCGAGTCGCGCGAACGGCGCGAGCGCCTCGCGTGCGGCCGGAAGCTTGTCGGGCAGATCGGCCTTGTTGAGCACGATCAGCGTCTCGAGGTGCTGGCTCTCGGCGGCGGCGATGCAGCGCGAGATCAGCAGATCGGAGAAGCCGGGCTCGGTCGCGACCACGACCACGACCTGGCTGAGATTGGACGCGATCAGCTTCTCGCGGAAGGCATCCGAGCGCCACAAGAGGCTGCCGCGTGGCTGCAGGCGCGCGATGACCCCTTGGTCGGGGGCGGTGCGCGTCACCTCGACCACGTCGCCGCAGGCGTAGGCACTGCGCTTGCCGCGCGGATAGCAGTGCAGAAGCTGCAGGGACGGCGTTTGCGGGTCGGCCGGGTCGCCGGACAGGTCGACCTCGTAGTGCCGTCCGAACGCGGCCGTGACGACACCGGTGAGCGGGGCGACGCTCATGCGGAAATGGCGGGAACAGAGACCGGCGCGATGCCTGGGCGGGCAGCGGTCGGATAGGCTGCTAACGAATGGCCCGTAAGGGGCGTGCGGCGGTCCAGGCGGGTTGCGGGCACGACTATCAAACCTGATCGCGCAGGCGCGCGACCCGCAGTGCCGCGGGCGGGTGCGAGTCGAAGAAACGCGAGAAGAGCGGGTCCGGGGTGAGCGTCGAGGCATTGTCCCGGTAGAGCTTGACCAGCGCTCCGATCAGATCCTCGGCGCGGGTCTGGCGCGCGGCGTAGCGGTCGGCTTCATACTCGTGCACGCGCGACCAATGGCTCATCAGCGGCGCCAGCGGAAACAGGAAGACCGGCAGCGCCAGCGAGAACAGGGCGAGCGCCGGGGCTGTGCCGGCATGGGCCACGCCGAGTCCGGCGAAGAACCAGTCCTGGGTCATCAGCCAGCCGAGGAGCCACAACAGGGCAAGACTCATCGCCGCGGTCGCCGTGAGCCGTTTCCAGATGTGGCCGTGATGGAAGTGGCCGAGCTCGTGCGCGAGCACCGCCTCGATCTCGGGCGGATCGAGTTTCTCCAGCAGGGTGTCGAAGAACACGATGCGCCGGGCCGAGCCGAAGCCGGTGAAATAGGCATTGCCGTGCGCCGAACGGCGTGAGCCGTCCATCACGAACAGGCCCTTGGCGCGAAAGCCGCAACGGGCGAGCAGGCGTTCGACGCGATCCTTCAGCGACGGGTCGGCGAGCGGCGTGAAGGTGTTGAAGAGCGGCGCAATCCAGGTCGGCCAGACGAAAATTGCGACCAGGTTGAAGCCGAGCCAGAACAGCCACACCCATAACCACCAGCGCTCGCCCATCGCGCCCATCAGCCATAGCACCACGGCGAGCACAGGCAGGCCGATGGTTGCACCGAGCGCCGCCCCCCGCGCCAGATCGGCGGCGAACAGGCCCGGCGTCATGCGGTTGAAGCCGAAGCGCCGCTCGATGATGAACGTTCGCACGACCGCGAAGGGCAATCCGATCGTCCAGCCGATCACGCCCAGTGCGGCAAGCAGGGCGACGCCGTGGGCGAGTGCGTTCGTCTCGACCCAGGCGCCGAGCCCGGCATTGATCGCATCGAGCCCGCCGCCCAAGGTCATCGCCAGCACGAAGGCGGTGCCGATGAAGACGTCGACGAGGCCCAGTCGCATCCGGGCGCGGGTGTAGTCGGCTGCCTTATGGTGCGCTTCGAGGCTGATCGCCCCGGCGAAGGCCGCGGGCACGCGCTCGCGCCACGCCAGCACGTGGCGCATCTGGCGTACGAGCAACGTGACCTTGGCGAGCAGGGTCAGCACGACGGCGGCAACGAAGAGGAGGGAGAAGGTCTCGGCGGTCATCGGGGGGTGTTCGCGAAGCCACTTCGATCTGTGACACAATCGCCGCCTGAGTGGTTTCGCGTATCGCGGAGGATTATGTCACAGGATCAGAATCATCTCATCTGGCTCGACCTGGAAATGACCGGGCTCGAGCCCGACACCGATCGCATCATCGAGATCGCCATCGTCATCACCGATGCGCAACTCGAGACCATCGCGGAAGGGCCGGTCATCGCAGTGTATCAGCCCGACGAGGTGCTCGACGCGATGGACGAATGGAACCGCAACACCCACGGCAAGTCCGGTCTGATCGAGCGGGTCAGACGCTCGACGGTTGCCGAGGCCGAGGCCGAGGCGCGCATGCTGGCCTTCGTGCAGCAGTACGTGCCGGCGCGCACCTCGCCCATGTGCGGCAATTCCGTGTGCCAGGACCGGCGCTTTCTCGCCCGATACATGCCAGCGCTCGAAGCCTGGTTCCACTACCGCAATCTGGACGTGTCCACGCTCAAGGAACTTGCGCGGCGCTGGCGGCCCGAGGTTTATCAAGGCGTGAAGAAGAGCGAACGCCATGAGGCGCTCTCCGACATCCACGAGTCGATCGCCGAGCTGCGCCACTACCGCGACCACTTCCTGCGGCTGGCTTAGCCTGCGGGCTAGCGGCGCATCGCCTCCGCCGCGGCGAGCAGTGCGCGGGTCGATGGGTCACCGGCACTGGCGTTGCCCGCAGCGAGTGCGCGTGCCATCTCCTTGCCGAGCTCGACGCCGTACTGGTCGAAGCTGGCAATGCCCCAGATCCAGCCCTGCACGAAGACCTTGTGCTCGTATAGCGCGAGCAGGGCGCCGAGCGACACGGGATCGAGATCGGGCAGCAGCAGCGTGGTGCTGGGCTGATTTCCCGGGGATACGAGGTGCGGAGCGAGGCGGGATGCCTCGGCTTCCGCAAGGCCCCGCGCGAGGAGCGACCTTGTGGCCGTCTCGAAATCCCGCCCAGCCATCAGCGCTGCCGCCTGGGCCAGCGCGTTCTCGACCAGTGCGCGGCTCGCGGAGTCGTGGCCTCGCACCGGCACGATGAAGTCCAGCGCGACACGTCGCGTGCCCTGGTAGAGCAACTGGTGGAACGCGTGCTGTCCGGGTGTCCCGGCCCCTCCCCAGACGACGGGCGCGGTCGGCACCGGGCTCGTGCTGCCGTCACGCCGGCAGCGCTTGCCGTTGCTTTCCATCTCGAGCTGTTGCAACCAGGCCGGTAAGCTTCGCAGGCGGTGCGCGTAGGGCAGCGCCGCGAGCGTCTCGATACCCAGGAGATCCGTGTTCCAGATGCCGGTGAGCGCCATGCGCACGGGCAGATTGAGCGCGAGCGGCGCGTCGCGGAAATGCGCGTCCATCGCGCGGGCGCCGGCCAGCAAGGCATCGAAGGCGGCGGTGCCGACGGCGATCATCAGCGGCAGCCCGATCGCGGACCAGAGCGAGAAGCGCCCGCCGACCCATGGCGGGATGGCGAAGATCCGCTCGCGCGCGATGCCGAACGCCTCGGCTGCGCCGGTGGCGTTGCTGACCGCGGCGAAGTGCGCGACCGTGTCGGCCCCTTCGCCGAGTCCTGCGCGGAGCCAAGTGCGGGCGAGTTCCGCGTTCGCGAGCGTCTCCGCCGTGGTGAAACTCTTCGACGAGACGATGAAGAGCGTCGTCGCCTGTTCGGCGTCGCGAACGGCCTCGTCGAACTCCGCCGGGTCGATGTTGGCGACGAAACGGACTTCGGGCGCGGCCCCCCGGTTCGATTCGGCGAGCGCCTCGACCGCCATGCGCGGGCCGAGATCGGAGCCGCCGATGCCCAGGTTGACGACGGTGCGGATCGCGCGGCCGGTGCGCCCCGTCAGTGCCCCCGCACGCAAGGCTTCGGCCAACTGCCGGGCGCGCCCCATCGCTTCCGCGAGCGCCGCTTCATCGCCGGCAGGGGGGGCGCAGCTGCCGCGCAGGGCCATGTGCAGGGCCGGTCGGCGCTCGGTGAAATTGACCGCCTCGCCGCCGAACAGCGCATCGATCGCGGCGGGGAGGGCGGCTTCGTGCCCGAGCGCGTCGAGCGCATCCCATGCGGCGGCGTCGATCGCCTGCTTGGAGAAGTCGGCAACGAGCCCGCAGGTACGCAGGGTCATCCGCGCCGGGCGTTGCCGTTCGACCTCGAACAGTCGCGCAATGCGCGCCTCACGCAGGCGAGGTGCGAGCCCCGAGAGCGTCGCCCAGCCGCTCAACTCGGTCGAATAGGGCATCGGGTCACTCCCGTCGATAGAGTCTGAACAGTTCCAGCCGCTTGCCCCCGGCGTGGCGGTCTTCCCAGATCTGCTGCCAGGGCGTATCGGGCTCGATGTCGGCCGGCAGGCGGTCGTCGTGGGCCAGCAGATAGGGGCAAAGCGTCTCGTTTCCGGTGATCGGCACGGTCCTCTGGGCCGCGAAGTACTCGAGCGAGACTCGATGACTGGTGTTGAGGCCGAGCGAGGCGACACAGCCCGGCGGCTCTCCGGCCAGCGCGATCGCCAGCGACTCGGCGACCGGCCGGTAGCTGCGGTCGTGGTTGAACCAGGGCAACAGAAGCGCCACGGTCAGGCACCACAGCATGGTCATGCCCATCGCCCAGTTGGCCGGGCCGCGATGGGGCGAGTGCGGCAGCTTCCAGACCAGCAACAGCCACACGATGCAGATCGCCACACCGATCGCGGCGAGCGTGAGACTGCCCTCCAGCACGAACTCGGGCGCAGTACGGGCCAGGCTTCGGGCGAGGCCGGGTGGCCAGAAGAAGGCTTGAGCGCTCCAGGCGAGCCAGACCAGGATCGCGAACACGGCAAAGGTCATCAGCGCGAACCAGTCGAAGGCGTTGGCCGCGCCGCGCCGCAGGGTCGGGACGCCGGCGGCGGCGAGCAGCGCGAGCGGTGCAATCAGCGGCAGCATGCGCGCCGGACTGAGGTTGCCGCCGGTGTGGATGGCCGCGAAGGCGAGCAGCACGGCTGTCAGCGGCAACAGCCACGGCAGGCGCAGCATCTGCCGCCTTGCCCGCCATAGTGCCCACAAGGCGATCGGCCACAGCGGCCACAGGAACCAGCCCAGCAATTCGGCGAGCCGCGGCAGGCTGGCACTGCGCAGCGGCGTGGCGCCGAAGCCGGCCCAGGCCTCCTTCCACCACAGCGCGAGTACATCGGGCGCCTGCAGCGCCAGCGCGATCGGCCACAATGCTGAGGCGCCGAGGGCGAGGCTCAGGCCCAGGATCAGTGCGCCGCTGGCGCGCGGATTGCGGCACTCCGGGCAGGCGGTGGCGACCACGACGATGAGCGGCAAGGTCAGCAGCAGGCCGGTCGGACCGCCGGCCAACCCGGCAAGCGCCACCCCCGCGGCCGCCTGCAGGCTGCCCTTGACCGGCCGAGTCGGCACAAGGGCGAGGCCTGCGAGCGTCATCGCCTGCATCGCCATCAGCGCGACCATGGGCTGCATCTCGTGGGCATGGATGACGAGCCCCAGCGTGCCGAGGGTCAGCAGCACGGCCGGGATGCGGGTATGGCGTCCGTAGAGTCGCGTCGCGGCCCGGGACATCCAGAACATCGCCAGCGCCGCGAACAGCGGGGTGGCGAGACGGGCTGCGTCGTGGAGCGGCAGCCAGGCGCCCAGGAGCAGCGCAAAAGCGGCCCCAGCCCAGTAATAGAGCGGCGGATAGGTGAGGTCGGGCTCGCCCGCGATCGACGGATAAAGCCATGTTTCGCCGCCCAGCATCTCCAGGACCGCGCCGAAGTGGCGAATGTCCTCGCCGCGCCACGGATCGTGTCCGATCGTGCCCGGCAGCAGATAGAGCAGGCACAGCAGCGCAAGGCCGATCCGGCCGTACAGATGGCCGAGCAGCGAGGGAGGCGATTGCGGGTAAGCGGGCATGGGTGCGTGGGCGGGGTGCTGCGGATGACAAAAAGTTGAATTCTAGCCGGCATTCCGCGCAGCGTCGCGTGGCGCCGGGGCGCCGCACGGCCGTGGCGCCGGTGTCTTCGCGGGCAAGTCCCTCGGGCAAGCGTGACGCACTCGGGCAGCGGAAGCGCTCGATGCCTCCCGTGCGGGGCCGGGTCTGTGGGCGAACTCGTGCGGGGAACGAAAAAGGCAGCCGAAGCTGCCTTTTTCCATCGACGGACGCGGTCCTGCGTCGGGACGTCCGACGCCGGCCGCTTCCCGCGGCGCGTGATCAGCCCAGGCGCTGCACGTTGCCGTACTTCTGACGGAAGCGCTCGACGCGGCCTGCCGTATCGACGATCTTCTGCTTGCCGGTGTAAAAGGGGTGGCACTCGGAGCACACTTCGACGTGCATCTCGCGCTTGGTCATCGCGGAGCGGGTCGTGAAGGTGTTGCCGCAGGAGCAGGTGATCTGCACTTCGGCGTACTTGGGATGGATGTCGGCTTTCATCTTGAATCCTTGGGTTCTGGCGGACGGCGATTGTGACCGTCCCGGGTGCTGATGGGAAACGTGTTATTATCCGCGACGCCCTGGACGAACGCAAGCCTATCGGCTGCCCGTGACGCTGACGCGGTGCCTGCCCCGGTCCCGCAGCCCTTCGCCGTCGCGCGCCATCGCGTCGTGATTCGCCGATCTCGCAATGACCTACGCCAACTCCCGCATTCCGATCAGCGCACAGCAGGGCGCACACACGAATCTCGCACGTCGCCTCGAGCGCCACCTCGCCGCGCCGTTCCGCAAGCCGTACGCCGAATGCAATGTCCGCGCCTTCGAGGCGAGCCTCGAAGGCTGGGATCGTTCCGCGCCCCTGATCCTCGATGCCGGCTGCGGTGTCGGGCACAGCACGATCCAGCTGGCCCGAGCGAATCCCGATCACTGGGTGATCGGCGTCGACCAGTCCGAGGACCGGCTGCAGCGCCGCAAGCCGTATCCGGAAGCCATGATGCCGCGCAACCTGGTGTTCGTGCGCGCCGATCTGGTGGACTACTGGCGATTGTGGTGCGAAGCCGGCCTGCGGGCGGCCCGTCATTACATCCTCTACCCGAACCCGTGGCCCAAGATCGGACACCTCGCCCGGCGCTGGCATGGCCATCCGGTATTCCCTTTCATCGCTCGGGTGGGCGGCGTGCTCGAATGCCGCAGCAACTGGAGCGTGTATATCGACGAGTTTGCGTGCGCGCTGGAGGCGACGACGGGGCGGGCGGTCGCTTGGTCGAGTTTTGAGCCGGGCGAGCCACTCACGCCCTTCGAGCGCAAGTACCGGGATTCGGGCCAGGTGCTTTACCGGGTCGTCTGCGATCTCGATGCAGCCGACGATCGCGACGGGCTCGCGGCGTGAGAGAGGATCCCTGCACCGGCTGCGGCGCGTGCTGCGCGGCATTCCGTGTCGATTTCCATTGTTCCGAGCTCGATGGCGGTCGCGGCGAGGGCGTTCCGGACGCGCTCGCGGTGCCGGTCACGGCCCGCCTCGTGCGAATGCGCGGAACCGACGCCGCGCCGCCGCGCTGTGTCGCGCTCGACGGCGAGATCGGCGTGCGGGTGCGTTGCACGATCTACGCCCAGCGGCCCGGCCCATGCCGGGATTTCGCCCCGTATGCACCGCTGGGCATCGGCGACGATGCCTGCGCCCGGGCGCGCTTGCGGCACGGCCTGCGCCCGCTCTGAGCGCTCGTCGATCGTTCCCACGCCTCACTCCCGACCGAAAAGCCGGCAGGTGCAGGTCGAGGTGCGCAGCTGGGCCGGAAGACACTGATTCGGAAGCGATAATTTGTCTTGCTTTCAATCGCGGAAGCGCTAGAATCCGCTCGCTGCGATCGATCGGGTGGTTCCCGTAGTCCGAAGCGCGTTCCTGCGACCGACGTTCGTCGGGCCGGCGCGCTTCCCGTCGATCGGGTGGTTCCGCCCGTGGGCGGGGCCTGCGCATGACCCGTCCCGGTTTCTCATCGGCCCGATCGAACCGCCGTATCCCTCAGGGGAGCGGCGGACTGTCGTGCCTGCGGCCCGGGGCCGAACTTCGGTATTCGTCGACCATGAGCGAAGCCAGTCCCTGCCTCGGCTGCGGCATCTGCTGCACGCACTTTCGCATCTCCTTCTACTGGGCCGAGGCTGACGATGTGCCCGGCGGCTTCGTGCCCGCGCACATGACGGAGAAGCTCAATCACCACCTGCGCTGCATGAAGGGCAGCAACGACGTGCCACGCCGCTGCGCAGCCCTGCAGGGCGTGCCGGGCGAGGGCGTCTTCTGCACCATCTACGAGAATCGGCCGACGCCATGCCGGGAGTTTCCGGTGTATTTCGAGGACGGCTCGCCCAACCCCAAGTGCGACGAACTGCGCGCGACGATCGGCTTGCCGTCGCTGGGGCCGCTGGTGCCGTTGCCACAGGCGGCTTGACACTCGCCGACGGGGTTTCGGCGCGCCCGGCCGCATGCCGGAAGGCAGCAGTTCGGTAGGCGCAGGCTACGGGCATGCCACGGCCGCGAGCAGGCCGAGCGGGCCGATGCGGCGCACGGTCTCGATCTGCTCGGGCCGGCGCACGAACAGCGAGCCGGCGAATCCCAGCGCATTCACCGAAATCTCGGCGAAGTGTTCCTGGCTCCGCGGCAGGAGATAGAGCCAGCGGGCGTCGACCAGCAGGTTGTAGGGAGGCATGGGGTCGTCGTCGGGATCCATTCCCACCGCCTCGCAGGCGATCCTGAAGGCTCTGTAGAGGTCTTCACCCGGCTTGCCGGTGCCTGTGGGCTCCGGCAGTGCGACGAAACGGTGCCGCCAGGCCAGTCCGGGGTGCGTGGCGACGCTCAAGGGGGGCGCGTTGCCGGGCAACGCCGCCGTGATGGCCGTCATGTCGACGCTGAGCGGAGAGGCCGGTATCCACTGCAGATGCTTGTGGCGCTGGCTCGCGCCGGCAAGCGTCCCGCCGTTGTAGAAGCCCAGCCCGCCCAACCGCGACATCACCGTGCCGAGCGCGTCGAAGTCGGCTGCCGTGAGCGGCGCCGTCTGCTCGACGAACGCGCGCGTGACGATCAGCAGGTGATTGGGGATGACCGGATACTTGTTCAGCACGGCGAGATGGTGCTGCCCCAGCGGTCCGACCGTGAGATCGGGCTCGGGCGGCAGGAAGGGGTTGAAGTCCGGATCGCGGCGGCCGGCTGCGCTGACCCGCGCCGCGTCCTTGTGCGCCAGCGACGACACCCAGCGGACCAGAAACCCGATGCCCGACTGCGTGACCGTGGTCTGTTCGGTGCGGATCGACTGAAGCGCGCCGCGGGCCGTCGCGCGGGTCACGGTCTGGTCGAGCTGTTGCTGAAAATCCGAGCACATGAGCCTGCCGTCGATAAAATGCCTCGTCGCCAATTGTAGCGGGGTGCGCCGGTCGGCGCGGCGAGGTGGCGACGCCGGCCGGGCCGGCGACCGAAGGAACGCAAACGAGGAACCGCAAGGTGAAGACCACGATTGCCGTGCGCGGCGAATACATCCAGCTCGACCAGTTGCTGAAGCTTGCCGGCCTGGTCGACTCCGGAGGCCAGGCTCACGCGGCGGTCGAGGCCGGGCTCGTCCGCGTGGATGGCCAGGTCGAGTCGCGCAAGCGGGCGAAGCTTCGCCCCGGCCAGCGCATCGCCTACTCGGGTGAGGAGATCGAGCTCGTGGCCGGCGCGCCCGACTGAGCACCCGTCGCCAGGCAGGCGTGGCGCGGCCGGGATGAAGGTCGAATCCGCGTGAGGACGAGCGCCGCGCGGCCCGTCCGGGAGGATGCGGGGCGGGTCAGCCTCGCTCCGCCTCGGCCCGACGCCGGGTCAGCCATTTCCAGACGCGCCCGCGCGGCAGTTCCTCGCCGGTGAGCACATAGTGGCTGGCGTACTCGTTGCTCAGGGTCAGTGCGAATTCACTACGCGCCTGCAAGGTCCCGACCAGCAGCAACTCGTCGCCGGCGCGGATCTCGGTCGAAGGCGAAGGCAGGATCAGGTGAGCGTCGTCGTCACGGTCGATGAACAGCACTTCGCAGTCGAGCGCCTCGTCGCGCCGGTGCGGCGCGCGCAGCAAGTCCTCGAGGCGCACGCTCGCGCCCCGCATCAGACGGCGATAAATGGCCGGTGCGCGCGACACATTGACCCGCTCGCTCCAGACGGTGGGCACGCCCCAGCCGAAACGGCCGGTCAGGCGCTGCAGCAGCTCCTGGCACCACCGTTCGTCGCGGGTCTTCATTTCCGCGAGGAATGGCACCAGCATCGGCGTGTTGAGAATCGCCAGGCATTCGTGCGCGATGATCTCGCTCGGCACCATGGTCACGTCCGCGTCGAAGGCATCGAACAACGCATGGTTGGCGAACTGGTTCTGGCGCAGGATGACGAAAAGGTTGCGGTTGAGTTGCCGCGCGGTGATGGCGATCGAGAGGTTGTCGACATCGCTGCCGGTTGCCGCGATGAGTCCTACCGCTCGGCCGATGCCGGCGGCCTGGAGCGCCGGCGCACCGGTGCCGTCGCCCTGGATCCAGCGGTGCTCGAAGTCGTCCGGCGCTTCGCGGTCGATGATGGTGACTGGCATCTGCTCGCGCTCCATCGCCTCGACGACATGGCGGCCGAAGCGGCCGTGGCCGCACAGCACCCAGTCGCCGCGCGGCGGGTCGCGGTGGCGCTCGACGGTGGTGCCGGGTAGGCCGGTGAGCCAGATCAGGAGCTGCCACGCGGCCGGCGAATGCAGGGCGAGCGCGAAGTACTCGCTGAACTTCTCGAACGGGTCGATGATGTGGCGGGTGCCGAAGGAGGCCATGTTGGCCGCCGCCTCGCGCGACTCGGCGCGGCACAGCGCCGGCACCCTGGGTGCGAGCAGATGCGCCGCGATGGCGATCGCGAGATTGGCGCCGTCGTCGTTGGTGAGCGCGAGCACCCCGGCGCACTGAGGGTGCGTGAGCCCGGCGAACTTCAGGATTTCGGGGTTGCGGGCATCGGCGCACAGTGCCGGCACGTCGGCGAAATAGTTCTGCAACTCGGTTTCGCCGATCTTGTCGTCGTCGATCTCGACCACCACCACCCGGTAGTGCAGCCGGTCGAGCGCGCCGCAGATGAGTCGCCCCGTCTCGCCGTAGCCGCACACGAGATAGAAGGGCTCGCTCAGGTGGCGCACCGCGCGCAGGAATCGCTGCGTATTGATCGCCTGGCGCAGGCTGCGGTCGGAGAGGATCGCGAACACCGTGCCCAAGGTATAGGCCCAGCCAATCACGGAAAGATAGATGCAGACGATCACCCACAGCCGTTGCTGGTTGGAGAAGTCGAACGGAATCTCGCCGAAACCGATCGTCGTGGCTGTGTAGCTGATGAAGTAGAGGGCGTGGAAAAAGCTCAGGCTGGTCGCGCGCCCCTGCTCGTCGGGCAGACCCGGCGCGAGGGTGAGTCCCAGCACCGACACCGCCATGATCACGACGAGCAGGATCAGCGGCGTGCGCAGGCGCCGCAGGATCAGGAAGATGATGCTGTGGTGGCGCGGCAGCGGCCTCATCTCCGGGC
The DNA here is from genome assembly GCA_029289265.1 of Gammaproteobacteria bacterium. Taxonomy (GTDB): domain Bacteria; phylum Pseudomonadota; class Gammaproteobacteria; order Burkholderiales; family Rhodocyclaceae; genus JARFTX01. The sequence goes on from JARFTX010000011.1 coordinate 45,044, forward strand.
CCGCCTGCCGCTCAGCGGCGCTGCATGATGGTCTCGGAGATCAGGAAGACCACCGATACCACGTTGGCGAACAGCGCGCCGCCGGAGAGCGAGACGATGCGCGCGGTCATCTCCGGGGTGAGGCCGGCGGGCGAGACATGCACCGCATAGCCCCAGACCATCGCCGCGGTGATGAGCTGCAGGTCGGCGGCGAGACTCGTCGAGAGCTGGACCGCGCCGATCTGGGTGCGGTCGCCGAACTTGAGCACGGTGGCGATCAGGCTCACCACGATGGCGGCGAACAGCTCGTAGATGTCGTGATGCGCCGGGTTGTCGATGTCGCCGACGAAGAAGCCGAAGTTCAGCGTCGCCGCCAGCACGATGAAGAAGCCGAAGATGACCTTCTCGAGATTCATGCGGAATGCACTCCCTGCTCGCCGCGATTGTGGCGCGATTATAGACGCAGGCTAAACTGGTGGCTCGTAAGGCCACACTGGACGTCGGGGATGTTCGCGCAGGGGCGACCCGGCGGGTCGCCCCTACGGAGGACATCGGGGACGCACGCATGAAGCCCGAAACGGAAAAACGCGTCAAGAACACTCCGCGCTATCTGGTGGTCGGCGTGCTGACGGCCGCGCCGCTGCTCGTCACCTGGCTGGTTTTCGACTTCATCTTCACGCGCCTGTCGAAGATGGGCGAGCCGTGGGTGGTCGGGTTGGCGCGGGCGAGCCGCCGCAACTACCCCGCGCTCGCCGACTTCCTGCTGCAACCGTGGTTCCAGTCGACGCTCGGGGTGGTCATTACCCTCGTCGTCTTCTACCTGATCGGCTGGATGGCGACCAACGTGTTCGGCCAGCGCCTGATCCACCGCATCGAGCGCATGCTGCTCAACATCCCGCTGGTGACCGCGATCTACTCGGCGACCAAGCGCTTTCTGTCGGTGATGAACGAGAAGCCGGCCGGCGTGCAGCGCGTTGTGCTGATCGAGTTTCCGTCCTCGCAGATGAAGGCCGTGGGTCTGGTGACGCGGGTCATCCGCGACACCGACAGCGGCGAGGAACTCGCCGCCGTGTACGTGCCGACCTCGCCCAATCCGACCTCCGGCTACATCGAGATCGTGCCGGTCGCGCAACTGGTGTCGACCGACTGGACCATGGACGAGGCGATGAGCTTCGTCATGACGGGCGGCGCGACGGCGCCGGACCGGATCCGCTTCGGCCGCGGCGGGGCTCCGGGCGCAGCGGTGGCGACGCCGTCGCCGCCGGCCGGCGATCGTCCCTGACCGCGCTTCGCCCGGCGCGACACGCGCGAGACTGCGCGCCCTGACCCACTGCGTGGCGGTCCTCCGCACCGCCCCACGGGGCCGAGGCCGCGCGCCACTGACCCCGCTACCCGACGCGCCACTCAGCCGGCGACCTGCCGCGCCGGCCGCCCGTCAGGGCTGCTCGCCGAGGATCTCGCGCAGCACGAAGGGCAGAATTCCGCCGTGGCGGTAGTACTCGACCTCGATCGGCGTGTCGATGCGGCACAGCACCGGCACGTCGCGCCGGCGGCCGGCGGTATCGTGGATCACCAGGTTCAGATCCTGCTGCGGGGCGAGTCCGTCGCCGACGCCGACGACGTCGAAGCGCTCGCTGCCGGTGATGCCGAGCTTGCGCCACGAGTCCTCGCCCTTGAACTGCAGCGGCAGCACGCCCATGCCGACCAAATTGGAGCGGTGGATGCGCTCGAAGCTGCGCGCCACCACCGCCCGGATGCCGAGCAGCAGCGTGCCCTTGGCCGCCCAGTCGCGGCTCGAGCCGGTGCCGTACTCCTCGCCGGCGAACACCACGGTGGGCGTGCCGCGTTTCAGATAGGCGGTGGCCGCCTCGAACACCGTGGTGCGCTTGCCGTCGAGCAGGGTGAAGCCGCCTTCGACGGCGCGGCCGTCCTCATCGGGCGGCAGCATCTGATTCTTGATGCGCACGTTGGCGAAGGTGCCGCGCACCATCACCTCATGCTGGCCGCGGCGCGAGCCGTAGGAGTTGAAATCCTTGCGCGCGACGCCGCGCGCGGTGAGCCATTTGCCGGCCGGCGTGGCCTCGCCGAACGAGCCGGCCGGCGAAATGTGATCGGTGGTGACCGAGTCGCCGAGCAGCAGCAGTGCCCGCGCTCCGGTGATGTCGCCGACCGCGCCCGGTTGCAGCGAGAAGCCGTCGAAGAAGGGCGGCCTGGCGATGTAGGTCGACTCGGGCCAGGCGTAGACCTCGCCGGTCGCCGCCGGGATGTCATTCCACAGATCGTGGTCTCCAGTGAAGTCGGCATAGAGCCGCCTGAAGGTCGCCGGATCCATCGCGAACGGCAGGATCGCCTCGATCTCGTCGGAGCTCGGCCAGATGTCGCGCAGGTACACGTGATGGCCGTCGCGGCCCATGCCGAGCGGATCGCTGGTGAGGTCGATATTGACGCGCCCGGCGATCGCGAAGGCGACCACCAGCGGCGGTGAGGCGAGGTAATTGGCGCGGATAAGGGGGTGGATGCGCGCCTCGAAGTTGCGGTTGCCGGAGAGCACCGCCGCGGCGATCACGCTGTTCTCGGTGATCGCCTCGTTCAGTTCCGGGGTGAGGTCGCCGGCATTGCCGATGCAGGTGGTGCAGCCGTAGCCGGCGAGCGCAAAGCCGAGCTTGGAAAGTGGCTCGAGGAGACCGGCCTTCTCCAGGTACTCGGTCACCACCCGCGAGCCCGGCGCGAGCGAGGTCTTGACGTGGGACTTGACCGTGAGGCCCTTGTCGACGGCCTTCTTCGCGAGCAGGCCGGCGGCGATCAGCACCGCCGGGTTGCTGGTGTTGGTGCACGAGGTGATCGCCGCGATCAGCACGTCGCCGTGGCCGAGATCCACCCCTGGCAGCCTGGTCGGAAAGCGCGTGCCGAGCGCCGCCTCGGGCTGGCCGAAGCCGTCGTCGACCGCCGGCGTGCAAAAGAGCTTGTCGAAGGTGTCCGCCATCTCGGGCAGTTCGATGCGGTCCTGCGGGCGCTTAGGCCCGGCGAGCGAGGGCACGACTTCGGCGAGGTCGAGCCTGAGGACGCGCGAGTAGTCGATCTCGCCCGCCCGCGGCACACCGTAGAGCTCCTGCGCGCGGAAGTAGGCCTCGAACAGTTCGCACTCCTCGTCGCTGCGGCCGGTGCCGCGCATGTACTCGACGGTCTTGTCGTCGACCGGGAAGAAGCCCATGGTCGCGCCGTACTCGGGGGCCATGTTGGCGACGGTCGCGCGGTCGGTGACGCCGAGGCTGGCCGTGCCCTCGCCGAAGAATTCGACGAACTGCCCGACCACCTTCTCGCGGCGCAGCATCTCGGTCACCGTCAGCACCAGGTCGGTCGCCGTCACGCCCTCGCCGAGACGCCCCGCGAGTTCGACGCCGACGACGTCGGGCGTGAGGAAATACACCGGCTGGCCGAGCATCCCGGCCTCCGCCTCGATGCCGCCCACGCCCCAGCCGACCACACCTACGCCGTTGATCATGGTCGTGTGCGAGTCGGTCCCGACCAGGGTGTCGGGGAAGCAGAGCAGGCCCTCGTCGGTCTCGCGGCTGCGCACGCCGCGGAACAGGTATTCGAGATTGACCTGGTGCACGATGCCGATGCCGGGCGGGACGACCTTGAAGGTGTCGAAGGCCTGCATGCCCCACTTCATGAACTGGTAGCGCTCGCGATTGCGCTCGAACTCGAGCTCCATGTTGCGGCGCAGCGCCTCGGGGCTGCCATAGACGTCGACCTGCACCGAATGGTCGACCACCAGATCGACCGGCACGAGCGGCTCGATCGCTTTCGGGTCACGACCCATGTCTGCGGCGACGTTACGCATCGCCGCGAGGTCACACAGCAGCGGCACCCCGGTGAAATCCTGCAGCACCACGCGCGCGACCACGAACGGGATCTCGTGGGTGCGGGGGGCCTTGGGCTGCCAGCCGGCCAGCTGGCGGACATGCTCCTCGGTGACCTTCCTGCCGTCGCAGTTGCGCAGCACCGACTCGAGCACGATGCGTATCGACACCGGCAGACGTGAAATCCTGCCCAGACCGGCGGCTTCGAGCGCCGGCAGCGAGTACATCCAGACGTCGGTCCGCGCGGGCATGGCGAGCGGCTTGCGGGATTCGAACAGATTGTGCGGCATCGAGAACCTCCTTGTTGCGGGTTGCCGACCCGTGGGTGGCGCTGCGAGAGGGAAGCTCGATCCGGGCTCGGGCGGGGACGGGCACCAAGGACCCGAGCGACCGGAGACCAGTGGTCAGACAGGCTTGCCGCAATGGGGTTCAAGAGCGCAGGCTGGCAGGAGTAGAATCCACCCGCCCCTCCATCGGGGTGATCGCGCAGGCACGGTGGCTTCCATTGTGCTGCGGCGCACATCAAGTCTTATAAAAGACATATAATCTACGCCGTCGCTCGGGCAGCTGTCCGGGCGCCCAGCCACTTCAACAATGGAAGGAATCCGCCGTGCTTGAAGCCTACCGTGCCCATGTCGCCGAGCGCGCTGCCCTCGGCATCCCGCCCCTGCCCCTGTCCAAGCAGCAGACCGAGGAGCTGGTTGCGCTGCTGAAGAATCCCCCGGCCGGCGAGGAGGCCTTTCTCGTCGAGCTGCTTACCCACCGCGTGCCCGCCGGCGTCGACGACGCGGCCAAGGTCAAGGCGGAGTTTCTGGCGAAGGTCGCGAAGGGCACCGAGCCGTGTGCGCTCGTCTCGCGCGCCAAGGCAACCGAACTGCTCGGCACCATGCTGGGCGGCTTCAACATCAAGCCGCTGATCGACCTGCTCGGCGATGCCGAGGTCGGCACGGTCGCGGCCGAAGGGCTGAAGAAGACCCTGCTGATGTTCGACTACTTCCACGACGTCAAGGAAGCGGCCGACAAGGGCTGCGCCAACGCCAAGGCGGTGCTGCAGTCGTGGGCCGACGCCGAGTGGTTCACCAGTCGTCCCGAAGTGCCGGCCTCGATGAAGCTCACCGTGTTCAAGGTCTCGGGCGAAACCAACACCGACGACCTGTCGCCGGCGCCGGACGCCTGGAGCCGCCCCGACATCCCGCTGCACGCGCTGGCGATGCTGAAGAACCCGCGCCCCGGCATCACCCCGGAGGAGCCCGGCGTGCGCGGCCCGGTCAAGTTCCTCGAGGACCTCAAGGCCCGGGGCAATCTCGTCGCCTACGTCGGCGACGTCGTCGGCACCGGCTCGTCGCGCAAGTCGGCGACCAACTCGGTGCTGTGGTTCACCGGCGAGGACATCCCGTTCGTGCCGAACAAGCGCTTCGGCGGCGTGTGCCTGGGCTCGAAGATTGCGCCGATCTTCTTCAACACCATGGAAGACGCCGGCGCGCTGCCGATCGAGCTCGACGTCGGGCAGATGGAGATGGGCGACGAGATCGAGCTGCGCGTCGACGCAGCGACCGCCCAGGTCACGGCGCTCAAGAACGGCGCGGTGATCGCCGAATCCCAGCTCAAGACCCCGGTGATCCTCGACGAGGTGCGCGCCGGCGGGCGCATCCCGCTGATCATCGGCCGCGGCCTCACCGCCAAGGCGCGCGAGGCGCTCGGGCTGCCCGCATCGACGCTGTTCCGCCTGCCGCAGAACCCGGCCGACTCCGGCAAAGGCTTCTCGCTCGCGCAGAAGATGGTCGGCCGCGCCTGCGGGCTGCCGGAAGGGCAGGGCATCCGTCCGGGTACCTACTGCGAGCCCAGAATGACCACCGTCGGCTCCCAGGACACCACCGGCCCGATGACCCGCGACGAGCTGAAGGACCTCGCCTGCCTCGGCTTCTCGGCCGACCTGGTGATGCAGTCCTTCTGCCACACCGCAGCCTACCCGAAGCTCGTCGACGTGCGCATGCACCGCGAGCTGCCGAGCTTTATCTCGACCCGCGGCGGGGTGAGCCTGCGCCCCGGTGACGGCGTGATCCACTCGTGGCTCAACCGCCTGCTGCTGCCCGACACGGTCGGCACCGGCGGCGACTCGCACACCCGCTTCCCGATCGGCATCTCGTTCCCGGCCGGCTCGGGGCTCGTCGCCTTCGCCGCCGCCACCGGCGTGATGCCGCTCGACATGCCGGAATCGGTGCTGGTGCGCTTCAAGGGCAAGATGCAGCCCGGCGTGACCCTGCGCGACCTGGTGAACGCGATCCCCTACTACGCCATCAACCAGGGCCTGCTCACGGTCGAGAAGAAGGGCAAGAAGAACATCTTCTCCGGTCGCATCCTCGAGATCGAAGGGCTGCCCGAGCTCAAGGTCGAGCAGGCGTTCGAACTCTCCGACGCCTCGGCCGAACGCTCCGCCGCGGGCTGCACGGTGCATCTCGACAAGGCGCCGATCGTCGAGTACATGCGCTCGAACATCACGCTGATGAAGTGGATGATCGCCAACGGCTACGAGGACAAGCGCACGCTCGGCCGCCGCATCAAGGCGATGGAGGAGTGGATCGCCAACGGCACGCTGCTCGCCCCCGATGCCGACGCCGAGTACGCGGCAGTGATCGAGATCGATCTCGCCGACATCAAGGAGCCGATCGTCGCCTGCCCGAACGACCCGGACGACGTGAAGCTGCTATCCGAAGTCGCCGGCGACAAGATCGACGAGGTCTTCATCGGCTCGTGCATGACCAACATCGGCCACTTCCGCGCCGCCGGCAAGGTGCTCGACGGCAAGAGCGACATCCCGACCCGCCTGTGGATCGCCCCGCCGACCAAGATGGACGCGATGATCCTCAACGAGGAAGGCTACTATTCGGTGCTCGGCAAGTCAGGTGCCCGCATGGAGATGCCCGGCTGCTCGCTGTGCATGGGCAACCAGGCGCAGATCCGCAAGGGCTCGACGGCGATGTCCACCTCGACGCGCAACTTCCCGAACCGGCTCGGCATCGACACCCGCGTCTATCTCGGCTCGGCCGAACTCGCCGCGGTGTGCGCGCTGATGGGCAAGATCCCGACCGTCGCCGAGTATCTGGAGCAGGTCCAGGCGGTGAATGCCAAGGCGGGCGAGGTCTATCGCTACATGAACTTCGACCAGATCGACGAGTTCAGGAGCGTCGCGGACACCGTCGTAGTCTGACGCCTCACGCGCATCGGCGGGCCGTTGCGGCCCGCCGCGCTCACGGCTGCAACCTCTCCGGTCTCCGGGGAGGTTTTTTTCGCCCGTCAGACGCAGACGAATTTGATTGCGTAAGGATTGTCGGCGCAGGGGCCGCCGAGCGCGATCAGCCCGCGCCCGTGGAGCACCGCCTCCTCGCGCGACAGGAAGAACTCCTTCTCGCCCTCGATCGCGACGTAGGTGCCGTTGCTGCTGTGGTCGACCAGCACGAACTTGTCGCCGCGCAGCTCGATGTCGGCGTGGCGGCGCGAGGCGCGGCTGTCGCCGACCTTGAGGTCGGCCGAGCTTTCCCTGCCCACGTGGGCGATGGGCGTGGCGGCGTTGAGGACCAGCCGCTGCTGGTTGAGATAGAGCCGGATCTCCAGCTGCCCTTCGGCCTCGGGCGGCACGTTCTGCAGCACCGTGACGTCGCCGACCGATTCGCACTTGAGTTCGTAGATCTGCGTGGCCCGCGAGGCGCCGCGCAGCACCCGCGGCGAAAGGCGATTGAGGAGCCCTTTCCATTCCTGGCCGAGACAGTCCATGGTCTCCCCCGAGGTCAGCGCACGCCCCGGTGACGCGAGCTCCGCCAGCCGCGAGGCCTGATTGACGGTCTCGCCGAAGACATCTTCACCGCTTTCGATGACCGGGCCGGTGTGGAAACCGACCTTGATGCCCATCTGCTCCGAGTCGGGATTGACGCGCTCGCGCATCTTCAAGTGCATATTGATCGCAGCCTCGGCAGCCCCCTCTGCTTGCTCGAAAACGGCCATGAGCCCGTCGCCGGTATGCTTGACGACCCGCCCCCCCCTGCTTTCGACCACGTCCCGCATCTTCTGGACGAAGGCGTCGACGATCTCGAATGCGGACTCGTCGCCGGCACGCTCGTAAAGCTGCGTGCTGCCGACCAGGTCGGCAAACAGGACAGTGCATTCGCGTGGCGTCGCAGACTTTTCGGGCATCCCTAATTATAGGGAATGCGGCGAATTCTGGACAATCGGCGCGGCTCGTTGGAGCGCACGTCGTGTCGTTTAGAGGGCGTTGCCGGCGGCGTCGGCCGGGCGCCGCGAATGTCGTGTATAATCTCCCTCGATCGTATTTTCAGCACGGGCCGGGCGGCATCGATCGATTGTTTGTCCGGTTCGTCGGCCTCTTGCGGTCCGGGCCTGCACGCCGATGCATGGCTACGGCACGTCCTCCCTATTGCCCCCGTTGCCTGCGTCGGACTCAGCGGGTTGACTGCTCGCCGGTAGTGCTCTTGCTCGCGCCTGATGGCGGCGTGGCTTCCGCAAACGGATCCCACGACCCGTCTTGCCGGTGCCTGTGGCTCGGTATCCGCGGATCGCACGGTTCTGCGGTGTGGCAGAGGGATCGGCCGGTTGAGGCGCCGTATCAACGAACACCGAGGAGTTCACGATGGCAAAGGAAGAGTTGTTGGAGATGGAAGGCGTGGTCGCCGAAGTGCTGCCCGACACGCGTTTTCGGGTGACGCTGGAGAACGGCGTCGAGGTGGCGGCCTATGCTTCAGGGAAGATGCGCAAGCACCGCATTCGCGTGCTGGCCGGCGATCGTGTCAGCGTGGAGATGTCGCCCTACGATCTCACCAAGGCGCGGATCCGCTTCCGTCACAAGTGAGGCAAGCGCCGGGGTGGGCGCCGCCTCGGCCACGAGGGTGCGAAGGCGCTTCGCTTGGCGGGGCGTGCCGGGTTGGGCCGCCCCGTCGGGCCTCAGCTTGCCGGCGAGAAGAAGCGCGCCCGCGCTTCGCCCGGCAGGTCCATCCCGGTTGTCCGGGCTCGCGAAAGCAACTCCCAGTAGTACCGATACGAGGCGCGGTCGTGCAAGCGCCCAGCGTGGCGGATGGGGCCCCAGCCCGCGTCCTGGGCGGCAGCCAGAATTTCCGTCGCCTCGTCGACCTCGGAGAAGTCCGGGCGCATGGCCTCGATGATCGGGGCGATCTGGTTCGGATGGATGCTCCACATTCGCAGGTAGCCGAAGTCCCGCGCTGCGCGTGCGTCGGTGCGGATGACGTCGAGGTCCCCGAGCTCGGTGGTGACGTTGTGCGATGGCACGACGCCGTTGCCCAGCGCCGCCGCGGCAATCTCGGCCTTTGCCCGGACCACGAGCGGATGGGCGAACTGCCCCGGACTCTTCATGGCTACGCCGGGAATCGCGCCGTGGTGGGCGGAGACGAAGTCCATCAGTCCGAAGTCGAGCGACTCCACCCCTTCGAGTTCTGCGATCTGCCAGCTTTCACGCAGGGCGCCGTGGGTCTCGATCAATACGTGCACCGGGATGGGGCGCCCGATCCCGTGATGGCGCTCCAGGTCGCGCAACTGTTCGATCTGCGCCCTCGCATCGGCGACTCCGCGCACCTTGGGGAGCGTCAAGAAGGCCAGGCGGGCGCCCGCGGTGCCGACCAGGATCTCGAGATCCTGTTGCCAGTGCGTATGGGTGATGTCATGGATACGCGCCCCGACGCGGCCGTGCGCGTTCTCGCCGCTCATCACCAGTTCGGCCGCCATCCGGGCGTGCTCGGCCTCGGCGCCGGCATGCGCGCCATCCTCGCAGTCGCAGGTCACATCGAAGATCGGACCGAGTTGCTGCTGCAGGGCGAGGGCCTTTCTCATCAGCTTTTCCGACCCCGCGTAGTGGTCCACGACGGGCAGGATGGGGAAGGGGCGCTCGCCGGCGAACAACACGTCGCCGGGCAGGAGAGGGGTGGTCATGGATGCACGAATTCCGTGAAGATCAGGCAGGCGCAAGGATAGCAAACCGGCGTGCGGCGATGACGCCTGCGAGCACGGTTCGCGCGTGCCGAAGACAAGCGGTCGGCGGCGGTTCGCGCCACGCGGGCGTCCACGAAAAAGCGCACGGCTTTCGCCGTGCGCCCGTCGATCCGAACGATTCGAAAAAGCTTAGCTCAGAAGATCCTTCACGCCGTCGCGCTCTTCGAGGAGTTCGTTCAGCGTGACCGTCATGCGCTCGCGCGAGAACGCGTCGATGTCGAGGCCCTGGACGATGGTGTACTCGCCATTGGCGGTCGTGCAGGGGAAGCCGTAGATGATGCCTTCCGGGATGCCGTACGAGCCGTCCGAGGGCACGCCCATCGTGACCCACTCGCCGTTCGAGCCCAGTACCCAGTCACGGATGTGGTCGATCGCGGCGTTGGCCGCGGAAGCGGCCGAGGACAGGCCGCGCGCTTCGATGATGGCGGCGCCGCGCTTGCCCACGGTGGGCAGGAAGACGTCGCGGTTCCAGGCGTCGTCGTTGATCATGCCCTTGACGTTGTCGCCGTTCGAGGTCACGAAACGGTAGTCCGCGTACATCGTCGGGGAGTGGTTGCCCCACACCACCAGCTTTTTCAGGCTGGAGACGGCGCGGCCGCTCTTGGTCGCGAGCTGGGACAGCGCACGGTTGTGGTCCAGGCGAAGCATGCCAGTGAAGTTCTTCGACGATACCCGACCGAACTTCTCGGCGGTCTTCATTGCGATGTAGGCGTTGGTGTTGCACGGGTTGCCGACGACGAGCACCTTGCAGTCGGGGGCGGCGTGCTGGCCGATCGCGGCGCCCTGGACCGTAAAGATCTTGGCGTTCTCGGTGAGCAGGTCCTTGCGCTCCATGCCGGGACCGCGGGGACGGGCGCCGACCAGCAGCGCGACCTGGGCGTCCTTGAACGCGACATTGGGATCGTCGGTGGCGATCATGCCGGCGAGCAGCGGAAACGCGCAGTCCTCGAGCTCCATCATCACACCCTTGACCGCCTTCTGGGCCTGGGGCAGGTCGAGCAACTGGAGGATGACCGGCTGGTCCTTGCCCAGCATCTCACCACTGGCAATGCGGAACAGCAGGCTGTAACCGATTTGACCGGCTGCGCCGGTTACGGCAACGCGAACGGGGGACTTGCTCATGTGTTTACTCCCTCAAGGCGAGTGGGTGGCGTTGAATCCAATAGTGTAATCCTCCCCGCGGGGTTGTGCTCCGGGGGCGGCCGAAACCTGAATCGAGGCGCCGAGATGGTAAGAGCAAGCGGCTTGAGTGTCAAATCATGTCTTTTATCTTATATAAGACAAGAGATGGTTGATGGACGTCTCCAAAATTTTGTGCTGAAATAGCGCCCATGTCACAGGACTCCCCGACCTATAGCCCGCTTTACCGGCAAATCAAGGGCCTGATGTTGCAGGCGCTCGAGGCCGGCGAATGGCGTCCCGGTCAGGTGATCCCCAGCGAGCAGGAGCTTGCCGCACGGTTCAACGTCTCGCAAGGGACGGTGCGCAAGGCCATCGATGAAATGGCGGCGGACAATCTGCTGGTTCGCAAACAGGGGAAGGGCACCTTCGTCGCGTCGCACAACGATCCGCGCGCGCTGTTTCGCTTTCTGCGCCTCGTGCCGTTGGATGGGGAAATCAGCCATCCCGAGAGCGTGCCGCTGGAGTGCTGGCGGGCCCGCGCCGGCCAGGAAGCCTCGCGCATGCTCGGGATCAAGCCCGGCGATCCGATCATCATCGTCAGGCGCTTGCTCAAGTTCGCGCAGAAGCCGGTCGTCATCGACGAAATCTATCTTCCCGGCGAGATCTTCCAGGGGCTGACTCTGGAGGTGCTGCAGGGTTGGCAAGGATCGATCTACAGCCTGTTCGAGACGCGCTTCGGCCTGCGCATGATCCGCGCCCAGGAGAGCATTCGCGCCGTGGCGGCAGACCGGGGCACGGCCGAGGTGCTCAGGGTGCCCGAGGGCAAACCGCTGCTGTCGGTCGAGCGCGTCACCTACACCTACGGGGACAAGCCGGTCGAGTGGCGGCGCGGACTCTACCTCACCGACGAACATTTCTACCTGAATGAACTGAGCTGAAACGCAGAGCGACAGTGCGTTGCGATTCGCACTTATAATCACGCAGTTTTTTCGGTTGGGAGAAAACGCGGTGGGCAACCGCCGCTAATCAAGGGGTAAAACAATATGCCAGAAGCCACTGTGCGAAAGCCGAGGCCCAAGTTTCTCGCGCTGCATGAGATACGCCTGCCCTTGCCGGGCATCGTGTCGATCTTTCACCGCGTCAGCGGAGCGGGGCTGTTCCTGCTGCTGCCGTTCCTGATCTACCTGTTCGACCTGAGTCTGGGTTCGCCCGAGACCTTCGCGACCTACAAGGCGATCGTCGCCAATCCGCTGGTCAAGCTCGTGCTGCTCGGCCTGCTGTGGGCCTACCTGCATCACTTCTGCGCCGGCATCCGCTTCCTGCTGCTCGACCTGCATCAGGGCGTCGAGCTGGAGGCCGCCCGCAAGAGCTCGCAGCTCGTGCTCATCGTCAGCCTCGCGCTGACCGTCGTCATCGGGGTGATGCTATGGTGAAGCGTATCGTCGTCGGCGCCCATTACGGGCTGCGCGACTGGATTGCCCAGCGCGCGACGGCCGTCTACATGGCGGTCTACACGATCCTGTTCGCGGCAGCCGCGCTCGGTCTGCCGGAGATGTCCTATCCGGCCTGGCACGGACTGTTCAGCAACGGTCTGGTCCGTTTCCTGACCCTGCTCTTCTTCTTCGCGCTGATCTACCACGCCTGGATCGGCGTGCGTGACATCTACATGGACTACATCAAGCCGGTCGGCATTCGCCTTGCGCTGCATGTGGTCACGATCTTCGTGCTGGTCGGCTACGCCGGCTGGGCGGCCCAGATTCTGTGGAGGCTTTGAGCGTGAGCGTCGCGAAACGTACTTTTGATGCGGTCATCGTGGGGGCCGGCGGTGCCGGTCTGCGCGCGGCCCTGCAACTCTCCGAGGCGGGCCTGAAGACCGCCGTCCTGACCAAGGTGTTCCCGACCCGCTCGCACACCGTCGCCGCCCAGGGCGGCGTGGCGGCCTCGCTCGGCAACTCGACCGAGGACAACTGGCACTGGCACATGTACGACACCGTCAAGGGGTCGGACTGGCTGGGCGATCAGGACGCGATCGAGTTCATGTGCCGCAAGGCCAACGAGGTCGTGGTCGAGCTCGAGCACTACGGCATGCCGTTCGACCGCACCGACAACGGCAAGATCTACCAGCGCCCCTTCGGCGGCCACTCGCAGAACTACGGCCAGGCGCCGGTCTCGCGCTCGTGCGCCGCGGCCGACCGCACCGGCCACGCGATGCTGCACGCGCTCTACCAGCGCAACGTGCGGGCCAACACGCAGTTCTTCGTCGAGTGGATGGCGCTCGACCTGATCCGGGACGCCGATGGCGACGTGCTGGGCGTCACCGCGCTCGAGATGGAAACCGGCGAAGTGTGCATCTTCCACGCCAAGGCGACGATCTTTGCGACCGGCGGGGCGGGCCGCATCTACTACAGCTCCACCAACGCCTTCATCAACACCGGTGACGGCGTCGGCATGGCCGCGCGGGCCGGCATTCCGCTCGAGGACATGGAGTTCTGGCAGTTCCACCCGACCGGCGTGGCCGGCGCGGGCGTGCTGATCACCGAAGGGGTGCGAGGCGAAGGCGGCATCCTCAGGAATGCCAGCGGCGAGCGCTTCATGGAGCGCTACGCGCCCAACCTCAAGGACCTCGCCTCGCGCGACGTCGTCTCGCGCGCGATGACCACCGAGATCAACGAGGGCCGTGGCTGCGGGCCGGACAAGGACTACGTGCTGCTCGACATCACGCACCTCGCGCCCGAGACCATCATGAAGCGGCTGCCCGGCATCCGCGAGATCTCGATCCAGTTTGCCGGCGTCGACCCGATCAAGGAGCCGATCCCGGTGGTGCCGACCTGCCACTACCAGATGGGCGGCATCCCGACCAACTACAAGGGTCAGGTGGTCGTGCCCAAGGACGGCGAGCCGAACAGCCCGGTGGCCGGCTTTTACGCCGCCGGCGAATGCGCCTGCGCGTCTGTGCACGGCGCGAACCGCCTCGGCACCAACTCGCTGCTCGACCTGCTGGTGTTCGGCAAGTCGGCCGGTGAAACCGTGGTCGAGGACATCGCGGTCGGCAATCTGTCGCTCAAGCCGCTGCCGGCCGACGCGGCCGACGCCTCGCTCGCGCGTATTGCCCGCCTCGAAGGCCAGACCAACGGCGAGAGCGTGCACGAGGTCGGCCTCGCGATGCGCCGCACCATGCAGAAGCACGCCGGCGTGTTCCGCTTCGACGGCCTGCTGAAGGAAGGCGTGACCGCAATCCTCGAAGTTGCCGAACGCGCCCAGCGCACCGAGATCAAGGACAAGTCCAAGGTCTGGAACACGGCCCGGGTCGAGGCGCTCGAGCTCGACAACCTGATCGAGGTTGCCAAGGCGACGATGATCTCGGCGGAGGCCCGCAAGGAATCGCGCGGCGCCCACGTGCGCGACGACGCCCCGGATACACCGGAATTCCCCAACGGTCGCAACGACAACGAGTGGCTCAAGCACACGCTGTGGTACCGCGACGGCAATCGCCTCGACTACAAGCCGGTGACGCTCAAGCCGCTGTCGCACGACGTCGATCCGATCGCGCTGGCCAAGCGCACCTATTGAGCGCCGGAGAAATCACGAAATGACCAAGCGTACCGTTCAATTCAAGATCTACCGTTACGACCCCGATCGCGACGAAAAGCCCTACATGCAGGACATCTCGGTCGAGCTCGAGGCTTCCGACAAGAAGCTGCTCGACGCGCTGGTGCGGCTCAAGGCCAAGGACGACTCGCTGTCGTTCCGGCGCTCGTGCCGCGAGGGCGTGTGTGGCTCGGACGCGATGAACATCAACGGCAAGAACGGCCTGGCGTGCCTGACCGACATCGACAAGGTCGCCCAGCCCATCGTGCTGCGTCCGCTGCCCGGGCTGCCGGTCATCCGCGACCTGATCGTCGACATGACCCAGTTCTTCAAGCAGTACCACTCGATCAAGCCGTATCTGATCAACAACGATCCGCCGCCGGAGCGCGAGCGGCTGCAGTCGCCCGACGACCGTGAGGAGCTCAACGGCCTCTACGAGTGCATCCTGTGCGCCTGCTGCTCGACCTCGTGCCCGTCGTTCTGGTGGAACCCGGACAAGTTCGTCGGTCCGGCGGGGCTGCTCGCGGCCTACCGCTTCCTGGCGGATACGCGCGACCAGGCGACCAACGAGCGCCTCGACAATCTCGAGGACCCGTATCGCCTGTTCCGCTGCCACAGCATCATGAACTGCGTCGACGTCTGTCCGAAGAGCCTGAACCCGACGCGGGCGATCGGCAAGATCAAGGACATGATGGTGGCGCGGGCGGTATGACGATTGACCGGAAGCGCGTGCTCTGGCAGTGCCGCAGGGCCCTGCTGGAGCTCGACCTGGTGCTTGCGCGCTTCCTCGAGCGGGACTTCGATCGGCTGGACGAGGAGACACTGGCCGATCTCGAGGATCTGCTGCGCTGTGAGGACCACGAGCTGTGGGCGATGGTCAATGGGAGTGCTCCATGCGCGAAGGAGCGCTGGCGCGGGGTGCTCGGGCTGCTGCGGCAGTCCTGAGCAGGCCGCGCGGGCAGGGCAGGGAGCTGTTAGTTGAAACAGGCAAGCAAACAAGGGATGACCTATGAGCACTGAACGTACTGCAACGCTTACGCTGGATGGCAAGTCGTACGAGTTTCCGGTGATGACCGGAACCCACGGCAACGACGTCATCGATATTCGCACCCTGGGCGCCAAGACCGGCCTGTTCACCTACGACTCCGGCTTCCTGTCGACCGCGAGCTGCAAGTCGTCGATCACCTTTATCGACGGCGACAAGGGCGAGCTGCTCTATCGCGGCTATCCGATCGAGCAACTCGCCGAGAAGTGCAGCTTCCTCGAAGTGGCCTACCTGCTGAAGAACGGCGAGTTGCCCAACCGCCAGCAGAAGACCGAGTTCGAGTCGGTGATCAAGAATCACACGATGTTGCACGACCAGATCAACAAGTTCTATTCGGGCTTCCGCCGCGACGCGCACCCGATGGCGGTGATGGTCGGGGTGGTCGGCGCGCTGTCGGCGTTCTACCACGAGGCCATGGACTTCTCCGACGCCGAGCACCGCAATATCTCGATCAACCGGCTGATCGCCAAGCTGCCGACGATCGTCGCAATGGCCTACAAGTACAACATGGGCCAGCCGTTCATGTACCCGAGGAACGACCTCGACTACACGGCGAACTTCATGCACATGATGTTCGGCACCCCGTGCGAGGAGTACAAGCCCAATCCGGTGCTGGTGCGCGCGCTCGACGTGATCTTCACCCTGCACGCCGACCACGAGCAGAATGCCTCGACCTCGACGGTGCGGCTTGCCGGCTCGTCCGGTGCCAACCCGTTCGCCTGCATCTCGGCCGGCATTGCCTGCCTGTGGGGCCCGGCGCACGGCGGCGCGAACGAGGCCTGCCTCAACATGCTGGAAGAGATCGGCGACGTCTCGCGCGTCGGCGAGTACATCAAGCGCGCCAAGGACAAGAACGACAGCTTCAAGCTGATGGGCTTCGGCCATCGCGTCTACAAGAACTTCGACCCGCGCGCCAAGCTCATGGGCAAGGTGTGCACCGAAGTGCTCGGCGAACTGGGCCTGGAAAACGACCGGCTGTTCAAGCTTGCGAAGGAACTCGAGAAGATCGCCCTCGAGGATCCGTACTTCGTCGAGAAGAAGCTCTACCCGAACGTCGACTTCTATTCGGGCATCGTGCAGAAGGCGCTGGGCATCCCGACCTCGATGTTCACCTGCATCTTCGCGCTCGCGCGCACGGTCGGCTGGATCACCCAGTGGGAGGAGATGATCACCGATCCCGAGTACAAGATCGGGCGTCCGCGCCAGCTCTACACGGGCGCGGCTCGCCGTGACGTTCCGGCGCTGTCGGCGCGCGCGTAACGCTTCCATGCCGGAGACGGGCCGGGAGCGGATCGTAGCGTAAGCGCCGCGGGATGATCGCAAGTCGCGGTCATCCCGCTTTCGCATCCGTTGCCGGCCTCCCCCGATTCAGCTCCGCCCATTGCCGATAGCCTTGACGAAACGCCTATAGGTGGCACCGCCATGATGAAAGAAAAGATGTCCACATCCTACCTGTTCGGCAGCAACGCGCCGTTCGTGGAGGAGCTCTACGAGAACTATCTCGCCGACCCGGCCTCGGTGCCCGAGGCCTGGCGCGCCTATTTCGACAACCTGCAGAATCAGGCCGGTGCTGCGGTGCGCGACGTGGCGCACGGTCCGGTCATCGAGGCGTTTGCCCAGATGGCGAAGCAAGGGCGCGTGCGCACGGCCCCCGGCGACGACGATCGCCGTCAGGTCAGCACGCTGCAGTTGATCAATGCCTACCGCTTTCTCGGCAACCGCTGGGCCAACCTCGATCCGCTCAAGCGCACCGAGCGTCCGGAGATCGCCGAACTCGAGCCCTCGTTCTACGGTTTCACCGAAGCGGATCTCAACAAGCGCTTCAACGTCGGCTCCTTCCACGCCTTCTCCGACAGCCACGCCACGCTGCGCGAGATCCTCGAAGCTCTGCGTCAGACCTACTGCGGCTCGATCGGCTCCGAATACATGTACATGTCGGACATCGGCCAGAAGCGCTGGATCCAGAGCCGCCTCGAGAGCATCCGCGCGACCCCGCGTTTCTCGGCCGAGACCAAGAAGCGCATCCTCGAGCGCGCCACGGCGGCCGAGACGCTGGAACGTTACCTGCACACCCGCTACGTCGGCCAGAAGCGCTTCTCGCTCGAAGGCGGCGAGTCGGCGATCGTCGCGATGGATGAAGTCATCCGCGTGGCGGGCAGCCTCGGCACCCAGGAAGTCGTGATCGGCATGGCGCACCGCGGCCGCCTCAACGTCCTCGTCAACACGCTCGGGAAATCGCCCCAGATGCTGTTCTCCGAGTTCGAGGGCAAGGCTGCCTCCGACCTCTCGGCCGGCGACGTCAAGTACCACATGGGCTTCTCCAGCGACGTGATGACCCCGGGCGGGCCGATGCACCTCACGCTCGCGTTCAACCCGTCTCACCTCGAGATCATCAACCCGGTCGTCGCGGGCTCCGTCTTCGCCCGGCAGGTTCGCCGCGAAGATACCAACAAGGATCAGGTCCTCGCTGTGCTGATTCACGGTGACGCCGCGGTCGCCGGGCAGGGCGTCAATCAGGAGATGCTGAACTTCTCGCAGACGCGCGGCTACGGCACCGGCGGCACCGTGCACATCGTCGTGAACAACCAGATCGGCTTCACGACCTCGGATCCGCGCGACTACCGCTCCTCGCTCTACTGCACCGACATCTTCAAGATGGTCGAGGCGCCGATCTTCCACGTCAATGGCGACGACCCCGAGGCGGTCGCGCTGGTTACGGCGCTCGCGGTCGAGTTCCGCAAGGAGTTCAAGAAGGACGTGGTGATCGACCTGATCTGCTACCGCAAGCTCGGCCACAACGAGCAGGACGAGCCGATGGTCACGCAGCCGCTGATGTACAGCAAGATCGCCAAGCATCCAGGCACCCGCAAGATCTACGCCGACCGCCTGGTGGCCGAGGGCACGATTGGCACCGACGAGCCGGATACGATGATCAAGGAGTACCGCGAGCATCTGGACCGCGGCGAGTTGCTCTACAACCCGGTCCTGTCCGGCCACAGCAGCAAGTACGCGGTGGACTGGAGCCCGTACATCGGCCAGCCCTACACGGATCAAGCCGACACCCGCATTCCGGTGCAGGAGATCGCTCGGCTTTCCGAGCGACTCACCGACATTCCCGAGAACTTCACCCTGCATCCGCGCGTGAAGAAGATCATCGACGACCGCGTCGCCATGGGTCGGGGCGATCTGCCGCTCGACTGGGGCATGGGCGAGAACCTGGCCTATGCGAGCCTCGTTGCCCAAGGCTACGGCGTGCGCATCTCGGGTGAGGACGTCGGCCGTGGCACCTTCTTCCATCGCCATGCGGTGCTGCACGACCAGAAGCGCGAGCGCTGGGACCACGGCATCCACATCCCGCTCAAGCACGTCCAGGACGGCCAGGGCGGCTTCCACATCTATGACTCGGTGCTGTCGGAAGAGGCGGTGCTGGCCTTCGAGTACGGCTACTCGACTGCCGAGCCGAACCAGCTCGTCGTCTGGGAAGCCCAGTTCGGCGACTTCGTGAACGGCGCCCAGGTCGTGCTCGACCAGTTCATCAGTTCGGGCGAAGCCAAGTGGGGCCGTCTGTGCGGGCTGACCCTGATGCTGCCGCACGGCTTCGAAGGCCAGGGCCCGGAGCACTCGTCCGCGCGTCTCGAGCGCCTGATGAACAACGCGGCCGAGAACAACTGGCAGATTTGCGTCCCGACCACGCCGTCGCAGATCTTCCACCTGCTGCGCCGCCAGATGGTGCGTAAGGTCCGCAAGCCCCTCGTGATCATCACGCCGAAGTCGCTGCTGCGCCACAAGGAGGCGGTGTCGACGCTCGACGAACTGGCCAAGGGCTCGTTCCGCACGGTGATCGGCGAGGTCGAGAAGCTCGACCGCAAGAAGGTCAAGCGGGTCGTTCTGTGCCAGGGCAAGATCTACTACGAACTGCTCGCCTACCGTCGCGAGAACGGGATCAAGGACACGGCGCTGATGCGCATCGAGCAGCTCTATCCGTTCCCGGCCGAGGCGCTTTCCGAAGCGCTCGCGGAGTTTCCCAACGCCAAGGAGTTCGTGTGGTGTCAGGAGGAGCCGCGCAACCAGGGTGCCTGGTATTGGCTCGCCTCGCGTCAGCATCTGGCGAACGTGCTCGGCTCGAAGCGGACGCTGCTGCTCGTGAGCCGCCCCGCTGCGGCATCGCCGGCGGTCGGCTACTACGCCAAGCACAACGCCCAGCAGAAGAACGTCATCGAAAACGCCTTCGGTCCGCTTCCGGACTGAGCCCGCATCAAGAACAGCGCATAACAGGGAGAGAACTCCATGCTGATTGAAGTCAAAGTGCCGCAGTTGTCCGAGTCCGTATCCGAAGCGACCCTCGTGTCCTGGCACAAGAAGGAAGGCGAGGCCGTCTCGCGCGACGAGAACCTGATTGACATCGAAACCGACAAGGTCGTGCTCGAGACCCCGGCCCCGGCCGACGGCGTACTGGTCAAGATCGTGAAGGGCAATGGCGATTCCGTCACCTCGGGTGAGTTGATCGCCCAGATCGATACCGAAGCGAAGGCTGCAGCGGGCGCTGCCAAGGCGGTGGAGCCCGTTCCCGCGGTCACCCCGCCCCCGGCCGCTCCGGCTGCGGGGGCTGCCGCACCCGCCGGCACGGCGAGCCCGGCTGCGCGCAAGATTCTCGAGGAGAAGGGCGTGGTTGCCGCGGAAGTCAGCGGGACCGGCCGTGGCGGCCGTGTCACCAAGGCCGATGCCGTGGCCGCGTCGGCCAAGCCCGCCGCAGCCGCCGCGCCGGCCGTCGTATTGTCCGGCGACCGCCCGGAAGAGCGCGTGCCGATGACGCGCCTGCGCGCGCGCATTGCCGAGCGGCTGCTCCAGTCGAAGAACGAGAACGCCATCCTGACGACCTTCAACGAGGTCAACATGGCGCCGGTCATGGCGCTACGCAAGCAGTACGGCGACAAGTTCGAGAAGGCGCACGGCGTGCGGCTGGGTTTCATGGGCTTCTTCGTCAAGGCCGCGGTCACGGCGCTCAAGCGGTTCCCCATTCTCAACGCCTCGGTCGACGGCAACGATATCGTCTATCACGGCTACATCGACATCGGCATCGCCGTCGGTTCGCCGCGCGGCCTGGTCGTGCCGATCCTGCGTGACGCGGACCAGATGTCGATCGCCGACATCGAGAAGAAGATCGCCGAGTTCGGCAACAAGGCGAAGGACGGCAAGCTGTCGATCGAGGAATTGACCGGCGGCACCTTCTCCATCTCCAACGGCGGCGTGTTCGGCTCGATGCTGTCGACGCCGATCATCAATCCGCCGCAGTCGGCCATCCTCGGCATCCATGCCACGAAGGATCGCCCGGTGGTCGAGAACGGCCAGATCGTGATCCGTCCGATCAACTACCTCGCCATGTCCTATGACCACCGGATCATCGACGGTCGCGAGGCGGTGCTCGGTCTGGTGGCGATGAAGGAAGCGCTCGAGGATCCGGCCCGCCTCATTCTCGACGTCTGATACCCCACGAGCGCGACGACCGGTGCGGAGCCCACGCTCCGCACCGGTCGCGCGCTCGCTTCACTCAAGCAGGGAGAAAAACGATGTCCAAGGAATTCGACGTACTGGTGATCGGCGGCGGTCCCGGCGGCTACGTCGCTGCAATCCGCGCGGCCCAACTCGGTTTCAAGACCGCTTGCTGCGAATCCAACCCCTATGCCGACCCCAAGGGCGAGCCGCGTCTGGGCGGCACCTGCCTGAACGTCGGCTGCATTCCGTCCAAGGCGCTGCTGCATACCTCGCATCTGTTCGAAGAGGCGGCCCACGGCTTCGAGTCCCAGGGCATCCAGGTCGGCCAGCCCAAGATCGACGTCACCACGATGATCGCCCGCAAGAACGGCATCGTCGATCAGCTTACCGGCGGCATCAAGGGCCTGTTCAAGAAGAACAAGGTGACCCAGCTGAACGGTCACGGCAGCTTCGTCGGCCGCGCCGGCGAGGCGTGGCAGGTCAAGGTCGGCGACGAAGTCGTCACCGCCCGTCAAGTCATCGTCGCCACCGGCTCCAAGGCGCGTCATCTGCCCGGTATTCCGGTCGACAACAAGATCGTCTGCGACAACGTCGGCGCGCTCGATCTCGACGCCGTGCCGAAGAAGCTCGCCGTTATTGGCGCCGGCGTGATCGGCCTGGAGATGGGTTCGGTGTGGCGCCGACTCGGCTCCGAGGTGACGGTGCTCGAGGCGCTGCCGGACTTCCTCTCGCTGGCCGACGTCGACCTCGCCAAGGAGGCCTTGAAGCTCTTCGGCAAGCAGGGTCTGGACATCCAGCTCGGCTGCAACATCGGCGAGGTCAAAGTCACCAAGAAGGGCGTGACCATCGCCTACACCGACAAGGCCGGCGCCGCGCAGAAGCTCGCCGCCGACCGGCTCGTCGTTTCGGTCGGACGCGTGCCGAACACCGACGGGCTCAATGCCGAGGCGGTCGGGCTCGAGTTGAACGAGCGCGGCATGATCGCCGTGGACGACCACTGCCGGACCAACCTGCCGGGCGTGTGGGCGGTGGGTGACGTCGTGCGTGGCCCGATGCTCGCGCACAAGGCGATGGAAGAGGCGGTCATGGTCGCCGAGCTGATGGCGGGCCAGGCCGGCCACTGCGACTTCAACACGGTGCCGTGGGTCATCTACACCAGCCCCGAGATCGCCTGGGTCGGCCGCACCGAGCAGCAGCTGAAGCGCGACGGCATCGCGTACCGCGCCGGCAAGATCCCGTTCGCCTTCAATGGCAGGGCGATGGGCATGGGTGCGCCCGAGGGCTTCGTCAAGATGCTCGCCTGCGCTGAAACCGATCGTATCCTCGGCGTCCATATCATCGGCGCGAATGCATCCGAGCTGATCGCCGAGGCGGTGGTGGCGATGGAGTTCGGCGGTGCGGCCGAAGACCTCGCCCGCATCTGCCATGCCCATCCGACGATGTCCGAAGTGGTACATGAGGCGGCGCTCGCTGTCGACAAGCGGCCGCTGCACTTCTGACCGGCAGCACACGACGGGCGTCGCGCACGGGCGCGGCGTCCGTCTCGCCGGCAGGGTAGAATCTGCGGCACCGGGCCGCCCCGGTTACGGTTGCTTTCGTTTCTCGCCGCATAAATCCTCCGCCATCATGCCGCACCGCATTCTGCAAGTCTCCGCGAACGGGATGCTCGAAGCGTACGAGTCGCAATTGCGCACGCGCGGCTTCAAGTCCGATCCTGCGCAGCGCGCCGCTGCGCTGCGCCTGCAGGTGCTCTATTCCGATCTGCTCGAGTTCAAGGCGGCGCGCCGCGGCGCCCTGCGCCGCATGTTCGCCCGGCCGCGACTGCCCCGCAGCGTCTATTTCTGGGGCGGGGTGGGTCGCGGCAAGAGCTTTCTGATGGACTGCTTCTTCGATGCGGTCCCCTACCAGCGCAAGCGGCGGGTGCATTTCCATGCCTTCATGCAGGAGGTGCACAACGAGCTGAAAACGCTCAAGCAGCAGCCCGATCCGCTGCAAAAGGTCGCGGACAGGATCGCTCGGGCGACGCGGCTCTTGTGCTTCGACGAGTTCCATGTCTCGGACATCGCCGATGCGATGATCCTCGGCCGGTTGCTCGATGCATTGTTCGTCCGCGGGGTCATCTTCGTCATGACCTCGAACTATCCGCCCGACGGACTCTATCCGAACGGCCTGCAGCGCATCAATTTCCTGCCGACCATCGAGATGCTCAAGCGGCGCTTCGACGTGGTGGAGATCGATCACGGCACCGATTACCGCCTGCGCGCGCTGGAGCGCATCGAGATCTTCCTCGTGCCGGCCGACGGCGAAGCCGACCGCAAGATGCGGGAGGACTTTCGCCGTCTGGCGGCAAGCGAACCCGTTGCCACGACTGTGGACGTGCTGGGCCGCAGCCTCCAGGCAATCGGGCACGCATCCGGCGTGATCTGGTTCGACTTCACGACCTTGTGCGGTGGTCCGCGCTCGCAGAACGACTATCTCGAGATCGCCCGCGAGCACCACACCGTGTTGCTTTCGAACGTGCCGCGCATGCTCGCCGGCAACGCCTCGGAGGCCCGCCGCTTCACCTGGCTCGTCGATGTCCTCTACGACCACCGGGTGAAGCTCATCCTGAGCGCGGCGGTCGAGGCGGGCGAGTTGTACACCGAGGGTCACAACGCGCACGAGTTCGTTCGCACCGTCAGCCGCCTGATCGAAATGCGCTCGCACGACTATCTCGCCGAAGCGCATCGCGTGGACTGACCCGAGGGCGTGACGGACATCACCGCGGTCTTTTCTGCCGAAGGGCCGCTTGCACAAGCGGTGCCCGGCTTTGCCGCGCGCCCCCAGCAGGTCGAGATGGCCGAGCGTATCCATGCGGCGCTGCGGGATCACCGTGTGCTGGTGGTCGAGGCCGGTACCGGCACCGGGAAGACCTTCGCCTATCTGGTGCCGGCACTGCTCGCCGGCGGCAAGGTCATCGTCTCGACCGGCACCAAGACCCTGCAGGACCAGCTCTTCAACCGCGACCTGCCGACCGTGCGCGCCGCGCTCAAGGTTCCGGTCACGGTCGCGCTGCTCAAGGGGCGCGCCAACTACGTCTGCCCCTACCACCTCGAGCGCAACGCCACCGGCGGTCGCTTCGCAAGCCGCCAGGACGCGGCCGACCTGAGGGCCATCGCGCGCTTCGCCCGCAGCACCCATAGCGGCGACAAGGCCGAGTGCGCCGCGGTGCGCGAGGACTCCCCGGCGTGGGTGGCAGCGACGTCTACCCGCGACAATTGCCTGGGTCAGGACTGCCCGCAGGTGCGCGAGTGCTTTGTGCTGGCGGCCCGGCGGAACGCGATGGAGGCCGACGTGGTGGTCGTGAACCACCACTTGTTCTTTGCCGACGTGATGTTGCGCGACGAAGGCATGGGCGAACTGCTGCCCGCGTGCAATGCGGTGATCTTCGACGAGGCGCACCAGTTGCCCGATATCGCCAGTCTGTTCTTTGGCGAGAGCGTCTCCACGGCCCAACTTCTCGAACTGTGCCGGGATACGCGCGCCGAAACCGTGGCCGGCGCCCCGGACTGCCGTGCCCTGATCGACGCCGGCGATGCGCTGGAGAAGGCAGCGCGCGACCTGCGGCTCCCGTTCGGCTCCGAGCCGGCCCGTCTGTCGTCCGCGGCCGCTGCGAGCGCCGATGGCTTCGAGGCGGCGGCCGAAGCGTTGGCCGCTGCGGTCGAGGCCCTTCGCCAACTGCTGGCGACCCAGGCCGAGCGTTCAGAGGGGCTGGCGAACTGCCTGCGCCGGGCGGTCGAGCTGCAGGAGCGCCTGGTTCGCTGGCGCAGTGCCGAGGCCGGCGAGCAGATCCGCTGGGTGGAGGTCTTTTCCCATGCCGTTGCCCTCAATTCGACGCCGCTGCAGGTGGCAGGCGTGTTCCGACGGCAACTCGAGGGCGAGCCTCGTGCCTGGGTATTTACGTCCGCGACCATCGCGATCGGGCCGGACTTCACCCACTACTGTGGTGAGCTGGGCTTGTCCGGGCTCGACCCCGCCCCCGAGACGGCGGTCTGGGGGAGCCCGTTCGATTATGGCCAGCAGGCGATGCTGTATGCGCCGACGGGCATGCCCGATCCGAATCACCCCGACTATCCTGAAGCGGTTGCGCGCGCGGCGCTGCCGCTGATTCGCGCAGCTCGGGGACGAACATTCGTGCTATGCACCTCGCTGCGAGCGATGCGCCGTATCCATGGACTGCTTGCCGAAGCGCTCGAACGCGCCGGCGAATCCTTGCCGATACTGCTGCAAGGCGAGGGCTCGCGCAGCGAGTTGCTGGAGCGCTTCAGAAGGCTCGGCAACGCCGTGCTGGTCGCCAGCCAGAGTTTCTGGGAAGGCGTCGACGTGCCGGGTGACGCGCTGTCGCTGGTGGTGATCGATAAGTTGCCCTTCGCCCCGCCCGACGACCCCGTGCTGGCGGCGCGCATCGAGGCGCTGCGCTCGAGCGGGCAGAATCCCTTCATGACCTATCAGTTGCCGCGGGCGGTCATCAGCATGAAGCAGGGCGCCGGCAGGCTGATTCGCAGCGAACGGGATCTCGGGTTGCTGTGTGTGTGCGATCCGCGCATGACCGAGCGGCCCTACGGCAAGATCGTCTGGCGCAGCCTTCCCCCCATGCGGCGCACGCGAGTGGAAGCGGAGGCCATTGCCTTTCTCGCGAGCCTGTCGCCCCCGTCGGGCCGCGCGTCAATGACAGCGTAGGCAGGCCTCGGGCCGGGTCGGGCAGGGGAAGAGACCACGCTTGACGTTGGTGCAGAGGCAGTAGCGCCCGTCGCCGCCCGTCAAGGAATCGCTGCAGGATTCGCCAGGTTCGAAGTCGTCGACTTGCAGCAGCTTGAGAAAGTGCAGCGCGCTGCCCAGACCCTTGAACACCGTCAGACGTCCGCCGCCGTCGAACAGCCAGCGGTCGTCCATGGAAATCGCGAAGCACCGGCCTCCGTTGCTGCCGACCGGATGCACCCTGACCTTGTAGTCGCGGCCGCGCATGGCCGGCGCAGCGGCAAGCTCCAGCCACGTCGCAACACGTTGTGTCGTCCCCATTACCTCTCTCCTCCGGACCGCCGTCCTGACGACCCGCGAATGGGCCGCTGGACAATCGAATATTTGACGTGGGGAATTATCCCCAAATGCAGTGGTTATACCAAGGGCTATATGCCATTGTAGCCTGCTGAGTTACCCGCATTGAGCAATCAGGGGCTTCTCGTGTCGCCCCATTTCGTGCGAGCGCCGAATCGACCCGGTGAGGCGGATGCGATGCCGACGCGTGGGTGCTGCGCTGGCACGCGGCGGGAGTGGGGGGCGAGCGGGCGCGGCAACCCGGACAGCGAGGCGGGCGGGCTCCGGGGCGACGCCGAGCAGCGGGCGATGATGTATTCTTGAAACCTTCCGGACCACGCGTGTTGTGCTCATGATCGTATTCGGTATCGCCGGCTGGTCGGGCTCGGGCAAGACCACGCTCATCGAGAAACTGATCCCCCAGTTCACCGGGCGCGGCCTCAAAGTATCGGTGATCAAGCACGCCCATCATGGATTCGACCTCGATCGTCCGGGGAAGGACTCCTTTCGGCACCGCGAGGCGGGCGCGACCCAGGTGCTGATGCTGTCGGGGCAGCGATGGGTATTGATGCACGAACTGCGGGGAGAGCCAGAGCCCTCGCTGGAGATGCAACTCGAGCTGCTCGCGCCCTGCGACCTGGTGCTGATCGAAGGCTTCAAGGCAGCCTCGGTGCCCAAGGTGGAAGTCCATCGCGCCGCGAACGGCAAACCGCCGCTCTGGCCGGAGAACCCCCACGTGGTCGCAGTTGCGACCGATGTCGAAGTGGATTCCCCGTTTCCAGTGTTTGGCCTGGATGACGCCGAAGGGATTGCCCAATTCATCCTGAACTACGAAAATCGCTCGTGACCGCCCCTATGCTCTCCTTTGAAGATGCCCTGACAACGTTGCTCGCCCGGGCGAGGCCGATCGGCGATATCGAGATGGCCGATACGCTGGTCGCCCGCGGTCGGGTTCTCGCGGGCGAGGTCCGTTCGCCGATCGCGATGCCGGCGCTCGATACCTCCTCGATGGACGGTTACGCCGTACGTGCGGCCGACGTGCCCGAGGCCGGAGTGGACCTGCCGGTGTCGCAACGCATCCCTGCGGGCAGTGTCGGCCATGCGCTGCAGCCGGGCACTGCGGCCCGCATCTTCACCGGCGCGCCGTTACCGGCCGGGGCCGATGCGGTGGTGATGCAGGAGTTGTGCGATGCCGTCGGCGAGCGCGTGCGCATCAACCACCAGCCGCGGATTGGCGAGGCGGTCCGCCTCGCCGGCAGCGAGATCACCGCGGGGGCGACCGTGCTGACCGCGGGATGCCGCCTGCGGCCGCAGGAGATCGGGCTTGCCGCGGCGGTCGGTGTGGCGCAGCTTGCGGTGCGGCGACGCATGCGCGTGGCGCTGTTCTCCACCGGCGACGAACTGGTCATGCCCGGCGAGCCGCTGCCACCCGGCGCCGTGTACAACTCCAACCGTTTCCAGCTGCGGGCCTTGCTCGAGCAACTCGGTTGCGAGGTCGGCGATTTCGGCATCGTGCCGGACCAACTGGAGGTGACCCGCAAGGTTCTGCGCGAGGCCGCGGAAGGCCACGATCTGATCCTCACCAGCGGGGGGGTCTCGGTGGGCGAGGAGGATCACGTCAAGCCCGCGGTGCAGGCCGAAGGCGCCATCGAGATGTGGAAGATCGCGATGAAGCCGGGCAAGCCGCTCGCCTACGGACATGTCGGCGCGTCGGCTTTCATCGGGCTGCCCGGCAACCCCGTGTCGAGCTTCGTCACCTTTCTGATGATGGTGCGCCCGTTCGTGCTCGCAACCCAGGGCGTCACGGACGTCCGTCCGCGGGCGATGTCGCTGCGCGCGGACTTCGATTGGCCCAGACCCGACCCCCGCCGCGAATTTCTGCGCGCCCGGGCGGGCGAGGACGGTGGGGTCGAGATTCATAAGCATCAGGGGCCGGCCGCGCTATCATCGATTACTTGGGCGAACGGCCTGGTCGACGTCCCGGCAGGCACGGCGATCGTGCGGGGGCAGGCGGTGCGGTTCATTCCGTATGGCGAATTGTTGTATTGAGTGCATCGATGAGCGTAAGAATTCTTTATTTCGCGGCGCTTCGTGAAGCGGTCGGGCGGTCCGAAGAGTCCTTGTCGCTTCCGGTTGGCGTGGCGACGGTGGGCGAGCTGCAGTCCTTTCTCGCGATGCGCGGTGAGGCATGGGAAGCGTTGCGCGCGGGCCGCAATGTCCGGGCGGCGCGCAATCAGCGCATGGTCAAGGGCTCCGAGCCTGTTGTTTCGGGTGACGAGATCGCGTTCTTCCCCCCCGTGACAGGAGGTTAACCGATGTCGGTGAGCGTCCAGCAAGCGGATTTCGACGTCGGTGCGGAGATCGCGGCGCTGTCCCGGGGATATCCCGAGATCGGTGCGGTCGCGAGCTTCGTCGGTCTGGTGCGCAATGCAAACGACGGCGCGGGCATCTCGGCGATGTCGCTCGAGCACTATCCGGGCATGACGGAAAAGGCGCTCGAGGAGATCGTCGAGGAGGCGCGGTCGCGTTGGTCGCTGAACACGGTTCGGGTGATCCACCGATTCGGCCGGCTCGAGCCCGGCGACAATATCGTGTTCGTCGGCGTCGGCAGCGCGCATCGTGGCGAGGCCTTCGCCGCCTGCGAGTTCATCATGGATTACCTGAAGACGCGCGCGCCCTTCTGGAAGCGAGAGGAGACGCCGGACGGGGCGCGCTGGGTCGACGCGCGCGAGTGCGACGATGGCGCTGCGGCGCGCTGGGATGAGATCGAGATTCGGCGCTAGCGAGCCGAGCCTGGATCGTCGGCCGGTGGGCGGCGGTTAGCGGCCGACCCCGCCATCCCCGACCGGCCGCGGGGCGGCGCGAGGGCGCCGCTTGCGTCAGCCGCTCGAACGTCCGGTAGACGGAAGGACGGCGCCCTTGGGCGCCGTCTTCGCATCTGCGCGGGATGAGGCCGGGTTACTTCTTGCCCTTCGGCGCGCCCGCCTGCGTGAACATCTGGAAGGCTTCGCTCGAGGCGCGCGCCATTTGCTCGAAGGCCGAGCGGGTGGTGTCCATCGCCGTCTGCATCGCATTCAAGGCGTTCTGATCGGTGATCGGCATGCCTTGGAACATCTTCTGCATCGCCTCGAAGACGTCCTTTCCGCCGGTGCTCAGCTGCTCGCCGACCAGTTTGCCGACTTCCGCCTGAGCGCGGCTGGTCAGCTCGGCCATTTCGCGGGCGCAGGCGAGCATCTTCTCGGTCGAGCTCTGCGTGAAGCGGGTGCGCAGTTCCATCATCTCCTTCGGATCCTTGGAGGTGCTCAGCGCCTTGGCGTTATTCACCCCTTCCTCGAACAGGCTCTTGGCCGTCTCGACCTGCAGTTCCATGATGCGCTGCGAATTCTCGATCGACATCTGCGCGAGGCGCATCGCCGCTTCGAGGTTCTTGCGCTGAAGTTCGGTGAATTGATCCTGTTTTGCAGCCATGTGTTTTTCTCCAGTGGTACCGCTACGAGTTGGGATGACGAGTGAGGTCGACGCACTGCCGCGGACCCTGTCGGGAGCGGGAAGCGTCGGTAGCAGGCCGCGGCCCTCGACTCTTCAAAAAATAGCACACCTGTTCGAACCGTGCGCCACGCAGACACGGGACGCCGCATTATGACTGCATTGTTGCGTCGCAGCAACAGTTGGGCCGGATTTCCTGCATGGTCGTGCAAATGTTCTGGCTTGCCCTTGACTTTGAGGCCGGAAGCCCCATCTGCGGGGCATCGGTCAATGCAGCAGGGGAATCCGCATCATGCGCTTCGACAAACTCACCACCAAGTTCCAGCAGGCCATTGCCGACGCGCAGAGTCTCGCGATCGGTCACGACAACCAGTTCATCGAGCCGCTGCACGTGCTCGCGGCCTTGCTCGAGCAGGACGACGGCGCGACGGTGTCGCTGCTCCAGCGCGCCGGCGTGAACGTCCAGCCGCTCAGGACGGCGGTTCGGGCTGCGATCACGAACCTTCCGAAGGTTCATGGCCACGGCGGCGAGGTGCAGATCGGCCGCGAGCTCACCAATCTGCTCAACCTCGCCGACAAGGCCGCCCAGGAGCGCGGCGACCAGTTCATCGCCTCGGAGATGTTTCTGCTGGTGTTGGCCGACGACAAGGGTGCGGCAGGACGGCTCGCGCGCGAGTACGGGCTCGTGCGCAAGGCGCTCGAGGTCGCCGTCGATGCGGTGCGCGGCGGACAGCACGTGGACAGCCAGGAGGCCGAGGGCCAGCGCGAGGCGCTCGCCAAGTACTGCCTCGACGTGACCGAGCGGGCCCGGCTCGGCAAGCTCGATCCGGTGATCGGGCGCGACGACGAGATCCGCCGGGTGATCCAGATCCTGCAGCGGCGCACCAAGAACAACCCGGTGCTGATCGGCGAGCCCGGCGTCGGCAAGACCGCGATCGTCGAGGGGCTCGCCCAGCGCATCGTCAATGGCGAGGTGCCCGAGACGCTGAAGGGCAAGCGCGTGCTCTCGCTCGACATGGCGGCGCTGCTCGCCGGCGCGAAGTACCGCGGCGAGTTCGAGGAGCGGCTCAAGGCCGTGCTCAAGGAGATCGCCCAGGAGGAAGGGCGCATCATCGTCTTCATCGACGAGCTGC
>JARFTX010000070.1 GCA_029289265.1 Gammaproteobacteria bacterium
CGATCAGGATGCGCCCGGCCTCGACGTCGTGGAAGCGCAGCAGCAGGTTCACGATCGTCGACTTGCCGGCGCCCGAGCGGCCGACGATGCCGATCTTCTCGCCCGGGCGGATCGCGAGCGTGAGGTCGTCGATCACCGGACGTACGTCGGGCCCGGTCGCGCCATAGGCGAAGCGCACGCGCTCGAAGCGGATCTCGCCGCGGGTGACGACGAGCGGGCGGGCGTCCGGCCGGTCCACGACCTGCTGGCGGCGCGCGAGCGTGTTGATGCCGTCCTGGACGGTGCCGATGTGCTCGAACAGCGCCGCCATCTCCCACATGATCCAGTGCGAGATGCCGTTGAGCCGCAGCGCCATCGCGCTCGCCGCGGCGACCGCGCCGATGCCGATCGCGCCGCGCGTCCACAGCCACAGCGCGACCCCCGCGGTGGCGACGATGAGCGTCATGCTGAGCGCGTGCACCGTGACCTGGATGCCGGTGACGAGCCGCATCTGGGCATGCACCGCGCCCATGAACTCCTGCATCGCCGAGCGCGCGTAGGCCGCTTCGCGCCCGGCGTGGGAGAACAGCTTGACGGTGGCGATGTTGGTGTAGGCGTCGGTGATGCGCCCGGTCATCAGCGCGCGCGCATCGGCCTGCGAGCGCGACACCCGCGCGAGCCGCGGCACGAACCAGCGCAGCGCGAGCACGTAGAGCGCGAGCCAGCCGAGGAAGGGCGCGAGCATCCAGCCGCTGAAGGCGCCGACGACAACGATCATGGTGACGAAGTAGATGGTCACGAACACCAGGATGTCGGTGACGATCAGGCAGGTGTCGCGCACCGCCAGCGCGGTCTGCATGACCTTGGCCGAGACGCGCCCGGCGAACTCGTCCTGGTAGAAGCTCATGCTCTGGCCGAGCATCAGGCGGTGGAAGTTCCAGCGCAGGCGCATCGGGAAGTTGCCGGCGAGCGTCTGGTGCTTGAGCATCGACTGCCAGGCAACCAGCACCGTGCTGCCGATCACGACCGCCGCGAGCAGCCCGAGCGTCGCGCCGTGCTCGGCCCACAGCCGCGCCGGCTCGACCTGCCCGAGCCAGTCGACGACCCGCCCGAGCATCGCGAAGAGCAGCGCCTCGAAGGCGCCGATCGCCGCGGTGAGCAGCGTCATGCCGAGAATCCACGGCCGCAGCCCCTCGGTGCCCGCCCACAGGAAGGCGAAGAAGCCGCGGGGCGGTGGCGCCGGCGGCACGTCGGGATAGGGGTCGACCTTTTGCTCGAAATGGCGGAACACGGGGGTCTCCGGCGTCGCGGCAGGGCGGACCGCTCGTGGCGGGCGCCGTGGACGGACTATTTTGCCCGATGCGGGACTACACGGCTCGAACGCGCTGATCTACCGAGGCGGGGCCGAAGGTCACGACTTCCCCTGACGCTCTTCGAGGATCAAGCGACTAATCGAAACGCGATCGAGAGACAGCGGCCGGGCCTCACGGCGCTTCCATTGCGGAATATCTCCGGCAATCGGGACGACATCGGCAAGCGGCCGACCGTCACGCAGCACACGCACCGAGTCTCCTGACTCCAGGAGATCGAGATAGTGCCGCGCATGCCTGCAGAACTCGTCGAGCGTCACGATCTTCATGTTGCGATCCTCGAAAGGCATAGGGCCGCATTATGACGCCTCCGCTACGGACCTGTACCGACGCTGTCGGCTGGATTGCCCGCAAGCTGCAAACGCCCCATCGCCAGCGACGCCGCGGCGGTGCGGGTCTCGACGCCGAGCTTCTCGAAGACGTGCTCGAGGTGCTTGTGCACGGTGCGCGGGCTGGTGCCGAGGATGTCGCCGATGTCGCGGTTGGTCTTGCCGCGCGTGACCCAGTAGAGCACTTCGGCCTCGCGCGCGGTGAGCCGAAAGGAGGCGGCCAGGGCTTCGATCGCGCGGGCGTCGTTCTCCTCGCGCAGCACCACCAGCCACTCGCCGTCGCCGTCGTCGCCGCTGCGGTCGTGGAAGGATGCGAGCAGACGGCGGGCGCCGTCGGCGGCGAGCAGGGTGGGCGGATCGCGCCCCTCGCGCCGCGCCCGCAGCGCCACGGCGATCCAGTCGAGCAGGCGCGGCGGCGCAGCCTCGCCGGCCACCTCGAACCAACTGCGCAGCAGCGTGCGCGCAAGCGGCGTCTGCCAGACGAGGCGGCCGCCGGCGGTGCCGACCGCGACCGTCGCCTGGCCGAAGGCGTCGAGCGCGGTGCGCGCCTGGCGCATCTGGCGGGCGCTTTGCAGGTGGGCGGCGATGCGGGCGAGCACCTCGGCCGGGCGGATCGGCTTGGTGACGTAGTCGGCCGCGCCGGCGGCAAAGGCGGCGACGACGTGTTCGGTGTCGGAGAGTCCGGTCATGAAGACGATCGGGATCGCCGCCGTGGCGAACTCGGCCTTGAGCCGGCACGCGACCTCGAAGCCGTCCATCCCCGGCATCACCGCGTCGAGCAGGATCACGTCGGGCAGGCTCTGGCGGGCGCGGGCGAGCGCGGCCTCGCCGTGGGTCGCGACGAGCACGGTGTAGCCGGCCTCGTCCAGCGCGTCGTGCAGCAGCGCGAGGTTCTCGGGCACGTCGTCGACGATCAGCACGATGCCGCGCGGACTCTCCGGCGCCGTCACGGGGCGGCCTCCAGCGGGTGCAGCAGCGTGCGCATCGCTTCGAACTGGAAGTTGCGCGCGAGTCCGCGCTGCACGCGCACGAACTCGGCACAGTCGGGAAAGCGGTGCTCGAGCTCGTCCAGGCGGGCGAGCACGCCCTTCAGGTAGCCGAGCTCGATCACGTCCTCGAGCAGGTGCAGCGCCGCCTGCGGCGGCCGCACCAGCGGGGGCGGGGCCGATGCAGGCGCGACCGACGGGGCGGGGCCGGCGCGCGGCGCGGTCGCCGGCAGACCGTGCAGCTGCGGCAGGAAGAGCCGCACGCGAAACAGGCTGCCGCGCCCCGGCGTGCTCTCGACCGTCAGTTCGCCGCCCATCAGGTCGGTCAGCATGCGGCTGATGGTGAGCCCCAGACCCGTACCGGCGGCCGCGCTCGCCGGGCGGCTGCGGCCGCGCCCGAACGGCTCGAAGATGCGTTCGAGCTCGTCGGCGGCGATGCCGGGGCCGCTGTCCTCGACCTCGAACACCGCCATCTCGCGCCGGTAGGCGACACGCAGGCAGACGCTGCCGCGGGCGGTGAACTTGACGGCGTTGCCGAGGAGGTTGATGAGGATCTGGCGCACGCGCTTCTCGTCGCCGCGCACCGTCTCGGGCAGCTCGCCGGCGCACTCGTGGCGGAAGCCGATGCCCTTGTCGCGCGCCTGCAGCTCGAACATCGCGACCAGCTGGCGCACCAGCGCGGGCAGATTGAGCGGCCGCGGCTCGAGCGAAAGCTTGCCGGCCTCGATGCGCGCCATGTCGTGCGTGCTCTCGACCAGCGACAGCATGTGCTCACCGCTCTTGAGGATCACCGCCACCGCCTGGCGCCGCCGCGGCGGGATGTCGTCGTCGGCAGCGAGGATTTGCGCATAGCCGAGGATGCTGTTGAGCGGTGTGCGCAGCTCGTGGCTGATCGCCGTGATGTAGCGGCTCTTCGCCTGGTTGGCCTGTTCGGCAGCGTGGCGCGCGGCCTGCAGCGCCGCGTCGGTGCGCCGGTGCGAGGCGATCTCCTCGACCAGCAGTCGCGTCTGGCGGTTCGACTCCTCCTGCGCTACGCGGCGGCTCTGGTGCGCGAGCACCATCCACCACGCGGCAATGCCGGCGATCAGCACCAGCGCGGCGAAGCTCTTGACGGCGAAGGCGTCGAGCGCAGTGTGTGCCTCGGCCTCCCCGAGCGCGAGCGCCTCGTGGTAGTGGAGGGTGCCCAGCACCAGCGCGAGCACCGCGACGACGGCCGGCATCAGCAGCAGGTAATGGCCGAGCCCGGCCTCGACATAGGGCAGCGCCCGGCGCGGCAGCCAGCGCCGCAGCAGCGCCGACCACTGCGCCGAGAGGCGCGCATGCGGCTTGCACAGATCCTCGCAGCGCGCATCGAGGGTGCAGCACAGCGAGCAGATCGCGCCGCCGTAGGCCGGGCAGTCGCTGGTGTCCTCGAGCTCGAAGCGCTCGCCGCAGACCGTGCAGGCACGGGTTGCGCCGGGGCTGGCCGGCGGCTCGCCGGCACGCGGCTCCGGCTTCGGCTCGCGTGCGAGGTAGTATCGGCCGCGGGTCGCCCAGGCGATCAGCGGCGCGGCGACGAAGGCGACCGTCATCGCGACGAAGGGAGCGAACGGCTGCGCCGCCGGCCCGAACAGGCCGGCGAAGGTCGACACCGACAGCACCGAGGCCGCCAGCATCGCGCCCACCCCCACCGGATTGATGTCGTAGAGGTGGCTGCGCTTGAACTCGACGCCGCGCGGCGAGAGCCCCAGCGGCTTGTTCACGACCAGATCGGCGACCACCGCGACGATCCACGAGATCGCGACGTTGGCGTACAGCCCCAGCACCTGGCCGAGCGCCTGGAAAACGTTCATCTCCATCAGCAGCAGCGCGATGCCGATGTTGAACACCACCCAGACGACGCGCCCCGGGTGGCTGTGGGTGAGCCGCGAGAAGAAGTTCGACCAGGCGAGCGAGCCGGCGTAGGCGTTGGTGACGTTGATCTTCAACTGCGAGACGATCACGAACAGCGCGGTCACGCCGAGCGCCCAGGCGGCGCTGTCGAACACCCGGCCGAAGCCGAGCAGGTACATCTG
This sequence comes from Gammaproteobacteria bacterium, assembly GCA_029289265.1. GTDB lineage: Bacteria > Pseudomonadota > Gammaproteobacteria > Burkholderiales > Rhodocyclaceae > JARFTX01. The sequence continues at coordinate 4,719 of JARFTX010000070.1, forward strand.
GTTGGGGTCGACCGCCTTCTCCGGGGGCGTCCCCTGCGCGAGCAGCAGCCACGCGAGCAGCGCCCCGCCGAGCATCTTGGCGACGCCGATGACGACCCAGCCCGGCCCGCCCAGCACCACTCCGGCGAGCCAGCGGCGGCGGTTGGCGGCGGTGCGCTCCGGCATGAAGCGCAGGTAGTCGGCCTGCTCGCCCATCTGCGTGATGAGCGCGATGCCGACCGTCATCGCCGCACCGAAAAGGTGCCAGTCGAAGCCCGCGCCGCCGCCCTGCGCCCCGCCGTAGTGCCACAGCCCGGCCAGCACCGCCGGGTCCTCGCCCAGCACGAAGGCGAAGGGCAGCACCAGCAGGGCGAGCCAAAGCGGCTGGGTGAGGGTCTGGATGCGGCTGATGACGGTGATGCCGTGCGTCACCAGCGGGATCACCACCAGCGCGCAAACCAGATAGCCCCAGGCCGGCGGCAGGCCGAAGGCGAGTTCGAGCGCGTAGGCCATGATCGCCGCCTCGAGCGCGAACAGGATGAAGGTGAAGCAGGCGTAGACGAGCGACGAGATGGTCGAGCCGATGTAGCCGAAGCCGGCGCCGCGCGTGAGCAGATCCATGTCCACGCCGTGGCGCGCCGCGTAGAGGCTGATCGGAAGCCCCGTCACGAAGATCACCAGCCCGATCGCGAGGATCGCCCAGAAACTGTTGATGAAGCCGTAGGCGACCAGCATGGTCGCGCCGACCGCCTCGAGCACCAGGAACGAGGCCGAACCGAAGGCGGTGTTGCCGACGCGAAACTCCGACCACTTGCGGAAGCTGCGCGGCGTGAAGCGCAGCGCGTAGTCCTCCAGCGTCTCGTTGGCGACCCAGGCGTTGTAGTCGCGCCGGACCTTGACGACGCGCTGGGGCGGCGCACCGGCGCCGGCCGCCGTGTCGGCACGGCAGCCGGCGCAGCCGGTGGCAGGGTTGCAGGCATGGGGGACGGAGTGGCTCATCGTCCCGATGAAAAGCAAGCGATGTGCCGGCAGCATTCGGCGGCCATGTGCGCGTCGCCCGGGCGCCGATGCGCCCGCGCCACCGGTGATCCGATAGCCAGCGATGGCCTAACTCGACGGGCGCCCCGAAGAGCCAGGCAAGGATGGGTGCTGCCCTTTCCGTGCCCTTGCGCGAAACCGGTGCGTGGAGGGCTCTCGAACGCCGTTCAGCGCCCGTCCGGGCGCCCGTTCCTCAGCCGCTCGACCGCCCACACCGCCGCCTCGACGCGCGAGCGGAGGTTCAGCTTGCGCAGCACGTGCTTCACATGCACCTTGACGGTGCCCTCGGCGATGTCGAGCTCGCGCGCGATCATCTTGTTGGAGAGCCCCTCGGCGAGGCGCTCCAGGATGCGCTGCTCCTGCTCGGTCAGCCCTGCGGCCGAGACGCTCTCGGGGCGCGGGTCCTGGCGCAGCGCGGCGGCCATCAGGTGGGTGAGCGCGTCCGAGACGACGATGCGCCCGGCTGCGGCGGCCTGCAGCGCGGCGACCATCTCCTCGGGCTCCATGTCCTTGAGCAGATAGCCGTCGGCGCCGGCGCGCAGCGCTGCAACGAGGTCGTCGGCCGCATCCGACACCGTGACCATCACCACCCGCGCGTCGAGCTCGGTCGCCTTCAGCCGGCGCAGCACCTCGAGGCCGGACATGTCCTTCATGTTGAGGTCGAGCAACACCAGATCGGGGCGGCGGGCGAGTACGCAGGCGACGCCCTCCGCGCCGCTCGCCGCCTCGCCGACCAGGTCGAAGCCGTCGACCGAGCGCAACAATTGCGCGAGCCCCTTGCGGAACAGCGGATGGTCGTCGATGACGACCACGGACTGGCGCGCCCCGTTCATGACAGCACGACCGGCAACGCGGCCATCGCGCGCGCCGGTCCGGCGTCTTGCGGAAAGCGCACCGTCACGCGCGTGCCGCGGCCGGGCTTGGGCACGATTTCGAGCTCGCCGCCGAGGCCGCGGGCGCGCTCGCCCATGATGGTGACGCCGTAGTGGTGCGGCTGGGCGAGCGCGGCCGCGTCGATGCCGCGCCCGTCGTCCTCGACGCTGAGCTCGACCGGGCCCTCGTCCTGGGCCCGAAGCCGGACCGTGATCGCCCGGGCGCCCGCATGGCGCGTCGCGTTCGACAAGGCCTCACGGATGATGTGCAGCACGTGGATCTCCTGGTTGGGGCTGAGATGGGCGCCGCCCAGGCGCATGTCGACCGCGATCGGCAGGCCGCTGCGGTTCGAAAACTCCTCGGCGGTGTTCGCCAGCAGGCGCGCGAAGTCGCCCTCCATCTTGAGGCGGAAGCTCGACAGCAGCTCGCGCAGCTGGCGGTAGGCCGAGTTGATGCCCTCGCGGATCTCGCCGAGGATCTCCTCGGCCTCGGCGCGACGGGCCGGGTCGGCCATCACCGGGGCGAGCAGGCTCGCCTGGATCTTCATGTAGGACAGCGACTGCGCGAGCGAGTCGTGCAGCTCGCGGGCGATCACCGAGCGCTCCTCCTGCAGCGCGATCAGGCGCTCGCGCTCGGTCTGCTGCGAGATGCCGAGCGCCACCCCCATGTGGCGCGAGATCGCCTCGACCAGATCGCGCTGCCAGTCCTCGAGCCGGCGCCCCGGCGGAAGCGCCAGCTTGAGCATCCCGTAAATGCGATCGGCATCGCGCAGCGGCGCCATCAGCACGTCCCGCCCGCCCTGGCGGCGGTAGGCCCAGCGCGCGTTGCGGCCGGCGCACTCCATGCAGGCGAGGTCGTTCTCGTCGCGCTCGCTGCATTGCCCCAGCGTGCTCGCCAGCACCGCCGCGGGCCCGCCGTGCTTGCCCTGGACGCAGGCGAAGCTGCCTTCGACGCCCAGCGTCTCCTCGATCTCGCGCAGCGTCTCGGTGTACGACTCGGTGCTCGCCGGGGCGTGGTAGAGGCGCGAGATCACGTGGAAGAGCAGCTCGAGGGCGCGGTTGCTGCGCGTGAGATCGGCCGTCTTCTGCTCGACCCGGCGTTCGAGGTCGGCGTAGGCCGTGGCGAGCTCGTCGGCCATCGCATTGAAGGCCTCGCCCAGCTGTCCGAGCTCGTCGCGCCCGGCGTGCTCGCTGCGGGCGGCGAAATCGCCCGCAGCAATCCGCCCGGCCGTCGAACGCAGGGCCGCGAGCGGCCTGAAGATGCGCCGGTGGTGCAGCACCAGCGCGGCGAGCACGAGCGCCAGGGTCAGACCGAGGGCAATGGCGAGGATCTGGCGCAGGCGCTTGATGCGCGCTTCGGCATCGAACTCGAGCACCGCGACGAAGGTGTTGAGCTGCTCGACGAAGGCATCGATGTCGGCAAGCATCGCCTCGTACTCGGCAGCCGAAGCGCGCTCGGCGCCGGGGCGTCCGCCCAGGTCGAGCAGTCGGGGCTTCAACTGGTCGTGCCAGTTCGCGACCACCCCTCGGTAGATCGCTGCCGGAACGGCGCTCTCGGCACGCTCGAGCACGTCGAGCAGCGATGGATGGATGAGGCTCGCCTCGAGCTGCCTGACCGCCTGGTCGATGTCGGGACGGCCGATCGAGCCGCCCAGCGACTCCGCCACCACCAGGGCGCCGACGCGGTGGGTGAGTCGGCGCAGACTTCCCGCCACGTTGATCGCGCTGCCGCTGCCCTGCACGGCCTCGGCGACGACGACCGACGCGCTCATGCCGACCACACCGATCAGCGTGACCGCGAGCAGTGCCAGCACGAGCAACAACAGCGTGGCGCGGCGCGCGAGGTAGTCCAGAATCCGGCGCAACGGAACACTCCTCCGAATCGACGCGGCCGAGGCGCGGCCGCAGGCTGCATCATTCCACATCGAACCGGCGCCGGCACGACCCACGCACCTCATGGGGGCGGGCGATGTGGAGATACCTCCATTTTCCCGCCTACCCCGCCGACGCCCAAGCCTCGCGCCGACACTCTTTATTTTCAGAGGCTTGAGAAATACCACCCATACCTAAAAGGAGGTAGTCGAGCGCAATTTCCGACTTTAAGGCCCCCTGTTTGGCGCACGGCAGCTCCCCTAGACTGGCACCGACCCTGATGCAAAGCGGGTCTCCGGTGGAGCACAAAAACATGACAACCTCGACACACACGCTGGCCGAACAGACCCTTGCACGCCTCGAACCGTTCCGCGATCTCGATCCGGCCACCCGCGCCGCGCTCGCCCGCGAGGTCCGCGTCCGCCACTTCGCTCGCGACGAAATCGTCGTCCAGCGTGGCGACCGGCCCGCCGGCATGTATCTCGTCGCCGAAGGCGAGATCAAGCTGCACCTGATGTCCAGCGCCGGCGCCGAGCGCATCGTGCGCCTGTGCGGTGCGGACGACTCGTTCTGCGAGGAAAACGTCTTCGGCGACGCGCCGCAACCGCTCGCCGCGCAAGCCACCCGCGAAACCGTGGTCCTGTATCTACCCAATCGCGCCCTGCTCGCCGCGATGGCCACCACACCTGCGCTTGCCCGCGCACTGATGGCGCGCCTTTCCGAGCGCATGTGCGAACTGGTCGCCGGCATCGAGCAGTGCGAACAGCGCAACAACGCGCAGCGCGTCGCGCATTACCTGGTGCGCCACGCGAGCCGGGCCTCCGACGCGATCGAGGTGCGGCTCGCGACCAAGAAGCAGACCATCGCCTCGCAGCTCAACATGTCGCCCGAGAGCTTCTCCCGGGTGCTCAACCGTTTCACCCGCGAGGGCTTCATCGTGCCCCGCGGCCGGCGCTCGATCGCGCTGATGAACTACACCGGGCTCGAGCGCCTCGCCGCCTGAGGCCGCTCACCCACTCCCGCGCCCCCTTCCCGCCCCGACAGGCCGGGTCTGGCCCCCTTGGCCCGGCCTGTCCGGCGGCGGGATTTCTGCTCAGCCCGATACCACCGGCGCGACACGCGCGAGGTTTCCCTCGGTGCTCAGCCAGCGCTGCAGCATGCGGCAGACGTCGAGATCGAAACGACACGGCGGCGGATCGGCCTGCAAGGCGGCAAGCGCCTCGGCGCTGTCGACACTGCCCAGGTGGCACCAGCGGTCGAACAGGTGGTAGTCGGTGCGGTCGAGGTGCTCGGAGTGTTCGGTCACGACCATCGCCCCCGGCCATGGCCAGTCCTTGAGGCGCACGGCCTCGAGCGCGCCGATGAGGCGCGCATCGTGCGCCTCGGGACTCTCCTTGCCGGCGCACACCCCGGCGCAGCGCCGGATCTGATGGGCGAGACACGCTCCCTTGCCGCCGGGCTCGAAGCCGAGCCGGCGCGGGCACAGCTGATACAGGTGAGCGAGCTCGCGCAGCAGGCTGTCGGCTTCCTTGCGGGTGCGGAAGGTGCCGTGCAGGTCCTCCCACTCGGCCGGATCGGTGCCGGCGATGGGCACGCGGGCGATCACCGGGGCCGACCGGCGCCGCGGCGTCACCCGTAGCGCAAACACCCCTTCGCTCGCGCGCAGCTGGCGGTTGCGCAGCGGCCGCCGCGCTTTCACCAGCTCCGACTCGAGCAGCAGCGCGCCGAGTTCACCGGCGGTCTCGATCCACTCGAGCCGCCGCACCTCGCGCGCAAGCTCGGCCTCCTTGCCCTTGCGTGTCGCGGCAGCGAAGTGCTCCATGACCCGCGCGCGCAGGCTCACGCTCTTGCCGATGTAGATCGGCAACTCCCCGTCGCCGAAGAAGAGATACACACCGGTGGCGTCCGGCACCCCCTCGACGACCCCGACCGGCAGCCCGGGAGGTGCAGCCGGCTGCTTCATCGCCCGCGCGCAGGCCCGGGCGAGCGCCTCGGGCGGAAACTGCGCGCCCACGAGCTGGGTGAACTGCCACAGCACCTCGGCGTCGCCCATCGCGCGGTGACGCGCGTCGCAGGCAAAGCCGTGACGCGCGATCAGCGCGTCGAGTCCGTGGCGGTGGTGCTCGGGATAGAGCGCGCGCGAGAGCTTGACCGTACACAGCACCGGCGCGTCGAACGCCTCGCCGATCCGGGCAAATTCGTTGTGGATGAAGCCGTAGTCGAAGCGCGCGTTGTGCGCGACCAGCACCGCTCCGTCGAGCAGCGCCCGCACCCGCGGGGCGAGCGTGGCGAAGGTCGGTGCGGCGGCGACCATCGCATCGGTAATGCCGATCAGGCGCTGGATCAGCGCGGGAATCGGCCGCTCGGGATTGACGAGGCTCTCGAAACGCTCGACCACGACGCCGCGCTCGACGCGCAGCATCGCGATCTCGGTGACGCGGTCATGCACCGGGTTCGCGCCGGTCGTCTCGACATCGAGCAGGACAAACGTTTCGGGCAGCGACACGCGAACGGCGGGTGAGGCGATTGCAGCGCGGCGGGACGCGTCCGCGCCGCGCGCCGAATCAGTGATTCGTGTCGTAATAGTAGGCCTTGACCGGCACCGCGGCCTGCCGATAGCGGGCAACCGTCTGCGGATCCTGCGGCTTGTCCCACCACAGGGCACGGCCCTTCTTCTGCTCGTCGATCTGCTCGGGATTCTTCTCGAGCCACTCGCGCATGAAGCGGGTGTGCTCGGACTCGTACATGGCCATGGCGTACCTTCCTTCGTAGAAGGACGAAATTGTAGGCGAGCGCGGTGCGCTACACCAGTACAGCCTCGTCGAGCAGGAGCCAGCCGGCGGTGCCGGCGAGCAGCGCCGCCATCGACCAATTGAAGACGGCGAGCGCGCGCGCATCGGTCATCCACGTCCGCAGGCGGTCGCCGGCGATCGCCCACAGCGCGATGCACGGCAGGTTCACCAGCGCGCACCACAGCGCCAGCGTCGCCGCCGCGTGCCAGCCGCCACCGCGCGGCAGGAACAGGATCGCGACGTTCACCACCATCACCCAGCCCTTGGGATTGATCCACTGGAACAGCGCCGCGCCGACGAAGCCGAGCGGGCGGCCGCGACCGCCGGCGCCGGGGCGGCCGGCGTGCGCCTGGCGCCACGCAAGCCACAGCAGATAGGTGCAGCCGGCCGCGACCAGCGGCCCGCGCACCGCCTCGAGCCAGACCATGGCCCAGGCGAGCGCCCCGGCGACGACCATGACCTGGACCGCATGGCCGACGCACACGCCGACGATGTGCGGCAGCGTGCGGCGAAAGCCGAAATTCACCCCGCTCGCGGCAAGCATCAGGTTGTTCGGTCCGGGCGTCACGGACATCGTCGCGATATAGGTGGTGAGAGGCACGTCGATCATCGCAGGCTCCCGCTGTGATTACGTTACGGTCACAGCTTAGGGCGCCGTGCTTTGCGGTTACAGATCCAAAGATTGTGTTTTATACTGGGCACAGTTCCACAGACAACACTCTGTACCCATCTCGCGGCCGCACATCTGTACCTTCGCCATGCCCCACGCCGACGCCCCGCTCTATCAAGCCCTCGCCGACGAACTGCGCGGCGCGATGCACGATGGGCGCCTTGCCGCCGGCGCGCGCCTGCCTTCAGTGCGCGAGGCGGCGCGCACGCGCGGACTCAGCATCAACACGGTGCTCGCCGCCTACCGCCAGCTCGAGGCCGGCGGGCTGGTCGAGGCGCGTCCGCAGTCGGGCTATTTCGTGCGCTCGCGGCTCGCCTCGCCGTCGGCGCCGCGCTTCGCGCCGGCCTCGTCGCGCGCCCGCGCGGCCGAGAGCGCGGTGCTCACGCGCATCCCCAGGGTCATTGCGGCGCAGGCCGACCCCGACACCATCGACCTGTCGCTCGCCTGCCCCAAGGGGGGCGATTTCTATCCCGGCGAGAAGCTCTCGCGCCTGGTCGCCGACCTCGCCCGCCGCCGCCCCGCACTGCTCACCGACTATCCGCTGCCACCCGGCCCGCTCGTGCTGCGGCGCGAGATTGCCCGCCACGGGCTCGAGCTCGGCATGGAGCTCGAGCCCGACGACATCGTGCTCACCAACGGCTGCATGGAGGCGCTGCAGCTCGCGCTGCGCGCGGTCACGCGCCCGGGCGACACGATCGCGATCGAGTCGCCGACCTACTTCAGCCTGATCCCGCTCGCCGACCGCCTCGGCCTCAAGGCGATCGAGCTGCCTACCCATCCGGAATCGGGCATGTCGCTCGATGCGCTCGAACTGCTGCTCTCCGAGAAGCGGCTGCAAGCGATCGTCGCCATGCCGACGGTGCACAACCCGCTCGGCACCAGCATGCCGGTCGCCGCCAAGCGGCGCCTCGCCGAGCTCGCCAACGACTATCGCGTGCCGGTGATCGAGGATGCGCTCTACGCCGAGCTGCAGTTCGCCACCCCGCTCGCGCCGGTGGCCAAGGCCTTCGACCGCGACGGTTGGGTGATCGTCTGCGCCTCCTACAGCAAGACGCTCGCGCCCGGTTTTCGCATCGGTTGGATGGAGGGCGGGCGCTTTCGCGACGAGCTCGCCGCGATCAAATTCTCGTCGTCGGTGTCGCAGCCGGCGCTACTCGGCGAGGCGCTCGGACGCTACCTGGACTCCGGCGGCTACGCCCAGCATCTGCGGCGGCTGCGCCGGACCTACGCGGCGCAGATCGACCGCTTGCGCGGCCTGATCGACGCCGCCTTCCCGCCCGGCACGCTCGCCACCCAGCCGACCGGCGGCTTTCTCGTCTGGGTCGAGCTGCCGCGCGGCTGCGACGCCGACCGGCTGTTCGACGCGGCGCTCGCCCAGCGCATCAGCATCACTCCCGGGACCATGTATTCGCCGTCAGGCCGCTACACCCGGCACATCCGCCTGTCGGGCTGCTACCCCTTCACCGACCGGCACATCCACGCACTGATGACGCTGGGCGGGCTCGCCACGCGGCAACTTGAGACCGCGTGAACGCAACGCGCGCGCCGATGAAATCGGCGCGCGCGTGGGACGTGTCGGGAACGACGGGATACTCAGCGCAACATGACCGCCGGCCCCCGGCTCACCGCAGCACGGGCCGCTCCGGACGGACCGAGAGGTCGAACTCCTCGCCCGTGGACATCTGATCGGGATCGAATGCGGGCGGCGGCGTGCGCGGCTGCAGGTGCAGGGCCTGCGCGACCAGCGGTGTCTCGGCCCTCGCCGCCGGCGTGTTCAGGATGTTCTGGTGGGCGACGAAAGCGAGCGCGGTCATGAAGAACAGGTGGTTGGCGATCTGCGACAGGTCGCTGCGGTCCAGAGGCGCGCGTTCGGGCATCCTGATCTTCATGTCGTGATGGTCTCGCGGAGTGAGGGGCACGGAGCGTTTCATTTCGGACGACCCCAAGGGTACCGAAGTTCCGCCCCCCGGCAAAATCGATGCGGTCCGGTTCGGGTCGGGTCCGTGGTCTCGGCACCTCACGCCGTTCGTGCGACCCGCAGCCTTGCCACCCCCGTGGCCAGGCCCGTGCCGAGCAGAATCACCGCGCATCCTGCGAGCATGTTGGGGGTGATCGCTTCGCGAAGGAAGATCACACCCCACAACATGCCGAAGAGCGGGATCAGGAAGGTGACGGCGATCGCCCGCGACGGGCCGACGCTCGCGATCAGGCGGAAGTAGAGGACGTAGGCGAGCCCCGTGCAGGCGAGCGCGAGGACCACCGCCGCGGCCCAGGCTTCGACGCCCGGCGAGCTTGCCGGCCAGAACCGGACCGCCAGCGGCGCGAGCAGGAGCGCCGCGTAGAACTGGCTGCCGGCGGCGATCGCCATCGGGTCGACGCCGCCGAGATGGCGCTTGGTGAAGTTCGCGGCGACGCCGTAGTTGAGCGCCGCCCCGAAGCAGGCGGCCACCGCCCAGCCGGTGCCGCCGGGGCGGAACGACGCCTTGCCCCAGACCAGCACCACGACGCCCAGCAGACCGATCAGCAGGCCGATCATCGCAGCCGGCGTGAGGCGGTCCTTGAGCCACAGCCAGGCCACCAGCGCCGCGAAGAGCGGCGAAGACGCATTCACGATCGACGCGAAGCCGGCCGTGATCGACAACGTCGCCCACGCATACAGCACGAAGGGTAGCGCCGAATTGGCGACGCCGACGAAGACCAGCGGCGCAAAGTGGCGCCGCAGCAGGCCGAGGTGGCCGCGCCAGGCGAGGATCGGCAGCAGCATCGCGGCGGCGAGCCCGACCCGCAGCTCGATCAGCGCGAGCGGCCCGAACAGGGGCGCGGCGATGCGCATCAGGAGGAACGAGCCCCCCCACAGCGCGGCGAGCACCAACAGTTCGGCGAGATCGCGAGGCTTCATCGATCAGCGGCCGGAAACTTCTCGCGCTCGAAGGCGAGCAGTGCGCGCTTGCGTGCAAGCCCGCCGGCGTAGCCGGTGAGCGCGCCGCCGACCGCCACCACACGGTGACAGGGGACGACGAGCAGCCACGGGTTGGCCGCGAGCGCCGCGCCCACGGCACGCGCCGAACGCGGCCGCCCGAGGGTGCGGGCGAGCGCGGCATAGCTCGTCACCGATCCGGGCGGCACCTCCCGCACCGCGGCCCACACCGCCCGTTGAAAGGCGGTGCCGCGCTCGGCGAACGGCAGGTCGAAAGTTGCGCGTCGCCCGGACGCCCACTCGCGGACCTGTGCCGCGAGCGTCGCGACGAGCGTCGGGCGCGCCGTCGCTTCGGGCGAGGACGCCGATCGACCATCGCCGAAAACCAGCGCGTAAAGTCGACCGCTGGCGAGGGTCGCCCGCAGCGCTCCGAATGGCGTGTCGATGCGGTAAGTACCCTCGGCGCAGTGACCGGCGAGCGGGTCGGTGCGCGGACCGGCGTGCAGATCGGGATGTGGACCGGCCTCGCCTGCACCGACCCGCACGGCGCGGTCGCGACCCGCCAAGGCCGGCAGCGTCTCGACATCGCCACCTAGGAAGCCGCAGCCCGCACGGCGCCGCTCCATCGTCTCGCGTATCGCGTTCATGTCCGTTCCTCCAGTTGTGCCCACAAGTGCATCACCGCGTAGGCCCGCCACGGCCGCCAGGCCTCGGCGCGGCTGCGGGCCTGCGCCTCGCTCGCGCCGCCGAGCGCGCTGCGCACGCCGAAATCCCCGGCAGGAAACGCGTCCGGCCAGGCGAGTGCCCGCATCGCGACATACTCGGCCGTCCACCGGCCGATGCCGGGCAGTGCCTGCAGCTGCGCGAGCGTCGCCGCCACGTCCGCCGCCGGCGAAAGCACGAGCCGGCCCGCGGCGACCGCCTCGGCGAGCCGGTCCGAGAACGCGGCGGTCGATACGCGGAGCCCCG
>JARFTX010000071.1 GCA_029289265.1 Gammaproteobacteria bacterium
AACCCCCGACCTACTGATTACGAATCAGTTGCTCTACCGACTGAGCTACACCAGCCAAGGCGGCGGAATATAACCCAGCCAGCGGCCGACTTCAACCTCCATGATGCGGGAATCAGCGCCCCCGCGCAGGCCGATGGATTGCGCCCGGACCGCCGCGACACGCGGCGGCAGGATCGGTGACAACTTCGTCACGCTACATTGCAGTGGATTGTTGAATTATGTCTAAAGTCTGAATCCGCACCGTCGTTGACACCATGCCTTGGCCGCATCGTGCGCATGGTCTTTCGGGTCGGCCGGGTTCTCCCATCACGCAGGGGTCCAATATGAAGAAAAACCAAGAAATCGGCACCACTCTGATCCTGCCCGTCGGACTGTCGGCGCTCGCCGCAGTCGGCGCGGCCTTGCTCGTCGTCTTCGTTCCCGCTCTGGTCGATCACGCCGCCGGCCTGATCCTGGGCGTCGGCGCGCTCGCGGCCGGCTCGCAGATCATGGCCCGCCGTACCGCCCTCGGCCGGGTGGGCTGCGACCTGCCCGACGTGGCGGACGTGGCCGAGAACCTCGCCGCCGGACGCCTCGACGCCAAGGCCGATGCGGCGCCGCCGGGCAGCCTGCACCGTTCGCTGCTCGACGCCGGCCGCACCCTGCGCGGCGTCGTCGACGCGGTCGCCGAGAACGCCCGCGAGATCTCGGTGGGCGTCGGCCGCGTTTCCGCGCAGACCACCGACATGGCGCTGACGCTGCAGCTCCAGGCAAGCACCAACCGCGAGGTCGAGGCGGCGATCTGCGAAATCGACCGCAACATCGACGTCGTCTCCGGACTCGCGGCCGAGACGCTGGACGACTCGCGCGCGGTCGCCGAGTTGTCGCTCGCCGGCGAGCGCCTGGTCGTCGGCGCCTCGGAGAAGATGGAGCGGATCGTCGAATCGGTGAATCGGTCCGCGGTACAGATCGGCTCGCTGGTAGACGGCACCCGCCAGATCGGCAGCATCGCCAACATCATCAAGGAGATCGCCGACCAGACCAATCTGCTGGCGCTCAACGCGGCGATCGAAGCTGCGCGCGCGGGCGAGCAGGGTCGCGGCTTCGCCGTCGTCGCCGACGAGGTGCGCAAGCTCGCCGAGCGCACCACCGGCGCCACGGCCGAGATCTCGAAGATGATCGCGAGCATCCAGGCCGACACCGGCGCGGCGGTGTCGCAGATGGAGGCGATCGCGCCGGAACTGGAGAGCGGCGTGGGTGAGGCGCGCGACGCCGCGACGATGCTCCAGCGCATCAAGGAGCAGGCGCACGGCACGCTCGCGAAGATCTCCAGCCTTGCCGAGGCGACCGCGGCGGAGAGCGCGCAGGCGAAGGAGATCGTCGGCGGTGTCGCCAACATGATCGCCGCCGCGGAAAAGACCGAGACCATCATTCGCGAGACGGCGGCGACCTCCGCCGATCTGGAGAATAGTGCCCGCGAGCTCGAGCGCCAGTTGGGCTTCTTCGGTCACCTCGGGCGGGAAGCGGGCGGGACGGCCAAATCAGGCGGGCGCTCGCGTGGGCCGCTGCTCGAATGGAACGGCGCGCTCGCCACCGGCATGCCGGACGTCGACACCCAGCACCGCAAGCTGATCGAGTTGGCCAACCGCCTCAACGAGTCCATGCAGCGAGGCGACGGGCGCGGCGCGATTGGTGCGGTCCTGGACGAGCTGATCCAGTACACGGCGTTCCACTTCGAGTTCGAAGAGAAGATGATGAAGGAAGCCCGCTATCCAGGTTTCGCCGCCCACCAGGGCGAGCACAAGAAGCTGGTCGCCGACGTGCTCGCGCACAAGGCCAAGTTCGACCGCGGCGAGGCGCTGTCCGCCGAGCTGCTGAGCTTCATCCGCGACTGGCTGGTGAATCACATCCTCAAGACCGACAAGGCGCTTGGCCGCGTCCTCGGCCGCAAGGCGGCCTGATTCGCCTTTCTCGCACTGTCGCTGCTGCGGCCGCCGGTACGCTCGCCGTGGCGGGCTAAACGACACTCGGGGGGGCATGCCCGGTCCAATACTCGGGTCGGCCATAGTGGTTCTTCAGGTGGTCGATGAAGAGCCGCACCCGCAGCGCGAGGTGCTTGCGCTGCGGGAACACGGCGTGGATGCCGGTGGTAGGCGCCGCATACGCGTCGAGCACCGACACCAGCCGCCCGGCCCGCAGGTCGGCCTCGACCTCCCACAGCGAACGCCACGCCAGCCCCCGGCCGGCGAGCGCCCACTCGTGCAGCACCGCGCCGTCGTTGCACTCGAGACGGCCATTGACCTTGATCGTCGTCGCCACGCCCACCTCGTCGCGGAAGATCCAACCGCGCTGCTGGCCGAGCGACAAACAATCGTGCGCAGCCAGGTCCTGCGGCTCGCGCGGCGCGCCGTGGCGTGCGAGGTAATCCGGACTGGCGACCACGACGCGGCGGTTGTCGGCGAGCCGGATCGACACCAGGCTGGAGTCGGCCAGATCGCCGATCCGGATCGCGCAGTCGACGCTCTCGTTCACCAGATCGACGACGCGGTCGTTCAGGTCGAGCGAGCACGACACGTCCGGGTTCGCCTCGAGAAAGGCGTGCAGCAGCGGCGCGACGTGGCGGCGGCCGAAGCCGGCCGGAGCCGAGATCCGGATGTGGCCGCTCGCCTTGACGCCGCCCAGGCTCACCGAGGCCTCGGCATTGGCGAGGTCGTTGAGGATGCGCTGGCAGTCCTCGAGAAAGGCCGCCCCCTCGAAGGTGAGCGAGACACTGCGCGTGGTGCGCAACACCAGCTTGACGCCGAGCCGCGACTCAAGCGCGTCGAGTCGCCGCCCGATCACCGCCGGCGTCACCCCGGCCTCGCGCGCGGCAGCCGAGAGGCTCCCTCGAGTTGCTACGGCGACGAAGCTTTCAACCTGCTTGAAGGTGTCCATTATTTACTTTTGGTACAAGATCATTTGACCGGACAGCTTCTTACATCTTATAGAAGAGCGCAATAGAATGACTCCCGATCGCCGGCCGCCCTGCGCTGCCGGCGGCCGCCCGGGTACGGTCGACCCACCGGGCGTGCCGCAACGGAGAGTCCCGCCATGAAGTCCGCCCCCGCCCCGATCCGCGCCATCGCCTTCGACGCCTACGGCACGCTGTTCGACGTCTATTCGGTCGGCGCGCTCGCGGAGCAGCTCTTCCCCGGCAAGGGCGATGCGCTCGCAGCGCTGTGGCGGCTCAAGCAGATCGAATACACCCTGCTGCGCACGCTCTCGGGCCGCTACAAGCCCTTTCTGGAAGTCACCGAGGACGGGCTCGACTTCGCCGCCCGCAAGCTCGGGCTCGGCATGAGCGATGCGCAGCGCCGCCAGCTGATGAACCAGTACGCCTGCCTGTCGCCGTTTCCCGAGAACCTCGAGGCGTTGAAGACGCTGCGCGAGCTCGGCCTGCCGATGGCGGTGCTGTCGAACGGCACGCCGGCGATGCTCGAGGTCGCGATTCGCAGCGCCGGCATGGTCGGCCTGTTCGACCACGTGCTGTCGGTCGACGCGGTGCGCCAGTACAAGACGTCGGAGGCCGCCTACCGGCTCGGGCCGGACGCCTTCGGCTGCCCCGCGCGCGAGATCCTGTTCGTGTCGTCGAACGGCTGGGACGCGGCCGGCGCGGCCTGGTTCGGCTACACGACGTTCTGGATCAACCGCAGCCGACAGCCGCTCGAGGCGCTCGACGTTGTGCCGGCAGCGACCGGCGAGCGCCTCACCGACGTCGTCGAGTTCGTCCGAACCCGCATCGCGGCCACCGCGGCGCCCAGGGTCTAACATGGCAGCACGCGCTTTCGTAGTTCCCGCACGACCGATTTCGAGCGCATCAACCGCACCGGAACGCCGCGTCGCGGCACCCCGGCCCATCTGAAGAGTGAGCGACATGACCACGAGAATTCAATGCCACCAGTTGCAGGTCGACGCGGCCCTGCACCAGTTCATCGAAAACGAAGCGCTGCCGGGCACCGGCCTCGCCGCCGAGGCCTTCTGGCAGGGCTTCAGCGAGCTCGCGCACGACCTCGCGCCGAAGAACCGCGCGCTGCTGCTCGAGCGCGACCGCCTGCAGTCGGAGATCGACGCCTGGCATCGCGCCCACCCCGGCCCGATCGGTGACATGGCGGCCTACCGCGCCTTCCTCGAGTCGATCGGCTACCTGCTCGCGGCACCGGCGCGCTTCGCCGTCTCGACCGCCGGCGTCGACACCGAGATCAGCCAGCAGGCCGGCCCGCAGCTCGTGGTGCCGGTGATGAATGCGCGCTATGCCCTGAACGCCGCCAATGCGCGCTGGGGCAGCCTCTACGACGCGCTCTACGGCACCGACGCGATCCCCCAGAGCGACGGCGCCGAGCTCGGCCGCGGCTACAACCCGGTGCGCGGCGAGCGCGTCATCGCCTTCGCCCGCAACTTCCTCGACCAGGCCGCGCCGCTCGCGCGGGGCAGCCACGCGCAGGCTGCGCGCTACGCGGTCACCAACGGCCGCCTCGTCGTGACCCTCGCCGACGGCGCCACCACCGGCCTCGCCCGACCCGAGCAATTCGCCGGATTCCAGGGCGCGGCCGAGCAGCCCGCCGCGATCCTGATCAGAAACAACGGCCTGCACTTCGAGATCCAGATCGACCGTACCCACCCGATCGGCAAGACCGACGCCGCAGGCGTCAAGGACGTGCTGGTCGAGGCGGCGCTCTCCACGATCATGGACTGCGAGGACTCGGTCGCCGCGGTCGACGCCGAGGACAAGGTGGTCATCTACCGCAACTGGCTGGGCCTGATGAAGGGCGACCTGGTCGAGAGCTTCGAGAAGGGCGGCAAGACGCTCACGCGCACGATGAACGCGGACCGCGAGTACACCGCGCCGGACGGCTCGCGCCTCGCGCTGCACGGCCGCGCGCTGCTCTTCGTGCGCAACGTCGGCCACCTGATGACCAACCCGGCGATCCTGCTCGGCAACGGCGGCGAGATCCCCGAAGGCATCATGGACGCGGTGTGCACGGTGCTGATCGCGCTTCACGACCGCGCGCGCAAGGGCAACTCGCGCACCGGCAGCGTCTACATCGTCAAGCCCAAGATGCACGGCCCCGCCGAGGTCGCCTTCGCCGACGAGCTGTTCGGCCGCGTCGAGGCGCTGCTGGGACTTCCCGCCAACACCATCAAGATGGGCATCATGGACGAGGAGCGGCGCACCTCATTGAACCTCGCCGCCTGCATCAAGGCGGCCGAGGCGCGGGTGGCCTTCATCAACACCGGCTTCCTCGACCGCACCGGCGACGAGATGCACACCTCGATGGAGGCCGGCCCGATGCTGCGCAAGGGCGACATGAAGACGACCGCCTGGATCCAGGCCTACGAGCGCAGCAACGTGCTCACGGGGCTGGCCTGCGGGCTGCGCGGCAAGGCGCAGATCGGCAAGGGGATGTGGGCGATGCCCGACCTGATGGCCGAGATGCTGAAGCAGAAGATCGGCCATCCCAAGGCCGGCGCCAACACCGCCTGGGTGCCCTCGCCGACCGCCGCCGTGCTGCATGCGCTGCATTACCACCAGGTCGACGTGCAGGCGATCCAGCAGGAACTCGAGAAGGTCAGCGTCGAAGCCGAGCGCGAGCGGATCATGACGGATCTCCTCACCGTGCCGGTCGTCGCGACCGCCGACTGGAGCCCCGAGGCGATCCAGCAGGAGCTCGACAACAACGCCCAGGGCATCCTCGGCTACGTCGTGCGCTGGGTCGAGCAGGGCATCGGCTGCTCCAAGGTGCCCGACATCAACAACGTCGGCCTGATGGAGGACCGCGCGACGCTGCGCATCTCGAGCCAGCACATCGCCAACTGGCTGCGCCATGGAGTCACCAACGAGGCGCAGGTCATGGAGACCCTGAAGCGCATGGCGGCGGTGGTCGACGGCCAGAACGCCGGCGACCCGGCCTACCGGCCGATGGCGCCGAACTTCGACGCCTCGGTCGCCTTCCAGGCCGCCAAGGACCTGATCTTCAAGGGCTGCGAGCAGCCCAGCGGCTACACCGAGCCGCTCCTGCACCGCTGGCGTCAGGTCGCGAAGGCGAAGGGCTGAACGCGGGCCGCCCCCACGGGCGGCGCATACCATGACGGGGCGGCGTCCGGATGCGGGCGCCGCCCCGTTCGCCTTCCACGCGAGGCCTTCGCCGCAGGCTGGCCACCGCCGCTCAGCGCAAGCCGAATCGCCCCGAACCCGCACGCGTCGCGGGTGACGGTAGCGCCGGCGCCTGGTCCAGATCCTCGAGGATCGGGCAGTCGGGACGCCCGTCGCCATGACAGTGCTGCGCCAGCCGGCGCAGCGTCCCTGCCATCGCCTCGAGCTCGGCGATCTTGCGCTCGAGCGCGGCGATGTGGCCGGTGGCAATGCGCTTGACGTCGGCGCTGGCGCGGCCCTTGTCGCGCCACAGCGCGAGCAGCTCGGCGATGGCCTCGACCGAGAAGCCGAGGTCGCGGGCGCGGCGGATGAAGCGCAGCACATGCACGTCGTCGTCGCCGTAGTGCCGGTAACCCGAGTCCGTGCGGTGGGCGGGCGGCAGCAGCCCGATCGACTCGTAGTAGCGGATCATCTTCGCCGACACGCCCGAGGCGGCGGCAGCCTTGCCGATGTTCATCATCGCGTCGTCCCCCTGCGCAGTCACGCCCGTGCCGCACGAATCGACGCCGGCGCACCGCCGTCGACGGCGGCATCGGCCGCCGCCACCCCGAAGCGGCGCAGCCGCAGCGCGTTGCCGAGCACGAACACGCTGGAGAGCGACATCGCGGCGGCGGCGAAGATCGGCGACAGCAGCAGCCCCGTCGCCGGCCAGAACACGCCGGCCGCGAGCGGAATCAGCGCGGTGTTGTAGGCGAAGGCCCAGAACAGGTTCTGCACGATGTTGCGCATGGTCGCCCGCGACAGCGCGATCGCGCGCGGCACGCCGGCGAGATCGCCCGACATCAGCACCACGTCGGCGCTCTCGATCGCGACATCGGTGCCGGTGCCGATCGCGATGCCGACCTCGGACTCGGCGAGTGCCGGCGCGTCGTTGATCCCATCGCCGACGAAGGCGACCCGCCGCCCGTCGCGGCGCAGGCCTTTGACGGCCTCGACCTTGCCGTCGGGCAGAACCTCGGCGACCACCTCGTCGATGCCGGCCTGGCGGGCGATTGCATGCGCCGTGCGGGCGTTGTCGCCGGTCACCATCGCCACCCTCAGCCCCATCGCGTGCAGCGCCCGCACGGCCGCGACCGAGGTCGGCTTGAGCGGATCGGCGACCGCGATGATCGCGGCGAGGCGGCCGTCGATCGCCGCGTAGAGCGGCGACTTGCCCTCGTCGCCGAGCTGCTCGGCCTGCGCCGCGAAGACGCCGACGTCGAGGCCCAGCCGGGTCATCAGGCGGTCGGCGCCGATCTCGACCCGGCGGCCGGCGACCTGCGCCCGCACGCCGTGGCCGGCGGTCGCCTCGAAGCCTTGCGCCTCGCCGAGCGCGAGGCCTGCTGCGCGGGCGGCGGCGACGATCGCCTGCCCGATCGGGTGCTCGGAGCGGCTCTCGACTGCGGCGACGAGCGCCAGCACCTCGTCGCGGGCGAAGCCCTCGGCCGTGATCAGGTCGGTCAGCTCGGGCCGGCCCACGGTGAGCGTGCCGGTCTTGTCGAGCGCCACCACATCGGCGTCGCGCAGCCGCTGCAGCGCCTCGCCCTGGCGGAACAGCACGCCCATCGCCGCGGCGCGCCCGGTCGCGACCATGATCGAGGTCGGTGTCGCGAGCCCCATCGCACATGGACAGGCGACGATCAGCACCGCCACCGCGTTGACCAGCGCAAAGGTGAGCGCCGGCTCGGGCCCGAAGGCGAACCAGACGCCGAAGGTGAGCACCGCGACCGCCATCACGATCGGCACGAACACCATGGTCACTTTGTCGACCAGCGCCTGGATCGGCAGCTTCGCGCCCTGCGCGGTCTCGACCATGCGGATGATCTGGGCGAGCACCGTGTCGGCGCCGACCTTGGTCGCGCGGAAACTGAACGCCCCGCGAGTGTTGAGGGTGCCGCCGACGACCGCGCTGCCGAGCGTCTTCTCGGCCGGCACCGGCTCGCCGGTGATCATCGACTCGTCGACGAAGGAGGCGCCCTCGACCACCTCGCCGTCGACCGCGACCTTCTCGCCGGGCCGCACCTGGATCACGTCGCCGACCACGACCTCCTCGACCGGCAGCTCGCGGAATTCGCCGTCGCGCCACACCCGCGCCGTGCGCGGCTGGATGCGCATCAGGCGCTGGATCGCCTCGCTGGTGCGGCCGCGGGCACGCGCTTCAAGCAGGCGCCCGACCAGAATCAGCGTCACGATCACCGCCGCGGCCTCGTAATAGACGTGCACCGTGCCCGCCGGCAGCAGCCCCGGCGCGAAGGTCGCCACCACCGAGTAAAGCCACGCCGCGCCGGTGCCGATCGCGACCAGCGCGTTCATGTCGGGCGCGCCGCGCGCGAGCGCCGGCAGCCCCTTGCGGAAGAAGCGCAGCCCCGGGCCGAACAGCACCAGCGTGGTGAGCAGGAACTGCAGCCACCAGCTCTCGCGCTGGCCCAGGGTCATCATCACCCAGTCGTGCACGCCGGGGATGAAGTGCGAACCCATCTCGAGCGCGACTACAGGCGCCGTCAGCGCCGCGGCGAACCACACCGCGTGCCGCAGGCTCCGCTCCTCGGCCGCGGCGGTGGCCGCGCGCGCCGCCTCGCCGACTTCGCCGGCCGCACGGGCGCCGAAGCCGGCCTTGCCGACCGCCTCGACGAGCGCCGCCAGCGGAACCGCGCCGGAAGTCTCGACGCGGGCGCGCCGCGCCGCCAGATTGACGCTCGCGTCGAGCACGCCGGGCACGCGCTTCAGCACCTTCTCGACGCGCCCGACGCAGGCGGCGCAGCTCATGCCCTCGATGTCGAGGGCGACCTGGTCGCGTTGGACCTCGTAGCCGGCCTTGCGCACCGCCTCGGCCAGCGCCTCGAAGGGGACTTCGGGTGCGACCGACACGGTCGCGGTCTCGGTCGCCAGGTTGACGCTGGCCGAGCGCACGCCCTCGACCTTGCCGAGCGCGCGCTCGACGTGCGCGACGCAGGATGCGCAACTCATCCCCGCCACGCGAAGCGTACGCGCTTCTCCTTCGTGTACCGTCTTCTGCTTCATCAATGCTCTCCAGGGGTACCGGCCCGCCTCATGTCGAACAATAAACCTTGACAGCGTGGCAAGGCCAGAGATCTCAATCTTCGACAGGCGATGCGGGATAGCCCGCCGCCGTGATGGTCTCGGCGAGGCGTGCGCTCGTCTCGCTCGAGGCGATGCGGGCGCGCGCTGCGGCGATGTCCACTTCGACCCTCGCCTCGGGGTCGATCACCCTGATCGCGGCAACGATCTTGCCTGCGCATCCGCCACAGCGGACGCCCTGAACCTTGAACTCCTTCATGACTGCTCTCCTTTGGGGTTGACGACGAGCGCAGTCTGATCCTTCCCATGATGGCAAAGTCAACACCCCCGGTTTCGCCGCTTCGCCACGATCGCCCGTGCACCGTGATCGCTGCAGCCGGCCGATCTGCGGCAAGATAGGCGCAGACTTTGCGACGTCCCATCACCGCCGGGAGGCACCCATGATCGCCGCACTCACCTTGCTTCTGCTCTACCAGCTCGTCGGCGAAGTGCTCGTACGCGCGCTCGAGCTGCCGATTCCCGGGCCGGTCGTCGGCATGGCGCTCTTGTTCCTGACCCTGATCGTGCGCAGCGGACCGGGGGCCGACCTGCGCACCACCGCGAACGGCCTGCTGCAGCATCTGTCGCTGCTGTTCGTGCCGGCGGGCGTCGGGGTGATGCTGCATTTCCAGCGCCTCGCCGACGAATGGCTGCCGCTGCTCGCGGCGCTCGCGCTCAGCACGGTGCTGTCGATCGCGGTGTCGGCGCTCGCCCTGCATGCGCTCACGCGCCGCCGCCGGGAAGGCGATCAGGGAGAACAACCATGACGCCCGCACTGGAGGAGATCTGGGTCTATCTGGCGACCACGCCGCTGCTCGGCCTCACCCTGACGCTCGCGGCCTATCAGGGGGCATGGTGGCTTTACCAGCGCGGCAACCAGCATCCGCTGCTCAACCCGGTGATGGTCGCGGTTGCCGCGCTGGTGCCCGTCCTGATGCTCACCGGCACCCACTACAACACCTACTTCGACGGCGCCCAGTTCGTGCACTTCCTGCTCGGCCCCGCCACCGTCGCCCTCGCGATCCCGCTCTACGCCCAGTGGCAACGGCTGCGCGCGATGGTGCTGCCGCTGCTGGCGACGCTGGTGCTCGGCTCGCTCACCGCGGCGCTCTCCGCGGTCGGCATCGCCGCGCTGCTCGGCGCGAGCCGCGAGTCGATGATGTCGCTCGCGCCCAAGAGCGTCACCACCCCGATCGCGATGGGAATCGCCGAGGGGCTGGGGGGCCTACCCTCGCTCACTGCGGTGCTGGTGATCGCCACCGGCATCTTCGGCGCGGTCACCGCGCGCTTCGTTTATCAGGCGCTGCGCATCGAGGACCACGCGGTGCGCGGCTTCGCGATCGGGCTCGCCTCGCACGGCATCGGCACCGCGCGCGCCTTCCAGGTGAGCGAGCAGGCGGGCGCCTTCGCCGCGCTGGCGATGGGGCTCAACGCGCTCGTCACCGCGCTCATGCTGCCGTGGATCCTGCCCTGGCTAGCCGCCTGGCTCTGAGCACGAGTCGGTTGCACCGCCCTGCGGACAGGGGGAAACTTACGTCGAACAACATAAGGGAGAACCCAGAATCATGACACCCAGTTCCGTCCATGATATTCGCAACGTCGCGCTGCTCGGCCATACCGGCAGCGGCAAGACCACCCTGTTGGAGGCACTGATGTGCGCGGCCGGCGAGATCGGCTCTGCGGGCAGCGTCGAGCGGGGCAACACGGTGGGCGATTTCGATCCGCTCGAAAAGGAAATGGGCCACTCCCTGACGACCAGCATCGCCCATTTCGAGTGGGCCGATCACTGGATCAACCTCCTCGATACGCCGGGCCTGCCCGATCTCGCCGGCCGCGCGCTGTCCGCGCTGGCCGCGGTCGAGACGGCCGCCATCGTCGTCAATGCCCAGGGCGGGGTTGAGAGCAGCGTGCGCCGATTCATGCAGGCCGCGACCGACAAGTGCCGCCTCATCGTCGTAAACAAGATCGACGCCGCCGACATCGACTACGCCGGGCTGATGGATTCGCTGGTCGCGAGCTTCGGTCGCGAATGCCTGCCGATCAACCTGCCCACGCCCGGCGGCGATCGCGTCATCGACTGCTTCTTTGCGCCCGATCATGACAGCACGCCGGCCTTTTCGTCTGCGGCCGCGGCCCACGACGCCATCGTCGACCAGGTCGTCGAGCTCGACGAGGCGCTCATGGCGAGCTATCTCGAGCAGGGCGAGTCGCTCGATCCCGACCAGTTGCATGCGCCGTTCGAGCAGGCACTGCGCGAGGGCCATCTGATCCCCGTGTGTTTCGTCTCTGCGCGTACCGGTGCCGGCATCAGGGAGTTGCTCGACATCCTCGGTCGCCTGATGCCGGACCCCACGGAAGGCAACCCGCCGCACTTCCTGAAGGGGGAAGGCAGTAGCGCCGAGGCGGTCGAAGTACTCCCAGACCCGGACCGCCACGTCGTCGCGCACGTCTTCCAGGTCAGCAACGACCCCTACCGCGGCAAGCTGGGCATCTTCCGGGTCCATCAGGGGCAGGTGACGCCCAACACCCAGCTTTATGTCGGCGACGGACGCAAGCCTTTCAAGATCGCTCACCTGCTGCGCATCCAGGGCAAGAATCAGGTCGAGACCCCGCTTGCGATTCCGGGCGACATCTGCGCCGTGGCGCGGATCGACGAACTCCACCCGGACGCGGTGCTCCACGACTCGCACGATGAGGATTATTACCACCTCGCCCCGCTCCCTTTCCCGCAGCCGGTCTATGGCCTCGCCCTGATCCCGCAGAAGCACGGCGACGAACAGAAGCTCTCAGAAGCCTTGTCGCGCCTGCGCGACGAGGATCCGTGCATCGAGGCCGGCTTCGACCCGCGCTCGCGCCAGACCATCGTGCGCGGGCTGGGTGAGTTGCACCTCAAGATCGTGCTGGAGCAGTTGCGCAGCCGCTGGAACCTCCAGTTCGACACCGCCACCCCGACCGTGCCTTATCGCGAGACGATCAACGGCTCGGCCGAGGCGCGCTATCGCCACAAGAAGCAAAGTGGCGGCGCCGGCCAGTTCGGCGAAGTCGCGCTGCGCGTCGAGTCGCTGCCGCGCGGAGCCGGGATCGAACTGGGCAACGAAGTGAAGGGCGGTGCGATTCCGACCAACTTCCTGCCCGCCGTCGAGAAAGGGGTGCGCCAGGCGCTCGCCGACGGCGCCCTCGCCGGCTTCCCGGTTCAGGACGTGCGCGTCGTGCTCGTCGACGGCAAGGCGCACTCGGTCGACTCGAACGAGGTGTCGTTTTCGACCGCGGGGCGCCAGGCGACGCTCGAAGCCTTGCTCGCCGCCAAGCCGGTGGTACTGGAGCCCTTGCTCGAGGTGACCGTGCGCGTGGCCGACGACAAGTTCGGCGAGATCAGCGCGGAGTTCGCGTCGCGTCGCGGCCGCCTGACCAACACGGAGAGCCCGGCGCCCGGCTGGACCACGATCACGGCCATCGCGCCGTTGGCCGAACTGGACGGATTCGAGGCACGCCTCAAGGCCGTCTGCGCCGGGGAGAGCGAGTTCGTCACCCGCGTTGCCGGTCACGAGCCCGCTCCGCAGGACGTGCAGCAACGCCTTGCCAAGGCCTTCGGCACACGCAACGGCGGCAACTGAGGAACGCCGGGCATGCACCTCACCGACCGTCACCGCGCCTACTGGCGGACCACGCTGCGCCTCACGCTGGCATTGCTCGCGGTGTGGTTCCTCGTGACCTTCGTCAGCGCCTACTTCGCGGTGGCGCTCAACGAGTACTCCTTTCTCGGGATCCCGTTCGCCTTCTACATCTTCGCCCAGGGCGCACTGATCGTCTTCATCGCGATCATTGCGATCTACGTGCGGACGATGAACCGCCTCGATCGCGAATACGGCGTCGCCGAACGTCGCTGAATCGCAAGCAACCACGGCGGGCGGGTTCCCGCCCGGCATCCGCCGCAAATCGGAGCCATGGGGACAACCTGGGCCCTCAGGCCCAGGCGTCGCTCAGCTCTTCTTCCTGGCCAGGAAGGAGTGAGCTTGGCGGCTGATGATGAAATCGAAAATGAACTTGCACCAGATCGTGATCCCGGCAATTGCGCTCCACGTCTCGTAGGCGGGCTGCGCCGACAGGACCAGTCCGATCACGAACACGATGATCCCCCCGCAGATCAAATTGTTTGCGGCGGCAAAGGGCGCATAGCGGGCCGGATCGGCCGGCGGTTCGCCGCGCTTGAGCGCGACCTCGGAGAAATCCCTGCCAATGATGATGCGCCAGGCACGGCGCAGCCAGAAGAACGCGATCGGAAACAGCGCAAGAAACAGTATCCAGGTCAGCGCGATACCGACATCGAAAGCCATGTGTTGCTCCATCTGAGTGGGTCCTGACCATTCTGCGGCAGACCCCCACAAAAGCAAAACCCCGCCAGGCTGCAGCGGGGCTTGTCGCGAACCGCTGCACCGGCGCAGGCCGGCGCAGCGGACTCCAGAGGCGGCTTAGTGCGCGCCCTCGATCATCTTCGCACCGCGCGGGACGCGGACACTCTCCACCAGATGCTGGATGTGGTCCGGAGCCGGCTTGGTGATCTTCAGGACGATGTAGGCGACGATGAAGTTCACCAGCGCACCGATCGTGCCGAACGCCTCCGGCGTGATGCCGAAGAACGAATTCGCGCCACCGATCAGGTCCAGGTACTCCGTGCCCTTCACGAAGAAGATACCCTTGTGTGCGAACACGTAGAACAGGGTCACGCTCAGACCGGCCAGCATGCCGGCGATCGCGCCTTCCTTGTTCATCGTCTTGCTGAAGATACCCATCATGATGACCGGGAACAGCGAGCTGGCGGCGATACCGAACGCGAGCGCAACCGTTCCCGCCGCGAAGCCCGGCGGATTGAGACCCAGCCAACCGGCGAACGCGATTGCGATGGCCATCGAGATCTTCCCGACCAGCAGTTCGCCCTTCTCGGACAGATCAGGCACGAACACGCTCTTCACCAGGTCATGCGACACGGCCGAGGAGATCGCCAGCAGCAGGCCCGCCGCGGTCGAGAGCGCCGCCGCGATACCGCCCGCAGCGACCAGCGCGATGACCCAGTTGGGCAGCAGCGCGATCTCGGGGTTGGCCAGCACCATGATGTCGGCGTTCACCGTCAGCTCGTTGCCCTTCCAGCCAGCCGCTTCGGCATTGGCCTTGGCAGTCGGGTTGGTCGTGCGGTCGTTGTAGTACTGAATACGGCCGTCGTTGTTCTTGTCTTCCCAACGCAGCAGGCCCGTACGCTCCCAACGCTTCATCCAGTCCGGACGCTGTTCGTGGATGATGCTCGCCTCGGGGGCAAACATGTCGCCACCCGTTGCGACGGCGGTGTTCACCGTGGCGTGCAGGTTGTACTTGGCCATCGCGGCCACGCCCGGGGCGGTCGTGTAGAGGATGGCGATGAAGACCAGCGCCCAACCCGCGGAGCTGCGGGCGTCGGCGACCTTCGGCACAGTGAAGAAGCGGATGATGACGTGCGGCAGGCCTGCGGTACCGATCATCAGCGACACGGTATACACGAACATGTTGAGCGTGCTGCCGGGCACCGACGTGGTGTATTGGTTGAAGCCCAGATCCGAGACGACCTGATCGAGGCGAGCGAGCAGCGAAATGTCCGTACCAACGAGGTTGGAGCCGAGACCCAGCTGCGGCAGCGGGTTGCCGGTCAGCGCAAGCGAGATGAAGATCGCCGGCACGGTGTAGGCGGAGATCAGCACGATGTACTGGGCGACCTGGGTGTAGGTGATGCCCTTCATGCCGCCGAACACGGCGTAGGCGAACACGA
>JARFTX010000072.1 GCA_029289265.1 Gammaproteobacteria bacterium
TCATGCCGCACCACGACACGGTCATCGAGAACGACGACCACGTCATCGTGTTCTGTACTCACAAGCGGCTGGTGCGCCAGGTCGAGAAGCTCTTCCAGGTCGGCCTGGTCTTCTTCTGAAATGATCGATCTGCTCCCGGTCACGAACGTCCTGGGCCGTCTGATGGCCTTCTTCAGCCTCGCCTACGTCATTCCGATCGCCGGTTCGCTGATCTACGCCGACCACCTGGTCCACGACTACGTCTATGCGATGGCGGTTACGGCGGCGGTGGGTGTGCTGATGTACGTCCTGACCCGTCAACACTATCGCGAGCTAAGGCCGCGCGACGGTTTCGTCCTGGTCGTCGCCGCGTGGACACAAATGGCGGCGATCGCGACGATCCCCCTGCTCCTGGTCTACCGAGACATGTCGTTTACGGATGCCTTCTTCGAGACGATGTCGGCGCTCACCACCACCGGCGCGACCGTGATGACCGGTCTCGACGATGCGCCTGCGTCGATCAACCTGTGGCGCCATGCGCTGCAGTGGCTGGGCGGCATGGGCATCATCGTGCTCGCAGTCGCGGTGCTGCCGCTTCTCGGCGTCGGCGGTCGCGAGCTCTACAAGGCCGAGGTCCCCGGCCCGATGAAGGACGCACGCCTCACCGCGCGGATCACCGATACAGCCAAGGCACTGTGGCTCATCTACTTTGCCCTGACCGTCGCCTGCGCGCTCGCCTTGCGGGCAGCCGGCATGAACTGGCTCGACGCCGTCAGTCATGCCTTCTCGGCTCTGAGCCTGGGCGGATTCTCGACCCGGGATGCGAGCGTCGGCGCCTTCGACGATGCGGTCATCGAGGTCATACTGATTGTCTTCATGATTCTTGCGGCGCTGAACTTTGCCTCCCACTTCGCCGCCTTCCACGCCCGCAGTCTGCGACCGCTATGGCGCGATGCCGAAGCGCGCGCTGCGATCGGCGTCTTGGGCGTATCGACGCTGGGCGTGTCATGGTACCTCTTGGCGCAAGAGACCTATCCGGACTTCCTTACCGCGCTGCGGCACGTCGCCTTCAACCTCGTCTCGGTCGCCACCGACTGCGGCTACGCGAGCCAGGATTTCGCGAGCTGGCCGGTCTTCGCGCCGCTCTGGATGATGTTTCTCGCCTGCGTGACGGTCAGCTCCGGTTCGACCGGCGGCGGCATCAAGATGATCCGCACCCTCACCCTCGCCAAGCAGGCGAGCCACGAGCTCACCCGCATGGTCCACCCCACGGTCGTGCGGCCCGTGAAGATTGGCAGCTCCGTGATTGCGCCGAGCATCGTGCAGGCGATGCTAGGTTTCATCTTCCTCTACTTCATGACCGTGGTCGTGATGACCTTCGCGTTGATCGTATCCGGACTCGACTTCATCACCGCGCTGTCCGCAGTGATTGCCTGCATCAACAACATGGGTCCGGGTCTCGGCGACGTCGCCGCAAACTACGCAGGCCTGAACGCGTTCCAGAAGTGGCTGTTGGTCGCAACCATGCTGATCGGCCGCCTCGAGGTGCTGTCGGTGTTGGTACTGTTCACGGCCGGATTCTGGCGCAAATAAGCGCTCCACCGCCCGGCGCTGAACCGCCTCGGCTCACTCCTGACCATTGTCGACCATCAGCCGGTAGCCGACGCCGGTCTCGGTGAGGAGATGCGCCGGGAAGGCCGGCGACGGTTCGAGCTTGCGGCGCAGGCTCGCCATGTGGATGCGCAGGTAATGGGTGTGCTCGACGTGGTGGGGCCCCCACACCTCGGCGAGCAGGCGGCGGTGGGTGAGCACCCGCCCGGCGTTGGCGACGAGATGGCTCAAGAGCTTGTACTCGATCGGCGTGAGGTGCACCGGCTCGCCGTCGCGCCGCACGCTGCGCGCCGCGAGATCGACCTCGACCGCGCCGAAGCGCACCACCGGACTCGCCGCCGCGCGCGCCAGCGCAGTGCGACGCAGCAGCGCCCGCACGCGCGCCAGCAGCTCCGCCACACCGAAGGGCTTGGTCAGGTAGTCGTCGGCGCCGGCATCGAGCGCCGCCACCTTGTCGGCCTCGTCGGAGCGGGCCGACAGCACCAGCACCGGCATCGCCGACCACTCGCGGAGCCCCCGCAGCAGTTCGATGCCGTCACGATCGGGCAGCCCCAAATCGAGAATCACCAGGTCGGGCTTGCGGGAGCCCACCTCGATCGCCCCGCGGGCGCAATCCTCGGCTTCGTAGACCTGGCAGCCGGTCGACTCGAGCGCGGCACGGATGAAGCGCCGAATCCTCGGCTCGTCCTCGACGATCACCACGGCCGGAGCGGGTCCTTGCGCGCGGCTCACGCTGGCGGCTCGCCGAGCGGCAGCCGGATCGTGAAGCAGGCGCCGCCACCGTCGCGATTGGTCGCGTGCACGCTGCCGCCGTGGGCCGAGATGATCGCCTCGACGATCGCGAGCCCCAGCCCGACTCCCATCTCGCCGGACTCGGGGCGCCCGCGCGCAAACTTGCGGAAGAGCTCCTCGGGCCGAAGATCGGGCAGGCCGGGGCCGCTGTCGCACACGGATAGCTCCAGCGCCTCGCCGCACACTCGCCCCCGAACCTCGATGCGCGAGCCGGGAGGTGTGTACTTCGCGGCGTTTTCCAGCAGGTTGCAGAGCACGCGCTCCATCAGCACGCCGTCGATCTCGACCAGCGGCAGATCGCCCGGCAGGTCGAGCACCAGTTGGTGTGCGCCCAGCATGGCCGCACGGGCCTGCAAGGCCGCGCCGACGATCTCCTCGAGGGGATGCCAGTCGAGCCTCAGGCGCACGCCCCCAGACTGGAAGCGGGCCATGTCGAGGAGGTTGTTCACCAGCGCCCCGGTGCGCAGCGCCTCGTCGCGAATCGCCGCGACGAATTCTGCATGGGCCGGTGCGAGCGGCGGGGGCGTCAACGCGAGCGTGTCGGCGAGCCCGGCGATCGCCGTGAGCGGCGTGCGCAAGTCATGCGAGAGCGCCGCCAGCAGCGAGTTGCGCAGCCGCTCGGAAGCGATCTGAAGCTCGGTGTGCTGCGCCACCGTCACGTAGTGCAGGCGTTCGAGCGCGACCGCGAGCAGATGCGAGATCGTGTCGAGGAGCGGCTCGCTCGCGCCGCTCGCCGATTCGCCGCCGAGCGGCTCGACGAGCGCGACGACACCTCGCACCTGCACCGGCCCCTTGAGCGGGACGCAGACGACCCCGCCCTCGTTCGCCGCGACGCCGAGCTCGAAGGCGCGCTCGGCCACGGCCGTGGCGGCTGGCGGCGGCTCGGCCTCCGAGTCATCGGGCCTGACCACCCGCAAACGGCCGGCATCGTCCGGCACATAGAGCACTGTCCGCAGTCCGAACGCATCGCTGGCAAAATGCGCCGCGATCGCCGCGATGCGCTCCACCGTCAGCGCCGCCGACAGATCGCGGGCCATCCCGCAGAGCGCTTGCGCCTGCTGCTCGCGCTGCTCAGCCATGTCACGCTGCCGCCTCAGCCCGGCAGCGAGCTCGGCGGTGATCAGCGCAACCACCAGCAGCACCGCGAAGGTAAGGAGGTACTGGAGGTCGCTGACCACCAACGTGAAATGGGGTGGAACGAAGAAGACATCGAACAGCACCACCGACACGAAGGCCGCCATCACTGCCGGGCCGCGCCCGAGCCGCACCGCCGCGAACAGCACGGCGAGCGGAAACAGCATCGCGATGTTGGCGAGATCGAGGTGGCCGAGCAATGGTGCGCCCACCACCGCGACCGTCCCGACGGCGGCGAGCGCGGCCGCGTAGTGGCGCCAGCTGCGCGTCGCGCCGTCATCGGCCATCAGCACCACTCCCGAGCGCGTAAGGGGAAGGCACCCACTTCACCGTGGCAGAAATGCCGCACGCACGGGTACGCATCACAGCGTTTCACAGCGGCCGGGTGGCCGTTCAGGCGGCCTTGGCGAGCAGCTGACCCTCGGCCGCTTCACCCCCCAGCGCCGTGACGAGCGCCGGCAGCAGCACGCGCAACTCACCCGTCATCATCGCAAAGCCGGCATCGAAGAGCGCGCGCGCATCATCCCCGTCCGCCTCGTCGAGCTTCTCCTTGACCACGTCGAGGAAATCCAGCCGCTTGAGTTCGAGCTTCTCGGTGACGACGAAGCTCAGCCGATCGTCGAAAGTGAGGGCGAGCCGCGTCGGCAGCTTGCCGGCGGCGAGATGGCCGCGCACCTCGTCGCCCTCGAGCGTGTGGCGCACGTAGCGGACCGCCGCCTTGTCCTCGGAGACCGAGCGCAGCTCGCAGTCCTGGTCGATGGTGAAGCCAGCCGGCGCCTCGCCCGCGGCGAGCCAGTCCGCCATCGCGCCGGCGGGCGAGCGTTCGGTGCGTACCGGCGCGAGCGGCAGCACCTCGACGCTCTGGCGCAGCAGCTCGAGCACGTCCTCGGCGCGCGCCTGGCTCGCCGCATCGACGCCGAGCCAGCCGCCGACCGGGTCGATCCAGGCGAAGACCTTGCGCTTGCGCGTGAAGGCGCGCGGCAGGAACTCCTGCATCACCTGCTCGCGCAGCTCCTTCATCTGCTTGCGCCCGGGCTTGTAGCCCTGGCGCGCCGCCAGTTCCTCGGCACGCTCGTCGGCTTCCTGGCGGACCACCGACGAGGGCAGCAGGCGCTGCTCGAGGCCGAGCGCGAGCAGCCACTGGCCGCCGACGCGATGCACCAGCACGTCGTCGCCGGTCGGCGAGACCCAGCCGCGCGACTCCTGATCCTGACTGCCGCAGGGCTGGAAGCGGCGGCCGGCGAGCTGCGCTTCGAGGACGTCGGCGGTGATGTTCCAGTCGGGCGAGAGACGGTAGAACTGCAGGTTCTTGAACCACATGAGATGGATTCCACAATGGTGAAAAGGGACGGCGCGACCGCCGCGGGCCGGGTGGGCCCGTAGCGGTCGGTGCCGCGAGCGTTACTGGATCCTGCCCGACTCCGCGATCATGCGGATCACGCGCACGGTGTCGATGTCCGATTGGTGGTAGGCCGACTTGACGTACTGCGCGTACTGTCCGTCCGGGCTGTCGGCCGAATCGGGAAGCGAGGTGCGATAGACGAAGCGCAGCACCAACTCCTCGGGCGCCGGCTCCTCGATGAGAATGGTCAGGCTGCCACCGGCATGCTCCTCGGTGCGCTCGGACTCGAAGCGAATCCATTGCATCGGCTCGAACACGACCCGGTCGCGGATCAGCACCTGGCCGAAACGCAGCTCCCGGACGAGTTCGGTGTCGCCGCGTTCGACTACGTTGCAGGCATCCAGTCCCGGCAGAAACGGCCGGGCATCCTCGGCCCGGCACAGCAGGCCGAACCACAGTTCTTCGCGGCTCAAGTTGCTGACGAGAGGGTTGTCGACATCGTTGACGATGACCAGATGCTCGAACTTCAAGGGGCTTGCTCCATCGGAAGGCCGCCAGTGTAACGCGGCTCGAAGCGCGAGAAAAACCCCGGCCGGTGGCCGCGGCGGTCGGTCGGGAAGGAGGTGTCGGGTTGTCTGTTTAATATAAACAACTACTATGTTTATGGTCCGCCACAGACTGTGGACAAGTGGCTTTTTTCTCTTTCGTTCAATGACATGGAGAGACCTGAAGCCTGTGGGTCGGACCCCGGTCGAGCTGTGGGCGGATTGTGGCCCGTTTTTGCGGATCGACGCTTCCAGGCGGTTGTCCACAGTCGATCCACGAGTCCTCACCAGGGTTGTGCACCGAATCGGATGAAAAAAAATCTGTAACAGTGCGCGCAAGTGCGCTCTTGGGCTGCGTTAACATGCCGCGATGACGATGACGCTAGAACGCCTGCTCCATTCGCAGGGCTTCGGCACCCGCCGGGAATGCAGGGCATTGGTGCGGTCCGGTGCGGTGGCGATCGCCGGGTGCAAGCTCGACGATCCCTTCGCCGCGATCGACCCCGAGGGCGCCGCGTTCTCGGTGCGCGGTGAGCCGTGGCGCTATCGGGCGCAGGCCTATGTGATGCTGCACAAGCCCGTGGGCTACGAGTGCTCGCGCGAGCCCCGTGTCCATCGGTCGGTGTTCGAGCTCCTGCCGGCGCCGTTTGCCCGGCGCAACGTGCAGCCGGTGGGTCGGCTCGACCAGGACACCACCGGCTTGCTGCTCCTTTCCGACGACGGGCAGTTCATCCACAAGTGGAGTTCGGGGCGCAAGCGCATCCCCAAGACCTATGCCGTGACCACGGCCGAAGCGGCCGATGCGGCGCTCGTCGAGCGGCTGCTGGCGGGTGTGGACCTGCACGACGAACCGGCGCCGATCCGCGCTGCGGCCTGCCGCCTCACCGGCGAGCGCGCTCTGGCGCTGACGATCACCGAGGGCAAGTACCATCAGGTCAAGCGGATGATTGCCGCGGCCGGCAATGCGGTCGCGGCCCTGCACCGGCTCTCGGTGGGCGGCCTGGAATTGCCCGCCGACTTGCCCCCGGGTGAATGGCGCTGGCTCGAGGCCGACGACCTGCGGCGCCTGGAGGCCTGGGAGAAGGATCCCGCATGATCCCGCGCCGCCTGCGGTGGGACATCTTCTGCAGGGTTGTGGATAACTATGGGGATATCGGCGTGTGCCGGCGCCTTGCGCGCACGCTCGCGGCCGAACATGGCCAATCCGTCCGGGTCTGGATCGATCGCATCGAGACGCTTGCGGCGTGGTTTCCCGGTATCGACCCGGCGGCGGCTGCCCTGCGGGCCGAGGGCGTCGAGTATTGCCGTTGGGAGGCGCCCTTCCGCGAGGTTCCCGACGAAGACATCGCGGACGTCGTCGTCGAGGCCTTCGCCTGCGAGCTGCCGGAAGCGTATGTGGCGGCGATGGCTCGCCGGCCGCGGGCGCCGGCCTGGATCAATCTCGAATATCTGTCGGCCGAGGCCTGGGTCGAAGGCTGCCACGCCCGGCCCTCGCCGCACCCGCGGCTGCCGCTGGTCAAGCATTTCTGGTTTCCGGGTTTCACCGCCGCGACCGGCGGGCTGCTGCGCGAGGCCGGGCTCATCGAGGCGCGCGACGCGTATCGCCGAGGCGCCCCGCGCGAGGCGCTCGCCGCGGCCCTGAAACTCGAGCCGGTGCCCGAGGACGCCTTGCTGGTGTCCCTTTTTGCCTACGAACAACCCGGGCTCGCGGGTTTGCTGCGCTGCTGGGCGGAGGCCGCGTGTCCGGTGGTGGTGGTCGTGCCCGAGGGGCGCGTGCTCGCCGACGTCGCGAGCCATTTCGGCCTGCCGGCCCGGGCGGGCGCGAGGCTTTGCGCGGGGGCATTGCGGGTCGAGGTGGTGCCGTTCGTCGATCAGGCGGCGTACGACCGGGAACTCTGGGCCTGCGATCTCAACTTCGTGCGCGGCGAGGATTCGTTCGTGCGCGCCCAGTGGGCGGCGCGGCCCTTCGTCTGGCACATCTATCGCCAGGAGGACGAGGCGCATCGGATCAAGCTGGACGCCTTTCTCGATGCCTACACGGCAGCGCTGGACGCACCGTCGGCGAACGCGCTGCGACGATTCTGGCATGCCTGGAACGGTGCGGGCGACCTGGGATTGGCGTGGCCGGATTTCGCCGCGGCGCTGCCGGCGCTCGGGCGCCATGCCGAGCACTGGTCGCGGGCGCTCGGCGGACGCGACGATCTGGCGACGTTGCTGGTGGACTTTTGCCGAAAGTTGTTATAATCGACGGTTTTCAATACCGCTTGCGGTCAGGTTGCCGCGAGCCGCATCAGTCCAGGAACCCGCATGAAAACCGCTCAGGAACTTCGCTCCGGCAATGTCATCATGGTCGGCAACGATCCGCTCGTGGTGCAGAAGGCCGAATACAGCAAATCCGGCCGCAACGCGTCGGTCGTGAAGATGAAACTCAAGAACCTGCTCTCCGGCGCAGCCTCTGAAGCGGTGTACAAGGCCGACGACAAGTTCGACGTCGTGACGCTCGAGCGCAAGGAAGCGACGTATTCGTACTACGCCGATCCCATGTACGTGTTCATGGACGGAGAGTACAACCAGTTCGAGGTCGAGGCCGAGAACATGACCGACGCGCTCAAGTATCTGGAAGACGGGCTTGCCTGCGAGGTGGTCTTCTACAACGAGAAGCCGATCTCGGTCGACCTGCCCAACAGCGTCGTGCGCGAGGTGGTCTACACCGAACCCGCAGTCAAGGGCGACACCTCGGGCAAGGTGCTGAAGCCGGCCAAGCTCGCCACCGGCTTCGAACTGATGGTGCCGGCCTTTGTCGAGATCGGCGACAAGATCGAGATCGACACCCGCACCGACGAGTATCGCAACCGCGTCAAGTGATGTGCCGGTTGCCGGCTGCAAGCCGGTTCGTTAGAGAAAAAGCCCGACGTGTTCGGGCTTTTTTCACGTCCGGTGTCTGATAATTGCAACAGTCGGTTGCGCCGGGGCGGTGCACGCTTGATTTTTCCCGGGCAGGCGTTAGCGTAGGGATTCTCAATAACACTTTCTCTGGAATTTCCTCATGAAGGCCGCCGCAGTGGCGCTCACCGCGCTCGTGGGCTTGCTGATCGCCGGTTGCAGTACGGACCAGGGCGGCGAAGCCGTGTCGAACTCGGGTTCGGTGACCCAGGGCGAGGCCCGCTCAGAGCCGAGTGCGTCGGCCGTCGAGCCGGGCGAGGATGCGGCGGGCGAAGCGGGTGCGACAGGCTCCGCCCAAGCGCCCGCCGAGGCGATAGCGGGGGCCGAGACCGGCGGGTCGGCAGGTGAAGCGCCGGAAGCAGCGGCCGAGGGTGGCGAACCGGAGGCGGAAGCCGCAGAGTCGGCGAGCGAGAACGCGACGCCGGCACGCACCGCAACCAATGGCAACGACGTGCAGGTGCGCGACGCCAAGGAAGCCACCGAAGAGGCAGCCCGCAAGATCCTCGATGCCGCCAGCAAGATCCGCGATGTCGGTCGTGGCGCAGTCCAGTCGGTGCTGGAGACCACGACCCGGCGTGAGCGCGAGGACAGGGAGGGCGTCGAAGGTGAGCCGCCGCGCGAAGCACCGGCCGGGGACGCCGTGGTGGCGAGCGACGACAAAGCCGAAGCCGCGACCGAATGAGCGTCGCTGCGCCGGAGACGCCGGCGCAGCGACGGCGTAGCAGCACCACGTCGAGCCGGTCCGCAGGGAGTACGGTCCGCACGGCAAGCGCAGCGACGGCCGCGGTCGTGGCCGTGTGGGCAATGCGAACTACAGATGCTTGGGCATCGGGTACTTGCGGGAAAAGGCTCCATAGACACGCCGCAATACCTTTTCGTGCGCCAGGCGTCCGGTCGCCGCCGCCCGGGCGATCAGCTCACGATGCATCACATGCAGGCGGTAGAGTCCGCGCCGGCTCGCGATCAGTTCGCTGCCGAGTTCTGCCGCGAGCATGGCGGGGATGTGTTCGTGTTCGGCGATGACGTCTATGGTGTCGCCGTCGAGATCGATGAAATCCACGCAATCGGTCAGGCTCAACATCGTGCTCTCCTCCGCTTGGACCGGCGCCGCGACGCACCAGCTTGGCGTGTCCGCGCACCGCATTGGCGCGCCGCGGCTCCCGAGGTGCTGTGCCGGAGGGCCGCTGGCGGCTCGTCCGGCGCAGCAAAACTCCCTGATTTATCGGTGTTGTCTTGGTCGGCCGGGCCGATTGTCGTGGTCCGGGTCGTGACTCGTGACGCAAGGGCCATGCCGAGCGAGCCGGCGCGACTTCGTCTCGACTAGGCGCGGGCAGCCTTGGTAACCTGAGTTTCCCCTCACGCCCCGGCTCCCTTGCCGCGATTCCGGTGGACCTGACGCGCTGGCCTGAATACTGGAAGAAGTTGCGCGCCGCGCTGCTCGAGCCGGCCGTCGACGAAGTGGCCCTTGCCGAAGCGCTGCGGGACGCGCGTGCGCGCATGCCGGTGCCGGTGCTGTGGCTGCTCGGCAAGACCCAGGCGGGCAAGACCTCGATCATCCGGGCCCTGACCGGCAGCGCCGCGGCCGAGATCGGCAACGGCTTCCGCCCCTGCACGCGCACGGCTCGCCTGTACGATTTTCCGGCCGAGGCGCCGATCGTGCGCTTTCTCGACACCCGCGGCCTTGGCGAGGTCGCCTACGACCCCGACGAGGACATCCGCTTCTGCGAGGCCCAGGCCCACCTGGTGGTGGCGGTGATGAAGGTGGCCGACGCGGATCAGACGCCGGTGTTCGAGGTCCTGCAGACGCTGCGCCGGCGCCATCCGCACTGGCCGGTGCTGGTGGTGCAGACCGGCCTGCATGAACTCTATCCGCCGGGGGCAGGACACCTCCAGCCCTGGCCTTATGGCGACGATCGCGCCTGGGGCCGGGTGCCGCCCGACCTGCGGCGCGCGTTGGCGGCGCAGCGCCAGGCCCTCGGTGCTCTGGCGGGCGCGGCGCCGCTGCGCTGGGTAGCGGTCGACCTGACGCTGGCCGAGGATGGTTTCGAGCCGCCCGACTACGGGCTCGACGCCCTGTGGACCGAGATCGACGCGCTCGCCCGCTGGGGCCTGCGCGCGCTGCTCGCCGGCGACGAGAGCGTGCGCGACCTGTACGCGAGCACGGCGCACCGCCACATCGTCGGCCATGCCGTGGCCGCGGCGGGGCTGGGCGCGCTGCCGGCGGTCGATCTGGTCGCCGTCTCGGCCGTGCAGGCCAAGCTCCTGCACGCGCTCGCGGCCCTCTACGGCCAGCGCTGGGAGCGGCGCATGGCGACCGAGTTCGTCGGCCTGGTCGGCGCCGGCGTCGCCTCGGGCTTTCTCGCCCGCATGCTCGGGCGCAGCGCCGTGAAGTTCATCCCGTTCTGGGGCCAGACAGTGGGCGCACTGTGGGGCGCGAGCTCGGCCGGCGCCAGCACCTATGCGCTCGGCAAGGCGGCGGTGTACTTCCTCGGCCGGCGTCGCGACGGGCTCGCGGTCGACGCCGAAGCGCTGAGGGCGGTTTATGCCGAGGCTCTGGAGCGCGGCGCCGCAGTGCTGCGCGAGCGCCTCGGCGGCGGTGTCCAATGAGCGCGGCCTGGCGCGAACTCGTGCGCAGTCTGGACCCGTTGCGGGTCGCCGCGCTGCTGCTGCTCGGCCTGCCGATCTTCGCGGTGTTCGGGCTGGGCGTGCTGTGGCTGTGGCAGGCCGAGGCGCGGCCGCTGTGGCTCGCCGCGCTCGCCGCCTGCGCGCTCGCCGGCTACGGCCTGCAGCAGTTTCTGGTGCGGCGCGACCGCCGCCTGCTCGCCGAGGCCGCGACCGAGCCCGATCCGGACTGGCCGCCGGGCGCGCAGCCCGCCTGGGAGCGGATCGAGGCGCTCGCGAACGGGCTCGAGCCGGCCGAGTGGCCGCTCGACGACGGCGCCCGCGTGCTCGAGCTTGCCCGCCGCACGCTCGAGACCGTGGCGCACTGCTACCACCCGCAGGCCGAGCGGCCCCTGCTCGAGCTCACCGTGCCCCATGCCTTGCTGATCATCGAGCGGGCGAGCCGCGACCTGCGCCGCGACATCGCCGACCAGATCCCCTTCAGCCACCGCCTCACCCTCGGCGACATCCTGCGCGTGCAGCGCTGGAAGGACAGCGCCGAGCGCGCCTTCGCGCTTTATCGGGCCGGGCGCTTGGTGATCAATCCGGCCGATGCGCTGCTCGGCGAGCTGTGGCGCCACCTGCGCGAGCGCAGCTTCGGCGTCGCCCGCCAGGAGCTCGAACGCTGGCTGCTGCGGGCGCTGGTGCGCAAGCTCGGCTACTACGCGATCGACCTCTACAGCGGGCGGCTGCCGCTTGACGAGGGCACTCCGGTCGAGGCGCTCGGCGAGGCGAGCCGCGCGCAGCTCGATGCGGCCGACGCGGCGGCCGCCGAGACGGCCGCCGAACCGCTGCGCATCGCCGTGCTGGGCCGCGCCAACGCCGGCAAGTCGAGCCTCGTCAATGCACTGTTCGGACGGCTCGCCGCCGCGGTCGATGCGCTGCCCGGCGGTGGCGGCGCGATCCGCCCCTTTGTGCTGGAGCGGGACGGTCTTGCGCGCGCGCTGGTGCTCGACACGCCGGCCTGCGACGACGCCGGTGCGCTCGACGGCGAGCCGCTGCGGTCGGCGGTCGACAGCGCCGACCTGCTGATCTGGGTGAGCGCGGCAAACCGCCCCGACCGGGCCGGCGAGCGCGCCGCCCTCGACGCCCTGCGCGCCCGCCAGGCGGCCCGCCCGGAGCGCCGGCCGGCGCCGCTCGTGGTCGCCGCGAGCCACATCGACCTGC
Organism: Gammaproteobacteria bacterium; assembly: GCA_029289265.1. Lineage (GTDB taxonomy): Bacteria > Pseudomonadota > Gammaproteobacteria > Burkholderiales > Rhodocyclaceae > JARFTX01. The sequence continues at coordinate 12,175 of JARFTX010000072.1, forward strand.
TGCGCCCAGCGGCCGAATGGCAGCCCCCCTACGACCTCGCCGCCGCCGCCACGCCCAAGGCCGCCCACATCCGCGACGCGGTCGCGGCGATCGCCGCCGACCTCGACCTGCCGCCCGAGCGGGTGGTGCCGGTGTGCCTCGCCGCGGACCGCGTCTACAACGTCGACGATGCGCTGTGGGCGGCGCTCCTCGGTGAGCGCGACGCGGCGCTGCGTGCGCGGCTGCTGCGCTGCCTCGAGACGCGCCGGCGCGAAGAGAACTGGACCCTGCTGCGCCGCCAGCTCGCCGCCGCCGGCCGGCTGCTCGCCAGATTGCCAGACGCCTGGCGGTGATGGTTAGCGTGCCAATCCGACCTTGACCGGTCGGACCGGCATCTTATCCGCGACGCGCCGGCCACGACCTCTCAACGCAAGCCCAGCATCGCGGCGAGCGCCACCACCAGCAGCAGCGCGAAGACCAGCGCCGCTTCGCGCCGCCACAGTTGCTCGAGGTCGCGGCCGCGGGCGTCGCGGTGGCCGAAGCGGCGCTCGGCCGGCTCCTCGGCCCCGCCCTGTGGTGCTTGCGTGCGGAGCAGCCGGGCTGCGATGCGCGTCGCTGCGGCGGCGAGCGGCCCGAGGGCTGCGAGTACGTCGCCCGGGGGGATCGGCCAGGCGCGCAGGCGCCGCACCGCTACCAGGCTCGCAGCGGCGCCGGCGAGCACCGGCCAGGCGAGCGCGAGCGCGTCCTTCGGCCCGGCCGCCGCCAGTGCGGCCGCGCCCGTCGGCACGAACAGCGCCGCCAGCGCGCTCGCGGCGACCAGCAGTGCCCAGCCCAGCCAGACCTCGCGCGGCGCGCGGTCGCCGCGGTCGGCGTCGCGCAGCAGCCACAGAAAGCGCGCGATCAGCACGGTGGTGCCGAACGCGGCGACCGCGAGGAGTAGCGGCAGGGCCGCCCACCACGCCGGCAGGGCGGCGTCCGGTGTGGCGAGCTGGTCTTTGAGGGCAAGCTTCGCCGCCGCGCCGCTCGTCATCAGTCCGGCAAGCGACAGGCCGGGCAGCGCGATCGCCACCCACAGCGCGGCGCGGGCGCGCCGTCCGGGGTGCTGGGCGACGCTGACGGAAAGAAACAGCGCCCCCTTGGCGAGCCCGTGATGCAGCGCGTAGAGCGCGACCACCGCAACCAGGGCGGGGGCGAGCGCCGGCAGGGTCAGCGCGGCGCCGACGCCGACCATCATCAGCCCCATCTGGGCGATGCTCGAGTAGGCGAGCACGGTCTTGGCGCTGCGCTGATGGACGCCCACGAAGGCCGCGCCCAGCGCGGCCATGAGTCCCGCCCCGATCGCCAGCGCGCCCCACTGTGGCAGCGCCGCGTGTCCCAGCGGCAGTGTCGCCAGCCAGCCGAGCAGGCCGGCCTTGATCATCGCCCCGCTCAGCACCGCGCTCGCCGGCACCGGGGCGACCGGATGCGCGAGCGGCAGCCACATGTGCAGCAGCGGCAGCCCGGCCTTGATCCCGAAGCCCGCACCCAGGCAGGCGATGACGAGGTCGCGCTGCGGCGAGGCGGCGATCGCCGCGGGCAGGTCGGCCAGCATCGGCATGAGCGGCGCGAGGCTCGCCTGTGCGGCAAGCACGAGTCCGCTGACGATGAGCACCTCGCCGGCGACGGCCATTGCGAGATAGACACGCCCGGCGCGCAGCGCCTCGCCCGAGCCGTCGTGGATCACCAGCCCGTAGGCGGAGAAGGTCATCAGCGCGAAGCTCGTGTAGAAGGTCGCGACATCGAGGGCGAGCACCAGCCCGAGGTTCCCCGCCATCGCCAGCAGCCACAGCAGCGCGAAGCGCGCCGCCCGCGCGTCGCCGCGCAGGTAGCCGCGCGCATGCAGGCCGGCGCCGAGCCACAGCAGCGCGGTGAAGGCGAGAAAGACGCGGCGCAGCTCGTCCACGCCCAGCACGGCGCCGAACAGCACCCAGGTGAGGCGCACCTGGCTGCCGGGTTCGAGCGCGACCGCCGCGACGAGCGCCGGCAGCGCCGCCCACGGCAGCAGCGCAAGCACGGCTGCGCGCGGGCGCGGCAGCGTCCACAGCCCCGCGAGCGCGAGCGGCACGGCGGGCACCGCGAACAGGACGAAGGCTGCGAGCGCCCCGCTCACGACCGCCCCTCCCGCCGCGGGCTGCCTGCGCCGGCACGCGGACCCAGCCGCGGCGCTGGCCGGATGGCGCCTGCGGTCCCGTTCATGGCAGGTACTCCCGTGACACGACGACCTCGGCCCAGTACAGTGGACTGAACGGGGTGGCCGCGAGCAGCCCCGCACTCACGCTGAAGAGGGCCGTCGCGAGCGCCGGCACCAGCAACCACGGGTCGGCGTCGAGCCCGCCGGGGCGTTGCTCGGCCGGCCAGGGGCCTTGTTGGGGCTTGAACCAGATGCGGTAGAGGAGCGGCAGGAAGTAGGCGGCATTGAGCAGGCTGCTCGCCATCAGCACCCCTAGCACCCAGCCCATGCCGGCCTCCAGCGCACCGATGCCCAGATACCACTTGGTGACGAAGCCGGCGAGCGGCGGCACGCCGATCATGCCGAAGGCGCCGACGGTGAAGGCGACGCTGGTTGCCGGCATGCGGCGGCCGGCGCCATCGAGCTCGTCGACCTTGTGGATGCCGAGGGTCTCGGCGTAGTTGCCGGCGCAGAAGAACAGCGTGATCTTCATCAGGCCCTGGTGCAGCAGGTGCACCAGCCCCCCGGCGGTGCCGACCGGCCCGAACAACG
>JARFTX010000073.1 GCA_029289265.1 Gammaproteobacteria bacterium
GCAGCAGCTCGGCCGCCGCCGCATCGTCCAGAGTGATCGTTGCGGTCGCGCGCAGCGTGCGTGCGCCCGGGTCGAGCTCGACCTCGACGACGTAGCGGGCCGGCGCAGTTGGGGGCGGCGCGGCCGCCACGCCCCAGGCGAGGCTGGCGCCGAACAGAAGTGCCGCCGCGGTCCGGATTGCCCGCCGTGCGCGCGTCGTCGTCATTGCCGCTCGTGCTCCATCATCGTCTTTACCGACAGACGAACCATGCACGTTTGCAGGGCCGGAATGCAAGCGCCCCGGTCACCGCAAGGGCGACCGGGGCGCAGGACGGCCACGGATTCGGATCAGGCCGCGCGCGGATCGCGGCGCGGCAGGCCGGTGGCGAGGGTTCAGGCGCTCTTCTTGGTCCCGACCGCCTTGCCGCCGGCGGCCTTCACGGCGACTTCCGTCACGGCCGTCATGTTGGCCTCGGCGAGCTCCGCGACCTTGCGGGTCGCCTTGCTGACCTGGTCATAGGTCGAGTTCGCGGCGGCGATGGTCGAACGCACCGCGGCGAGCGCCGCATCGGAGCCGACCGGCACCGACTTCGCGGCCTTTTCGAGTTCGATGGAGACGAACTTGTTCACCTCGGCGAACTGCGCCTCGAACGGCTTGACCGCCTCGTCCATGCTCTGTGCGACGATCTCGTAGCTGCCGCGGGCATAGGCGAGCAGCTTCTCGACGTAGGGGCGCGACAGGCCGGGCTGCAGCCCAGTGAGCTTCTCCGGGGTGTCGGCGGCGAGGATTGCACGCACCGTGGCGGTGTTCTCTTCGAGCAGGCCGCGGGCGGCATTGAGGTTGAGGGCGACCAGGCGCTCGGTGCAATCGAAGGCGGTCCACAGGGCGGCAGCGAACGAGTCGAAGGCGAGCTTGTTGGCCGCAGCGAATTTTTCGGGCTTGATGTTCATGAGCTTCTCCTGAAAGGGATGGAAAGTGCAGACACTGCACGACACGAGCATCGTTTTGAATCAATTGCTGCAGTGCACAATTTCATTCTATACCGGGAAACAAACAAGTCAAGCTGTTTTTGTTGCGATGCACCAATTTTTGTGGCAGGGCCTCGGCCCGCCGGCCGTCCGCGTGGCACAAGGATCGCAGCCCTTCGCGCGCCGTGGCGCCCACCTGGATTGCCGGCTTCGGGCAACCCCGGCACACCCTGGCAGGCCGGCACGCGCTGCGCTACGCTGTGCGTCCGCCAGCCGCCCCGCCGCCCATGATTCCGCACCTGCTGCGCCTCGCGTTCGTCATCTTCATGCTGATGCTGCCTGTCACCGGCATGGTGCCGGTGCTCTCGGCGCTCACCGTCGGCCGCCACCCGGAGATCGGCGATCTCGCCCGGCACCTCTTCATGTCGGTGAACCTGATCGGGGCGCTGATCGCCGCCCCGCTCGCCGGGCTTGCCTCGGACAGCCTCGGGCGGCGCGTGCCCATCATCGCCGGCGCGCTCGTCGTCAATGCCGCGACCCTGTTCCTGATCGCCGGCGACTGGGCCTACGGCGTGATCCTCGTGCTGCGCTTCATCGAGGGCTGTGCGCACATGACGGCGCTGTCGCTGCTGATGACGCTGGGCGCCGACCACGCCCGCCGCGAAGGCATCGGTGCGGCGATGGGCGGTGTCGGCGCGGCGGTGAGCCTGGGTGTGGCGAGCGGTGCGCCGCTCGGGGGCTGGATCGGCGCGGCCGAAGCCGCCCAGGTGCCGTGGCTCGGCGGCTGGCTGATGCTGGCGCTCGCCGTGGCCGTGCCGCTCCTGCTCGCCGATCCGCCGCAGAGCCGCGAGCGGCAGGACGCCCGCGCGCTTCTGCGTGCGCTCTCGGCGAACCGGATGCTTGCCGTGCCTTACGTCTTCGCCTTCGTCGACCGTCTCACCGTGGGCTTCATCGTGTCGACCTTCTCGCTCTATCTGGGCACCGTGATGGGCTTGTCGGCCCCGCGCATCGGGCTGGTGATGGCCGCCTTCCTGATCCCGTTCTCGCTGCTCACCTACCCCGCGGGACTGCTGTGCCGCCATTGGGACCGGCTCGGCATGATGATCGCCGGCAGCGTCCTGTACGGCGTGTTCCTGATCGTGCTGGGCCTCGCGACCGAATCGTGGCTGGTCGTGGTGATGGCCGCGGGCGGCGTCGTCGCGGCCCTGATGTATGCGCCCTCGCTGGTGCTCACCGCGGAACTTGCCGGGCCGGGGCAGCGCGCGAGCACGCTCGCCGGCTTCAACGTCGCGGGCTCGCTCGGCTTCGCGCTCGGGCCTCTGCTCGGCGGCACGCTCGTGGGGGTGTTCCGCGCCGCCGGCATGGACCCGTACCTGCCGGTGTTCGTGATCGTCGCCTCGATCGAGATCCTGGTCGGCCTGGCGATGTTGCCGTTGTGGCTGCGCCGCGCGGCGCGTGCCGTCTGAGCCGGTTTCATGCGATCATTTCGCCGCGCCCCGGGCCTTGGCCCGTTTGGCGCCTCTCCATGCCCGCTGTATTTCATGCCTGCACCGCGATGATCATCGACGCCCCCTCTTCCGACACCCCCGACGCACCCGACGGCGCTGGCGCCGGCTCGACCGCCCGCATCGACGCGCGCGCGCTGCTCGCCCGGCTCGCCGAGCTCTCGCCGACTTTCCGCGAGTGCAGGCCGGTGGCGCTGCGCATCGACAAGGCCGTCGCGGCGCGTTTTCCCGATGTCGACCGCAAGGTGGTGCGTGCGGCGATGCGCCTCCACACCGGCTCGACGCGCTACCTGAAGGCGCTGGAAAAGGCGACCCACCGCTTCGACCTGGACGGCAACGAGGACGGTGAGCTGAGCGCGGAGCACCGTGAACACGCCGCCCAGACCCTCAAGGAGCGGTTCGCCGAAGTCGCCCGGCGCAAGCGCGAGCAGGCCAAGGAAGAGGCGGCCCGCCAGCGTGCCGAGCAGGCCGAACAGCGCAAGACCGAGAAGCTCAAGCAGCTCGTCTCGAAGTTCGCGAAATGATGAGCTAGCCCGGCTCGCTGCCCCCAAGGCGCGCCGCGGCACGCTCCGAGAGCACCAGGATGAGCTTCATGCTCGCCCGGGTCGCGCCGACGAAGAGCTTGCGCACGGCGAGCGTATCCAGCGCCTCGAAGTCGATCTCGCTGAAGATCACGCAGGGCGCGGCCTGGCCCTTGAAGCGGTAGACCGAATCGATCGTCAGCTCGCCCTCCGAATACACCGGGTTGCCGAGCAGGTCGTAGCCGCCCGTGAATGCCCTCAGGCGGTGCGGCCCGAGCCGGTCGTAGGGGGCGAGCAGCGAGTGCTCGCGGCCGCGAAAGCTCACGATCGCGATCATGTCGCGCCGGAATCCCAGCCCGATCGCCCGCGTGATCGCCTTCTTGGTCTGATCGATCAGGCCGGCGCGGTCGCGCCAGACGAAGAACTCGGGGTTGGATTCGGTGATCGGGCTGCTGCTCGTGGTCCGCTCATCCGGCGCCAGCACGCGGTCGAGCACCGCGAGGATGTCGGCCGGGCTGCGGTAGTTGCGCGCGCTCCTGAGCCGCACCCAGCCGGGCAGCGCCACCTCGGGCCGTCCGTAGAGGTTCTGCAGCGGGTCCTCGAGCCACCAGGCGCGGCCGTCGTCGCGCAACAGGCGCAGCAGGCTCGCGGACCAGTCTTCGCGGAAATCCTGCCCCTCGTCGACGATCAACTCGTCGAAGCGCCAGCGCTCGTCCGGGGTCCAGGCCTGAAACCCGGCCTCGAGCCGCTCGAAGGCGTCCGGACGGGTGAAGTCGGGGCTCTGGCCGGCCTCGCGCAAGACCCGGTCGCAAAGTTGATGATAGGTGGCGACCTCTGGTCCAGGCGGTGCGACCAGCGCGATGTGGTCGGCGAGCGGTCGGTTGTAGCACACGTAAAGGGCACGCCGCCCGGCCGCATGCGCGTCAGCGAGCACCGCGAGCGCGAGCTGGGTCTTGCCGCTGCCGGCGGTGCCCGTGACGCGCAGCCGGTGCGGGCTCATCTCGATTGCCCGCGCCCACTGCGCGAGTCCGCCGGCGAGCCGCGTGTAGAGCCGCTCGGCCCGGCCGACGAGCGCGCTCGCGTCGGCGACCAGTTCGAGCTCGTCGGCGAGAAATCGGTGCAGCGCGGCGATATCAGTGTGCGCGTGGCCCTCGGCACGCGCGAGACTCGCGACGATCGCGCCGAGTTGTTCGCGCCGCGTCGCGTCGACGATGCGGGCCGGGTCGATGCCGGCGCTGCCCGGGCTGCGCACCGTGTAGTCGGGGCAATACAGCAGGATGTCGAGCGGCGGCACGCCACCGGGCAGCGCCGCGAGGCGCGTGCGCAGCTTGTCGGCCGTGCGCGCAAGCTGGCTCGCGACGTTCTTGGTGCCGCGTCGGTAGCGCTTCACCAGGCCGTCGGGCGTCTCGTCGAGGAAGCCTGATTTCTGCTCGATCAGCAGCAGCGCGCCGCCTGGCCCGACAACAGCGAAGTCGATCTCGCCGAACAGTGCGTGGCCGCGCTCGACACGCGTCCAGTGCACACCGTGGAAGACGGAATAATCGTCGGGCAGGGCCTCGGCCAGGGTCGCTAGCGTCTCGATCTCGCGCGCGAGCGCGCCGTTCGCGGGCAGCTGGCGCCAGCCTTCGGGATGGATTCGGGCCATGGCAGGGTCTGCGGGCGGGTGCGATGCCCGCATCCTACCAAGTCCTGCCGCGACGGGAGGCCTCCGCGCGCCCGCTCGAGGCGGTCCTACTCGCTGTCGTAGCCGAGCAGGCGTTTCTCGACGATGCGCTGGGCGACCTGTTCGGGCACGTCCTGCTCCCAGTCGCCGCGTCCGCCGCGCAGGGCTGCGAGGACCTCGCCGGCGTCGATGTGGAGCTGGGTCTCGTCGGCCTGCTCGATGCTTACCAGCTTGCCGTTCTCGATCAGATGCGCGAGCAGGTGGCGCAGATTGGCCGGCACCTGGACGCTGTCCAGCGTGACGAGCGCCTCGGATCCGCGGGGGCGCGCCGGGTACACATAGACGTGGGTGTTGTCCGGGAAGAGCTTGCCGAAGGCTTCCAGGATGCCGCCCTCGAGGCCCTCGTAGTACTTCTCGTCGAACAGCGTCTCGAAGTCGCGCACGCTCAGCACGATGCCGATGCGCTTCTGGGTGTAGCGGCGGAGATAGGCGCGCAGGCGGAAGAAGCGCACGTAGTCCGAGATCATCACGGTGTAGCCGAGCGAGGCGAGCAGGTCGACGCGGGCGAGGAAGTCGGCGTCGTCCACGTTGTCGCCCGAGACCAGCGAGTTCATCGTGATCTCGGCGAGCGAGACCGTGTGCGCGTCCTCGACCCCAGCCAGCTGGGCGAACTGCCGCTGGCCGGCGAGCATCATGTCCACGTTCACCTTGGTGACCGGCTTGAAGGTGCCGCGGATCACCAGCACGGACTTGCGATGGAAGAGCTCGCCGGGTACGACGACCTCGCCGTCGGGGTTGAAGATCACGGCGCGGGTGAGCCAGCTGCGGATCAGGTGCAGGTTCATCAGCCGGTTCTCGACCTCTTCGAAGTACGGACCGGAGAAGTGGATCAGGTCGACCTCGATGCGGTCCGAGCCGAGTCCGTCGGAGAGGCCCTCCACGATCCATTGCGGATGGGTGTGGTAGAAGTAGGCTCCGTAGATCAGGTTCACGCCGAGGATGCCGAGCGCCTCGGCCTGCAAGGCGTTGTCGTTGTCGAGCATGCGCACATGCATCACGATGTTGCTCGGTGCCGCCCCGGGGTGAAGCTGGAGGCGGATGCCGATCCAGCCGTGGCACTCGTTCTTCTGCTTGAAACTGCGCGCGGTCACGGTCGCCGCGTAGGCGAAGAAGGTGGTGTTCTTGGCGCGCACGTTGGCGAGCCGGTCGACGACTTGCTCGAACTCGTGGTCGAGCATCTGCATCAGCCGGGCCCGGCTCACGTAGCGGTCGACGGGACCGTAGATCGCGTCGCTCACCGCCATGTCGTAGGCCGACATGGTCTTTGCGATCGTCCCGGCCGCCGCCCCGACGTGGAAGAAGCGCCGCGCCACCTCCTGTCCCGCGCCGATCTCGACGATGGAGCCGTACTTGAACTTGTCGAGGTTGATCGCAAGGGCTTTCTGGTCGGTGGTGAGCGAATTGTCGCGCTTGGGCATGGCGTCGGGTCTCCGGGCTTTTCGCGCCGAATGATAGCGTGGACGGGCTCACGGGCCCGGTGCGGCGGCGTCGCCTCGGCCGATCGAGTCTGCGGAGCGGCGCCGTCCGCTGCCTTTTTCCCGCGCGTACTCCGGTCGCCGACCCCGGCAAGGACTTCGGCCATACGTTGCGGATGGCGCTGCATGAGCTGCCCATAATGGGTAAGTTGCCGCAGGATGCCGCCGCCAAGGCGCATACGCTACGCGAACGGAATCATGACGGCGCAGGTCGGCGAGGTGATTCAAGTATTCCCCGGACATGCCGATTATGACGAAGCCGCAACGACACGCCAGGGGGGCTCCATGAGCGTCAGGCATCGTCTTAATGCATTGGTCGGGATCTCGCTCGCGGTCCTGCTCGTACTCGTCGCGATTGCCCTGACGGCAATGAACCGTCTGGCCGTGATCCAGGACGAGGGCTTCGAGCGCACACAGGCGCAGTCGCGGGCGGCCGAGGCATCCTGGTTGGGCGCCCAGCTCTACCAGGTGTTCGCCGACACCATCATCAACCGCGACGTCGAGGCGGCGCAGCGCGCCTTTGCCGAGATTCACCGCGAAGCGCTCTCCGATCTCGACTACCTCGCCGGCGAGGCCGATACGTCGGCCGAGCATCAGGCGGTGGCGCAGGCGCGCCGCGCCGTGGACGAGTTGACCAAGCTCTACGAAACCCGCCTGATCGCACAGCTCGAATACGCGAATGGAGTCGATGCGCAGCTGCGCAGGCTGGACGCCGAGGCGGACGAGCTGGTGCGGGACATCCGGGCGCAGCTCAGGCTGGTTGCCGAGTCCATGGGCGAGGAAGCGGTCGAGGCCAACGAGGCCTTCGACGCGATCCATGCCGCAACGCTGTGGTGGGTGGCGGCAATTGCCGTCGCGGCTGCGGCAGTGCTGACCTTCGTCGCCGGCCTGATCGTGCGCTCCATCCTCGGACCGCTCGGGCGGGTCGAGGAAGTCGCCCGGCGCATCGCCGCCTGCGACCTGTCGCAGCCGATCCAGGCCGACGGACCGGACGAGCTCGCCCGGGTGCTCGGCTCGTGCGAGGCCATGCAGCGTGGACTCGCCGAGATCGCCGGCACCATGCAGCAGCATGCCGGAGGCCTTGCCGCGATGAGCGAAGAGATCGCCGCGACCACGTCGCAGCTCTCGGAGGCGACCAGCCAGCAGGCCCAGGCCGCCGCCGCGATGGCATCGTCCGTGGAGGAGATGTCGGTGAGCATCACCCAGGTGTCCGACCACGCCGGCGAGGTGCGCGCCGCCGCGACCGAGTCGGACCGGCGCTCGGCCGAGGGGCAGCGGATCGTCGCCCGCATGGTCGAGAGCGGGCGCGTCACGGCGGGGTCGGTGGGACAGACCGCCGAGCGCATCCGCGAGCTGGAGGCGCTGTCGGACAAGATCTCCTCGATAGTCGGGGTGATTCACGACGTGGCCGATCAGACCAATCTGCTCGCGCTCAATGCCGCGATCGAGGCGGCGCGCGCCGGCGATCAGGGTCGCGGTTTCGCGGTGGTGGCCGACGAAGTGCGCAAGCTCGCCGAGCGCACCGGCAAGTCCACCCAGGAGATCAGCGCCATGATCGGCCAGGTGCAGGGCGTGACACGCAACGCGGTCGAGAACATGCAGACCGTGGTTGCCCAGATGGACGCGCTGGGCGCGCTGTCGCGCGAGGCCGGAGGCGCGATCGAGGCGTTGAAGAGCCAGTCCTTGCAGGTCATCACGTCAGTCGAGGAGATCACCGGCGCGCTGCGCGAGCAGTCGGCGGGCAGCAACGAGATCGCGCGCCGCGTCGAGCAGACCGCGCAGTCGAGCGAGGAAAACAACGCCGCCGTGCAGCAGACCGCAGCGGCCGCGCAGGAACTCGAAGCCGTCGCCTCGCAGCTGAGCGTCACTGCAAACCGGTTCAAGCTCGCCTGATCGGTGCCGGCGTCCGGCGGCTCGCGCCGGGCGAACGGGTAAGATGACGGCCTGATCGTCCGGGCCGTCCCCATGCTCTCGCTCGTCTTCTCAAACCGCTACGAAGTGCTGCGCGACGCGCTGCTCGATCGCCTCGGCGAGGAGCGGCCCGGCCCCTTCGGGCGGCGCGAGGTCATCGTGCCGAGCACGGCGCTCGCGCGCAGCGTCGAGCTGGCGGTCGCTGCGCGCGAGGGCGTCGCCGCCAACCTCGACTTCTCCTTCCTCGGCCTGTGGCTGTGGTCGCGCATGGCCCGTGTCGTCGCGGTCGGCGCCGAATCGCCGTTCGCGCCGCCGGTCCTGGTGTGGCGGATCGCTGCGGCCTTTGCCGACGGCGCCTGGGTCGACGCGCACCCGCGCCTGGCGCGCTACCTCGGCTCGGCCGATGCGCTGATGCGCTACGAACTCGCCGAGCGCGTTGCGCACCAGTTCGACCAGTACATCACCTACCGCCCGGCTTGGCTCGCCGACTGGTCGCGCGGGCAGCGCATCGGCGGCCTGTCCGACGAGGCGCGCGCCGACGAGGCCTGGCAGGCGGAGCTGTGGCGGCGACTCGCGGCGGCGACCGGGGCGGGCGGCGCGCATCCGGCGCAGGCCTTCTTCCGCGCCCTCGAGGCCCGGGGCGTCGGCGCGCTGCCCGAGCTCCCCGCCGTCGCGCACGTCTTCTGCCTGCCGGCGATGCCGCCGCTCTACCTCGACATCCTGCGCCGCCTCGCGCGCTGGATGGACCTGCGCCTCTACGTGCTCAACCCATGCCGCGAGTACTGGTTCGAGATCGTCGATGCGCGCCGGCTGGCCTGGCTCGCCGGCCGTCAGCGCGACCTCTACCACGAGGTCGGCAACCGCCTGCTCGCCGCCTGGGGGCGGCAGACCCAGGCCCACATCGACCTGCTCTTCGAAGGCGAGACCGCGCCCGCGCTGGAGGAGACCCGTTTCGTGCCGGCTGCCGGCGAGAGCCTGCTCGCGCGGCTGCAGAACGCGATCCTCGATCTGGTCGATCTTGCGCCGGGGAGCCTCCCGCTGGACGACGACGACCGCAGCCTCGAGGTGCATGTCTGCCATTCGCTCGCGCGCGAGCTCGAGGTGCTGCACGACCGCCTGCTGGCGCTCTTTGCCGCGCCCAACCCGCCGCGACCCGAGGACGTGCTGGTGGTCGTGCCCGATCTCGATGCGGCCGCGCCGCTCGTCGACGCCGTCTTCGGCACCGCGCCGGCCGAGCGCCGCATCCCGTGGCGCGTCACCGGCCTCGGAGCGCGCCGGGCGAACCCGGTCGCCCGTGCCCTCGATGCGGCGCTCGCGCTCGTCGCAAGCCGGGCCCCGGCGAGTCGGCTGGCCGAGCTGTTGCAATTCGCACAGGTCGCGCAGCGCTTCGGCTTCGACACCGCCGCGCTCGCGCGCGTCCACGACTGGCTCGCCGCCGCCGGCGTGCGCTGGGGACTCGACGCCGCGCAGCGCAGCCGCCTCGGCCTGCCGGACCAAGCCCGTCATAGCCTCGCCGAAGGACTGGAGCGGCTCTTCCTCGCCTACGCCCGCGGCGACGCCGAGGATGCGGTGTTCGCCGGCGTGCTCGGCGCCGGCAATCCGGAAGGGGGCGACGCGTTGGTCCTCGGGCGGCTGTGGCGCTTCGCCCAGACGCTTTGCGCACTCGACGCGGCCAGCGCGCGCGCCCACGACGCCGAGGGCTGGCGCGCCCTGCTGCTCGATGCGCTCGACCGTCTGGTCGCGCCCGACTCCGAATGGGCCGACGACTTGCGCGAGGTGCGCGACGCGATTACCCGGCTGCATGCCGACATGGCCGCTGGCGCTCAGCGCACGCAGTGGCCCCTCGCGGTGGTGCACGCAGCGCTCGCGGCGCGACTCGACGACCCGGCGCGCGGCGGCGTGCCGAGCGGGGAGGTGACCTTCTCGTCGTTCGCGAGCCTGCGCAACCTGCCCTACCGCGTGGTCTGCGTGCTCGGACTCGACGACGGCGTCTTTCCCGGAGCCGAGCGGCCGGCCGAGTTCGACCTCATGGCGCGCGCGCCGGCCCGCGGCGACCGCCAGCGCCGCGCCGACGAACGCAACCTCTTCCTCGATCTGGTGCTCGCGGCGCGCGAGCGGCTGCACATCTCGTACTCCGGGCGCAGCGCCCGCGACAACAGCGAGCGCCCGCCGTCGGTGCTGGTGTCGGAGCTGCTCGACTATGCGGTGGCCGCCTGCGCGACCGATTCGGGTGATGCCGCGCGCGCTGCGGCGCGCGCGCGGCTCACCGTCGAGCACCCCCTGCAGGCGTTCTCGGCCAGATGTTTCACGGCCGGGGGTGACGAGCGCGTGCGCAGTTTCCGCGCCGAGTACTGCGACGCGCTCGTCGCACGTGCGGCTGCCGCGGCAGCCGCGGGGGAACGTGCTGGGCAGGGCGTCGGGACGGCTCCAGGAGCGAATGTCGGGGCGGATGGCCGGGGCGATGCGGGCGAGGTGGCCGGGACGATCGGGGGGACGTGCGCGGAGGCGGCCGCCGGGACGGGCCTCGTTGCCGGTGCCGGGGACGACGACACGGAGGCTCCCGACGCCCAGGGCGACGGCGCCGAGGCGGACGGTCCCCCGCTCTTCACCGCCGCCCTCGCCGCGCCACCGCCGCCCTGGCGTCTCGTCGAACTCGGCCGCCTGGCGCGCTTCTTTCGTCAGCCTGCGCGCTTTCTGCTCGAGCAGCGGCTCGGCCTGCGGCTGCCGCGACTGGAGGAGGCCCTCGCCGACGACGAGCGCTTCCTGCCCGACTGGCCCGGCCGGCAGGCCCTGGCCGAGCGGCTGTTGCCCGTGGCGCTTGCGGGCGGCGAGCGGGCGCGGCTGCGCGCGCTGGCGCTGGCGGGCGGAGAATATCCGGCCGGCGCGCTCGGTGCCCGGCTCATCGAGCGCGAACTCGACGTGCTCGCAGGCTATGCCGAGGGCCTGCGCGAGGCGCTCTCGCCGGCGCCGCTGCCCCCGCGCGAGGCGCGTTTCGAGTTCGAGATCGAGGGCGAGCCGTGGACGCTCGTCGCGGCCTTCGGCGACTTGCGCCCGGACGGGTTGGTGCGCCATCGCTACGACGATGTGCGCGCCGTAGACTACCTCGACGGCTGGATCGCGCATCTCGCGCTCTGCGCGGCGGCGCCGGAGGGCGTGGCGCCGAGCACGGACTGGCACGCGCGCGACGGCGTGCATCGCTTCCGGCCCTGCTCGGACGCGCGCGCGGAGCTTGCGGCGCTCGTCGGGCTCTACCGTGAAGGCCTGGTCGCGCCGCTGCCGTTCTTCCCGAAGTCGGCGTGGGAGTGGGCCTGCAACGGCGACAGCCTGACCAGCGCGCGCAAGAAATGGACCGGCGGCGGCCGCCCCGAGTATGGCGAGCGCAACGACCCGGCCTACCGGCTGGCCTTCCGAGGCCGCCCCGATCCGCTCGACGCGCGCTTCGTCGAGGTGGCCTCCTGCGTGCTGCACCCGCTGCTCGCCGCGCTCGACGACCCGAGGCGCTAGCGTGAACTGCCCCCCGACCCTTCGCCAGCGCCTCGCCCGACGAGGCCTCCAGCCTGCGGGTGCGTCCCGAATCCGCCTCGCGCCCGGTGCTGCGGTGGCGTCGCATGCGCCGAGGAGGCCCTGACATGGCCAGCGCCGACATCGTCGAGTTCGACGTCTTCACCGCGCCGCTCGAAGGCATCCGCCTGATCGAGGCCTCGGCCGGTACCGGCAAGACCTGGAACATCTGCGGGCTTTATCTGCGCCTGCTGCTGGAGGCCGGCCTCGCGGTCGACCAGATCCTGGTCGTGACCTTCACGCGCGCGGCGACCTCCGAGCTGAAGAGCCGCATCCGCGATCGACTCGTCGAGACGCAGCGTGTGCTCGGCGGCGCCCCGGCCGGCGCCGACCCCTTCGTGCCGGCCCTGCTCGACCACCTGGCGGCTTGCGGGCTGGACTCGGGGCGCATTGCCGCCGCGCTGGAGCACGCGCTCGAGGCCTTCGACGAGGCGGCGATCTTCACCATCCACGGCTATTGCCAGCGCGCGCTCGCCGAACGGCCCTTCGTCGCCGGCCTGCCGTTTGCGCTCGAATTCGTCGAGGATGACCTCGAGCTGCGCCTCGAGGCGGCGCGCGATTACTGGCGCCGCCACATCGCCTCCGACGATTGCCCGGCCGAGCTCGGTGCGCTGCTGGTCGAGCGCGGCGACAGCCCCGAGCGCTGGGCGGCCGAGCTCGCCCGCCACCTGGCGCGCCCGACGGCGGAAGTGCGCTGGCCCGAGAGGCCGGCGGAGGCCGACGACGGGGCCGATGCGCTTGCCGCGCTGGGCGTGGCCTTTGCCGAGGCCCGCGCGCTGTGGCGCACCCAGGGCGAGGCCGCGGTCGCCACCCTCTCGGATGCCCTCGGCAGGCTCAACGCCAACTCCTACAAGCCCGAATCCATCGCCGCCGCGGTGCGCGGCTGGACGCGCTGGCTCGCCGCGGGCGACGCGCTCGCGCCGTTCGATGCCAAGGCCGACAAGCTCGAGCTCCTGTCGGCCGAGCGCATCGCCGCCCGCACCAAGAAGGGCCATACCCCGCCCGCGCACCCCTTCTTCGAGGCCGCCGAGCGGTTGCTGGCGCTGCGCGCGCGCGTCGTGGCAGCGCTCGAGTTCGCCCGGCTGAGCCTGCTGCGGCGCTTTGTCGAGGACGCGGCCGCGGATCTGCGCGCGCTCAAGCTCGCGCGCCGCGCGCTCGCCTTCGACGACATCCTGCACAACGTCCATCGCGCGCTCACCGGCGGCGACAATCCGTGGCTCGCCGCCGAGCTGCACCGCCGCTACCCGGCGGCACTGATCGACGAGTTCCAGGACACCGATCCGGTGCAGCTCGACATCTTCACCCGCATCTACGCCGATGGCGGCCGGCACGGCCGGCTCTTTCTGGTCGGCGACCCCAAGCAGGCGATCTACAGCTTCCGCAACGCCGATCTGCACACCTACCTGCATGCGCGCAGCCGCGCCGACGAGCGCGCGACGCTCGCCGAGAACCAGCGCTCGGTCGCGGGGCTGATCGAGGCGTGCAACGCGCTGTTCGGCACGAACCCGGAGGCCTTCGTGCTCGATGGGCTCGACTACATGCCGGTGCGCGTGGGGAGCAAGGCACGCAAGGCGTTCATCGACGCGAGCGCAGCGGACACGGCGGCGTTGCACGTGTGGTGGTCGACGCCGGCCAGCGGGGCGCCGCCGCTGCGGGCGCTGCTCGTCGAGCAGGCCGCGGCGGCGACGGCGACGGAGGCCGCGCGCCTGATCGCCGAAGGCGCCGCCGGGCGCATCACCATCGGCGGGCGCGGGCTTGCGCCGGGCGACATCGCGGTGCTGGTGCGCAGCCACCGCCAGGGCGCGCGCATGCGCGCGGCGCTCGCCGCGGTCGGCGTCGATAGCGTCGAACTGTCGCAGGCGAGCGTGTTCGAGTCGGCCGAGGCCGAGGAGCTCGAACGTGTGCTGCGCGCGCTCGCCGAGCCGGCGAGCGCCGGGCTCGCCCGGGCCGCGCTCGCGACTATCCTCGCCGGCTGGGATGCGGTCGCGATCGACCGGCTCGCCGACGACGAGGCGGCGCTGCTGGCGGTGCTGACGCGGTTTGCCGCGCTGCGCGAGCTGTGGCTTGCGCGCGGCTTCGGCGTGATGCTGCGCGACTGGCTCGAGGGCGACGGCGTCGCCCGGCGCCTGCTCGTGCGCGAGGACGGCGAGCGCCGCCTGACCAACCTGCTGCATCTCGCCGAACTGCTGCACGAAGCCGCCGCCGAACACGCCTCGCCGGACGCCCTGCTGCGCTGGTTCGCCGCCCGCCGTGCCGAGCCGGCCGGCGGCGAGGCGGTGCAACTGCGCCTCGAATCCGACCGCAACCTGGTGCAGATCGTCACCGTGCATCGTGCCAAGGGTCTCGAGTACGGCGTGGTGTTCTGCCCCTTCCTGTGGGACGCCCACCCTTCGCCCGCCGAGCAGGCCGAGGGGCTTTCCTATCAGGATCCCGCCGGCGGCGACGGCCCGCGCCCGGTCATCGACTATCGTCCCGAGGCGCGCGAGGACGCGGAGGTCAAGGCGGCACTGCGCCGCGAGCGCGACGCCGAGTTCATGCGCCTCGTCTATGTCGCGCTGACCCGCGCGGTCTACCGTGGCTATCTCGTCGCAGGCTGCTACGGCAAGCCGACTCGAGGTGGCGTCACGGTCACGGAGAGTGTGCGCAGCCAGCTCAACTGGCTCGTCGCCGGCGCGGGCACGCGCTACGCCGACTGGATCGACAAGGGCAACGCGCTCGATCCCGCCGCGATCGAGCTCGCCTGGCGCGCCCTCGCGACGCGTGCCGCACCGCACGTCGCCCTCGGGCCGCTGCCCGAGCCGATGGCGACGTCCCTGGTGCCGGCGTCAGCCCC
>JARFTX010000074.1 GCA_029289265.1 Gammaproteobacteria bacterium
CCACCGAAGCCAACGACGTCGCGCTGCTGCTGCGCGCCGGCAGCCTCGCCGCACCCATGCAGATCATCGAAGAGCGCACCGTCGGCCCCAGCCTCGGCGCCGAGAACATCGCCCGCGGCTTCAACTCGGTGATGTGGGGCATGGTCGCGATCGCGGTCTTCATCGCCGTCTACTACTCCGCGATGGGCATCATCTCGGTCGCCGCGCTGGCCGCGAACCTGATGCTGCTCATCGCGCTGCTGTCGCTGCTGCAGGCCACCCTCACGCTTCCAGGCATCGCCGCGATCGCACTGACCCTGGGCATGGCGATCGACGCCAACGTCCTGATCAACGAGCGCATCCGGGAGGAGCTGCGCAACGGCGTCTCGCCGCAGGCGGCGATCAACACCGGCTACGAGCGCGCCTTCGACACGATCCTCGACGCCAACGTGACCACGTTCATCGCCGGCATCGCGCTGCTGGTGTTCGGCTCCGGACCGGTCCGCGGCTTTGCGGTCGTACTGTGCCTCGGCATTCTCACCTCGGTGTTCAGCGCCGTGCTGGTCTCCCGAATGCTCGTGAACCTGCTCTACGGACGCCAGCGCAAGCTCGCCGGCGTCCGCATCGGCTGACCCGCTCCGGGCGGCAAAGGATCGACTCAAATGGAATTCTTCCGCGTCAAGACCGATATTCCCTTCATGCGCCATGCGCTGAAGTTCAACATCTTTTCGGTGAGCCTCGTCGTGCTTGCGGTCTTCTTCCTGATGACGCGCGGCCTGAACCTGTCGGTCGAGTTCACCGGCGGCACCTTGGTCGAGGTGAATTACCCCCAGGCAGTACAGGTCGAGCCGATCCGCCAGGCGCTCGCCCGCCAAGGCTACACCGACGCCCAGGCCCAGCACTTCGGCAGCACGCGCGACGTGCTGGTGCGCCTGCCGACCCGCGCGGACATGGACTCGGACCGCATCTCGGCCAGCGTGCTCCAGACGCTTCAGGCCATGGACGGGCCGGACCCCGAATTGCGGCGGGTCGAGTATGTCGGGCCGCAGATCGGCGACGAGTTGGCCGCCGACGGGGCGCTCGCGCTGCTGTTCGTGCTGATCGGCATCATGATCTACCTCGCCCTGCGCTTCGAATGGCGCTTTGCGCTCGCGGCCATCTTCGCCATCCTGCACGACATGATCGTCATCCTCGGCTTCTTCGCGCTGTTCCAGTGGGACTTCTCGCTCGCGGTGCTGGCCGCGGTGCTCGCCGCGCTGGGCTACTCCGTTAACGAGACGGTGATCATCTTCGACCGCATTCGCGAGACCTTCAAGAAGAAGCGTGGCATGACGACGCCGGAAGTGATCGACCACGCGATCACGCGCGTGATCTCGCGCACCGTCATCACCCACACCACCACCTTGATGGTGGTCTTCACGATGCTCATCTTCGGTGGCGAGACCCTGCACTACTTCTCGCTCGCCCTCGCGATCAGCATCATCTTCGGCATGTACTCGTCGATGCTGGTGTCGAGCCCCGTCGTGATGTGGCTCGGCGTCTCACGCGAGCAGTTCATGACGCGCAAGAAGGACAAGGAAGAAGCCGTGGTCTGACCGCGCGGACCGCGCGGCGGCGGTCACCGACCGACCGCACCTGCGCGCACAATGAAAACGGCCGCCCGCCCGGGACGAATCGGGCGGGCGGCCTTTTTTTGACAGCGGAGTCAGACGGCGAAGACCTGCTTCACCCGCAAGGTTTCGCCGCGCTCGATCAAACCGATGAGTCGGTCGATGTTCGGATGCTTGCCCGGATTGGCGCGCGCATCCTCGGTGTGCTCGGCGTAGAGCTCGAGCCCCTTGCGCGCCGCATCGGCCCCGATCGCCCCGTAGAGCTGCGCCAGGTGGTTATAGACGGCGAGCGAGCCGGCCTGCCCCGCCTTGTTCTCGATCGTCGCGACGATGGTCCCGCCGTCGTCGACGAGTTGCAGCGCCGCGAGGTGCGAGACCCCCGGCAGGGTCTTCAGATTGTCGGAAAATGCCATCGCTGTTTCCTGGAGTGGTTGCGGGCGTGCCACGGGAATGCCGCCGGCGGGGGGCACTCGGCCCGGTGCGCCGC
The DNA here is from genome assembly GCA_029289265.1 of Gammaproteobacteria bacterium. GTDB lineage: Bacteria > Pseudomonadota > Gammaproteobacteria > Burkholderiales > Rhodocyclaceae > JARFTX01. Next base: position 2,077 of record JARFTX010000074.1, read on the forward strand.
CGGGCGCACCTGCCGGATCAAATGCGCTTCGCCAGCTCGGCGGCCTTGCCGACGTAGCTCGCCGGGGTCATGTCGAGCAGCCGCCTGCGGTCCCCCTCGGGAATCGCCAGCGTCGCGATGAACTCGTGCAGCGCCTCGCGCGTGATGCCCTTGCCGCGCGTCATCGCCTTGAGCTGCTCGTAGGGGTTCTCGATGCCGAAGCGGCGCATCACCGTCTGCACCGGCTCCGCGAGCACTTCCCAGGCCTGGTCGAGATCGGCCGCGAGGCGTACCGGGTCGGCCTCGAGCTTGCCCAGTCCGCGCAGGCAGGCGTCGAGCGCGAGCACCGTATGGCCGAAACCGACACCCATGTTGCGCAGCACCGTCGAATCGGTGAGATCGCGCTGCAGGCGCGAGATCGGCAGCTTCTCGGAGAAGTGGCGCAGCACCGCGTTGGCGACGCCGAGATTGCCCTCGGCGTTCTCGAAGTCGATCGGATTGACCTTGTGCGGCATGGTCGAGGAGCCGACCTCGCCTTCCTTGAGCCGCTGGCGGAAGTAGCCGAGCGAGACGTACATCCAGATGTCGCGGCAGGCGTCGATCAGCACGGTGTTGGTGCGCGCGGTCGCGTCGAAGAGCTCGGCCATCGCGTCGTGCGGCTCGATCTGGATGGTATAGGGATTGAACTCCAGGCCGAGCGACTCGATGAAGCGGCGGTTGAAGCCCTCCCAGTCGAACTCCGGCCAGGCCGACATGTGGGCGTTGTAATTGCCGACGGCGCCGTTGAACTTGGCGTTCAGGCCAACCCGGGCGATCGCTTCGCGACCGCGCTCGAGCCGGGCGGCGATGTTCGCCATCTCCTTGCCGAGCGTGGTCGGGCTGGCCGACTGGCCATGGGTGCGCGAGAGCATCGGCAGCTCGGCAAGCGCGTGGGCGAGCGCGCGAAAGCGCTCGATCACCGCGTCGAGTGCCGGAAGGAGCACGTCGTCGCGGCCGGCCTTGAGCATCAGCGCGTGCGCCGTGTTGTTGATGTCTTCCGAGGTGCAGGCGAAGTGGATGAACTCGGAGACGCGTGTCACCTCCGCGTTGTGCCCGAGGCGCTGCTTGAGCCAGTACTCCATCGCCTTGACGTCGTGGTTGGTGGTCGCCTCGATGGCTTTCACCGCGGCGCTGTCCTCGGCCGCGAAAGCCGCTACCACGGTGTCCAGCTCCTCGACCGTCGCGGCGGAGAACGGCGGAATCTCCCCGAGCGCCGGCTCGGCCGCGAGCGCCTTCAGCCACGCCACCTCGACACGGACGCGATTGCGAATCAGGCCGTGCTCGGAGAAATGCGCGCGCAGGGCTTCGACCTTGGCCGCATAGCGGCCGTCGAGCGGAGAAAGGGCGATCAGGGAAAAATCCGACATGACGAGAGTTCCGGGCAAAAGTGTTATTTTAACGTCGAAGGGCGCGAGACAGCGTCCGCCGCATGCCACGGAGAGCCCCTCGATGGATGATTCAGACAAGTACCGCATTCAGGTCGAACCAGTCGCGCAGTACGTGCCCGAACAATCCGACCCTGAAGCCGACCGCTACGTCTTCGCCTATCACATCACGCTAACCAACCTGGGCACGGTGGCCGTGCAGCTGGTAAGCCGTCACTGGGTGATCACCGATGGGGCCGGACACGTCCGCGAGGTGCGTGGCGAAGGAGTGGTCGGCGAGCAGCCGCAGCTCGCGCCGGGCGAGCGCTTCCGCTACTCGAGCGGCTCGGTGCTCGAGACGCCCGTCGGCACGATGCACGGCAGCTACCGCATGGTGGCGGCCGACGGCCACCGCTTCGACGCGCCCATCCCGCCCTTCACGCTGGCGATTCCGCGCGTCCTGCACTGACCCGTCATCGGGCCGTGGCGGCAGGAGCCTCCAGAAGCGTCGCGGGCAAAAAGACCTCCACCGTCGTGCCCGCGCCCAAAGCCGAGACGACCCGGACATGGCCATCGTAGAGGTGGGCCATGCCATGCACCACGGCCAGCCCCATGCCTGTGCCGTGACCGACGTCCTTGGTGGTGAAGAACGGCTCGAAGATGCGCTCCAGCACGTCCGCCCGGATACCGCAACCGTCGTCCGAGACCGTCAGCGCGATGTAGTCCCCGGAGTGTTCGCGACGGCACGACGCGCACACGTCGGCAACGTCGAGCGCAATACGTCGCACCATCAGCTGGATGACGCCCCGCTTGCGGCCGTCGATGGCATCGCGGGCGTTCATCAGCAGGTTCATCAACACCTGATGTATGTGCCCCGGGTCGACGGACAGGGTGGGCAAGTCGGGCTCGACCCAGGTGACGAAGGCGACCGTCTGCGGCAGCGTCGCCTGCAGCAGGCCGGCGGCCTCGCGCACGACCACGTCGAGGCGCGTGGCTGCGGCTTGCGACGGCGTGCCGGAGCGGCTCAGGCTCAGGAGCTGCTGCACCAGCGTGCGCGCCCGGTCTCCGCCGATGCGGATCTCTTCGATGTAGCGGGCGACGCGCGGTGACCCGCCTTCGCCACGCAGCAGGTTCGCCGCCAGCTCCGAATAGCCGAGGATCGCCACCAGCACATTGTTGAAGTCGTGGGCGACGCCGGCCGCCAAGGCGCCCACCACTTCCATGCGCTCGAGCCGGGCGACGCGCTCGAAGAGCTCGTGGCGCTTGCGCTCGTCCTCCCGCAACTGCGTGATGTCCTCCTTGATCGCGACGAAGTGGCGAATCTCGCCGCGATCGTCGCGCACCGGCGACACCGACACCGCCTCCCGGACGATGTGCCCGTCGCGCGTCCGGTTGGACAACTCGCCGCGCCAGGTTTGTCCGGCGCAAATCGTCTCCCAGAGCTCCTCGTAGACCGCATCCGGCGTCTCGCCCGACTTGAAGATGCGCGGATTCGCGCCGATCAGCTCGGACTCGGCGTAGCCGTAGGCGCGGCAGCAGGCAGGATTGGCGTACTCGATCCGGCCCTCGCGATCGGTGATGACCACCGACCCGCCCGACTGCACGATCGCCTCGGCCAGGCTGCGATTGCGCACCTCGGTCGACCGCAACGCCTGCTCGGCCGACTTCTGCGCGGTGATGTCGGTGAAGGTCGCCACGGCGACGATGCGCCCGACCGCAGCGTCGAGCAGATGACAGCGCACCCGCAGCCAGATCGGGGCGCGGTCGAAACGCAGCACCTCGACTTCGACGTCCGGACCGGCCTCTCCGCTGCGCAAGGCCGCCACAAGCGGGTACTCATCCACCAACAGCAGCGAGCCGTCGGCGCGGCGGCAACGCAGCGGCAAGGTCCCGAGCGCCTGGCCGATGAGCTGATCGCCGCTCAGCCCGAGTATGTCCAGCGCCGCCCGATTCACCGCCGTGACCCGGCCCGCCGGATCGCAGGCGAGCACGCCCTCGCTCAGCCGGTCGAACAGCGCCTCGGGCAGGCCGGGGTCCGTATCGGCCTGCGCACGTTCTTCGATGACCGTCATCGTCTCACCCCGCTTCATCTCGGCTGCCACAGCATTGGCACCTTGTGGGGAGCAAGTCTACGAAGCCGGGTGCGGGCCTGGAATCCGCACTTACCGTGGTTTCTACGCACTTCCACGGAGACGGGTTACAATTCTTTCATACTCCCGCGCCTGCATACCTGGATGCCTGCTCGTCCCGCACCCCCGTCACCCGGATCGGTCTGCATCGTCGACGACGATGCCCAGGTACGGCGGTTTCTCGTCGAGGTCTTCACCAGTGTAGGACTGAACGTGCAGGCCTTCCCTTCCGGCGACGAGTTCATGCGGCGCTGGCAACCCGACGGCCCGACCTGCGTCCTGCTCGATATCCGCATGCCGCATGTGACCGGACCGGAAGTGCACGACTGGCTTCGCGCCCGCCACCCCCGCACCGCGGTCATCTTTCTCACGGGTTTCGCCGACGTGCCGACGGCCGTGCGCGCGATGCGCCTCGGCGCCTTCGATTTTCTCGAAAAGCCGTTCAACGTCCAGCACCTCATCGAACGCACACACGAGGCCTTGCGTCACGCGGCACAATCACGCACGAGTGTGACCGTGCCCGAAGGCCTGGCAAGCCTCACGGCCCGCGAGCGCGAAGTCTTCGACGGCATCGTCGCCGGCAAACGCAACAAGACCATCGGCGCGGAGCTGGGCATCAGCGAGCGCACCGTCGAAACCCACCGTGCCAGCATCATGGCCAAGACCGGGGCGCGCTCGGTCGCCGAGCTCGTCGCGCTGGCCTTCGGCGCGGGGCGCCAAGCCTCCAATTGACGCCCCGTAGCGGGCAATGGCCCCTGTAGGTCCGCATCCGGACAGGGTCACGAAGCCTGCCGCTTTCGAGCCGACTTGAAGCCTCGAGACCGGCTCGTCGGACACTCTTTCTCGGCCAGCGCACTGCGTAGTTCTACGCATTCTTGAGCAGAAGTCCCGATGTTCGCCGCGATGATCGGCGGATAGAGTCATTCCCATGCCATCGAGTGCCCGCGTTCCCTCCACGGACGCGCCGCCAGGCAAAACGGAAAAAACGATCGGGATCTGCAAACATGCCCAAGACAATCTTTCTGGTCGACGATTCGGCGACGATTCTGCTGAGCATTTCGAGCATTCTGACGAAGGCGGGTTATGCGGTGGAGAAGGCGGCCAATGCCGAGGAGGCGCTGAAGAAGTTCGGCGCCGGGGTGAAGGTGGACCTGCTCGTCACCGATCTGAACATGCCCGGCATGAACGGCATCGAGCTGATCAAGGAGGTGCGCAAGCTCCCCGCCTACAAGTTCATGCCGATTCTCTTCCTCACCACCGAGTCGCAGCAAAGCCGCAAGATGGAAGCGAAGGCGGCCGGGGCCTCGGGCTGGATCGTCAAGCCCGCCACCGCCGACGAGCTGCTCAACACCATCAAGCTCGTGATCCGCTAGGAGGGCCGCCGCGATGATCCAGCAGCTCTCCGAGCAATACCGGCTGTATCGGCAGCGCTCCGTGCTGACGGGGGTCGGCGCGGGCGCGATCGTGAGCGCGCTCGTTTATTTCACCCACGCGTGGTATCACGCGCTCACCGGGTTGTCCGACCGCCTGCTCGACACGATCGGCGTCGCCGCCATCGTGCTGGCCTTCATCGCCGTGCAGCGGACGCTCTCGGCGCGCTTCTACCGGGACATCCGCTACGGCATGGAGGCGCTCCTGAACGACGAGCGCAAGCGCTGCCCCGCCGACAACCTGTGCAAGCGCGTGGCCGCGCCCGAGCTGCGCGAGATCCCGCGCTTCACCCAGGTGCTGGGCGGGCATCTCGCGAGCATCACCGAGCAGACCGAGCAGGCCGCCTGCGAGGTCACCACGCGGCTGCAGACGATCGACGAGGTCGTCACCGAGCTCAACGCCTTCGTCGCCCAGGCCGCGGCCGAGTCCGAGTCGATGTCGGCCGACTCGGTCGAGCGCATCGCCGAGAACCGCGAGCTGATCGCGCGCCTGGAAGCCTTCATCCAGGCCCGCATCGAAGAGGCCGCGGCCGACGAGACGCGCGGCGCCGCGGCGGTGAAGGAGACGCAGTCCCTGCAGCAGCTGGTGGAGCTCATCCGCCACATCGCCGGCCAGACCAACCTGCTCGCCTTGAACGCCGCGATCGAGGCCGCGCGTGCGGGCGAAGCCGGCCGGGGCTTCGCCGTGGTCGCCGACGAGGTGCGCAAGCTCTCGCAGGAAACCGAGGCGGCGGTGAAGAAGATCAGCGACGGCATCGCCTCGGTGGCCGGCACCATCGAGAGCCAGTTCAAGGACAAGCTCGCGCGCAGCAACATCGGCGAGGAGCGCGACAGCCTGCACCGCATTGCCGAACAGCTCGGCGCACTCGGCGAGAGCTACGAGCGGCTCACCGCGCGCGAGCGCCTGCTGCTCGAGACCATCACCGCGAACGGCGCGCGCTTGGGCGAGATGTTCATGAATGCGCTTGCGAGCGTGCAGTTCCAGGACGTCACCCGCCAGCAGATCGAGCACGTCGTGGGCGCCCTGGACCGGCTCAACGGCCAGGCCGTGGCAATTGCCGAGTTGCTCGAACGCGGCCAGGACGACCCTGAGGCGGCCACCCCCCTCAAGCCGCTCGCCGCCCAGCTCGACGAGGTCTTCTCCGGCTACGTCATGGAGCACCAGCGCGACACCCACCACGATTCGCTCGGGCAGGCCCCGCGCCGCGCCGCGGCCAAGGCCGCCGCGACCAAGGCCCCGAGCAACGTCGAACTGTTTTGAACGGAAACCGACCATGGCCCAGACCCGCAGCACGCCGCCGCGCGAGGCCCGCCTCGTGATCGAGGCCGACCTCACCATCTATCACGCCGCCGCCAACAAGGCGGCGCTCATCGAGGCGCTCGCCGGCGCCGAACACCTCGAGGTGGACCTCTCCAAGGTGGCCGAGATCGACACCGCCGGGCTGCAGCTGCTGATCCTCGCCAAGCGCGAGGCGGCCGCCGCCGGCAAGCGCGTTGTCTTTGCCGGCCACGCCACCGCGGTGCGCCAGGCGATCGACTTCTGCAATCTCGCCGCGAGCTTCGACGACCCGATGGTCATCCCCGCCTGACCCCTGCGCGCAAGGACACCGAAATGGACGAGCTCACCAGCACCTTCGTCACCGAGAGCCGCGACCTGCTGGCCGAAATGGAAGCCGGGCTGCTGCGCCTCGAGCAGGCGCCGGACGACCGCGACAACCTCAATGCGATCTTCCGCGCCGCCCACACCATCAAGGGCGGCTCGGGCGTGATCGAATGCCGCTACATCGAGCGCTTCATGCACAAGGTCGAGAACCTGCTCGACCTGCTGCGCAACGATGCGCTGCCGGTGACGCCCGAACTCGCGACCCTGCTGCTCGCCTGCAGCGACCACCTCGGCACGCTCCTCGATGTCCTCACGGCCGGGCTCGAGGCGCCCGACGCGGCGACGAGTGCGCGCGGCGAGAAGCTGGAAGCCCAGCTCTCGGCCTGCCTGCCGTGCGAAGAGGCCGGCGCGGTGCCGGTCGAGCAGGCACCCGACGTGAAGGCGAGCGGCGGCGGCGTGGTGAGCCTCGATGGCTGGCACATCTCGGTGCGCTTCGGCCGCGACGTGCTGCGAAACGGCATGGATCCGCTGTCCTTCCTGCGCTATCTGGCAACGCTGGGCGAGATCGTCTCGATCGAGACCATTGCCGACGCGATGCCGGACGCTGCGGCGATGGATCCCGAGAGCTGTCACCTCGGGTTCGAGATCCGCTTTCAGACGCGCGCCTCTAAGGACGAGATCGAGCACGTCTTCGAGTTCGTGCGCGACGACTGCACCCTGCGCATCCTGCCGCCGCGCTCGAAGATCGACGACTATATCGCGCTGATCAACGATCTGCCCGAAGACGCGATGCGCCTGGGCGAAATGCTGGTGCGCTGCGGCGCATTGACCCAGGCCGAGCTCGACCATGGACTTGCAGTCCAGCGCGCACCGGGCGCCGCCGAGGGCGAGCCGCTGGCGGCACCGCCGATCGGCGAGGTGCTCGTCGAGCAGCAGGTCGTACACCGCGAGGTGGTCGAGGCGGCCGCCTCCAGGCAGGCGACCGTCAGCCAGAAGAAGGCCGCCGAGGCACGTCTGGTGCGCGTGCAGGCCGACAAGCTCGACCAGTTGATCGACCTGGTGGGCGAGCTCGTAATCGCCGGTGCCAACGCCAACCTGCTCGCCCACCAGAGCGGGCGCGGCGCGCTGATCGAAAGCACCTCCGTGCTGACGCGCCTGGTCGAGGACATCCGCGATGCGGCGCTGCAGCTGCGCATGGTGCAGATCGGCGAGACCTTCGGCCGCTTCAACCGCGTCGTGCGCGACGCCTCGCGCGAGCTGGGCAAGGAGATCGAGCTCGTCATCACGGGGGCCGAGACCGAGCTCGACAAGTCGGTGGTGGAGAAGCTCGGCGACCCGCTCATGCACCTGGTGCGAAACGCACTCGACCACGGCATCGAGCCGCCGGCGGTGCGCGCCGCCCACGGCAAGCCCGAGGCGGGACAGATCGCGCTCAACGCCTATCACGACTCGGGCTCGATCGTCATCGAGGTGAGCGACGACGGCGCGGGGCTGCCGCGCGAGAAGATCCGCCGCAAGGCGATCGAGCGCGGGCTGATCGACGAGACGGCGGCGCTCTCGGACCAGGAGCTCGTGAATCTGATCTTCGAGGCCGGTTTCTCGACCGCCGAGCAGGTCACCAACATCTCCGGGCGCGGCGTCGGCATGGATGTGGTGCGCCGCAACATCCAGGGGCTGCGCGGCGCGGTCGATGTGCGCACGACCGAAGGCGAGGGCTCGACCTTCACGATCCGGCTCCCGCTCACGCTCGCGATCATCGACGGCTTCCTGGTCGGCATCGGCAACGCCTCCTGGGTGGTGCCGCTCGACTCGGTGGTCGAGTGCATCGAGCTCCCCGGCGCCGCCGACACGCGCGACTACCTCAACCTGCGCGGCGAGGTGCTGCCGCTGGTGCGCCTGCGCGAGATGTTCGAGGTTGGCGGCGAGGTGCCCGCGCGCCAGAACGTCGTCGTGGTCCAGTACGCCGGCCACAAGGCCGGGCTCGTCGTCGATGCGCTGCTGGGCGAGTTCCAGACCGTCATCAAGCCGCTCGGCGCGCTCTTCAGCAAGCTGCGCGGCATCGGCGGCTCGACCATCCTCGGCTCGGGCGAGGTCGCGCTGATCCTGGATGTGCCGGCGCTGGTAGAGCTCGTCGCCAGCGCCCAAGGACGCACGCACGGCGAGCCGCGCACGCGCGATCTGCGCGCAGTGCCCTAATCGGATACACCCGCAAACACTGACAACAACCAAGAAGGCCGAACATCATGACAAACACAACAAATTCGTCCCGCCTGCGCAGCCTTGCGCCCTCGAACTCGATTCGTGGTCGACTGATCCTTCTGGTCGGTGGCGCCCTGGTGCTGTTGTTGCTGACCGCGGCCTACGCGGCCTGGATGCAGCGCGCGCAGATGATCGAGGACCGCAAGGAGAGACTGAACAACATCGTCGAGATCGGACAGACGCTGGTCCAGCACTATGCGCAGCTTGCAGCTTCCGGTGCCATGACGACCGACGAGGCCCAGCAAGGGGCCCGCCACGCCGTGCAAGGCATCCGCTTCGAAGGCGACAACTACCTGTTCATCACCGACACCCGCGCGACAATGCTGGCCCACCCCAACGGTGATCTGGTGGGGCGCGACCTCTCCGACCTTCGGGATGCCAACGGCGTTCGGGTCATCTATGAAATCGCCGAGGAGGCGAAGCGCGAGCGCGGCGGATTCGTTCCCTACACTTGGCCGCGCGCCGGCAGCAACGTCCCTGTGCCGAAGCTCTCGGCAGCGCTCCTGTATAAACCGTGGAACTGGGTCATCGGCAGTGGAGTGTATCTCGACGATGTGGATCAGGCGTTCGCTGCGCAGGTCAGGGCACTGGCGGCAGGAATGATCGTCGCCTTCGCGATTCTACTTTCGCTGGCATTGTGGGTGACCCGCTCGATCACGCGTCCTATCGAAACCGCGGTCACCGCGGCCAACGCACTGGCGGCGGGCGACCTTACGGTGAAGCTCGCCATCACCGGCAAGGACGAGGTTGCCCAGCTGATGGCCGCCATGCAGACCATGGTCGGCAAGCTCGCCGCGATCATCGGCGAGGTGCGCTCGGCCGCCGACAACCTGTCGAACGCCTCCGGCCAGGTCTCCGCCACCGCGCAGTCGCTGTCGCAGAGTTCGAGCGAGCAGGCGGCCTCGGTCGAAGAGACCACCTCGTCGATGGAAGAGATGACTGCCTCGATCGCCCAGAACACCGAGAACGCGCGGCTGACCGACGGCATCGCCGGCAAGGCCGCTCGGGAGGCGGACGAGGGCGGCCAGGCCGTCGGCCAGACGGTGGAAGCGATGAAGGCCATCGCCGACAAGATCGGCATCATCGACGACATCGCCTACCAGACCAACCTGCTCGCGCTGAATGCCGCGATCGAAGCGGCCCGTGCCGGCGAGCACGGCAAGGGCTTTGCGGTGGTCGCCGCCGAGGTGCGCAAGCTCGCCGAGCGCTCGCAGGTCGCCGCCCAGGAGATCGGCAACGTCGCCAAGGACTCGGTCAAGCTCGCCGAGCGTGCCGGGGTGCTGCTGACCGAGATGGTGCCCTCGATCAAGAAGACCTCCGATCTGGTCCAGGAGATCGCCTCGGCAAGCCAGGAGCAGAGCTCGGGCGTGGGCCAGATCAACGCCGCGATGGGCCAGCTCAACCAGGCCACCCAACAGAACGCCTCCGCCTCCGAGGAGCTCGCCGCCACCGCCGAGGAGATGGGCAGCCAGGCCGAGCAGTTGCAGCAGCTGATGGAGTTCTTCCAGCTCGACGGCGCGGGCCGCGCGGCATCGCCCAAGTCTGCCGCGGCGCCGCGTGCGGCCCAGCGTTCCACCACCGCACCCGCAATCTCGCCGCGCCCGGCGCTCGCCGCCGCTGCTGGCGACTTCGAACGCTTCTGAACCGGGAGGACAGGTCATGAGCCAGATCAGCACGACCCGGCCGGCGCCCCCGCCGGCTCGCCCGGGCGCTGCGGCGACCGCCGTCGCGACCGCGGCCGGCAACGCCCAGTACCTCACCTTCGTGCTCGGCGGCGAGATGTTCGCCGTCGGCATCCTCAACGTGAAGGAGATCATCGAGTTCGGCAACCTCACCGAGGTGCCGATGGTGCCCGCCTTCATCCGCGGGGTCATCAACCTGCGCGGCGCGGTGGTGCCCGTCATCGATCTGGCCGCCCGCTTCGGCGGCAAGCCCGGTGTCGCGGGAAAACGCACCTGCATCGTCATCGTCGAGGTCGCCGACGGCGACACCCGCCACGACATCGGCATCATGGTCGACGCCGTCTCCGAGGTGCTCGAGATCCCCGCCGCCGAGATCGAACCCCCGCCCGCCTTCGGCGCCCGCATCCGCACCGACTTCATCGCCGGCATGGGCAAGGTCGACGGCCGCTTCGTCATCCTCCTCGACGTCGACCGCGTCCTCTCGGTCGACGAGATCGCCACACTCGCCGACATCGGCCGCCCGACCACGATCTTGCCGGCCTGAGGGATCGGGGCCCTCGCCGGCCCCGGTCCATCGCCCCTTACACAAACATGGAGCCCGTCATGGAAGCCCCTCCCCGATCCCGCTCGCTGCGTTTCCGCCTGCTCGTCCTGTTCGGCCTGATCGTCGCCGGACTGTTCTACTACGCCATCGGCAGCATGGTCCGCGACGCCCGCCAGATCGCCGAGATGCGCGCCGTCGAGCAGGGCATCGAGCTCACCACGGCGGCGAGCGCCCTGGTCCACGAACTGCAGATCGAGCGCGGGCTGTCAGCGGGCTATCTCGGCTCGCGCGGCGAGCGCTTCCGCAGCGACCTCGCCGGCCAGCGCGGCCAGACCGACCGGCGACTCGAAGCCCTGCGCGAGCAGGCAAGAGCCGTGGCGGGCGGTCCGCTCGATGCGATCATCGGCGAGACGCTGCGCGAGGCGCTGCGCCAGTTCGACCCGCTGCGCGAGACGCGCCAGCGCATCGACGCGCTCGAGCTCGCGGGCAATGCGTCGTTCGCCTTTTACACGCAGAACATCGACCGTGTCCTCGGCATGTTGTCCGGGCTGGGCGAACTCGACACCGGCGAGGAGCTTTCCGACAGCCTCGCCGGCTACCAGTTCTTCCTGCTCGGCAAGGAGCGCGCCGGGCGCGAGCGCGCAACCATCAATGCCGCACTCTCCACCGACAGGCCGCTCGAGGCCGAGCAGGAGGCCCGGCTGCACACGATTCTCGCGCAGCAGGACGCCTACTTCGGCCAGTTCCCCCACTTCGCCAGCGCCGAGGCGGCGCGCCGCTTCGATGCGCTGCTGGCGACCCCCGCGGCGCTCGAGACTGCGCGCATTCGCGATCGCGTGATCGCGCAGGCACGCCGCGGCGAATTCGGCGAGAACGCCGGCCACTGGTTTGCGACCATCACCGCCAAGATCGAGGCGATGAAGGAAATCGAAGACCTGATCGCCGACGAACTGCATGCGCGGGTGGACGCGCAGTCGCACGCGGCGTGGCTCGGCCTGTGGGTCTCGCTCGCACTGTGCCTGCTCTCGATTGCGCTGGCGGCGGCGTTCGCCTGGGTGCTGCACCACGCGCTGCGCGCGCTGGACACCGCCGTGCATCTCGCCCAGTCGCTCGCCGCGGGCGACCTGACGGCGCGCATCGAGGTCACCCGCAGCGACGAGGTCGGCCAATTGATGCAGGCGATGCAGACGATGACCACGAAGCTCTCCAAGATCATCGGCGAGGTCAATTCCGGCGCCGACAACCTCGCCAACGCCTCGGGCCAGGTCTCCGCCACCGCCCAGTCGCTCGCGCAGAGTTCGAGCGAGCAGGCGGCCTCGGTCGAAGAGACCACCTCGTCGATGGA
>JARFTX010000012.1:0-45522 GCA_029289265.1 Gammaproteobacteria bacterium
GACTGCAGCTCCGGCAGCGGCGGCGGCGGCAGGCGGAAGCGGCTGCGGACGAGGTTTTGCAGCAGGCGCAGCTTGAAGGCGATGGAGGTCGTGCCCCATGGGGTGAAGCGGGGCAGCTCGTAGAGGTCGTCGCCGGTGCGGGCCGCGCCCCAGCCGGTCGACACCGCCGCCTCGAAACCGAGCGCGCGCACCAGGCCGACGTGCTCCTGGCCGTAGTCGTCGACCGGTTGTCCGTTCGGATACGCGAAGAAGCGCACCGGTCGCCCGCAGATCGCTTTCAGCCGAGCGCACCCCTCGACGATCTCTGCGCGCGCCTGGGCGAGGCCGATGCGCGTGAGGATCGGATGGCGCATGGTGTGGCCGCCGATCTCCATCCCCTCGGCGGCAAGCTGCCGCACCTGCTCCGAAGTCAGCATCAGCCCATCCGGCACCCTCGTTCCGCAGCGCTCGACCAGCTCCTGCACGTGCCCGTCTCGCGCGTCGATCGGCTGATATTTCAACGCGCCGATGAACTGCACCAGCGCCCGCCGCCGATCGGCCACCGACACCGTCGGCATCGGCGCAATACCGAGCGACGGCAGGTCCAGCGACGCGGCCTGCGTCTGGCGCACCGACTCGATCACCAGGTCGTTCCACATGCAGCCGCCGTCGAGAAAGCCCGCGGCGATGAAGAACGTTGCCGGAATGCCGTGCCGCTTCAGAATTGGCAGCGCGATCGTGAAATTGTCGGCGTAGCCGTCGTCGAAGGTCACGCACGCCGCACGCCTCGGCAGATTACCGTCACGCAGCGCCTGCACGGCATCGGCGAGCGGTATCACGTCGAAGTTGCTCCGCAGCGCGATCATCTGTCGCTCGAAAGTCGCGGCGTCGGGAAGCTCGAACACCAGCGCGTCGGCTTGCCGCAGCACCCGGTGATAGATCAGGATCGACAGCGCCGACTCACCGCCCGGCGACGCCACCCCCAGACACGTCCGGATCGCCAATTCCTTCATCGCACACCCCCCACATCCACCTGTTGCGCAGCAGACTCGCCACGCGCGCTCACGCGCTCGAGCACACCCGCCAGCCGCGCGACCAGGGCTCCGCGCTCGAACTGCGCGAGATACGCGCGATCCGGCGCGAGCGACGCCGTGCCGGCCTCAGCCCAGTCGGCCAATATCGCCTTCAGCGCGGCCACGTCCCCCGGCGCCGCGGTGCGTCCCAGACGGCCGCGATCGATGATCTCCGTCGTCGCGCCGGGCGAGGCGATACAAAGAATCGGCTGCCCGGCCGCCACATACTCGAAGAGCTTGCCGGGGATGACCCCTGAGGAGGTCTCCCCGGCGTCGACGATCAGGAGCAGCGCATCGGCCCCCATCTGCAACGCCTTGGACCTCGCGTACGGCACATCGGCATGGAAGCGAAACACATCCTGCAGTGCGAAGCCGCGAACCAGCTCACCGATGCGCTGTTCGATCTCGGCCGCGATCCCGCCGTAGTACTCGAATCGCAATCGCCCCCGCCACTCGGGCCGTTCCGCGAGCAGCTCGCCCGCCGCCTGGATCAGCTCGTAGCCGCGCCGGTTCTTGAAGAGCCGGCCGGCATAGACGATGCGCAGCGGCCCCGGATCGACGACTTCGGGTTCGACGCCCTCGAACTCGTCCAGGTCGTAGCCGTTGGTCAGCGTCACGAACTCGGCGTGACCCAGCCCGGCCAGGCGCGCGCGCATTACTTCGGTCTTGGGCTCAGACACCGTCACTACCGCGGCAGCGGTCGCCACGACGCGCCGCTCCATCCACAGCTCGATCCGTCGGCGCCACGGCGGCACCCACTCCCGCAGCACATCACCCGTCCACAAGTCCCGATAGTCCGCCACCCACGGCACCCCGGTCGCGCGCGACAGCGCGGCGCCCACCAGCAAATCGGTGAAATACGGGGCAGTCGCGAGAATCACGTCCGGCCGGAACGCCTCGACCGCCTCACGCCCACGCCGCACCGCCGGCCCCTTCCACAACAGGATGTCGTCGGGTATCAGCAGGTACTCGCGCGCAACACGGTCCCAGCCCGCCAGCAGCCACGACGCGGCGCGATGCAGGCCCTGGGCACCGTCACCGGGCGCACCCTGGGCGAGCCGGGCGCCCGCCTCGCCCGCCCCAGCCGGCTGTCCGCCCGGCTCGCCCCGATCGCGGCCCAACAAGCGCTTGATCGCCCCGACCACGCCCGCCTTCACCTTCGGCAGGCGCGCCCGGTACACCGCCACCCCCGGCGGGATCTCGTCCAGGGTTGCCAGATCGACGGGCGCCATGTCGCCAACCTCGACCGTCAGGACGGCGGCCTCCCAGCCATGTGCCGACAGGTGCTGGCAGAACTTGAGCGGACGCAGCCGCCCGATGCCTTTCACCGGCGGGAACTCGGCGGCGACGATCAGCACGCGTCCACCCATCTCAGCGCCCTCCATGCGCGGCCAGCGCATCGTTGCCGGGACGGAGGATGTCCGCGAACACCGCCTCGATCAGCGCCACGTGGCGTTCGATCGTGTACTTGCGGATCACATCCGCCCGCGCCGCCTGCCCTACCCGCATGGCCGCCACCGGGTCGGCCAGCACCGCGTTGATCCGTTCGGCGAGCGCCTGTGCATCGCCGGGCGGCACGAGATAGCCGGTTTCGCCGTCGCGGATGATCTCGGGCGGCGCGCCGATGTCGGTCGCGATCACGACCGACTCCATCGCCATGCCCTCGATCACCACGCGTCCGAACGGCTCGGGCGAAATCGACGCATGCACGACGATGTCCGCCGCCTGCATCAGCACCGGAATGTCCTGCCGATAGCCGCTGAACCGCACCGCGCCTTCCACCCACAACCCGTAGGCCATGCCCTCCAGCAGCTTCAGGTAACCTTCCGCCCCGGGCGGGGGCTCGCCGACGATGACGAAACGCGCACCGGCATGGGCCGCGAGCACGCGCGGGATCGCCTCGAGCAGCACGTGCTGGCCCTTCCAGCTCATCACCATGCCCGCCAGCACGATCAGCGGCGCAGCGCCTTCGACGCCCAGCTCGGCGCGCACGCGTGCAAGCTCGTCGGCCTCGGCCAACCGATACATCGTCAGATCGAGCCCCTCCGGCACCATCGTGATCTTCTCGCCGGGCACGCCGTAGCGCAGCAAGGCCTCGCGCACAGGACCCGAAATCGCCAGATAGCGCGTCGGCCAGTTCGCGACCAAGCGCGCCAGCCCCGACTGCGCAACGGGAATGTCGCGCTCGTGCAGCACCACCGGCACGCCCAGGATGCGCGCCGCAAGAATCCCGGCCAGATTGTTGATCAAGTCGTTGTTGAGGTAGATGAGATCGGCCCGCTCGCGGCGCGCAACCCGCGCCAGCCGAAACGCATGGCGCGCGACATCCACGTTGAGCTTGCGCGCGACGAAGCCGAACAGCCCGGTGCCCAGCCGCACCCGCCGCACATGGCGCGTCTCGGCGATGCCGCGAAAGGTCGCGAAGCGCGGCTCGTCGAGCGAATGCACGAGCACAGGCCGATAGCGATCGAGATTCGCGTGCTGCAGAAACGTGCGCAAGCTGATGACCGCGCCGCCGAAGCCCAGGCCATTCTCGATGAAGAGCACGTTGTAGGCCTTGTCCGCCAAGGCGATCCTCCCGCAGGGTTCGACGAACGCGCCGCGCCGCACGCCCGCGCCGCAGCATGTGCTGCCGCCCGAGGCCCGGGCGGCGCGACCGGCCGATCGTCGTGCGATCATACTTCGCCGGCGGCGACGGCGACAGGAACAAATCCCCGTCGCGCGCCCCGGGACGAGCCACCGGCGTCGCCTGCGCAGCGCAGCAACGGTGCATAATCGCCGTGATATTTTCGGCACGCGCGACACACCGGGCGCCCTACACTTGCGCAAGGGCTCCGTCCGTGGCGAGCGCACATCGTCTGCCCCGAGGCGCCGAATCCGAACGCGGCACCGCAGGGCGCCGCATCGAGCCGCAAACCGAACAAGGAAGTGCGATGGGTCTGTCTGAATCGCTGCGCCTCAAGGGACTGGTGCTCAAGGATCGGCTCGGCATCGGCCGCACCGCTCCCGCCGACAACCGCCGCCACCTCGACGCCGCCATCGCCTGGCTCAAGCGCGCCCAGGATGCGACCGGCAACGGCGGCGTCGCCCAGACCTGGCTGGTGCGCTACGGCAAGTGGGCGCCCGCCTATCCCGAGACCACCGGCTACATCATTCCGACCTTCTACCGCTACGCCGCGCTCGCCGGCGACGCCGACGCCCGCGCCCGCGCCCGGCGCATGGCCGACTGGGAGATCGAAATCCAGCACCCCACCGGTGGCGTGCTGGCCGGCGCCCTGGGCGACTCCGACCAGCCCACCGTGTTCAACACGGGCCAGGTCATCTTCGGCTGGGTACGCGCCTTCGAAGAAGAAGGCGACGAGCGCTACCGCGAAGCCGCAGTGCGCGCCGCCACCTGGCTGTGCGACATCATGGACGACGACGGCTGCTGGCGCCGCTTCGGCTCGCCGCTCACCGGCAAGCAGATCAACACCTACAACACCCGTAGCGCCTGGGGCCTCGCGCGCGCCCACCAGATCACCGGCGAGACGCGCTTTCTCGACGCCGCCGTGCGCAACTGCGAATGGGCGCTCACCCAGGCCCTGCCCAACGGCTGGCTGCAGAACAACTGCCTGCAGGACAACGAGCAGCCCTTCACCCACACCATCGCCTACGCCATGCGGGGTTTGCTCGAAGTGGGCGCCTACGCCGGGCGCGAGGATTTCCTGCAGGCCGCCCGCACGATCGGCGACGCCATGGTCGCGGGCCTGCCGGTAAGCGGCAAGCTGCCCGGCCGCTTCGACTCGGCCTGGCGCCCGACAGTGACGTGGTCCTGCCTGACCGGCGATTGCCAGCTCGCGATCAACTGGAGCCGTCTTTACCAGATCACCGGCGACGCGCTCTACCGCAATGCCGCCAGCCGCGCCCTGCGTTTCGTCAAGAGCACACAGAGCCTGGACGGCGAAAACCCGAACACTCGGGGGGGAATCAAGGGGTCGCACCCGATCAACGGCGGCTACCATCCGTGGCAGTATCCGAACTGGGCGACGAAGTTTTATGCGGATGCGTTGATGCTGGGGTAGAAATTTATTGACGCCTCAAATTTATTAACGCTAAGAATCATGCCACCACTAGTTTCTACAATTATCCCAGCATATAACGCAGAAAAATGCGTCGCTAACGCGATAGAAAGCGCACTTCGACAAAATGTTGATCAAGAGATCATCGTCATAGACGACGGCTCTACCGATTCAACGCAAGAAATAATAAAGCGTTACCCACCCCCAGTAAGATTAATACAAAAGAAAAATGGTGGCGTTTCTTCTGCCCGAAACGCAGGCCTTGAATCCGCAAAGGGAACTTACATCGCCTTCCTCGATGCAGACGACACGTGGCACCCAGGCAAGCTGAAAAAACAGCTTGATTTTCTTAGCCGCTATCAACATGTCGGAACGATAATCGCTGACGAACGCCACGTCGCCCCAGACGGTAAGATCATCGCGCCCTCATTTTTTGCGACAACGTCATTTTCCTCGCAGATACCGGGCGAAGCATCAATTATTCCTACGCCCTTTACGTGGCTGACACAAGAGTCCTTCGTGCCTACGTCAAGTGTTTTAACACGTAGATCCGTGTCGTTATTAGCAGGGTATTTTGATGAACAGCTAAACCTTGTTGAAGATCGCGACTATTGGATTCGATTAGTACAACACGGACCACTCGCAGTAATACCGGAAGCGCTAATCGACTACCGGGCCGCCAATCCAAACAGCCTATCTCGCGCTGGCGAGAACCGTTGGGCGAGAAATGTTCTCTTCGTTTTAACCACCCACGAATCATACCTCCGCACAGCTATAGCAAGTGAGGGAAGTGATTCCGAAGCAGTTTTTTCCAATCAGTACCTAAAACTGGCTCGGATACTTTGGAACTTCGAGGACTATGAAGCCGCGCATGCCGCATTCAAAATGACAAGATCTAAAAATCCTAAGGATTTTCTTAAATATATCTTGAGCAAAATGAAAACTTACCCGCACTACCAAATCAATCGCGCACCCCGCGGCTGACCAAGGCTGCACAAAGAGCTCATGAAACAAAAACCCAGGCACAGGAACGGCATTCCAAATGCAGTTATATTACTATCATAAAGAGCCAAATTTCGGCGATGCACTTAACAAAATCATTTGGCCGCATTTCATCAAGATCCCACTTAACGATCCGACCATCGAGAACGAATATTTTGTCGGGATTGGCACCCTGCTAAACGACAATTTACCCAAAGCCAGCAAGCTGCATATCTTTGGCTCTGGAAGTGGATACGGCTCAGGCAATATCCCAACCACTTCAAATTGGTGCACGCATTTTGTACGCGGCCCCTTGACTGCAAAAAAATTTGGTCTTGACCCCGCACTTGCTATCACCGATCCCGCAATACTTCTGCACAGGATGATCGAGCCGGAAAGAATAAAAGACATTGAATGCGCGTTTGTACCGCACATCGGCATTGACTCACCGAGACTAAGGAGTTTATGCGAGAGCGTCGGCCTTACTTACATTTCCCCAGCAGAACCAGTTGACAGATTTCTAGAAAAACTAAATCGATCAAGGAAAGTAATCGCGTCAGCGATGCACGGTGCAATCGCCGCAGACGCACTTCGAATCCCTTGGCTACCGATCAAAACGTCGTCCGAGATTTACGAATTCAAGTGGCGCGACTGGACAGCATCACTATCAATCGACATAACAATGCGCGCAATACCGACAATATGGCCCAATATATCTGACAAACCTTCCGCTCAAGCAGTCGCCTGGATCAAAGCAGGCATTGCGAAACAAAAACTTGAAGCGCTCTCTAAATCCAAACAATTTTACCTGTCCGGCGAAAACATATTCTATGCAAAACTTGCGCTGATAGAGAACGAGATTGACCTTTTCAATATAGAGCACTCGCCTAGGAACTAGATTGCACTCGCTTATTCATCTTATCCTATGAGCCAAGGCCCGCGCCTTTCTCACTCCATCCACCACGATCTTTTCATCTCTTAGTGGGTGCCTCGTAGCAAAAACCCCAATCAGCCAAAACAATGACGTGAGAAATAATGCAAGCACAAAAACGGCTATAGGCTGCATTGTAATCCACTCCAGCCACAATAAGCTTCTCAAAATCAGTGCTGGCAATAACGCAACAACGGATAAAATTGCGCTTTTCGAAAGAGCGTGGACAAAACTCTTCAATTTTATTGGCACTAGAGACTGTTTAATGCAATAAATGATAACGCAGTTAAGGGAAAACGCTACAACAACACCATAAGCAAATCCCTCTAAGTTTGCAAAAAACAATGCGCACAATAGCACAATAAGAATACGCACTGATTGAACAATCAGCTCGGCCTTCATAGTTAGATCAATTCTACCCATAGCCGTTAGAAGCTGAAGAGAAAAAGTCCAAAGCACCGCCACACTTCCCGCAACACAAAATATCGGAACAAGCGGCACAGCATCACCCCAGCGAGGGCCAAACATTAACAGTATTGCCTCGGCGGGGAAGAGGAAAAAAAACCCAAAAAATGGCCAAGCAAACGCCGCAGCGGTTGCGGTACTTTTAATGTGAATTTCCTCCATATCATCTTCGGTCCGATGGGCTTTTGCAAAAGCCGGAAATGCGACATTTTTGACTGCACCCATCAAATCTCGATGGAACAGGTTCATCACACCTTGAGCTCGGCTAAAAATCCCGACTGCACTAAAGCCAAGCACTCGGCCAATAACCAATTCGTTCATGTTCAATGCAACCTCGGAAACGATGCGCGCCACTGAGGACTGAACACCAAAATTTGTCACTACCCGCCATTCAGATAATGTGAGCCGGTGGACAAGTCCATTTATGGAATAACATGTAGCAACTATGCACGTAGCTGCTGTAGAAGCGACCGAAGCGAGAACGAGACTCCAATACCCATAACCGAACAACGCGAGCGCTAAAGCAACGACAAAATTCGCAATGGTTGATACGCCAGCTATCCAAAACATTGCGTCAAAACGCATTTCGCGCCGCAAGAGTGCGAGAGCCGTTGAACTGAACGGCAAAAGCAAAAAGTTAATTGCCATCACCCTTACAACAGCCGCAACACGCACATCATCGTAGAAACGTGCAATCATGTCGGCCGAAAAATACAAGACGGCAAACAGCGTCACGGCAACAATTAGTGTCAAAGTAAATGCCGTGGCAATTTTTTCACGAGTAAGTTCCCTCTCTTGAATCAAGTAACTCGTTACGCCAAAATCACGTAAGACGTGGGCTAGTCCTAAAATTGCTACAACAACCGAGTACAGACCGATTTCCTCTGGTGTCAATAGCCGCGCAAGAGCGAAAAACAACACGAGCTGCAACACTATTCCAAAGTGCTTCTCAGCTAATGAAAGAAAAAGAGACTTACGAACAGTGCTCAAGTTATTCTACTTTTCAACCGGATAGCCTGCCGCACGAAGTCTACGTCTCAAACCCTCAAGCGGAAAGCCAGATTCGTATGCGATGACGGCATGCTTACGAGCCAGAGCCCATTCCTTCGTTTCAGTTAGCAAGAGTCCAAAATTGTAGTGAAAATTTGGGCCACTTAGCCCAAGATCGGCAGCATTTTGATAGGCATTTCGCGCTTCAGTAAGCTTTTTCTGTCCATGCAAATGTATAGCATAAATAAAATGCACCGATGGATCATCTGGCGTGAAGCGAAGAGCTCTATCAAAAAAACAGTCTGCTGAGATTCGCGGCGTAAATGGAGACACCGCACCCTGTGGCAGCGCCCCACTGGCTAACTTCTCAAGTCTAGCGATTGCATATAAGGCCTCAGGGTGATTAGGAAACACCCGCAGCGTATAAACAAACTCAGAAGCTAAACGTTCAACTGAGTATCTCTTCAAATCAACTGACTTCATCGACTCCCGGAAATGGACGTTTTCAACACGCTTTAGACGTCCCATTGGGTCAGCACTTGTCGGTACGTGATTAGCAGGATCTCGGTAATCGTACGGCCCAAAGTCATTCCAATTCGCAAGGACACCACAGACTGACTCGTCAGCATAAGCATCCCCTAAGATCATGACAGCGAGGGTTAGAAACGCCACTAAAAGCTGAAGTGAACGACGGCACGGGTTTAGAGTGATCATGATCGCCTTAGCTATTTTCTCAATCCAAAGGGCTGCACAGTGTTCAGGCGATTAGGTGTGACCACCATGCTTGAACCCGAGCGTCGCGCGACAATTGCGCGTTTTGAACTTTCCTCTAATTGCCGTCTGACCCATTCTTTCAGCACTACGGCCATGATCAGCAAGTTGTACGGAAAATCCGCATACGCAAGATACAGGAAGGCCCCGCCCGTCAGGTAGCCGACCAGACTGACCTGCAGCATCGACGCCAGCCAGAACGCCCAGGAAAGCTCACCCTTCGGCCCGGTTCGCTTGCGTACCCAACTGCAGGATCGCCACATGCTGATCCAGATTCCGAGAAACAGCGCGAGACCGACGAATCCGTGCTCGCCGAGCACCGAGAAATAGATGCTGTGGGCGTTGCGCAGTCCGCCGATCGGGTTCGGGTTGTAGATCGCATTGAGATGGTCGGTGTAGATGGCGTAGCCACCGCCGGCGATCGGGTTGTCCTTGGCAAGGTTCCAGGTCATCGTCCAGACGTCGATGCGCTGCATGGCCGAGAGGTCTTCCTCGTAGGTCTGCATGGTGCGCATGCGCTCTTCCCACTCCTGCGGCATGAAGGTCAGGAGTCCCGCAGCGGCCACCGCGAGCATGACGCCGACGATGAGCTTGTGATGGCTTCGCCACCAGAGAAGCATCCCCATCATGGTGATCGCAAGCAGCGCACCGCGACTCTGCGTGCCGAGCGCGGCCGCGGCGCACAGCAGCATGGCCGCGGTCAGAGCGTGCTTCATCCAGGCCCTGGGGCTGATGATCTGCAGGTAGCGCAGCAGCGGGATCGTCATGATGATCGCGACGCCGATCTCGTTGTTGCCGTGCAGGAAGGAGTCGAGCGGCCCCCACACCAGGCTCGAGCCGCCCGAGGCGATCGTGAAGATGCCCCCCTTGACGCCGAAGAAGGCGATCGATCCCGCGACCACGATCACGAAGGCGTTGAGATGCCAGCGCGTGACCAGCAGGTAGATGGTGACGAAGATCATCAACTGGATCTTCAGTATGGCGACGGCCAACGACTGGGCGAGATGGGGATTGAAGCCCAGGAAGTGGGTGACCACCATCCACAGGTCGAACGCGAGCAGCAGCAAGACCGGCGCCACCATGGGCAGTCGCTTCGGCCCCTTGTAGAAGAGCAGGCCCACCAGGGTCGCCCCGCCCACCAGCATCGCCACCGGCATGTCGTAGGCGAAGCTCCATGTCATGCGATGAGGGTTCATCATGCTGAGCCAGGTCCAGCCGAGCACGCCGATGTCGGGCCGGCGCAGGGCGACGAGCGTCAGTGCAGCGACGACGGCAAGCACCGCCAGATCACGCATGGTTCAGTGCTCCCGAGGGGTGGGGGGAGAGGGGCGCGGCATCGCCGCTTGGTCGGCGCGAGCCCTTGCGGGGATCGGCGCCGGCGCTGGGCCACGGCCGGCGCGGGCAAGGCATTCGCGGAACAGATCGAGCTGCCCGCGGCTGGTCTCCTCCCAACCGAAGGCTTCGGCGTAGCGGCGCACCGCTTCGCGGGAGGGCCGATCGGCCTCGAGCGCCGCGACCGCGTCGCACAGGGCAGGCGCGGAGCGTTGCGCCATGAGCACGCCCGCCGTGCGGGACTGGATGACCTCGCGATTGCCGGGAAGCGGCGTCGCCACCACGGGCGTGCCGCAGGCGAGCGCCTCGAGCAGCACGTTGGCCCAGCCTTCGCGGCTCGAGCACAGCACGAGCGCATCGGCAGCGCTATACCACCAAGGGAGTTGCGATTGCGGCTGGTAGCCGGCGAAGCGCACCCGGTCGGCGACGCCGCACTCGACCGCGAGGCGTCTCAGGCGGGACTCGTCCGGGCCTTGCCCGACGATGGCAAGATGGGTGTCGCCGAGCCGGGCGAGCGCCTCGATCGCGATGGCGTGGCCCTTGAGCTCGACCAGGTTGCCGACCGAGAGCAGCAATCGCCCGGCCGGGGGCAGGCCGAGGTGCGAACGCGCTTCGAGCCGCTCGAGCGGCCGGAAGCGCTCGAGATCGACGCCATTGCGCAAGACGTGCATCCGGCGCGGGTCGCCGCCGAGTTGCGCCAGGACTTCGACGAGGGCCCGGCTCACCCCGATCGAGGCCGCGGCGCGCCGTTCGGCCCAGCGGATCATGCGGCGCGGCAGCGCGTACTGTGGCAGAAGATTCAGGTCCGATCCACGCGCGGTGACGATGAACGGCTTGCCGAACCAGGCGCCGAGCAGCGCCGCCGCGACGCCATCGGGGTAGTAGTAGTGCGCGTCGATGAGATCGAAGTCGAAGCCGTCGCGGATCAGCCGCGCCACCGTGACGCGCGCCCCGAGCGCGAGGGCGAGCGGCGCGACAGTCATGCCGACGCGCGGCGGTAAGGGGTAGCGCGGGTGATGCACCTCGACGCCGTCGAGCACCTCGCGCCGCGGCGTCGCCGCCATGCGCGCCCATTCGCCAAAGCGCGGATGGCGCGACGGAAACCACGGCACCGGCGCCACCACACGCGCCTCCACCCCACCCTCGGCCAGCAGATGCCTGAGGCGCGTCGCAACGAACAACCCATGCCCGGGCCGCGCGCTGCTCGGGTAGAGGGTAGAGAACAGCAGGGTGCGGATGGGCGGCTTCGCGATCGAAGGCATTTCCTGCCGCCTCAACGCCTTTCGATCGGGCTGCGCGCCTGCTCCAGCGCGTAGCGGACGACATCAGCGCCCAACCAGATGCCGCGGGCACGCATGGCATCGAGTGCGTTCGGGATCGAGACGGGGTATCCCCGCTGGAATGCCTTGATCAGCACACCGATGGTTCCGGTCAGGCGAAGGCCGGACAGGCGCGCGACGCGTCGTCCGGCGACTTCGTCAATGCACACGAGCTTCACTCCGTGATCCAAGGCAGCCTGGATCACCGACGCTTCACCGCGATCGAGCGAATTCTCGAGATACGAGGCCAATTTCGATGGTGCCCCGATCAGTTCGAGCCAATTGCACCGCTCGAACACCTCTACGGCGAAAGCATCCCTTCCGCCGGCACGGACCTCCTGAGCCACTTCGTAAGGCACCACCACCCGGTCATACAAGAACCGCAGGATTTCAAGGTTTCCTGTCGCCGCAACGAGTGCAATCAGGGGCGTGGTGTTGGTCACGATCGACCGCACGCCCTCAGGCATTTTCGACGTCGGAGGCAAGCTCGTCTTCGCCAAGATCGATCACCGCCACACCATAGCGATGCAATTCACCAAGGAACCGGACCCGATCGATGCCCGCCAATGCCGCCGCCAGACCCGAGGACAGCCGGCCCATCTCATAGAGCTTGACGGCCATCGCCATCTTCGCCTCACGGGCAAACTCTTCCGGTGTGCGCTGGACGGCATCGGGCAGCGTCTCCGGAACTTCGACAAGGATTTGCATCATCACGCTCCTTGAAACCAGACGTCAGATTGTCTGGCAAATATTCCTTCGACAGAACCTATCACATCACGTTACCGCCGGCGCACGCTGCACGGCCGTTCATGCAGTCACGCCGCTGCAATCTCCGGTGGCGGGCGAAGGAGTTCGACGCGTCACTCGGGTCTAGCCCCCACCGCCCGCGCGTACGGCCCCCGATAGTTCGCCACGCTGTTGCGCCAGTTGCGCACCCGCTCGACGTGCTCGCGGCCGGCGGCACGCAGCTCCGGCCAGTGGTGGCGGCGGTCGAGCATTTCGCAGACGGTTTCGGCCAGTGCCTGGGCATTGCCGGCGGCGAACAGGCGACCGGTCTCGCCGTCGCGGATCAGCTCGCGGTGGCCGCCGACGTCGGAGGCGACGAAGATGCGGCCCTGGGCCATCGCCTCCAGCGGCTTGAGCGGGGTGACGAGCTCGGTCAGGCGCATCGAGTGGCGCGGATAGACCAGCAGGTCGATGAGGTCGTAGTAGCGGCTGACCTCGGCGTGCGGGACGCGCCCGGTGAACACGACCTTGTCGGCGATACCGAGTCGCTGCGCCTGGCCGCGCAGGCGATCCTGCTGGGGCCCGCCGCCAACCAGCAGGACGCGCAGGTCGGGGCGCTCGCGAAGCATCGCGGGCACGGCATCGAGCAGCAGGTCGAGGCCCTCGTAGGCGTAGAACGAGCCGATGAAGCCGATCACGGTGGCACCGTCGAGGCCGAGACGGGCCTTGTGCGCGGCATCCGCCTCGCCCGAGAGCTGGAAATTTTCGACGTCGACGGCGTTGGGGATGACGGTGATGCGCTCGTGGGCGATGCCGCGCGCGGCGATGTCGCGGCGCAGGCCTTCGCAGATGGTGAAGACGTGGTCGACGCGCTTCAGCGCCCAGGTCTCGAGACCACGGGTGAGGCGGTAGCGCAGGCTGCCCTCGCGCGTCGTGCCGTGGTCGACGGCGGCGTCCTCCCAGAAGGCGCGGACCTCGTAGACGACCGGGATGCCGAGCCGCCGCGCGACGCGGATCGCCGGCACGGCGTTCAGGACCGGCGAGTGGGCATGCAGCAGGTCGGGGCGCACGCGATCGACCAGCTCGGCGATGCGCCGCTCGGTGGCGCGCATCTGGCGCAGCAGGCCGATCACGGGCCGGTCGTCGGGCGCGCAGTCGGTGCGGTGGAAGTCCAGCCCGTCGACCGTCTCCATCATCCCGTTGGCCTTGCCGTGCTTGGGCGAGGTGAGATGAAACGTCTCCCACCCCAGCGCCCGCTGCTCGCGCAGGATCGCCGCGGTGCGAAAGGTGTAGCCGCTGTGCAGCGGCAGCGAGTGGTCGAGGATGTGAAGGATGCGCATGGGGCGGTGCTCGCCTCGGTCACGAGGGCAGCTTCTCCCTGACCTCTCGTACCGTCCTTCGGAGGGCCGGCAGTTCGCGCTTGACGGTCGACCAGACGATTCGCAGATCCACTTTGAAGTAGGCGTGCGCGAGGGCATTTCTCATTTCGTGCGCAAACCTGAGCGGCAACTGCGGGTGCTGGTCGGAGAAAGCCGGGTAGTCGCGCTGGATGTTCCGGCTGGCCTCGCCGATGACCTCGAGGTTACGAATGACTGCATCCTGTGCCATCTCGCTGAGGTAGAAGGCCGATTCGTCGAGCTGCTCGGTGTAACGCTCGATTCGATCGATGGCCTCGAGGATATGGTCGAGATAGTCCGGGAGCCTTTGCTTGTCTCGGGTCATATCGATACTGCCTCGGACAGGACCTTGCGCCGAAACTTGTCGGGGAGCGCATCGGGCGTGAGCACGTCGACGGGCACCCCGAGCAACTCGTGTAGCTCGTAGCGCATCGCTCCGATGTCGAACAGGGTCGTTTCCGGCGTCGGCTCGATCAATATGTCGAGGTCGCTGTCGTCCGAGTCTTCGCCCCGCAGAACTGATCCGAACACCCGGGGGTTTCGCGCGTGATGGCGTTCGATCACCGTACGGATGTCGTCGCGATGGCGTTGTAGTGCGTCGGAAGGCTTCATGGTATGGCCTTTTTGGAAGCGCGGCTAAGAGATGACGCGGTAAATCATTCTACAAACTCACCTCGTGGCACCGTGCACCTTTGCCATCAAGGGCGCAAAGAGGACGGTCCGGTTTCTTCACACCCACCCCTCCCGATCGCCGACACGTTCGAGCCAGTCGAGCACGTCGCGCTCATGAGGATCAGTTGCCGTGATCGCGTGCTCCTTGCGCAGGAAGGCCTCGAACATCACGAGCGTCCACAGCGGCGTGCTGTAGTCGCGGGCGCCGGACTGGTGGGCGTCGACCAGGTGGCGGAGGCAGGCGGGGTCGAACATGCCGGTGGCGGCCAGGGTTTCGCCCAGTACGGCGTCGCGGACGCGCTGTTTGAGCGGGCCGCGGAACCACCGCGCGAGCGGGACCGCGAAGCCCATCTTGGGGCGGTAGAGCACGTCGTCGGGCAGTTGCGGCGCCATCGCCTTCTTGAACAGGTATTTGCCTTCGCCGCCGTGTAGCTTGAGGTCGGACGGCAGCGTCGCCAGCCATTCGACCAGCGGATGGTCCATGAGCGGTTCGCGCACTTCCAGCGAGTGCGCCATGCTGGCGCGGTCAACCTTGGTGTTGATGTCGCCAACCAGATAGGTCTTGAGGTCGAGGTACTGGATGAGCGCGAGCGCGTCGTCGGTGCCGGCCGTGGCGGCGTGGCGCCGGAAGACGTCGAGCGCCGAGTAGCCGCCCAGTTGCGCCCTGAAGGCGGGTGAGTAGAGCCGGCTGCGCAGCTCTTCGCGCACGAACGACATCGAGTGGAAGTAGGCCTCGACCGAGTCGCGGGCGATCGCCTGGAAGGTGGTCTTGGCGCGCAGCACGCGCGGCGCCCAGTCGGCCTTGGGGTAGAGGCGGCCGAGCAGGCCGAACACCGGGCGGCGCAGGCCGAGCGGCAGGCCGGTGCGCAGCTTCTCCTCCATCAGGTGCAGGCGATAGCGCCGGTAGCCGCCGAAGCTCTCGTCGCCGCCGTCGCCCGACAGCGCGACAGTAACGTGCTTGCGGGCGAGCTGGCAGACTCGGTAGGTGGGGATCGCGGAGCTGTCGGCGTAGGGCTCGTCATAGAGCGCGGCGAGCGTGTCGATGAGGTCGAAGTCGTCGGAGGCGACGGTCTCGAGGTAATGGCGGGTGCGGTAGCGCTCGGCGACCTGCTGGGCGAACTCGGTCTCGTTGAAGGCCGGGTCGTCGAAGCCGATCGAGCAGGTATTGACCGGCTCGGCCGAGAGGCCCGCCATGGTGGCGACGACCGCGCTGGAGTCCACTCCGCCCGACAGGAAGGCACCGAGCGGCACCTCCGAGATCATGCGCAGGCGCACCGATTCGCGCAGGCGCTCGGTGAGCTCGGCACAGGCCTCCGCCAGCCCGATGCGGTTGTCGAGCGTGAAGCGCACGTCCCAGTAGCGGCGCGGGGCGGCGCGCGGCGCGCCGCGGCGGATCGTCAGGGTCTCGCCGGGACCGAGCTTCTTCGCGCCGAGGTGGATGGTGCGCGGCTCGGCGACGTAGCCCAGCGCGAAATATTCCTCGACCGCGAGCGGGTCGATGCGCCGGTCGAGCGCCGGGTGCTGGGCGAGCACTTTCAGTTCGGAGCCGAAGGCGAGCGTGCCGTCGGCCAGCTCCGCATAGAAGAGCGGCTTGACGCCCAGGCGGTCGCGGGCGAGGAAGAGCGTCTCGCGGTTGCGGTCATGCAGCGCGAACGCGAACATGCCGCGAAAGCGGTCGACGCAGGCCTCGCCCCAGGCTTCCCAGGCGTGGACGATCACCTCGGTGTCGCTGTGGGTGTGGAAGTTGTGGCCCAGCGCCTGGAGTTCGGGGACGAGCTCCTGAAAGTTGTAGATCTCGCCGTTAAAGACGACGGCGACGGTGCCGTCCTCGTTGAACAGCGGCTGCTGGCCGGTGGCCAGATCGATGATGGACAGGCGCCGGTGGGCGAACGCCAGGCCGGGCTCGAAATGAAAGCCGCCCTCGTCCGGGCCGCGATGGAACTGGACGTCGTTCATGCGGCGCACCAGCTCGCGGTCGAAGTCGCGTCGGCCGCGGGGATCGAAGAGTCCGGCGATTCCGCACATCGTGTCGGGGGTCCGTGGGCGCGTTCGTCAGGGGATGGAGCGACTGGGGCTCATGGCGGCTTCAGCTCACCGACCCAGCGTGCGAAGTTGCTTGTCGTAGAGCTCCTGGTACTGCGCGATCATCGTGTCGAGGCTGAACAGGTTCTCGACCCGGCGGCGCCCGGCGTTGCCGTGCTCGACGCCCTTGGTGGGGCTGAGCGCATAACGGGCGAGCGCCTCGGCGAGTGCGCCGGCATCGCCCGAAGGCACCAGCAGGCCCGTCTCGCCGCTGACCACCAGTTCCCCGTTGCCGCCGACGTCGGTCGCCACCACCGGCAGGCCGCAGGCCATGGCCTCGAGGATGGTGTTGGAGATGCCCTCGGCGCGCGAGGGCAGCGCGAAGATGTCCATCGCGCGCAGCAGGTCCGGGATGTCCTTGCGCGCTCCGGCGAGCCAGACCTTGTCGCTGAGGCCCAGACGGCCGATCTGCGCCTCGAGCTCGCCGCGCATCGGCCCCTCGCCGACGATGATGAGCCGCATCGGGTAGGCGACGTTGGGCGCGCGCTCGAGCAGCAGCGCAAAGGCTCGCAGCAGCGTCATCTGGTCCTTGACCGCGTCGAGCCGCCCCACGGTGCCGACCACCTCGTAGCGGCAGGCGTTGAACGGAGAGCCCATCAGCAGGTCGCGTTTGTCGCCTGCGGGCAGGAAGCGCGTGGTGTCGACGCCGTTGCAGATGCGGGTGATGCGCTCGGCGGGCACGCGCACGCGCTCCTTCAGATAGCCCTCCAGGTGGCGCGACAGCACCACGTAGCGCGTCACGAACGGCCGGTAGAGCCGCCGCATCAGGCTGTACTTGCGGCTCGCGCCGTCAGGGTCGGACACGTCCCAGCCGTGTTCGCCGTGGATGCGGATGGGCACGCCGGCGGCGCGCGCCGGCACGACGGCTTCCAGCGCGGCGAGGTTGCGCGTGTGCACGATGGCCGGTGCGTGGTCGCGGAAGATGCGGTAGAGCTCGGGGTAGAGCTTGACGGCGTGGCCGGGCGGCTTGTTGAGCTCGATGAACTCGACATCCTTGTGCTCGATGCGGCTCCAGAATTCGGCCGAGCGTGTGGTGAGCGCCAGCACCGCATGGCGGTAGCGATCGTGCGGCAGGCGGTTGATCACGTTCACGACGCCGTTCTCCAGTCCGCCGGTATCGAAGCGGTAGACGACGTGCATGATCAGCGGGCGGGGATCAGTCATCGGCGCGCCTCCGCATTCTTGAGCATGATTTCGATGTCCTGGGCATGGTTCTCCAGAAAGGCCTCGATGAGCGGACGGGCCTCGTCCGCATGTTGTTCGACCTCGGCAAAGACCGCGACCAGCGCGGCATCGTCCGGCTGGCCGGTGAGATGGTCGAGCGCCAGCAGCGCCTTGGCGACAGCGTCGCTCGCCACGATGCGGCCGTTGCTCCAGTACCAGTGCCACACGGCCAGGCGGCGGGGACCGTCGCCGAGAAGTGCCCGACGGACCGGCCCCACCGACAGCGCGTCGCGGCCCGAGGTCAATTGTATCCACCGCTCGTCGCGCTCGCCGACCAATCGGTTGCCCCATGCGACAAGTTCCACATCCTGACGCTGCTGCGCGTAGTACGCGACGTAGAGCCCCACCACCGCCCCGTCCTCACGGCGGTAGCCCTGCTGCAGTTCGCCGCGCTGGCCGTTGAAGTTCGGCCGATAGTCCAGGGGGGCCTCGGCGGGACTCCATCCGGGCCGGGCGGAAAGCGCCGCGAGGGCCACCTCGAAGGGCTCGACCGGGGCTTCAAGATGGCGATGCAGCGGCGGGAACAGCGCGATCGCCAGCGCCAGCGGAGCGAGCCCGAGCCAGCGCCGGGGGGGCGCAATCGGCTGTGCCGCAGCTACGGTGCGCTGGGCCGCGGGTTCGAGATCGTCCTCGCGCCAGAAGTTGCCGATCCAGAACATTGCCAGAATGACGACGCCGAAAAAGAGCCAGCCGTATATCAGGTGATCGACGCCGGCGGCGATCTCGTTGTCGCTGAGATAGCCAAGCATCACGATCAGATAGGCCCGCAGCCAATTGGCGACGATGGGCACGGCGATGGCGACGCCGACGAAGACGAGCCGGCGTGTGAGGCTGCGATAGCTGAGGTAGGCGTAGAGCGAGCCCACCATCAGCGAGGCGATCAGGTAGCGGATGCCGCTGCAGGCCTCGACCACCGACCAGCGGCCGTTGGGGACGACGAAATGCAGCCCCTCCTGGTACACCGGCACGCCCGAGAGGCGCAGCGCGAACACGGTGAAGTCGGCCGTGTGATCCATCAGCATCGGCATCAGGAACTCGCCGATGGGCGCACCGAAATAGAGGAACAGCAGCGGAAACGCCAGAATGCGGGCAAGGCGCCAGCCCAGCACGGCGATGCTCGACAGCACGATGATCTTGACCAGCGCGACGTGCGCGAGCGCATTGACGCTGACCATCTGGCCCAGCATCCAGCCGAATCCGGCCACCGCGACCGGCAGTGCGAGCCATGGAATCGGTTGCGGCGACAGGCCGGCGAGTTGGCCGCGCTTGCGCCACACGAGCCAGGCACAGATGGGCAGCACAACCAGGCCGTGGGCGAAGGTCTCCGAACGCCACCAGATCGCCGCGATGTCGGTGGCGGTGGGCCAGTACCAGCCGATCGCCCAGGCGAAGACGGCAAGCAAGGCGAGTGAAACCGCCGGCAGGCCGCGCCCGGCGCCCTCCGGGCATGCGGCGCGGGTGTCGGCAGCGGCGAGGGAATCGTGCTGCGTCATGCGTGCGCCTCGCGTGCCTGGGTCGGGGAAGGCGCAGGCGACGGGCGGGCCAGCAGGCGTTCGAGGGCGGAGAGATGAGCCGCCCAGGCGTAGTGGGTGAGCACGCAAGCACGTGCTTCTTGTCCCAGGCTCGCGCGCCGCCCGGCATCGGCGAGCAAGTCGGCGACCTGGGCCGCAAACGAGTCTGCGCCTTCGGCGACCGCGAAATCGCGTCCAGCCCGCCCCGCAAGGCCCACCGCGGCTGCAGCCGAGACCACGACCGCCTTGCCCATCGCCATCGCCTCGAGCACCTTGTTCTGGATGCCGCGGGCGATGCGCAGCGGCGCGACGACCACCTCGGCATGGGCGAGCCACGGCCGGATGTCCTCGACCCGGCCGGTCACGACGACCTGCGCCCCGGCGAGCGCCTGCACGGCCGGCGCCGGATTCATGCCGACGATGTAGAAGCGGGCCGTGGGCTCTGCGGCGAGGATGCGCGGCAGCACCTCGCGGACGAAGGCGCTCACGGCGTCGATGTTGGGCCAGTAGTCCATCGCCCCGGTGAACACGATGACCGGGCCACCCTGCGGATACGGGTTCGGGTAGCCGGCCTCGGGCGAGAAGTAGCCGGTATCGACGCCGTTGGGCAGCGCATGCACGCGCGGCGCGGCCTCGGGCGCGGCGCGCCGGAAGAGGTCGGCCTCGGCCTCCGTGACGAAGGTTGCGGCATCGGCGGAGAGCGCCGCGGCGCGCTCGAACGCGAGCAGGCGCCGGCCCTCGCGCCGGTACAGCCACGACAGCGGCCACGGGCGCGTTTCGGCGTACTCCGACCACTTGGCCGAGTCGACGTCGCAGAAATCGACGACGCGGCGCTCGATCCCGGGCACGTCGAGGTACTGCGCCATCGGGCCGGAGAACGCCACCGCCTGGCGGATGGCGTGCTTCGCCACGGTGCGTTGCACCCAGGCACGCAGCTGGCGGCTGCGATAGTAAGGCAGGCTGAGCGCCTCGCCCGTGGCAAGCCCGACGAGGCTCGCCAGGCGCCCCCGGCGCGGATCGAGCGGCAGGGCGCAGACCTCCTCGCACCAGGCGTGCAGCGACTCGACGCAGGCCATGTCCTCGGGCTGGTCGACGAAGCAACCGAGAAAGACCCGGTGGCGCCGCGCCAGCTCGCGCAGGATGTTGAACGAGCGCACCTTGTCGCCCTTGTTGGGGGGATACGGGATGCGGTGGACCAGGTAGAGCAGAGGCGTCCGTGCGTCCATGCTCATCCGAGGTTCCGTACGATGAGCGGCCCCAGCGCGTTGGCGACGCCGATCGGCAGGCGCCGCCACAGCGCGATGAAGACCCGGTACTTCGGGTTCATCGGGTTGTTCTGCGGCACGCTGTCGCGCTTGTAGAGCCGGTACTCGTACGCGAGCGGACGGGGTTCGAAGCCCCAGTTCTTCTTGAAGGCGTAGGGGCCGGTGCCGACCTTGCTGCGGCCGTAGTCGAACACGCGGCAGCCGCGCTCGCAGGCGCGCCGCATCAGCTCCCAGTACTTGAAGTCGTTGGCGGCGAGGCCGCGCGCGCGCTCGTCGTCGCCGGCGTAGTAAGGCAGCACCTCGTCGCGGAAGTAGAAGCTCAGGACCGACGAGAGCGGCTTGCCGGCCGGATCGGTCACGGTCAGCACCTCGCAGCGCTCGCCGAAGCGCTCGCGCAGGCGCGCGAAGAACTGCTTGGGCAGCGCCGGCGTGCCGTGGCGCAGGACGTTGTCGGCATAGAGGGTGAAGAAGCGCTCGACGCCGTCGTCGAGGTGGCTCACCAGCCCGTTGGCGATGCCCTTGCGCACCATCGCGCGCTGCTTGCGCGGGATCGCCAGCAGGTTGGCCTCGACCTCGGGCTCGATCGCCTTGCGGAAGGTCACGTAGAGGTCCTGCCGTGGCCAGTCGGGGTGGCGGCCATCGAGGTTACGGTATTCGAGGTGCTGCACGCCGAGTCGGCCCGCGATCGCCTCGGCCTCGGCTTCCAGCGCTGGCCCCGCCTCGGCCGCCCCCGCGATGCCGCCATAGACGCAGAACGGCAGCGAGACCAGCGAATGGCCGAACAGACGGCTCTTGACTTCGGCGAGCGGCAGCACGGCGATGATCTCCCCTGCCCGCTCGGCGTACAGGTAGAAGGTGCGGTGCCGGAAGATTTCCTCGATGATTGCCTGCCACGCCGAGAGGTGGAAGAAGGTGGCGTCCGGGCAGGATTCGACGAAGGCGTCCCAGCGCGCCCGGTCGGCAGCGCCGAGGCGCTTGACGGTGAGCGCCGCGCGGTCCATTCAGCGGGTCTCCGCCTGCTGCCCGGACTGAGCGCTATGCGGCATCGCGGAACACCTCGTCCGCCCGCCCCCACCTGAAGTCGCCCAGCAGCCGGCGCAGACGTGCTTCGGTGAGGTCGAGATTGACGTAGTGGCGAAAGCGCGTCCTGGCCGAGGCTTCGCGCACGCGCGGCTGTTGCGGGTCGAGCTCCCACGGGTGGAAGTAGAAGATCGCCGGCGCGTCGTCGGCGCGATTCACGCGCTCGATCTGCCAGCGCGACACCGCGTAGGGCAGCAAGCGGAAGTAGCCACCGCCGCCGGCCGGCCAGTTGCGGCCGAGCCAGCGCACGGTGGTGACCGGCACTTCGATCAGCCCGTTGTCGAGCCGATAGGGAAAGCGCGGCGCGTCCGGCATGCCGTAGTGGTCGTGGCGCACGGGATAGACGCTGGAGCTGTAGTGGTAACCCGCCTGGGCGATGCAGTCGTGGGCCCAGGGGTTGCCGGCACCGATCGAGAAGCTGGGGGCGCGATAGCCGGTGACCGGCGCGCCGCAGAGGTCCTCGAGCACGAGCTTCGCGAGCTTGATGTCGGCGAGAAACGCGTCCGGGGTCTGGGCGCTCGCGCGCTCGTGGCCGTAGCCGTGGCTCGCGACCTCGTGCCCGGCGGCAGCGATGCGTTGCACCAGGCCGGGATGGCGCTCGGCGATCCAGCCCAGCGTGAAGAAGGTCGCGCGGGCGTCGAACTCGTCGAGCAGCGCGAGGATGCGCTCCACGTTGCGCTCCACGCGGCATGGCACACTGTCCCACTGGCTGCGCGGAAAATGCGGCGCCAGCGCCGAGACCTGGAAGTAATCCTCGACGTCGATCGTGAGTGCGTTGGTGATCGGCCGTGTCATCGCGTTCGCATCCCTGATGAAGCCTTCTCGACGCCGCCGCTCAGCGCAGCGTCGGCCGCTCGCGCTCGGCAAGCCAGCCGGCCAGATGGGCGGCGATGCGCTCGGCCGCCTTGCCGTCCCAGTATTCGGGCACCCGCCCGCGCTTGCCTTGGCCGGCAAGCACCGATTCGGCGGTGGCGACAATCGCCTGAGGATCGAGTCCGACCAGGGTGTTGGTGCCCTGCTCGACCGTGATCGGCCGTTCGGTGTTCTCGCGGATGGTCAGGCAGGGCACGCCCAGCGCAGTGGTTTCCTCCTGGATGCCGCCCGAATCGGTCAGCACCATCGTCGCGCCGGCCATCAGCCCCAGCATTTCGAGGTACCCCTGCGGCGGCAGAATGACGAAGCCCGGGTTGTCGAGCAACTCGAACAGGCCGAAGCGTTCAAGGTTGTTGCGCGTGCGCGGATGCAGGGTGAACACCAGCGGCAGGCGGCGGCTCACCTGGGCGAGCGCCCCGACGATGGTCACGAGCCGCTCGGGGTCGTCCACGTTCGAGGGCCGGTGAAGCGTCACGACGCCATAGCCTTCGGCGATGCGGGCCGGATCGACGCCCGCCTCGCGCAGCAGCACCTCGGGGGCGACCGCCTTGGGGAGATTGCCGAGCAGGCTGTCGATCATGACATTGCCGACGAAGGCGATGCGCTCGGATGCGATGCCTTCGCGCTCGAGATTGGCGTGCGCGCTGCGCTCGGTCGTATAAAGGATGTCCGCGAGCTGGTCGGTGAGGACGCGGTTGATCTCCTCGGGCATGCGCCGATCGTAGCTGCGCAGCCCGGCCTCGACGTGGATGACGGGAACGTCGCGCTTGGCCGCGACGAGCGCGCAGGCGAGCGTCGAATTGACGTCGCCCACGACCAGCACAGCGCGCGCGCCGTGCTGGTCGATGACCGGCTCGAAGCGCTTCATGATCTCGGCCGTCTGCACCGCGTGGCTGGCCGAGCCGACCTCGAGATTCACGTCCGGCCGCGGCAGGTCCAGGTCGGCGAAGAGCCGCGCGTTCATCGCCGTGTCGTAGTGCTGGCCGGTATGCACCAGCAGGATGGCGAGCGGCGGCTCATGGGCGGCGAAGGCGCGGATGATGGGCGCCATCTTCATGTAGTTGGGCCGGGCCCCGACCACGCACAGGATAGGGGCTTCGGGACTGGGCATCACGGTCATTTCCTCTTCTCTCCCTGCCGCACGTCGTCGCGCACGGCCTGCAGCAGCTTGTTGAGCACGTCGAGAGTGGCCGACATGGTCTGCTCGAGCCCGGCCAGACGGGCCTCGAGGCGTTGCACATCGAAGCTGGCGGCGAGCCCCGCAGCCTCGTCGGCGACCCTTCCGGGTACGCGCAACCGTTGCGGATCGATGGCCGGGACGTCGATCGCATGATCCGGCGATCTTGCGCTGTGCACCCGCGCACGCCCGTTGCCCGAAGCAAGCCCCCCCGTACGATCGGCCGGCGTCGCCGGTGCGTCGCTCCCACCGGGCCGCTCGCCCGTCGGAAACTCGTCCTTCAGTTCGGCGATGACCTCGAGCGCGTCGGTGTCGGCGATGCCGTGGCGGTTCGCCAGAAAGGCCGCGAGCAGCAAGCGGTCGCACAGCGCGTTGATGCGCCGCGGGATGCCTCCCGTGTAGCTGTAGATGACGCCGAAGGCATCTTCCTGGAAACGGGGGTCGCCGGTCCAACCGACGTGGGCGAGCCGGTGCTCGATGTAGGCGCGGGTCTCTTCCGAATCCATCGGCCCGAGGTGATAGGACGCGATCACACGCTGGCGCAACTGCTGCATCTCGCTGCCCTGCATGATCGCGCGGAACTCGGGCTGGCCGACCAGAAAGCTCTGCACCAGGGCGTGGTCCTCGAGCTGGAAATTCGACAGCATGCGCAGTTCTTCCACCGCGCCGCGGCTCAGGTTCTGCGCTTCGTCCACGATGAGCAGCGCACGTTTTCCCGCCGCGGCGAGCGAGACGAAGTAGGCTTCCAGCGCCAGCAGCACGCCGGCCTTGTCGGTGCCCCGCACCGGCACGCCGAAGGCGGCTGCGACCATGCGCAGGATGTCGTCGTGGTCGACCTGGGTACTGACGAGCGTCGCGGCCACCACCTTGTCAGGATCGAGGTGCTCGGTGAGCGCGCGCAGCAGCGTGGTCTTGCCGGCCCCGATCTCGCCGGTCACGACGATGAAGCCCTCGTTCTGATGCAGGCCATACTCGAGATAGGCCATCGCCCGGCGATGCCCCCGGCTGGCGAAGAAGAAGGCCGGATCGGGGTTGAGCTGGAAGGGCTTGCCGCGGAGTTTGAAGAATGACTCGTACATGCTGGTTCCGATCGGCCTGTGTCGGTTTCGCTGGCGAGGATGCGGCGGGTCAGTTTTCCCGCATTAGGCGCAGGCCCGCGGTCCTCGGCATCCGCAAGCCTGGCCCTGATGTGCCGCGACGCGTCAGAAGCGCATGCCGAAATTCGCCGTGAGTACGTTTTCGGTGAAGTCCGTGACGCCGTCGGACTTCTGGTAGCGGTACTGGAGTCCGCCGGTCGAGCGTGGCCCGACGCGGCTGGTGATCCCCAGCGCGAACAAGGTCCGGTCGGTCCTGTCCGTCGTCGCCGCGAGGCCCGTTCCCCGCGAGCGGCTGTGCGTGAGGGTCGAATTGAGCGATGTGAAGGCGCTCAGCCGGTGGCTGAACGCAATCGAAGCGGAATCATCCCGGGTTTCGTCGAAGGTGGCGAAGTCGTCTCGCGGATCGTTGGTGACGGGGTCGCCCAGGCGCGCACGCTCGGTGCGCTGCAGAGACAGGGTCAGGACGTTGCGTGCGCCGATCAGGGAGACGCCGCCGCGCAGGCTGCGGGCGACGAAGAAGCGGCTCGAGACGAAGTCGAAGCGCGGCCCGACCTCGCGCAGCAGCTCGAGCTGTCGTTCGCGCTCGGCCGGGTCGGTAATGGCGGCGATGCGCTCGAAGTCGAGGTCGACCACCGGAACCGTGCGGGTATCGAGCGACGAAGATACATCACGCGTCCACGCGAGGTTCCAGGCCGAGAGCGGGCGGCGGTGATCGAAGCGCAGGCTGTAGCCGTTGCCGAAGAACCGGTCTTCGATCGAACCGGCAATCGTGGTGCGCTCGTTCGGACGCCAGTCGAAGCCCACACCCTTGATGCTCGTGCGTCGCTCGACTCCCGTCGAAAAATCGTTCCACTCGCTGCCGACGTTGCCGCTCAACCGCAGTTGCGGCGAGACGTTGTAGAAGAGCGTCGCGCGGCTGCTTTTCTGGGTGGTGCGAGGGGTGAGCGGGTCGTCGAAGCGGGTGTCGCTGCGCCGAGCATCCACACCCCAGCCGAAGCGACCGAGTCCGGCGGGGTCGGACAGCCCCGCCTGCCAGTCGGCCGTGCGGCGCCCGTCGATCTGCCCGCCGCCGTCGAACCAGGTGCTGCGGTGCAGGATCAG
Organism: Gammaproteobacteria bacterium; assembly: GCA_029289265.1. Classification (GTDB taxonomy): domain Bacteria; phylum Pseudomonadota; class Gammaproteobacteria; order Burkholderiales; family Rhodocyclaceae; genus JARFTX01. The sequence goes on from JARFTX010000012.1 coordinate 26,105, forward strand.
GCCTTCGGCGGTACCGAAAGGCCTCAGGGTGAGTCGCGGACCGACCGAGAACTGCCGCGTCTCATTGGCGCGATCGACGTTCAGGAAGTCGTCGCCGGCGCGGCCCCGCAGGCCGGATCGGTTGTTGCGGCTGATCGAAGCGGCGAGATCGACAAAGAACAAGTCTTCGACGGCCTCGATCCGGCCGTTGCCGCCCAGCACCACGAAACCTGCGTTGCGGTCGGTCTCGCGCACATGGGCGAGCCCGCGAAGCTGCGCATTGAGGTCGCCGCTGAAGCGGCCGCTGGCGCGCGAGACGCTGACGCCCGGCGCAAGCTCGGCGATCCAGTCGCTGCGCTTGGCCGTCGCGGCCCCGGCATCGATATTGTCGGTATAGGTGAGGCGGGTCTGCACGCTCGGCTGGACCCGCACGATCTGGGCCGCGGCGCCCTCGGCGACGAGGAGAACCCCGAGAGCCGCAGCGAGCGCGGCAAGGCGATGCGGCGCGCGGCGCCGGCGCGGCTCAGGCCGCCGCATCGTTGCGGGAATCGGCGCCATATCCGTAGCCATAACCATATCCGTATCCGTACAGACCACCACGCTCGCCGGCGCTGCACTTGTTGAGCAACATGAGCTTGACCGGGCAGGACTCGATGGTCGCCAACGCCTGCTGCACGGCGGCGTGGGTGGTCCGGTCGGCCTCCACCACCATCACCACCTGGCCCATGTGGGTCGCCAGCACGCGCGCCTCGGTGGTGGCGAGCAGCGGTGGCGAATCGAACACGATGATCCGGTCGGCGTAGCGGCGCGACATGTCGTCGAGCATCTTCGCCATCGCGTCGGACGCCAGCAGTTCGGTCGCGCGCGCATGGGGCGTCCCGGCGGGCAGCAGCGCAAGCTTGTCCAAGTTGGTGCGCAGGATGACGTCGGAGAGGTCCGGCACGGCACCGAGCAGCACGTCCATCAGGCCCTTTTCCCGAGGCAGTCCGAGCCTGGGCAGCACGCTCGGGTTGGCGACATCCGCATCGACGAGCAGGACCGTGAAATCGAGTTCCATGGCCATGCTCATTGCGAGGTTGATCGCGGCGAAGGATTTGCCCTCGCGCGGCACCGCGCTGGTGACCATCACCAGGTTGCCGTTCGCAATCGGCGCCGCCCCGCCCCCCCGGGCGTTCAGGATGAGCGGACGCTTCACCACCCGGAACTGCTCTGCCAGGATGGACTTGGGCTTGTCGGGAGTGACCATGCCCTGCGCGGCAAGTGCGGCGAGATCGATCTCGATCCGTCTCGACACCGGGGCGTGCGCGGGCGTATCCGGCGCCTCGGGTGGCGCCGGGGGGGGATCGCGGCGGGCCGTCGAAAGGGCGCGGGACTCGACGTCGGCCCTGGCCTTGCGCTGCGCGTCGGCCACCGTATCCGCTGAAGTGGCTTGATCGTGCGGGGAATCGCCGATGTCGATGCCCGCCTGCTTGAGCTGATCCAGACGCTGAACTGCTTTTTCGATGAGGCTCATCCGTGGCACTCCGTCAGCGCTGGAGGATCTGCAAGGCCATCGCGGCGACCCCGACGCCGGCAGCGTAGAAGAGAGTCCCGCCGGCGAAAGCGATGTAGCCGAGCCTTCTCGAGCGCAACATGGCAGGATCGGGCACCGTGGAGATGGCGCCGAGTACCGGCAAGCCGGTGGTCTCGCGCAGCATGCGCGCATCCTGGAAGGCCGGACGCAACTGGGCGAGCAGGAAGGTGAGCACGAACGCGGCGCCGAGCCCGGCCAAGCCCGCGAGCGGCATCAGCAGCAGGCGGTTCGGCGCCGAAGGCTGGGTTGGCAGGCTGGGCGGGTCGATCACGCGGAAGTCGGCGATCCCCGACTGAGTGTTCATCTCGGCCGAGATCACCGCTGATTCACGCCGCTGGACGAGTTGCTCGTAGTTGGCCTTGTGCACGTTGTAATCGCGGTTGAGCTGCGCCTGCTCGGCTTCGAGCTTGGGCAGCAGCTCGGCGTTCTGACGCAACAATCCCAGCCGTCCTTCGAGCTCCCCGACCCGGGCACGCAGCGACGCGGCGCGGGCCTCGCTGTCCGAGAGCGCGATCTTCATCTGCTGGAACACCGGATTGGCGTTGGGCGAGCCGAACTGGGTGGGTGCTGCGGCCCGCATCGCTTCGATCTCGCGGGCCTTCTGTTCCTCGAGGTCGGCGAGGACGCGCCGCGCGCCGACGACATCCGGATGGTTCTCGGTGAAGCGCTGCAGCATCATGTCGAGATTTTTCTTCAGGGCATCGATGCGACCGTCCAGTTCGGGGATCATCACCGACATCGAACCCGGCGTCTGCGGCAGCAGCACCGGCTCCTCGCCCTCGAGCTGGCGGCGGATCGCATCGCGCGAGTGCTCGACCTCGCGCAGCTCGAGCCGGGCCTGGTTGAGGCGCTCCGACAGGTCGGCGATCTGCGAGACGTAGTCGCGCGCGCCATCGCCCAGTAGCGCCATGTTGCGCAGGCGGAACTCCTTGAGGCGGTTCTCGGCCTCGGTGAGCTTGATCTCGTAGCTTGCGATCTGGTCCTCGATGAAGCGGCGCGCCGCGTCGGAGTCCTGCCGCTTGCCGACCAGGCCGGATTCGACGAAGAGCGACACGAGGGCCTGCACCACACGTTGTGCGCGCGCCGGCTCCTCGTCCTCGTACGAGAGGGTGAAGAGATTGTCGCGACCGGTTCCGCCGATGCGCAGCCCGCTCATCAGGCGGCCGATCAGCGCCTCGCGCTGGGCTGCGTTCTGCACGCCGAGGTCGAGATCGGCCATGGTGATGAGCCGCTCGACGTTGGGCCGGCTGATGAGGGTGCGGCTGAGGATGGTGATCTGCTGGTCGACGTTGGGCTGGATCGCCAGCCCCGACATCAGCGGACGCAACACCGACTGGGTATCGACGAACACGCGCGCCGACGACTGGTACTTGTCGGGCATCTGGTAGATGACCACGCCGCCGGCAATACCGACGACCCACGCCACGGCGAGCCCCCACCAGCGGTAGCGCCACATCCCGCGCAGGTATCCGAGAATCTGTGTGAGCAGTTCATCCATGGGTCGGCTTCGTCAGTGCCGCGCGACCGCGGAATCGGGCCGCAACCGCGCGGGGGCGGGATTGATCACGAGTCAGAACCAGCTTTGCGGAATGATCAGCACATCGCCCGGTCGCATCTCGACGTTGGCCGAAACATCCCCGCGCTTGACCAGATCACGGATGCGCACGCTGTATTGCTTGTTGCCTTCGCTGGTGCGCAGGATCGAGGCGCGATTGCCGTCGGCGAACTCGGTCATGCCGCCCACCGCGATCATCACGTCGAGCAGCGTCATCTTCTGCACGTAAGGCAGGATCTGCGGCCGGGCGGCCTCGCCGACGACTCGGATCTGCTCACTGTAGGGACCGACGAAACCGGTCACGATGACGGTGACGACCGGCTCGCGGATATAGGTGGCGAGCGCGGCTTCGATGTCGCGCGCGAGCGTGCTCGCATCCTTGCCCATGGCTTGCAGGTCTTCGACCAGCGGCGTGGTGATCTTGCCGTCCGGACGAACCGGCACCGACATGGACAGCTCCGGATTGCGCCAAACGACGATGTCGACGGTGTCGCCCGGCCCGATCACGTAGTTGTACTCGGCGTCCGAAGCCTGGACCGGCGCAGGCGGATAGGATGACGTCGCGCAACCCACCAGGAGGAAGGCGGCCGCCGCAGCGCCCGTCACCCACCGCGTACCCCTCCCCACCCACGATTTGCATGCTTGCATGGTTCGCTTACCCCCTGAATTTGATCTTCGCACGCCTATGACATGGTGCCGACGACGTCAATGCTAGCAAGATTTCCATGGAAAGTTTTAGGAGAAATTACACAAACGGTTACAGCCCCCTGACCCCATAAATCGTATCGTGCCCGACTTGAGTAGTGCCGGGCAGCAAAGGGGTGCTTTGCTGGGCTAATGTTGGATTATGACGATCGTTAACAATGGCTCCTCCGCTTCCGCCTCGACGGACGCATTCGAGCATAACCCTTCATGCTGGAAATGCCCGGATTGCAGGGCCAGTCGAGCGCCGCCCATCGGGATCGATCCCGCCCTGAGGCTCGAACGGCAGGACTTCTCCGTGCGCCTGGCTTGCGCCGACCCCGAACTCCTGCGCCAGGCGGATGCCTTGGTCGCGCGCGCATACACGCATCGCGGCTTGCAGCCGCCCCCACTGCGTCCCCAGGCCCACCGCGACGGTGAGATGGTGTTTGCCGCCTGCGACTCCGAAGGCGTCATCGGCACGCTGACGCTGGGCGTGGACCGCGCCGACGGGTTGCTTGCCGACGAGTTGTACCATGAAGAGATTAACGAGGTGCGTCGGCAAGGCGCTCGAGTGTGCGAAGTCACACGCTTCGCCGTAGATTCCTGTGCGCCCTCGCGCGACGTCATCGCTGCGATCTTCAACGTCGCTTTCATCCTCGCCCGCAACCTGCACCATTGCACCGACGCCTTCATCGAGGTCAATCCACGCCATACCGGGTTTTACAGGCGCCTGCTGGGCTACCGCATCGCCGGCCCGCTGCGCACCTGCCCGCGCGTGCATGCCCCCGCAGTGCTGATGCACATTCGACTCGACGACGTCGAACGTCGCATCGCCGAAACTCGCAGAAATGCCGAAGGCGACCGCAGCCTATACCGTCTGTTCATGTCGCCGGACGAACAGGCGCGCATACTCAACAGGTGGATTCGCATCAACGCGGTCGAGCCCGATCCGGTAATCCACGCCTGAATCACATCTGCCGCCGCGGATTGGCCCGCATCGCGTGCCTGTGGGTCCGACGCGCCAGGGCAGACCGTCAGAACCAGCGCCGCAGTTCCATGTACACGCGGTCCCGAGCATCGAAGCGGCCGAACAAGCCCTGACTGCGCCCGCCGAAGATGTCCGCGCCAAACTGCCCGCGCCACGCCGGGGTGATGTTCCAGACGAGCTTGGGACGCAGCATGTAATCCTCGCGGTTCAGGCTGGTCGCGTACAGCACCTCCGCCTCGAGGTCATTGCCGATGCGCCGATTCACCAGCAGCGTCGCACCCGACTCGTTGCGGTCGAAGCCGAATCCCGGGGTGTGGCTGAACGCCTGCCGGCCATAGTATTGAAGATTCACGCGCCAGACGTTCTCGATCGGGATGTCGATGCCGACGACGTAGTCGAGCATGCTCGTGTCCTTGAGCCCGAACGGCGCGGGGTCGGCCGTGATGAACCTGCGCCCGCGCGTGTGCACGCCCTCGCCCTTCAAGACAAAGGCGCCGAAGTCCTTGGAGAAGGTCGCGCCGATCTGGTGGATGCGATCGTTGCGCAACTCGAACACCGGCCCGGATGGCCCCGGCAGGGTGTAGAGCGTCGGCGCGACGTCGCGGCTGCGGTAATAGAAGGCGGTCAAGTCCCAGCCGTCGATCAGATGCGAGATGCGCGCGCCCCAGTGGGTGTTGGAGAGGCGCCGCGACGGGCGCACCTCGCGCACGTCGGCATCGGCCGTCAGGAAAGGAAAGGGAAAGAAATCGGCGCCTGGGCGTCCGACCTCGTCATGGCTGGGCACGGGCACCCACAGAAGCTCGAAGTGGCTTTGGCCGGCGAAGTATTCCGCCCGTACCGCCCACTGCGGGATACGCATCGTCTCGAACTCCGGCAGGAAAAACTCCCGCGTGTCGCGGGCCGAGACGACATCGGCGAGAAACAGGCCGACCATCTCGCCCCACACGATGTGCTGGCGGCCCAGCCGGAACTCCCAGTCGCCGGCCGCGAAATCCAGGTAGGTCTCACGCACCGAGAAGTCACGCCTCTGGTCGCGGCGCACGGCCGCCGGGTAGTGGCCGCTCTCGAGCCCGTAGGCGGCGTCCCCGTCCGCGCGGGCCGAGGCCTTGAAGCGGATGCCGCTGCCGAGACGGCCGGTCGCGGCGAGCTCGAAGCGGGCGCGCAGCTTGGACCAGTGTTCCGGCTGCGCGTACGTATATGCGCCCGCAAACTCGCCGTAGCCGCCCAGACGCAAGCCCGAGCCCGTCTCGGCGCCCGCATCGGCGCCCGCTTGCAGCGGCGCGTCGAGGTTGAACAAATCGTCGAGATCGTCGTCATCGGCAGCCGCAGCGGTGATCAGCATGCAAGCAAGCAATGCGGCCAGAAGGCGCCTGCCGAGCCGCATCCGGGCCGGGCGCGACGCATCCCCGTGACGGCGCGCCGCGCTCCGACGCATCGCCAGACAAGCCTCCAAGTCCAGCATTCCCGCGTGCCGCTCCACCATGCTGCCTCCCCCTTGTGAGCGATCGCGCCCGCCCCCCAGCCGCGTGCGCCGCCCGCAGTGCCTCAGATTTCCGGATCCTCGTCGCTGCTGCGACGCTCGTTGACCATCACCCAGCCGCCATCGGTTCTGACCCCGAGCGCGACCAAACGCCCGTCGTCGATGCGCACCAGCCGATCGGCCATGTTCATGACGCGCTTGTCGTGGGTCGAGAAGATGAATGTGGTGCCGGCCTTTTGATTGATGTCCTTCATCAGGCGCAGGATGCCCTCTCCGGTGTGCCGGTCGAGATTGGCCGTGGGCTCGTCGGCAAGCACCACCTTGGAATGCGTCGCCAGCGCCCGCGCGATCGCGACGCGCTGGCGCTGGCCGCCCGACAACTGGTTCGGGCGATGCCCGGCAAAGCGCGCAAGCCCCACCATGTCGAGATAATGGCGCACCCGTTCGGCACGCTCTGCCCGACTCAACTCGCGGAACTGCAGCAGCGGAAACTCGACGTTCTCCTCGGCCGAGAGCACCGGGAGCAGATTGAAGGTCTGAAAGATGAAGCCGATCGTCCGCGCGCGCAGGTCGGCAAGTTCGTCCGGCGTGCGGCCGGAGACGTCCCGACCGTCGATCAGCACGGCCCCGGCGCTCGGCGTGTCGATGCACCCGATGATGTTGAGGAGAGTAGACTTGCCACTGCCGGATGGCCCGGCGACGGCAAGAAAGACGCCCGGCTCGATCGCCAGCGTAACCTCGCGCAGGGCATGAACCTCTTGCTCACCGAGCATGTAGCGCTTGCTGACGTTGTCGATGCGTACGATCGCCATGCAGTCCGGCCGCGTTTGAATGAGTTGGCATAAGGATAGCACCCATGAACGAGCGCTTTCGAGTTCGACGCCATTTGATCTCCTGCCTGGCGGCCGGATTGCTGGTTCCCTCGCTTGCGCGGGCGGCCGGCGCCGAGGCAGGCAATGGCGACGATGCCCTCGCCCGCCGGCTCGTCGAGGCTGCCGACGGGATCCGCTTTCCCCGCGACAGCTTCCAGACCGACATCACGGTGACCAACTACAGCGACGGCGAAGCGCGCGACGAACGCGTCTTTCGCGTGCTGTCTCGCGGCAACGAGAACACCATCGTGATGACCATGTCGCCGGCCTCCGAGCGCGGCCAGGCGCTGCTGATGCGCGGGCGCGACCTGTGGGTGTTCATGCCCACCGTGTCGCAGCCGGTGCGCCTGTCGCTGTCGCAGCGCCTGACCGGCCAGGTTGCCAACGGCGACCTCGCGCGGGCCAACTTTTCGGGCGACTACAATCCGTCGCGCATCGGCGCCGAAACGGTGGATGGGGTCGCCGCCCACGTGCTCGATCTGGCCGCCGTCGATCGTGGCGTCACCTATGCTCGCGTCAAGTACTGGGTGGCCGAGTCCGACAGTCGCCCCTTGCTCGCCGAGTTCTACGCATTGTCCGGGCGACTGCTGAAGACCTGCCGCTACGAGGACTACCGGGAGATGGCCGGCCGGACCCGCCCGACACGCTTGGTCATCGAGGACGCCTTGAAGAAGGGCGAGATGTCGATCCTCGCCTACGACGCGATGACGCTGCGCGACCTGCCCGAACGCATGTTCACGCGCGAGTACTTGCGGCGCCTGAACTGAGAGCTGCACGCGCCCTCGGGGCGCACTGGGCGCAAGCCCCCGTCGCGCATATCCATCGACGGCCGAGTGCCGCCGTGGCAGCTCGTCGAGTTATACTCTCGTCATGTCCATTCAAATCGTTCATCATGGCGGCCGCGACGGAGTGACCGGCTCCTGCCACCGACTGGTCGTCGACCCGCGCCACGCCGTGCTGGTCGACTGCGGTCTGTTCCAGGGCGAGGAAGTCTCCAACGGCCGACCGCCAGGCGACGACCGGCTGCGCATCGACTTTCCCATCGATGACGTCGCGGCGCTCGTGGTGACGCATGTCCACATCGACCACGTCGGGCGCATCCCCTATCTCCTCGCCGCCGGCTTCAAGGGGCCGATCCTGTGCAGCGAGGCCTCGGCGCGCCTGCTGCCGATCGTGCTCGCCGACGCGTTCGCGCTCAACTTCTCGCGGGATGCCCGACTCGTCGAACGCTATCTCAAGATCATCGAATCGCGCCTCGTCGCCCTGCCCTATCGCCAGTGGCACACGATCGTCGATTCGGCATCGACGCGCTGCCGCGTGCGCCTGCAGCGAGCGGGGCATATTCTCGGATCGGCCTATGTCGAGTTCGACGTCGCCAACCGGGAGACCGACCAGCGCACCCGCGTGCTCTTCTCGGGCGATCTCGGCGCCCCGCACGCGCCGCTCCTGCCCGCGCCGCGCCCACCCTGGCACGCCGACATCGTCGTGCTGGAGAGCACCTACGGCGATCGCAACCACCCCGACCGGCGCCAGCGGCGCGCGCAACTGCGGCAGGTGCTCGAACATGCGCTCGCCGACGGCGGCACCGTCATCGTGCCGGCCTTCAGCATCGGACGCACGCAAGAGTTGCTGTACGAGCTCGAGGACATCCTTCACCGCGCAGCAGGCGAAGCCGGCGACTCGGCCGCGGTCTGGCGCAACCTGAAGGTCTACCTCGATTCGCCCCTCGCAAGCCGCTTCACCGACGAGTACCAGAGACTCGCCCGCTTCTGGGATGCCGAGGCGCACGCCCGCCTGCGCAGCGGCCGCTCACCCCTCGCCTTCGAGCGCCTGATCGCCATCGACGATCACAATGTCCACCTCGCCAACGTCGATCGGCTCGCCCGCGGCGGCCAACCGGCCATCGTCATCGCGGCAAGCGGCATGTGCGCAGGCGGACGGGTCGTCGACTACCTCAAGGCCATGCTCGGCGACCCGCGCCACGACGTACTCTTCGTCGGCTACCAGGCCGCCGGCACCCCGGGTCGCGCCATCCAGCAGCACGGCCCGCGCGGCGGCCACGTCGACCTCGACGGCACCCGCCTGCGCATCCGCGCCGGCATCCACACCCTGGCCGGCTACTCCGCCCACGCCGACCGCGACGACCTCACCCGTTTCGTGCTGCGAATGCGCCATCCGCCGCGCGAGGTGCGCCTGGTCCACGGCGACCGCCCGGCGCGCGAGGCGCTCGCCCGGCACCTCACCGACAAGTCCGGCGGGCGCATTCGCGTCGTCGTCTGACCGCCGCCCTGCCGGCCTTCCCGCGCCGCCGCAAGGACGCCCCATCGGACGACGGGGGCTCGATCGACCGTTTCCGGGTCTCAGCCGCGTCCCGAATTGCTGCCGCTGCGATCCCGCTCGGGCCGCTCGATTCGGGTGTCCTCACGAATGCGCTCGACCCGCTCGATCCGGATGTCGCCGTCGCGCACGCGCTCGACCCGCTCGACGCGCGCCCCATCGTCACGCACGCGTTCGACCACGTCTACGCGAAAATCGCCGTCGCGAATCCGCTCGGTGCGCTCGACACGAGCACCATCGTCGCGCACACGTTCGACCTGTTCGACGCGCAGACCGTCCTCCCGGATACGCTCGACCCGCTCGAAGCGCGAACCGTCGTCACGCTCGCGCTCCCTCAGCTCGAAGCGCGAATCGCCGACACGTTCGCGGATCTCGGTGCGCAGCGAGGAACCGCCGCTCGAACTCGACGAGGCGCGGGATGAGGCACGTGCGCCACCCGAACTGCCGCTCTGCTGCACGATACCGTCCTCGAGTTCCATCTCGACCGCGTCGATCTCGGGCGCCCGCGCGCGGATGCGCAGCTCCTGGCCGTCCGGCAACACCGCCCGCAGCTCGACCCGATCCCGAAGCACATTGCCTTCGGCGTCGAAGCGCTCCTCCGTGCGCAGACGCTGCACCAACGTGCCGGGATCGAGTACGATCTCCAGACCCGTCAAGGGGTTGGTCACCACGATCGGTTCGGTGAGCAGCACCTCGCGCAGCTCGGTCCGCTGACGGATGACCTGCGCCGGCGTGTCGGGCTCGACGAGCGGCGCGACGCGCGTCTCCTGCCGGAAGCGCCCGACGTCGGTCCCGGCGGGCAGGAAGAACTCGCCGATCGGCGTCGACAGCTCCACCTCGACCGGCAGCGGCGCATTGCGCGCCTCCAACCGCTCGCGCTGGGAGCGGTCCTCGACGACGACCGGCAACTCGTCATCAGGTCCCGGCTCGAGTTGGGCCAGCAGAATCGGCCCGTCGCGGAAAACCGCCTCGCCAGGCCCAGCCATTGCCGCGCCGCCGACAAACAGCAGCGCAACCGCCACTGCAATTTGGGTTCTTCTCATGATCTCGACCTCCTCGCGGTGTCTGCGCATCCCACCCGACATCGGCGGGATCGCAATTGAGGCAAGGGTCGAGGTGCGCCCTGAGACGTCGATACGGCACCGAACGTCGTGGCTTCCTGCGGTCAAGCTCGCGCCGACAGCGGGCGCCGCCCCGAACCACCGCACGTGTGAAGCTCTCCCACGCACACCCTGTTATAGGCCCCCGACACCGGCATCGCCATCGGCGAGTCGCAACAGAATGCTTCGCATCAATGGCATGAATGGGGCATCAATGCATCAATGAAGGTCAATGGGGTCAGACTCCAATGGCACTAGCTTAAGCACGCAGCCATCCGATGCTGCTTGTCCCGAATGAGCTGATTTTTCAGGATCTTTCTGGGCTGCATGAGAAGGTTTGCCTTCTTCGGTCTTCGCTTGACGGCACGCGGCTCAACGCGGTCGGGGCGAGTGGGTAGTCTCGCATCGGCGACCGCCCCGAGCAGAATTGCCGTGATCACGCCGGAACGTCTTCCCGGCGCGTGGCGCAGATTTTCCTCAAACGCGCGTAGCGCCTGCATCGCGGCCTTGAAGCTGAGTAGGCGCGGTAATGCACCGGCCAGCTCGGCGGCCTGGGCCATCACCGAGCGGACCAGATTGTAGGCACACAAGTGTGCGGCGATCTCCTTCTCGACCATCTCCGGGCTCTTGCAGCGCAGGATGTCCATTTGCATCACCGACTTGATGCTGCGTAGATCGAGCTCGACCTGCCAGCGCAGTCGGTACAGGCGCAGCAACTCGGCTTTGTCGACCGTTCTCGCATCGGTCAGGGTGGTGATGACGATCCAGGTGCCGAAGCGTGCTTCACGGATGGTGAGCGTCGTGGGCACGGCGGCATAGTCTTCGGCGCTCATCCAGTCCGGACACTTGGGGCGCTGCCAGGTCACGACGTGATCGCCCTTGCCCAGGCGCCGGCCGTGGCGAAAGTCCGTGATGCGCCGCTGGTGCTGTCGGGCCACCACGTCCACCCCGAGGCTGAGCAAACGCGCAATCATGAAATAGCTTGCGTAATAGCGATCGGCAATGAGCACATCGCCGCGACGGAGTTGCTCGGCGAGGCGCCACAGCAGCGACAACTCACCGGACTGCTTGCCCTTGCACGGAGCCGATGCCCAAGCCAGCACCGAGCCACACGACAAAGAGATCATTGCGACCAGCCTCGCGAGCGGAAACCCCACGCCCGGTTTCTGTTCCCCGCTCTGCGGGAAACGCGCCTGGTTGGCCGGGGTGTCCGGCATCGACACCGTCGATCCGTCGGCCAGAACCAACTGCCGACCGCGCCACAACCACGCCCGTGGTTGCGCCTCGAGCAGTCGTGCGCCGACCGCCCGCGCCAAGCGCACCAGCAGCGCCAGCGGCAAGCGCTTGCGCGCAGCGCAGTAGGGACCGTTGTTCAGACTGCACGGGCTTTGGCCGTTCGCAACGCGCTCACTCAATCCCCGCGCCACCGCATCCTGGCAGCTCTGATCGGCGCTCAGAACCTGCCCGATGAACAACGCCAGCGTCCTGATCGGGCCGTAGATGCGTTCGCGCCATCGACCACACAGCTGCCCGGCCCATTGCACCAACAAGCCGATCGGCACCGTCTGCGATAGCAGTGACTCACCACCTTGAGCGAATCGTGCGCGAAACTGCCTCGCCTGTGAGATGAGGCGGCGATTCTTGATACCATTCATTTGGGCTGACTCCCCTTGGACGTGTGCTACGGATTGGACACCCGCATCATAGTCCATGAGGCACGTCAGCCCACCTCTATTGCATTGATATAAAAGCTATTTATCTTAAGCTAGTGCCATTGGGGTCAGACTCCTTTGCCATTGGGGTCAGACTCCTTTGATCCCTTCGACCGTCACTCGAGCCACTGCAGACCTTCGATCACCCCCGCGGCGCAGCGGCAACGCACGGCGTGCCATCTGCGCCTCGACCGCGGCGCAGAACCGGGCATTGCCGAGCACCCACGCCTTGTTCGTCGCGTCACGGATTTCGTCCATCGTCCGGTGCGCCACAGCAGTTTCGAAGAGTGCGCGATACGCCGACCGCCGCGACTCGTCCGCGGCCCCAAGCATCAGATACTCGCCATGCGGAGAAACCAGAGAATCCTCGATGCCGCAGCCATTTCGCCGATAGCTCGACCACGAATACTGAGACGGATGCGTGACCATACCCGCACGACAAGGGTTCAGTTCGATGTAACGCATGCAGGCCAGCAGATAGTGCCGGCTGTCGATCATCGTCGCCCGGTAGCGCCCTTCCCAGAGCGAACCCGTCCTTTGGTAGCAATCGTTGAAATAACGAACGTACTGCCGGCCCACGCTCTGCATCACCTTGCCGACCCCGTCCACACTGCTTGGCGTAAGGAGCAAGTGCACGTGATTGGTCATCAGGACATAGGCGTGGATCTCCACCGCATGTCGCGTCGCAGACGATGCCAGGCAGTCGAGAAAATGCCGGTAGTCACCGGTGTCACAGAAGATCGCCTGCCGGTTGTTTCCGCGTTGAATCACGTGCTGCGGAAATCCGGGCAATCCAAAGCGGGGCTGACGTGCCATATGGGATCCTGTTACGCATAACGCATAAAGAATACCAAAACACGGCGAATCATGCCGATTGCATTGGCAACCAAGGGGTCACGGTGCATCAATGGAGTCTGACCCCATCGATCCCTCCCAACCTCCGACCCGTCAACCTCTACTTTCCCCAGTTCGCGCGAAGAACCAAAAAAACGGGCGCCGAAGCGCCCGTCTTGCTTTCAATCGGAACTGGGCCGATTAGAAGCTGTGGTTAACACCGACGCCGAACGTGTTGGACTTCTGACCCACGACGCGAATCGGATCAAGAGCCGGGTCGGCAGCAGGGCGAGTACGCGAAGCAAGCGGAGAAATGTTCTGCGCCGCCTGGTTGTCAACCTGCGTGAAGCCGGTGTAAAGCGTGGTGCGCTTCGACAGCGGATGCGTGTAAGCGATGGACCAGGCGTCCGCGTCGCTGTTCACAGTGCGGTGATCCAGATCGGCGTAGGCGACATGCACCTTGCCAACTCCGACCGGGGCGATCGCGCCAACTTGCCAGATCTTGTTCTTGCCGACGATCTTGTCCTGCTGGTAAGAGGCAGCCAGCTTGACCATGCCGAAGTCGTAGGAACCGCCGATGAACCATTCCTTCTGGTCGGTGTTTCCAGCGCCACGGTCAACACGGTGATAGACCACGTCCACACCGATCGGGCCATTCGCGTAGTTAGCGCCCAGACCAACGCGATCGTTGTTGCGACGATCGGTGGTCTGATTTGCTTCACCCAGCGAGTAGATGGCGCTAGCAGTCAGACCGCTGAAGTTGGGCGAGCGGTAGGCAACCGCGTTGCTCCAACGAGCTGCATTGTTCGGGGTAATCGTCGCGCCAGACTGAGCCGACAGGATCGACTGCGGCGAGAACGGAGCAGCCGACAGCAGCGCGTCGTTACGGAAGGAGGCGGCGAAGCCCGGGGCGTACTGATGACCCAGACCAACGAAACCGAAGCCACCCTGCAAACCGACGAACGACTGGCGTGCGTTGAGCGCGGTACCGGTGTTGCCAATGCCGTGCTGGACATCATTGGCGATGGCGTACTCAAGAGTAAACACCGCGCTCATGCCGTTACCCAGATCTTCCGTGCCACGGAAGCCAATGCGCGAACCGGCGAGGCCGCCGCCCTGAATCGCGTTCAGCTTGTTCGGGCCCATCTTGCCGTAGCCGTAGAAGGCGTCAACGACACCGTAAACAGTCACATTCGACTGCGCGAAGGCAGGCGCAGCCACCAGACCGGCAACAGCCAGAGCGATGAGTTTCTTCTGCATGAATTTCTCCTCTTGTTGAAGTTGACCCGGTCTTGAACCGGCCCGACTCACCTCTCGATTGAGAAGTTGGAGCCATTGTGCAAACGGAATGTCGGGCGGCGCAAGTTTCGCGTCTGAAAAACGGCACATATCGGGCTTGGTTGTTGCGTGCATGCAACAGCCTGCAACGAGTGGCTCGCTCGAGCGCGGCGTCCTGCGCGACGCATGGGGCCAGGACCCTCTCAAGGTCGGCCGATGGGCCTAAAGGCCTCGATGCTCAACCCGTCGATGCACCGGTAGTGGCGATCGTTGGCCGTGACCAGCGCTTGGCCCAGGTCGAGCGCGCTGGCGGCGATCAGGGCATCGGCCATTTTCATCCCGTGACTCAGGGCATGCTCTTCGAGCAAGAAAACGGCGCGCGCGCAGATCTGCTCGTCGATCGGCAGGATCTCTGCCCGCCATTGCCGCATGGCCTGCCGCAAGGCGCGAAACTCGCTCTTGTTTCGCAAGCCCTGGACAAGCTCCATGTAAGTGACGGCGGAAACGATAAAACCCGGGTGAGCGTCGAGCAGTTCGGCGGCGGCCTGATCGCCACGCAAGTTCCAGATCAGAACGTCGGTATCGATCAGCATTACTCGAATGTCCGCCCTTCTCGCGCGGAACGCACCCAGTCCTCCACCTCGATCTCTCGATCTCGCCATAGCCCGAAGGCGGGGTTGCGCCCCTGCGCGGCCTTGTCGACGGCCTCGCCAGGCTCGAAGGGAACGAGGCGCGCGCGCTTGCGCCCGCGCCAAGTGATAACCACCTCCTCGCCCCGATCGGTCGCGGCGAGCAATTCCCGCGTGTGCAGCCGCAGGTCTTTGGCTGTTGCCTCCATGCTCTGGACCCCTCTCAACTGTACACTGGCTAGTGTATACCTGAAACCAGGATTGGGTCGCATTGCAGGTTTGTCCGATTCACAGGCTCTGAGCGGCAGCACAAGTGGGGATCGCTGGATCATCCAGCCCCTACCCAGTTTTCCAGCTGCAATCCCGGATAGTCCCGAAAGTCCGCTTCGTTGTTGGTGACGAGCACCAGCGAGAGGCTGCGGGCGTGGGCGGCGATCAGGCGGTCGAGCGCGTCGCGCCGGCGTTCGCGCACCGCCGCGCGCAGCAGGCCGTAGTCGACTGCGGCCACGTCATCGAACGGCAGGACGGGCAGATCGGTGAGCAACGCCGCAAGGGCCCGCTCGGCCGCGAGTCGGCTCTCCGGCCGGCGCTCGACTCCGTAACGCAGTTCGGCAAGCGTGATGGACGAGATCACGACGTCGCCATAGCTGAAGTCGGCGAAGCGGCGCGCGACCTCGGGGGGATGGTGATGGATGAGATGGATGCAGATGTTGGTGTCGAGCATGTAGCGCATCACCAGCCCTCGCGCTCACGTTCCTCGTTGAACTCGCGGCCTTCCGCCATGAAGTCGGGCGGGAAGGCCGCGAACCGATCCATCAGGCCGGCAAGCGAACGTCGCCGCACAGGGCGGATCACCAGCGTATCGCCACTGCGCTCGATCTCCACCTCCTGCACGGCCGGCTCGAAGCCTAGGTCCCGCGGAATGCGCACCGCCATCGAGTTACCACTCTTGAAGATTCGCGTCAGCATGCCTTGTCCTCGATAAATAATGGAATAGGCTCAGATCCTCATGTGTATATAGTATATACACCACCACTCGACCACACCAAGGGGCAACCCGTCTCGCTCCATGGAGCGTGCCTACAAGCTCCTGTTCTCCGTGGCCTCCCATCCTCGCAGCCTCGCGACAGCTTTAGCGCGATCTCGGCAAGTCGCGCGTCATGCGCAAGCGCTCCACAGCAAAGTGCCGCCGAACGACCTTGCCCCGAACCGACGCAATCGCTACTCTCAATGACATGACAACACTCGAACCGCTGAGACAACACTTGGCAACGATACCGGGCATGAAGCTGGCGATCGTATTCGGGTCGGTCGCGACCGGACGGGCGCGCGCCGGCAGCGACGTCGACCTCGCGATCCTGCTGGACAGGCCGATGGATGCGGCGACCAAGATGGGATTGATCGGCGACGTGGCTGAAATCACGGGCAGGCCCGTCGATCTGATCGACTTGCGGCGCGCGGGTGAGCCACTGCTTGGAGAAGTCCTGAAGGGGGTGCGGCTTGTCGGCAGTGATGCCGAGTTTGCCGAGCTTGCCTTGCGCCATATCTACGCGAACGAGGATTACGTGCCGTATATGCGACGCGCACTGGCGGAGCGCAGACGGGCATGGATCGGCTGATCGTCGAACGCAAGCTGGACTCGCTCAGGCGCTGCCTGGAACGAGTGCGCAAGCGCTGTCCCGCCGATGCCGCGGCCCTTGCAACGGACATCGACGCGCAGGATATCCTGCCGCTCAACCTGACGCGGGCCGTCCAGCTTTGCGTGGATGGCGGGGTGCTTCGCGCTGCGCCAGACTCGATCTTCGTTCTGGTCATTTTCGCCCCCCGTTGCGGAACTCTCCACCCCCTTAGCACTCTCATCGCACGAGTGCTAAAATCGCGCACAAGGAGGGCCTGCATAGATGACTCAAGCTCTGTCGTTTCCGGTGCCGACGGCGGTCGGCAGCATCGACCAGTACATCCAGTCGGTCAATCGCATCCCGCTCTTGACCGAGCGCGAGGAGGTGGAGCTGGCGACGCGGTTGCGCGACGAGGGCGACGTGGAGGCGGCGCGCAAGCTGGTGATGTCGCACCTGCGGCTGGTGGTGGCGATCGCGCGCGGCTATCTGGGCTACGGGCTGCCGCACGCGGATCTGATCCAGGAAGGCAACATCGGGCTGATGAAGGCGGTCAAGCGCTTCGACCCGAGCCGCGGCGTGCGGCTGGTGTCGTTCGCGATCCACTGGATCAAGGCGGAGATCCACGAGTACATCATCCGCAACTGGCGGCTGGTGAAGGTCGCGACCACCAAGGCGCACCGCAAGCTGTTCTTCAACCTGCGCAGCATGAAGCGCGACACCGGCACGCTCACGCGCGACGAGGTGCAGGTGGTGGCCGACCAGCTCGGGGTCAAGCCCGAGGAAGTGGTCGAGATGGAAACCCGCATGTCGGGCCGCGACCTGCCGCTCGAAGGTGGGCATGACGACGAGGACGAGCGCTTCGCGCCGATCGCCTACCTGCCCGACCCGCACGCCGAGCCGTCCGAGGTGCTGGAGCGCGCCGAGGCGGCGCGGCTGCAGGACGAAGGCCTCCACAGCGCCCTGGAAAGCCTCGACGAGCGCAGCCGCAACATCGTGCGCCGCCGCTGGCTCACCGAGGGCGAAAGCTCGACCCTGCACGAGTTGGCCGCCGAATACGGCGTCTCGGCCGAGCGCATCCGCCAGATCGAGGCGAAGGCGATGCAGAAGATGCGGGGGTTGCTGGCGGCTTGATGTGCGAGCTGGACAAGCTGTAGGTGGAGGGCTAGCATTTTCATTAGCCAGACCAGACCAACCTCACTCGGAGTCCGATGATGCACACGGTGAACATGCTGCAGGCGAAATCCAGCCTGTCCCGTCTCGTCGAGGCCATCGAACAGGGCGAGGAGCGGGAGATCGTCATCGCGCGTAATGGGCGGCCTGCTGCGAAGCTGGTGTCCATCGACGAGGTGCCGCAGGGGCAGCGCATAGGCATAGCCAAGGGCGAGTTCGAAGTGCCCGACGATATCGATCGCTCCAACGAAGAAGTGGCGCGGATCTTTCTCGGGCGTCCGTAAACTTGAACGTACTGCTCGACACGCACGTGGCGCTCTGGGCGCTGACGGACAGTCCCAGATTGTCGGAACGGGCGCGCGAGCTGATCACCGCGCCACGCAGTACCGTCTGGGTGAGCACGGTGAGCGTCTGGGAGATTGCCATCAAGCATGCTCTGGGACGCGGCGACATGCCGATTGGCGCAGAAGACGCGCTGCGATTTTTCCGGCGCGCCGGATACCGCGTATTGCCGATCGAGCCCGAGCATGCCGCGGCCGTCGAGCACCTTCCCGCGCACCACCAGGATCCTTTCGACCGCCTGCTCGTCAGCCAGGCGCTCATCGAGCCGATGCGCCTGCTCACGCACGACGCGACCGTTGCCCGCTACAGCGATACGGTCGTCACGGTGTAACGGGCCGCCCTCTTCCCGCAGCAGCCCTCAATTACCCGCCAACAGCAGTCCGATATCCGCCGCGATGTCCTCGGCCGTCGTGCCATGCCGCACGTACAGCCGCAGCCGCCCCTGCGGGTCGAGGATGTAGGTGCCGGCGGTGTGGTCGATGGTGTAGTGCGGGCCGCTGGTGTCGCCGCTCTTCTGGTAGAAGATGCGGAATTCCTTGGCGGTTTCGGCGGTGCGCTGCGCGTCGCCATGCAGTCCCAGGAAATCCGCGCCGAAGGCCGGGACGTAGCTCGCCAGCAGCTCGGGCGTGTCGCGCTCGGGGTCGACGGTGACGAAGAGCACCTGGACGCGCTCGGCGTCGGGGCCAAGCAGGCGCTTGACTTCGGCCATCGTCGCGAGGCTGGTCGGGCAGACGTCGGGGCACTGGGTGAAACCGAAGAAGAGCGTGACGACCTTGCCGCGGAAGTCTTCGAGGGTGCGCGCGTTGCCATGGTGGTCGGTAAGCGCGAAGCTCTTGCCGTAGTTCGCGCCGGTGATGTCGGTGTTGCGGAACTGCGGGGCGGTGGGACCCGAGCAGGCGGCGAGCGCCAGGGCGGCGAGGACGATCAGGGTTCTGAGCATGAGCGTGGGGGGGCGATGGAGGCGACGCAAATGGTCCACCAAAAGTGGATCGCCGCGCAAGACATCGCTCCGGGCCTGTCCGTAATGCGGGTGCCGGGCTTGGCTTCAGAAGCGAACGTAGTGATCCGTCAGCAGTGCGGCGAACAGCAGGAACAGATAAAGAATCGAGAAGCGGAAGGTGCGGCGCGCCAGCGCGTCGCTGTAGTCGACGTAGAGCCGCCAGGCGTGGGCGATGAAGGCCGCGCCGAGGCCGACCGCGGCGGCGAGGTAGAGCCAGCCGCTCATGCGGGTCGCGAACGGCAGCAGGGTGATGCCGAAGAGCGCGA
>JARFTX010000012.1:45622-72175 GCA_029289265.1 Gammaproteobacteria bacterium
AGCCAGCCGCTCATGCGGGTCGCGAACGGCAGCAGGGTGATGCCGAAGAGCGCGAGGGTGTAGAGCAGCACCGACAGGCGGGTGAACTTTGCGCCGTGGGTCACCGGCAGCATCGGGAGCCCCGCCCGGGCGTAGTCCTCGGTGCGGTAGAGCGCAAGCGACCAGAAGTGCGGCGGCGTCCAGGCGAAGATGATGAGAAAGAGCAGCAGCGCGTCGGCCGTGACCTCGCCGGTGACCGCGGCCCAGCCGAGCACCGGCGGCATCGCGCCCGAGGCGCCGCCGATCACGATGTTCTGGGGTGTGCGCGGCTTGAGGAGGATGGTGTAGATCACCGCGTAGCCGACGAAGGTTGCGAGCGTGAGCGCCATCGTCAGGGTATTCACATACAGCCACAGGATGGCCAGCCCCGCCGCACCGAGTGCGCCGGCGAAGGCGAGCGTCTCGGCCGCCCCCAGCTCGCCGCGCGGCAGCGGCCGGCCGCGGGTGCGGGCCATGCGGGCGTCGATGTGGGCTTCGATCAGGCAGTTCATCGCGGCCGCGGCGCCGGCGACCGCGGCAATGCCGAGGGTTGCCGCCAGCACCAGCGCCGGTGACGGCAGGCCGTGCGGCACGGCGAGGAACATGCCGATGATCGCGCAGAACACGATCAGCGTGTTCACGCGCGGCTTGGTCAGCACGTAGAAAGCGTGCAGCCGTCGGCCGACAGCGTGCAGCTCAGGCGTATGAATTCTTGTGTCGTGCACGTGCGTGCTCCAGCTTGTGAGCCGCGGCGGACGCCACCGCCCGGCCGAGACGATAGTTGACGCCGACCATCACGACGACCAGCAGGGCCGCCCCGGCGTTGTGCGCCACCGCGAGGAAGAGCGGCAGACTGAAGACGACGTTGGCGACGCCGACGAGGACTTGCAGCACCACCGCGCACAGCAGGGCGAGCCCGATGCCCTGGGTCGCCTGACGGCGCGAAAGCGCCCAGGCGAGGAGGAACAGCACGCCGCCCGCGACCAGCGCGCCGACCCGGTGCAGCCAGTGGATCGCCGTGAGCGCCGCGAGCGGCAGGAGCTCGCCGTCGGCCGTCATGCCCAGCTCGCGGACGATGTGGAAGGCATTGGCGAAGTCGGCCTCCGGCAGCCACTTGCCCTGGCAGGTCGGGAAATCGGTGCAGGCGAGCGCTGCGTAGTTGGTGCTGGTCCAGCCGCCCAGTGCGATCTGGGCGACCAGCAGCACGAAGCCGAGCCGCGCCATCAGCAGCACGCCCATCGACACCTCGGCGTGCTCGGCGCGCCAGGCGCGCAAGGCGAGCCACGCGAGCAGCCCGAGCGTCGCCATGCCGCCCAGCAGGTGCGCCGTGACGATGGCCGGCTTGAGCAGCAGCGTCACCGTCCACATGCCGAGCAGGCCCTGAAACACCACCACCCCGACCAGCGCGCTCGCCACCAGCGGGGCGCTGCAGGGGCTCGCACGGGTGCGCCACGCCTGCACCGCGATCGCGATGATGAGCAGCCCGAGCGTCGCGGCGAGGTAGCGGTGGATCATCTCCTTCCACGCCTTGGCCATGCTGACCGGGCCGTGGGGATTCGCCGCGTGGGCCTCGTGGATGTGCTCGGCGGCGTGCGCGGGAGTGAGGCGGCCATAGCAGCCCGGCCAGTCGGGGCAGCCCAGGCCCGCGTCGGCGAGCCGCACATAGGCGCCGAACACCACGACCGCGGTCGTGAGCATCAGCGCGACGAGAATCAGCCGTCGGTACAGATTCACCGCTCTCCCCCTCCTTGTCTAACCTTAGGCCGCTCCGTGCCGCGATCCAAGTGCCGCAGCGGGTCGGTCGTTGCGCGCCGGTGTGCCGGCGTTCTTCCCTCTGGGCACGCAAACCCGTCGCCTCGACGGTGCATGCCCCGCCCTGAGCCCGCGGCCCCGATTCCGGTGTGCCCCGCCCCGCATGGAGGGGCTGCTCGGCCGGCGGCCTTCAGGCTCGCCGCGGCTGCGGGCGCGCGCCTCACCCCATTCCCGAGTACTTCAGCAGCCGCTGCAAGTCCTTGATGACCCGCTTGATATCGGGCTGCTCCGGAAAACGCATCATCACGTTGCCGAGCGGGTCGACAAGATAGACGTGCCGGCCCGCGTGCGCGTCCGGCAGCCGTTGGAGCCAGGCGGCATCGGCCCGGGCGACCCGCAGTCCACGCTGGTCGGCGACTGCGTCGGGCGCCGGCTCGGCGCCCGGCGCGACCAGCCACAGCCGCTCGACGCGGCCCGACTCCTTGCCTTGAGCGAGATGCGCTTGACGCATGGCGTAGAGCGCCGCGCGGCACACTTCGCCGCAGTCCGGCTCGCCCGCGTAGGCGAGCGTCCAATGCCCCTCCAGCGTCGCCCGCGTCACCGGCGGCTGCCCGGCGAGGCCTTCGAGGGTGGCTTCGGGCAGGGGCGCGGGGGTGAGAAGCTCGCCGTAATTCACCGTGCCTTGCGGCTGCCAGACGTAGAACGCGGCGTAGGACGCCACCACCGGCAGCGTGCAGACCAGGGCCAGCATCACGAGGGTGAATCTTGCGCTACGCGTCATCACGCCTGAAGCTCCTGTATACATAAAGCGCGGTCAGTGCCAGACCGAGGGCGCCCAGCGAGAACCACTGCAGCGCATAACCCTTGTGGCGATCGACGCCGGTGTCGGGGCGCGGCCACTCGCGCACGAGCCCGTCGCTGGCCTCCCCGCCCTGTTGCACCAGCCAGTCGGCGACCGGCAGGCCCGACGACTGACGGTAGACGTCTAGATCGAGGTACTGCCACAGCCGCCCCTCGACGGGCCGGGCGGCGAGCGTGAATCCGCCGGGCTGTGGATACCGGGCGATGCCCTCGATCTCGACCGGGCCGGCCTGCGTCACGACTTGCGGCAACGCCTCGCGCAGCCGTCCCGCCTCGACCCAGCCGCGATTGACGAGCGCCCAGCCGCCGTCTGCGCGCTCGAGCGGGGTCAACACGTGGTAGCCGGGTCGGCCGTGATGCACGCGGTTATCGAGGTAGATGGTCGCCTCCGGTCGCCACGTGCCCACCAGGCGCACCCTCTGCCAGTCGGCCGCGTCGCGCCCCGGCGCGAGCGCGGCCGGCGCGCTCGCCAGCGCGGATTCGATCTGCACCTGCAGTGCGGACTTTTCGGCGGCGCGGCGCAGCTGCCAGGTGCCGAGCTGCACCATCAGCAGCACGACGAGGACGCCGGCGAGCGCCGGCAAAGCACGCGGACGCCGCCGCACCGGCATCACCGGCTGCGTGCCGGGCCGACGCAGGGGCACCACGCGCGCACCCTCGCCCGTCCGCTCCCCGTGGGTCGCGTGCCGCGAAACATTCATCGCCGCGTCCCGACATTTCGGGCGACAATGCCCGCCATGCGCATCGTCGTCCTCGTCTTTCTGGTCCTCATCGTCGCCAGCCTCGCCTCGGCGCTGGTGTATCTCGTGCGCGACCGCGGCACCGGCACGCGCACTGCGCGGGCACTGGCGATCCGGGTCGGTCTTTCGATCACGCTGTTCCTGCTCCTCATGGCCGGGTTCGCCTCGGGGCTCATCACCGGCAAGCTATAGCCAATAGACGACGACGAAGAGCATCAGCCACACGACGTCGACGAAGTGCCAGTACCAGGCGGTCGCCTCGAAGGCGAAATGGTTGTCGGGCTGGAAATGGCCGGCCATCGTGCGGAACAGCATCACCGTGAGCATGATCGCCCCGATCGTCACGTGCAGGCCGTGAAAGCCGGTGAGCAGAAAGAAGGTCGAGCCATAGATGCCCGAATCGAGCCGCAGGTTGAGATCGGCGTAGGCGTGGAAGTACTCGTAGACCTGGAAGCCGAGGAAGATCACACCCAGCAGGATGGTGAGGAAGAGGCCGAGCTTGAGCCTTGCGCGGTCGCCGCGCAGCAGCGCGTAGTGCGCCCAGGTGAGCGTCGCGCCCGAGGTCAGCAGGATCAGCGTGTTGAGCGCGGGAATGCCCCACGCGCCCATCGGCGTGAACGGGTCGGCATGGGGGTTGGGGCCTGCGGAGGGCCAGGCCTGGGTGAAGCCTTCCCAGAGCAAGGCCTCGTTGTCGCCGCTCGCGAGCCAGGGCACGCTGAGCACCCGCACGTAGAACAGCGCGCCGAAGAACGCGGCGAAGAACATGACCTCGGAGAAGATGAACCAGCCCATCGACCAGCGGAAGGACTTGTCGACGCGCTTGCCGTAGAGCCCCGCCTCGGACTCGCGGACGACCTGGCCGAACCAGCCGAAGAGCATGTAGACCAGGATCGCCACGCCGGCGAACAGCACCAGCGGCCCAGGCCCGATGCCGTGCAGCCACATCACCGCGCCCGCTCCGAAGAGCAGCAGCGCGACCGAACCGAAGATCGGATAGATCGACGGCTCCGGCACGAAATACTTTTCCAGCGCATGCGTCATATGCACTCTCCCCCGTTTCTAAGTGCCGACGACCAGGCGCACGACGGCGATGATCGCGAGCACGAACAGCAGCCCTCCCAAGAGCCCCGCGACGACGATCGCCCGCGGGTCGAGCGAGCTCGCGTCGTCGTGATAGTCGCGGCGCTTGCGGATACCGACGAAGGCCCACAGCACGGCCTTGATCGTCGCCCAGAAGCCGGCGCGCCCCGGACGCGCACGCCCGGCGTCCTCGTCACCGCGTCCTTGCATGGCCGCTCCGCTCACGAATCGCTCCCCGCGCCGGTGGATGCCGCCTGTACGCGCCGGCCGGCGACTTCGAAGAAAGTGTAGGAGACCGTGATCGCCTCGACATCGACCGGAAGCGTCGGGTCGAGCACGAAGGCGACCGGCATCGTGCGCGACTCCCCCGGCGCAAGCGTCTGCTGGGTGAAGCAGAAGCACTCCATCTTCAGGAAGAACTGTCCGGCCCGCTGCGGGCCGTAGCTCGGCACGGCCTGGCCGGTGACCGGGACGTCGCGCGTGTTGGTGATTTCGTAGGCGATGGTCTGCAGTTCGCCCGGATGCACGCTCACCGAGCGCTGCAGAGGACGGAAGGTCCACGGCATGTCGTGCACGTTGGCATCGAACAGCACCAGCACCTCGCGCGAGGCGTCGACCTGGGTGTTGGCGACGACGTCGGGCTTGAGCAGGTTGTTGATCCCGGTCACTTCGCAGATCTTCTCGTAGAAGGGCACCAGCAGGAAGCCGAAGCCGAACATCGCCACCGCCCCGATCACGAGGCGTACCAGCACTCTGCGGTTCTCCACGGCGAGCGCGGTCATGAGCGGACCTCCCGACGGGCCAGGATCGCGGGCCGAATGCGGCGGCGAGGGGCGCGAAGGCGTTGGCTCATGCGCCGAGCACCTTGTAGCGGATGATGATGAACAGATAGAAGCCGAGCGCGAGCGCCGCAAGCAGCAGCCCGGTCCGGATATTGGCAGCGCGGCGCTTGTCCTTCATGGGAGCGATCTCCGGATCCGCGGCGACGGGCGGGCTGGCGTGCGCGTCCATCACCGCACCACCGGCGCTTCTTCGAAGGTGTGATGCGGCGCCGGCGACGGCACCGTCCATTCGAGCCCCTCGGCGCTCTCCCACGAGCGCGCCGCCGCCTTCTCGCCGCCGCGCACGCACTTGATCACGGCCCACAGGAAGATGAGCTGCGACAGGCCGAAACCGAACGCGCCGATCGTCGCGAGCGCGTTGAAGTCGGCGAACTGCAGTGCGTAGTCGGGCACGCGCCGCGGCATGCCGGCGAGGCCCAGGAAGTGCATCGGGAAGAAGGTGACGTTGAAGAAGACGATCGAGCACCAGAAGTGCAGCTTGCCGATGCGCTCGTCGGGCATGTGGCCGGTCCACTTCGGCAGCCAGTAATAGGCTCCGGCGAAGAGCGCGAAGAGGCTTCCGGCGACCAGTACGTAGTGGAAGTGAGCGACCACGTAGTAGGTGTCGTGGATCTGGATGTCCACCGGCGCGATCGCGCAGATGAGCCCGGTGAAGCCGCCCATGGTGAACACGAAGATGAAGCCCACCGCGAACAGCATCGGCGTCTCGAAGGTCATCGAGCCGCGCCACATGGTCGCGACCCAGTTGAACACCTTCACGCCGGTGGGGACGGCGATCAGCATCGTCGCGTACATGAAGAAGAGTTGCCCGGCAGCCGGCATGCCGGTGGTGAACATGTGGTGCGCCCAGACGATGAACGAGAGGATCGCGATCGACGAGGTCGCATAGACCATCGAGGCATAGCCGAAGAGCGGCTTGCGGGCGAAGGTCGGGATGATCTGGCTGACGATGCCGAAGGCCGGCAGGATCATGATGTAGACCTCGGGATGCCCGAAGAACCAGAAGATGTGCTGGTAGAGCACCGGGTCGCCGCCGCCGGCGGCGTTGAAGAAGCTCGTGCCGAAGTGCCGGTCGGTGAGCAGCATGGTCACCGCGCCGGCCAGCACCGGCATGACCGCGATCAGCAGGTAGGCGGTGATCAGCCAGGTCCAGCAGAAGAGCGGCATCTTCATCATCGTCATGCCGGGCGCGCGCATGTTGAGGATGGTCACGACGATGTTGATCGCGCCCATGATCGAGCTCACGCCCATGATGTGCACGGCGAAGATCGCGAGATCCATGCCCATGCCCATCTGCACCGAGAGCGGCGGGTAGAGCGTCCAGCCGGCGGCGGTCGCGCCGCCGGGCACGAAGAACGAGCCGATCAGGAGAATCGCAGCCGGCGGCAGCAGCCAGAAGCTCCAGTTGTTCATGCGCGCGAAGGCCATGTCGGAGGCGCCGATCATCAGCGGGATCATCCAGTTGGCGAAGCCCACGAAGGCCGGCATGATTGCGCCGAACACCATCACCAGACCGTGCAGGGTGGTGAGCTGGTTGAAGAGCTCGGGCTGGACCACCTGCAGCCCCGGCTGGAAGAGCTCCGCCCGCAGCGTCAGCGCCATCACGCCCCCGGCGAGGAACATGACGAAGCTGAAGATCAGGTACATCGTGCCGATGTCCTTGTGGTTCGTCGTCGTGATCCAGCGCATCAGGCCGGTGTGGGCACCATGGTGGTGCTCCTGCAACCGCTCGGGAATTACCGCCGCCATGCCGCCTCCTTCCGATTTCGCGCGAGGCCTGCGCCCCGCCCGGATCCGACCGCGCCCGCCCCGCTCGCCGGCGCGGACGGCCCTGCTGCCGCCCGCTAGACGCCTGCGGGCTTCGATTCGTCGCTCGTGCCCACCTCGGCGTCCGCCTCCGCCTCGGTCTCCGCCTCGGTCTCCGCCTCGGTCTCCGCCTCGGCTTCTACGGCCGGCTGCCGCGGACCCTGCTGCGCGACCCACGCGCTGTAGGCGTCGGCCGAAACGACGTGTACCTCGATCGGCATATAGGCGTGATCGCGCCCGCAAAGCTCCGCGCACACCCCGCGATAAACGCCCTCCTTGTCGGCCTGGAACCAGGTGTCGCGGATGAAGCCCGGGATCGCGTCCTGCTTGACGCCGAAGGCCGGCACCCACCAGGCGTGGATTACGTCGTTGGCGGTGAGCAGCAGCCGGATGCGCTTGCCGACCGGCACGACCACGGGATTGTCGACCTCGAGCAGATAGTGCTCGCCCTTTTCCGCCCGCCCTTCGATCTGATCGCGCGGCGTCGCCAGGTTGGAGACGAAGCGGATGCCCTCGCCTTCGCCCTGCAGGTAGTCGTAGCCCCACTTCCACTGGTAGCCGGTGGCCTTGATCGTGATGTCGGCGCCGCTGGTATCCTTCATCTCGAGGATGGTGCGTGTTGCCGGCCAGGCCATGCCGACGAGGATCAGCACGGGGACGACCGTCCAGACGATCTCCACCGTCGTGTTCTCGTGGAAATTCGCCGCGACCGCGCCGCGCGACTTGCGATGGTGGAACACCGACCAGAACATCACGCCGAAGACGCCAATGAAGATCACCAGACAGATGATCAGCATCAGGATGTGCAGATCGTAGATCTGCCCGGCGATCTCGGTGACCGGCTCCTGAAAGTTGTAGCGGCTCTGGGCGGCAGCGGAAAAACTGGCGAGCGAGGACGCGACGGCGACTGCCAGGCGACCGGAAAGACTCATTTCCACCCCCCCAATGCGCCTCGGACGGCGCATGCAGAAATCGGTTGCGAGCGAATCGTTGCGTGCCAGCCCTGAGAACAGGCCTGTTGTCGTTCGGCAGGATCTCGCTGTACGGTGCAGCCAAAGGCGACTCCGGCGTCCCACGCGCACCCCGGACGCAGCCGGAAAGCACGCATTGGTGCGCCTTTGCGCCGTGTGGGACGATCATGCCACAGGGAGTTTGAACGTCGCAACACTCACGTTTGACATTTGTCAAGATGCTGCGGCGCACAATATGGTAAGCGCTCGTGATTACAGAAAGGATGGGGCCGACCTGCGCCCTCGCTCCAGCTCCCGCATGTTGCGCCGCGTCTGCCGACGGCGCCCACGCGACGGGCGCGCCCCGCATCGCCGCCACTTACAATGCGCAGATGTCGTCTGTGCCGAATCCCCCCGCTTTCGAGTCCCGCATCAGCCCGCCGGGCGAGGTCGTTGTGCGCGTCGCAAAGCTGGCGCGGCCGCTCGTGTTCACCAACGGCTGCTTCGACATCCTGCATCGGGGTCACGTGACCTTTCTCGCCCGCGCCCGGGCGCTGGGCGCATCGCTCGTCGTCGCGCTCAACGACGATACCTCGGTGCGACGACTCGGGAAGGGGCCGGAGCGGCCCGTCAATGCGCTCACCGACCGGCTCGCGGTCGTCGCCGCGCTCGGCGCAGTCGACCTGGTGACATGGTTCTCGGAGGATACGCCGCTCGCGACGATTCTCGCGCTACGGCCGGACATCCTGGCGAAGGGCGGCGATTGGCCGCCGGAGCGCATCGTCGGGGCGCGCGAAGTCGCCGGCTGGGGCGGGCGCGTGCACTCGATCCCGATCGAGTTCGAGCGTTCGACGAGCGGACTGATCGCGCGTGTTCGTGGGACTTAGGAGTCGATGTGACGGTCGAGCCCGCCCGACGCCCACCAGCGCCCGCCGGGCGCCTCGTCGAACTCGGGGAAGGTCTTGTCGTGCTCGATCAGCAACCGGATGATCACCGAGGCACTGTCGGGCGGAAATCCGTGGCGGGTGCCCCCGCGCGTCTCGTGCATCAAGCTGGTGAGAAACTCGCGGCAGTCGCGCGTGCCCCACATCTTGTCGATCTGCGCCAGATGCGGATGATCGGCGTACAGTTTGCTGGTATCGACCTTCGGCATTTCCGGTTCCTCTCGCGCGCGATATCCGGCAAGAATATCGCCCATGGCAGGTTGGCGGTCAAGCACTGCGCCTCGTCGCACCCGGCCGCAACCGGTAGAATCGCGGCATGATCCGATCCGCGATGCCCTACCCGTCGGCGCTGCACGCGCTCGAACACGTCTTCGGCTACACCGCCTTCCGCGGCGAACAGCAAGCGATCGTCGAGCACGTCGCGGCCGGCGGCGATGCGCTGGTGCTGATGCCGACCGGCGGCGGCAAGTCGCTGTGCTACCAGATCCCGGCGCTGTTGCGCTCCGGCACAGCGATCGTCGTCTCGCCGCTGATCGCGCTGATGCAGGACCAGGTCAGCGCGCTCGTCGAGGCCGGCGTCGCCGCCGCCTATCTCAATTCTAGTCAGTCCTTCGAACTTGCGCAGATGGTCGAGGATGACGTGCTCGCCGGCCGCCTCGATCTCCTCTACGTCGCCCCCGAGCGTCTGCTGATGCCGCGCATGCTCGGGCTTCTCGACCGCCTGCACCGCGAAGGACGCATCGCGCTGTTCGCGATCGACGAGGCGCACTGCGTCTCGCAGTGGGGCCACGACTTCCGGCCCGAGTACCTGCAGCTCTCGGTGCTGCCGGAGCGCTACCCGAGCGTGCCGCGCATCGCGCTGACGGCCACCGCCGACGGGCAGACCCGCGAGGAGATCGCCCACAGCCTCGCGCTGGCCGAGGCGCGCCGCTTCGTGTCGAGCTTCGACCGGCCCAACATCCGCTACCGCATCGTCGACAAGGACAACCCGCGCGGGCAGCTGCTCGCCTTCATCCGTGACGATCACGCGGGCGAGGCCGGCATCGTCTATTGCCTGTCGCGGCGCAAGGTCGAGGAGACCGCCGCCTGGCTCGCGGCACAGGGCGTCGCGGCCCTGCCCTACCACGCCGGCATGGACGCGGCGACGCGGGCGGAGCACCAGCAGCGCTTCCTGCGCGAGGAAGGGCTGGTGATGGTCGCGACCATCGCCTTCGGCATGGGCATCGACAAGCCCGACGTGCGCTTCGTCGCCCACCTCGACCTGCCGCGCTCGATCGAGGGCTACTACCAGGAGACCGGCCGCGCCGGCCGCGACGGGTTGCCGGCCCAGGCCTGGATGGCGTGGGGCGCGCAGGACGTGGTGCAGCAGCGGCGCATGATCGACGAATCCGAGGCGGGCGAGGAGTTCAAGCGGCTCGCGCGCAACCGCCTCGACGTGCTGGTCGGGCTGGTCGAGGCGACCACCTGCCGCCGCCAGCACCTGCTCGGCTACTTCGGCGAGGCGGCCGAGCCCTGCGGCAACTGCGACAACTGCCTCGCGCCGCCGCAGACCTGGGATGCGACCGATGCGGCGCGCAAGGCGCTCTCGGCGGTCTTCCGCACCGGCCAGCGCTTCGGCGCCGGCCACGTCATCGACGTGCTGCGCGGCGAGCTCACCGACAAGGTGCGCGACTGGGAGCACGACCAGGTCAGCACCTTCGGCATCGGGGCCGAATTCGACGAAAAGACCTGGCGCACGCTGTTCCGGCAGCTGGTGGCGCGAGGGCTTCTCGGCGTGGATGCGGAGCGCTACAACGCGCTCACCCTCACCGACGCTGCGCGCCCGCTGTTGCGCGGAGACGCCAACTTCGCGCTGCGCATCGCACCCGAATCGCGCCGCGCGCGCCGTGCGCGCTCCAGTCGTCCCGAGATCCTGCACGGCGTGCCACTCACCCTCTTCGACCGCCTGCGCGCCTGGCGCGCCGAGACGGCCAAGGCGCGCAACGTGCCGGCCTACGTGATCTTCCACGACGCCACCCTGCGCGAGATCGCGCTCGCCCGCCCGGCAAGCCTCGCCGAGCTCGCCGGCGTCTCCGGCATCGGCGACCGCAAGCTCGAAGCCTACGGCGCCGACCTCCTGGACGTGATCCGCGAGGCGGCCTGAGCGGCCCCGCGGCGCGGGCTCAGCGCCGGAAGCGCTCCTCGGCGATCGCGTCGGCGACCTCGCCGGTCGGGCGCTCTTCCTGGCGGGCGCGGGCGAAGATTTCCATCAGGTTGTCCTCGATGCGCTCGATGTGGCGCTTGAGCGCCGCCGCGTCGAAGTTGCCGGTGCGCTCGTAGTAGACGTCGATGATCCCCCCGGCGTTGATCACGTAGTCGGGCGCGTAGAGGATGCCGCGCTGCATCAGGGCGGCGCCGTGGCGCGGCTCGGCGAGCTGGTTGTTAGCGGCGCCGGCGACGATCTTGGCCTTGAGCTGCGGGAGGGTGTGGTCGTTCACGATCGCGCCCAGCGCGCACGGGGCGAAGACGTCGACGTCGAGGCCGAAGATCTCCTCGGGGGCGACGACGGTCGCCTCGAGCTCCTTCGCCGCGCGCACCAGCGGCTCGCGGTGGATGTCGGTGACCCACAGCTTGGCGCCCGCCGCCTTCAACTGATGGGCCAGATCGAGCCCGACGTGGCCGAGGCCCTGCACCGCGACACGCAGGCCCTCGAGCGAGTCGCGCCCGAGGCGCTCGCGCACCGCGGCGCGGATGCCGACGAAGGTGCCGTAGGCGGTCGAGGGCGACGGGTCGCCGCTGCGTGTGCCGCCGTCGGACGGCTTGTCGACGATGCCGGAGACGTGCCGGGTGAATTGCGACATGTATTTCATGTCCTCGACGCCGGTGCCGGAGTCCTCGGCGGCGATGTAGCTCCCGCCCAGGCGGTCGACGGCGCGAGCGAAGGCGGCGAGCAGCTCCGGGGACTTGTCGGTGCGCGGGTTGCCGATGATCACCGACTTGCCGCCGCCGAGCTTCAAGCCCGCCATCGCCGACTTGTAGGTCATGCCGCGCGACAGGCGCAGCACGTCGCGCACCGCCTCCTCCTCGCTCGCATACGGCCACATGCGGCAGCCGCCCAGCGCCGGGCCGAGGTTCGAGTTGTGCACGGCGATGATCGCCTTGAGGCCGCTGCGGGCGTCGGAGCAAAACACGACCTGCTCGTGGTCGGCAAAATCGCGGGTTGAAAAAACGCTCATGGTTGTCTCCTTCCTGGGTATCGAAGTGCGACCGGCCGTCCGCCGTCGCTCGTGGCGGAAGCGGATCGGTGCGGACGCGGTGGGTGAAAATCGGGTGCCGACCGCGCGCCGCCCTGTCGATGTTGACCGGGCGGCGCGGCGGCCGTTGCGCGGGTCTCAGCCTGGGATCACGGCAATCGTCGGACGGGCGCGGACGCCGGCCGCCGCGGCGGCGGGGCGCTCCTTGCGGCGGAAGGCGTCGAGCAGCGCCGACTCGCGCATCTTCGCGTGGTCGACGTAGCGCTCGCGGATGTGGCCAAAGCCGCGGATCTGCTCGGGCAGCGAGGCGATCGCCACCGCTGTTTCGAGGTTGGAGGTCTCGAGCCCGGCGAGCAGTTCCTCCACGACGCGCTCGTAGTCGGCGATCAACTGGCGATCGAGCTTGCGGTCGGCGCTGCGCGCGAACGGGTCGAGCAGGCTGCCGCGCAGCCCCTTGAAACGCGCGAGCAGCCGCATCGCCTTCAACATCCACGGACCGTAGCGCTTCTTGACGAGATGGCCGGTAGCGGCGTCCTTGTCGGCGACGAGCGGCGGCGCGAGATGGAAGACCAGCTTGTAGTCGCCCTCGAACTGCTCCTCGACGCGGGCGAGGAAGTCGCCGTCGGTGTAGAGCCGCGCGACCTCGTACTCGTCCTTGTAGGCGAGCAGCTTGTGGTAGCCGCGCGCGACTGCCTCGGTGAGCAGCGACACGCCCGGCGCGACGCGCGCTTCGGCCGCGCGCACGCGCCCGACGAGCCGCGCGTAGCGTTCGGCGTAGGCCGCGTCCTGGTAGTCGGCGAGGTGGCGCTTGCGCCGCTCGATCACCTCGTCGAGGCTCGCCGACAGGCGGTGATGCTCGGGCGTGCCGTGCTGCGGCTTGGCCGCCTGCTCGACCGCCTGGGGATCGACCGCGGCGCGCCGGCCCCACTGGAAGGCGGCCTTGTTCGCCTCGACGGCGGTACCGTTGAGTTCGATCGCGCGCATGATGGCCTCGCGCGTGAGCGGCAC
The DNA here is from genome assembly GCA_029289265.1 of Gammaproteobacteria bacterium. Classification (GTDB taxonomy): domain Bacteria; phylum Pseudomonadota; class Gammaproteobacteria; order Burkholderiales; family Rhodocyclaceae; genus JARFTX01. The sequence continues at coordinate 58,857 of JARFTX010000012.1, forward strand.
CAGGCCTCGCTGCCAGGCGTAGCCGAGCATGAACAGGTTGGTCGCGATCGCGTCGCCGAGGATCGCCGTGGCGAGCCGCGACGCCTCGAGGAATTCGACGTTCGCACGGCCGACCGCCTCGGCGATCTGCGCCTGCATCGAGCCGGTCGGGAATATCGGATCGGGGCTCGCCGCGACGTCGCCGGAGCGCGCCTGGGCGGCGAAGCCGCGGACGAACTCGCTGGTGTTGGTCTGGTCGCAATTGACGACGACGCGGGTGAAGTCGTTGCTCATCTTGGCGAGCGACTCGTCGCTCGCCGACACCACGAGGTCGCAGCCGATCACCGCGTTGGCCTCGCCGGCGGCGACCCGCGCGGCGAAGATGGCCTCCGGCCGGTCGGCGATCTTGACGTGCGACCACACCGCGCCGCCCTTCTGCGCGAGGCCGGCCATGTCGAGCACGGAGACGCCCTTGCCTTCGAGGTGCGCGGCCATGCCGAGCAGCGCCCCGATGGTGACGACGCCGGTGCCGCCCACGCCGGTGATCAGAATGCCCCACGGTGCGGCCGTCGGCGGCAGCTCGGGCTCGGGCAGCGTCGCGAACACGTCGGCGCCGACGCTCGCCGCCTTGCCCTTTCTGAGCTTGCCGCCCTCGACGGTGACGAAGCTCGGGCAGAAGCCCTTCACGCACGAGTAGTCCTTGTTGCACGAGGACTGGTCGATCGTGCGCTTCCTGCCGAACTCGGTCTCGACGGCCGCGACCGACATGCAGTTCGACTTGTCGCTGCAGTCGCCGCAGCCCTCGCAGACGCGGTCGTTGATGACGACGCGCATGGCCGGATCGGGAAACTTGCCACGCTTCCTGCGGCGGCGCTTTTCCGCGGCGCAGGTCTGGTCGTAGATCAGCGCGGTGACGCCGGGCGCCTCGCGCAGCTCGCGCTGCACCGCGTCGAGCTCGTCACGGTGGCGGATCGGCACGCCATGCGGCAGGTCCGCCGGGCCGTAGGCGCGCGGGGTGCCGTCGTTGACGACGACGACGTTGCCCACCCCTTCGGCCTGCAGCTGGCGCGCGATGATGGGCACCGACAGGGTGCCGTCGTGCGGCTGGCCGCCGGTCATCGCCACGGCGTCGTTGTAGAGGATCTTGTAGGTGATGTTCACCTTCGCCGCGACCGCGGCGCGGATCGCGAGGATCCCGGAGTGCATGTAGGTGCCGTCGCCGAGGTTGGCAAAGACGTGGCGGGTCTTGGTGAACGGCGCCTGGCCGACCCAGGGCACGCCCTCGCCGCCCATCTGGCAGAAGGTCTGGGTCGACTCGGGCGAGAGCCAGGTGGCCATGTAGTGGCAGCCGATGCCGGCGATCGCACGCGAGCCCTCGGGCACCTTGGTCGAGGTGTTGTGCGGGCAGCCCGAGCAATAGTGCGGTACCCGCGCGATCGACAGGCGCGGCTTGGCGAGCGCCGCCTCCTTGGCCTCGAGGAAGGCGAGCCGCGCCTTGATCTTGTCGGAGGTGTAGAAGCGCGCGATGCGCGAGGCAATCGCCCGCGCGATCATCGCCGGGGTCAGGTCGCCCGCGACCGGCAGCAACCAGTCGCCGTGCGGCAGCGCCCACTCGCCCTTGTCGTCGAACTTGCCGATCACGCGCGGGCGCACATCCTCCTTCCAGTTGTAGAGCTCTTCCTTCAGCTGGTACTCGAGGAACTGGCGCTTCTCCTCGATCACCAGGATCTCGTCCAGCCCGTCGGCGAAGCGGCGCACGCCTTCGGCCTCGAGCGGCCACACCATGCCGACCTTGTAGAGGCGGATGCCGATCTCGGCGGCGGTCTGCTCGTCGATGCCCAGATCGTCGAGCGCCTGGCGCACGTCCAGGTAGCTCTTGCCGGCGGTGATGATGCCGAGCTTGGCGTCGGGGCTATCGATGATGGTGCGGTTGAGTGCATTCTTGCGGCAGTAGGCGAGCGCCGCGTAGAGCTTGTGGTGCACGAGCCGCTCCTCCTGCACGAGCGGCGGATCCGGCCAGCGCAGGTTCAGCCCGTCGGACGGCAGCGGAAAATCCTCCTGAGTCGGGATCAGCGTCTCCACGCTGAACGGGTCGATGTCGACCGAGGCCGAGGTCTCGACCGTGTCGGTGAGCGCCTTGAAGGCGACCCAGCAGCCGGAGTAGCGCGACAGCGCGAAGCCGTGCAGGCCGTACTCGAGATAGTCCTGGATGCCCGCCGGCGCGAGCACCGGCATCATCATCGCCTTGAAGACGTGTTCGGTCTGGTGCGGCAGGGTCGAGCTCTTCGCGCCGTGGTCGTCGCCGGCGATCACCAGCACGCCGCCGTGCTTCGAGGTGCCGGCGGCGTTGGCGTGGCGGAACACGTCGCCGGTGCGGTCGACGCCCGGGCCCTTGCCGTACCAGATCGAGAACACCCCGTCGTAGAGCGCGTTGCGGTCGAGGTTGACCTGCTGTGTGCCCCACACCGAAGTCGCCGCGAGATCCTCGTTCAATCCGGGCTGGAAGCGGATGTGGTGGGGCTCGAGGTATTTCTTCGCCTTCCAGAACTCCTGGTCCACGTTGCCGAGCGGAGAGCCGCGATAGCCGGTGACGAAGCCGGCGGTATTGAGACCCGCGGCCTGGTCGCGCAGGCGCTGCATGATCGGCAGGCGCACCAGCGCCTGGATGCCGGTCATGTAGGCGCGGCCGGAGGTGAGGGTGTACTTGTCTTCGAGCGAGACGGGGAGCAGGGTCTTCGACATGGTCTGTGAACCGCCGCAGCCGGGACTGCCGTCGGCGCTCGTGGCGCGCGGCTCCCGGATGCCGACGTTGTCTCCTATAGGGTTGGTGTTGTGTGCGTTCGCGGCATCGAACGACGCTGCGACATCTTAAGAGTAGCTCGCCGCGAAAATTCTTCTGCTTGAGGGGCCGGCTCCGCGATTCGAGAAAAGATATTTCGCTTCTCCGGCACCTCGGGGACAAAATCCTCGCGATACCCGGCGGCGCTCCGGCCCCCATGCCTGCAGAAGCCCGCAGCGCTGCGGTGCGCCGGCAGGGTCGTGTGCCGCAGGACATCCGTGCAAGCGTCGCGGCCGCGGGCCGCAGGGGCGTCTACTACAATTGACGAAAGACCCGCCCGGCCTCTGCGCTCGCCACCTGATCCCTTCTTCGCAGCCCACCGGAACCGGGCCGATGCTGCGGCGCAACACGCACGATCGGCAGAAAATGTCCGCCCGCCCCGGATCCGGGGAAATTTCTCCCCGCCGCCGACGCCTTTTTCGGTCCAGATCGCACAAAAATTTCCATCACCCGCCCGTACCATGCTCGCCTCGAGCTGTCGGCCCACGACCGGCGGCCAAAAAAAACGATGCATCAGGAGACAAATCGTGGATTGCCGGCTGACTTGCCGGCAGCGCGACGCCGTCTCCGCTGTGTATCGACCTGAAAACGATTCATCCGGAGGAGACCACCGATGACCGCCATCCAATCCGTCGCTGACGGGCGCTGCCCGAGCCGACCCACCGTGTGCGGGGTACGTTGACATGTCCGCTACCCTCGCCCAGGCCGCCGCACCGGCCCACACCCACGCCCACTGGTCCTCGCGGGCCGGTTTCGTCCTCGCCGCCACGGGCTCCGCGGTAGGCCTCGGCAACATCTGGAAGTTCCCCTACATGGTCGGCCAGAGCGGCGGCGGCGCCTTCGTGCTGATCTACCTCGCCTGCCTCGCTGCGATTGGTCTGCCCATCCTGGTCGCCGAATGGATGGTCGGCCGGCGAGGCCAGAAGAATCCAATCAACACCATGAGCGAGCTGGCAGCGCAGGCAGGCCGCACCCGGATGTGGGCCCTGGTCGGCGTCTCGGGCGTGCTCGCCGCCTTCCTGATCCTGTCGTTCTACAGCGTGATCGGCGGCTGGGCGCTCGCCTACGTCAAGGACGCGGCGACAGGCGTCTTTGCCGGCCTGGACGGCGACCGTGCCGGGGCGCTGTTTACCGGCATGCTCGGCGACCCGGGCTCGCTGCTGCTGTGGCATACCGCGTTCATGGCGCTCACCGTCGGGATCGTCGCGATGGGGGTCACGGGTGGGCTGGAGCGGACCGCCAAGCTGCTGATGCCGACGCTCGCCCTGCTGCTGCTCCTGCTGGTCGGCTACGGCATGACCACCGGCAGCTTCATGGCCGCGCTCGACTACCTGTTCCGCCCGGACTGGAGCGAAGTGACCGGCCAGGTATTCATCGCCGCGCTCGGCCACGCCTTCTTCACCCTGTCGCTCGGCATGGCGGTGATGATGGCCTACGGGTCCTATCTCGGCCAGGATGTGAACCTGCTCTCCACCGCCCGCACCGTCGTCATCCTCGACACCGTCATCGCACTCGCCGCAGGCTTGGCGATCTTCCCGATCGTGTTCGCCAACGGCCTCGATCCGGCCGCCGGCCCGGGCCTGATCTTCGTCACCCTGCCGATCGCCTTCGGCTCGATCGGCGGCGGCACGATCCTCGCGATCATGTTCTTCCTGCTGCTCACCTTTGCCGCGGTGACCTCGGCGATCTCGCTGCTCGAGCCGGTCGTCGAACTGCTCGAGGAGCGCACACCGCTCAGCCGCTCGGCGGCGACCGTAACCGCAGGCATCGCGACCTGGGCGCTCGGCATTGCCGCGCTGCTCTCCTTCAATGCATGGAGCGAGGTGTTGATCCTGGGCATGAACGTCTTCGACCTCCTCGACACCCTCACCAGCAAGTTCCTGTTGCCGCTCACCGGACTCGGCGTGATCCTGTTCACCGCCTGGTGCCTGGATCGTGACAGCGTGCGCCAGGAGCTGGGCCTGAGCGCGACCGGCTTCAGCGTGTGGAACGCGGTGACGCGCTACATCGCGCCGATCGGCGTGGTGGTGGTGTTCGTCAGCAGCCTCTGACGCTTCCGCGCCCAGGCGCAACAACGGCCCTGCCGCCTCACAGCGGCAGGGCCGTTTCGTTCTTGATCTCGCGCAGCGCGACGCTCGAGTGGGTGACGTCGACCTCGGGGATCTTCAGCAGGAAGTTGTGCATGAACGAGGACAGCGCCTCGAGGCTCGGCAGGTAGAGCTTGAGCAGGCAGTCGGTTTCGCCGAGCAGTTCGTAGCATTCGACCACTTCCTCGCAGTTCTTGACCACTGCTTCGAAGCGGTCGATGACCTCGGCGCTGTGCTTCTTGAGCTTGACGCGGACCCACACGCAGGTCGACAAGCCCAACTTGGTCCGGTCGAGCAGCGCGACATAGCCACGGATCAGCCCCACCTCTTCCATCTCGCGCACCCGCCGCCAGCACGGCGACGGCGACAGGCCGACGCGGTCGGCCAGCGCCTGGGTGCTGAGGGTCGAGTCCTTTTGCAGCAGGGCCAGGATCTGGCGCTGGGTCTGATCGAGCTTCATGGCCCCTCCCCTCGAGCAGCCGGTGATGTGTGCCGGGGGGCCCCGAAGCGCCCGTCCCGACAGCGTTGAAGAATTGAACCTGGAGGGTCAAACGATCTCGAGCAGTTCGACCTCGAACACCAGCGTCGCGTTGGGCGGAATCACCCCGCCCGCGCCGCGGGCGCCGTATCCGAGTTCCGGCGGAATCGTCAGCTTGCGGCAGCCACCCACCTGCATGCCCTGCACGCCCTCGTCCCAGCCGCGGATGACGTGGCCGGCGCCGAGCGGAAAGCGGAACGGGTCGTTGCGATCCTTGCTCGAATCGAACTTGCGCCCATCGATGAGCCAGCCGGTGTAATGCACCGACACCATCTTGCCGCGCTCGGCGGCCGCGCCGCTGCCCACGGCGAGGTCCTCGATGATGAGGCCGCTCGCCAGTTTCTGTTCGCTCATGAAGATCTCCGGTTTTCGGGGGTAAGGTCTCGCGCGACCGGACGGCAAGGCGCCGTGCGAGGGGAAGGATTGCGGGCGAGTGCCCGCCCATGCGCCATCGCCCCCCACCGCGGTTCGGCCCAGAACCGAGCGCGCGGCGATGCCCAGGGGCACGGCGGGGAAATTCTAACCGCTGCGCTTGCGGCGCTTGGCAAATTTTTCCCGGAAGCGGGCGATTTTAGGGGCGACGACGTAGCGGCAGTAGGGCTGGTCGGAATTATTCGTGTAGTAATCGACGTGATAGTCCTCCGCCGGCCAGAACGGACCGGCGCGCTCGACCTTGGTGACGATCGCCGACGGAAACACCCGCTGCTCGCCCATCTCCTCGATCAGCGCGAGCGCATCGTGCAACTGCTCCTCGCTGGTCGTGAAGATGACCGAGCGGTACTGAGTCCCGACGTCGTTGCCCTGCCGATTGAGGGTGGTCGGATCGTGCATCGCGAAGAAGATCTCGAGCAACTCGCGGTAGCCGATCACCTCCGGGTCGAACTCGACCCGGATGACTTCGGCGTGGCCGGTCCCCCCCTGGCAGACTTCACGATAGGTCGGCGATTCGACGCGTCCTCCCGCGTAGCCGGGCGCAACCGCCAGCACCCCCTCGACGTCCTTGAACACCGCCTCGAGACACCAGAAGCATCCCCCGCCGAGGATGGCCACCTGATGTCGAGTCTCGTTCCAGCCATTGGTCATTCGGTACCTCCTTGCTTCGTCCCCACTCGTGTGACAGCGCCCGCGGAGCGCGATTCCCGCCTATCTGAATGAAATCGTGTAATAGACATCGGCCGAGTTATCGGTTCCGCCGCGCACCACGACCGACACCCGTCGGCTGAGCTGATAGGTCAACCTGACGAGACTTTCGGCGCCGCCTAGGCTTTGCTCGAAGGATAGGAAAAGATCGCTCGAAAGTCGCTTGCCGAGCGTGAGCACCTGACCGCTGACGGTCGCATCCTCGGTGGTGGACCCGCCGCCGACTACTCGACTGGTGGGCCGGCGCGACACCGCGCCCAGTTCCCCCTGGCCGATGCCGAATTCGTCGAAGCCGAGGCTGCGCGAGAGCTGGTCGGTCATGCCACCGCCGCTGCCGCCGAGCAGCGCCTGCGCCGCCGGCAGCAGGAGCCCCATGTCCGCACCCGCACCGGCCGTCGGCGCCCGCCCGAGCACGATCCACGACAGTTTGTCCGGATCGGGCACATCCGGTTCCGACACCAGGCGGATCTGGGGCCGGCGGGCGCTGCCGGCGACCGCAATGCCGGCCTCGACGGCGAGCCCCTTGCGCAGCGCGACGATGTTGAGGCCGGGGTTGTCGAGAGCCCCCTGAAAATTGATCAGGCCGCGCTCTATCGTGAGGTTCTGGCCGAAGCCTCGATACGAGCCCCCGACCGTGGCGATGGTGCCGACCGCGGTGAGCGGCTCGCCCTCGCGCAGGCGCAGCCGCAATTCGCCGGTGAGACGCGTATCGACTCCGAGCGCCGAGAGGTAGAGACGGTCGCCGAGCAGCACCAGGACGTCGGCCGACACCTTGAGGCCGCCACCCGCCTCGGCCTCTTCCGCGCCGAGAATGACCACGTCGTCCGAGAGACTGGGCGGTGGCGACTCGGCGAGCTCGAAATAGCCCGAGTCGACCCCCAGGCGTGCCTCCAGGGCGAGGCTGGTCCAGGTGCTGCGCGCCTCGCCGCTGCCCGACAGGATCAACCAGCGGTCGGGCCGCTGCAGGATCGGCAGCCGATCGGCCTGAAAGGTGAAGTAGCCGTTGCCGGACTCCAGCGCGATGTCGCCCGAGGCACTGAGCCGCCCGGGCGTGCGCACGAATTCGTCGACCGGCACCCGCCGCTCGCGCGGCCGCACCCGGTTGGGGGAGACGAACTCCAGGCGCGTGAGGCGCAGACGGTCGCGATCGAACTCGGCCCGCAGTTCCCCGCCCGAGAGTTGCAAACCGTGCTCGACGAGCAATACCGACAGCTCGCGGCCCTCGATGCGGCCGCTGCCGAGCGGATTGGCCGGCGTACCCGAGATCGAGAACGCCGCCCCGAGGCTGCCGCCCAGCTCGATCTCCTCTTGCAGCAATCGGCCCAGCCAGGCGATCGAGGGCATGTCGAGATGCGCCGAGCCGAGCAGCGCCGCATCCGGGGCAAGTTGCCACTGGCCGTCGGCGGTGCGCTCTGCGAGCGCGGTGACCGAACCGCTGACTCGCCCCAGCTCGGTGCCGGCGGCCTCCCACGACAGGGCGAGCCGGTTGTCGCGGGCGGTGAGCCGGGCCTCGAGCTGCTGCAGGCCGATCCGCGTGGCGAGGTCGCCGGTGACGGCAAGGTCGCCCGACTCGCGAAAAACTCGCACATCGGCCTCGGCCGTATCGCCGAGCCGCAAGTCCCACTCGGCGCCCAGGACGAGTTCGCCCGGGCCGCGCCCGCGACGTCCGCCCTCGCCCTCGTCGGGCGCTGTCGGATCGCGGCCCTCGTCGCCGCCCATCGCGCGCCCCTCGTCACCACTGGCGGCGCGGGCTCGCCGCGCCTCTCGCCGCTCCTCGCGCCGCTCGGCGTCGCCGTCGCGTGCCGCCAGTTGCAGCGCAAGTCCCGTGAGCGTACCCCGTGCGGCAATCCGCTCGGGCGTCCACAGCGTCTCGGCGAGCAGGAGTCGACCCTTGTCGCCGGCGTCGAGGCGGGCTGGACCGAGCACGATGCGCTCGCGTGCGAGGGTCAGCTCGGCCGGCTCGGTCAGCAAGGCAGGGAAGCGACCAGTGGTCTCCAGCGCCGCCAGACGGCCGCGCCAGCGGGCACCGTCCCAGGCGGCGGCGCCCGCCGCGGTCGACCCTTCGAGCAGTTCCCCGTCGAGCCTGGCCGTGACGCTGTCCTCCGCGGCGATCGCGTGCAGGTCGATGCGATGTGCGCTGCGTTGGCCGTCCACCACGAGGGTCGCGTGATCGAGCCAACGCGCCTCGACGCCGTCGCCCAGACCGGAGAGTCCGAGCGAGAGATGCAGCGGACCGTCCAGGCCGGCCTCGAGCCGGCCCTGTGCATTGACGCCGTCGATCCGGACGCCCCCGGGCAGGCCCAGTGCCTCGGCGAACAGGCGCAGCTCACCCGCTGGCTCGGTGCGGGTGCCGGACACCACACCCTCCAGCGTCGCCCGCCCGGAAAGATCGAAGCCGAGCGCATCGAGCGCGCGCCCATCGAAGGCGACCGCGAGGCGATCGCCCCGCCCGCCCCAGGCACCGCGCGCCGTAAGCCCGTTGCCCGCCAGTTCGATCGCGACGTCGGCCGCGGCGAGCCGTTCGCCTTCCAGCACGACGCGCCCGGCGCCGCCGAGCGCACGGCCTTCCAACATGGCCGCACGCCCGAACTGCCAGGCCAGCTCGTAGCGCGCCGTTTCGGCGAGCACCGCGCTGGCCTCGAAATCGAGATCGAGTCGCGCGCTCGGCGCGCCGACGACGAGTGCGGAGGGATCGAATGCGGCGAGCGCACCCCGCGCGGAGACCCGGGCGGCGGCCTCGCCCCCCGCTGGAACGAACTCGCCCTGGCCGCGCACGCGCGCCGCGCCGATGGTGAGATCGACGCTCGCCTCCTGGCGCGCCACATCGCCCTGCGCGTCGAGTCGCCCCGCGACGACGGCCGCCGGCAGCCGCGCATCGAGGCGCTGGACCTGGATCGCCGCGAGTTCGAGCTGCGCGGCAAGCTGGCCGATCGATTCCCCTGCGGGGTCCGGTCGCCAGTCGAGCGCCCCTTCGATCCGCCCGTCGCCCGGCAGACGGGCGCGCAACCCCTCGACGACGGTCTGCGTGGCCGACCAGCGCAGCTCCGCGACCAGGCCGACGAGCGGGATCCCGCCGCGATCGACGCTGTCGGGGCGCGCGTTGTCGATGCTGACCGATCCGGCGAGCACCCACTCGTCGCCGACCTCGGGCACGAGATCGGCGTTGATCGTCAGGGCTGCGCGCGGCGCCTCGGGATGAAACGCCGCCGGGTCGATCTCGCCGACCTGCGCGACCAGACGACGCAGCGGCACCGCCTCGAACGGCGCCAGTTCGACCTGCGCCTCGCCCTCCAGGCCGGCGCCCGTGGCGCGCACCGACACCACGAGATCGCGCAGATCGCCGGCGGCGTCGAACGCGATGCGATAGTCGTACGCCTCGTGCGTGCCGGCGAGCGTACCCTGTGCGGCGAGCGTGTGCGGCGCCGACGCGCCGTCGATCTCGCCGTCGAGTGTCGCCGCCCCAATGGGCAGCGCGACGCGCAAGCCGGCGATGCGGTGCGCGCGCCCGTCGCTCGCGAGCGCCGCCTCCAGGTCGTGCAGCGCGAACTGGGCCTCGGCCGACGGCACCGGCAAATCGCTCCAGGCGTGCACACCGAGCCGCCCGAGGGTGAGACGGCCCACCACGAGCGCCAGCGGCAGTTCGCCCAGCACCGGCGGCGCGGGCGGCGCGGCAGGAGCCCCATCGTCCCCACGGATCCATACATCGACGGCACCGATCGAGAGCGAGCCGATCTCGACGCGCCGGTCGAGGAGCCGCGCCGGACTCCAGGCAAGGGCGAACTCCTCGATGCGAATGCGCTGGTCGGGAAGTTCGACCGTCACGGTGCCGAGGCGAAACGCGTCGGCCAGGCGCCCCGCAGGCGCGTCGATCACGACCTGACCGGCGCTTGTGCGCTGGGCCAGCGCGACCGCCGTTCGCAGGCCCGACTCGGTCATCACCAGCCAGGCCGCGGCGGCAAACGGAGCCCCCAGAACGACCAGCACCGCGCCGAACAGCCAGGGCCAGCGCCGGCGGCGTGGCTTGGGAGGGGAGGCGCGGTCGGTCATGGCATGGCAGCCCCTACCCGAACAGTTCGCGCAGCGCCGCGCCGGGGTCGGGCGCGCGCATGAAGGCCTCGCCGACGAGGAAGGCATGGACGGCGTGTTGCCGCATCAGCGTGACGTCGTCGGGCGCGAGGATGCCCGACTCGGTGACGACCGTGCGGTGCAACGGAATACGGTCGAGCAGGTCGAGCGTGGTCTGGAGCGACACCTCGAAGGTGCGCAGGTTGCGGTTGTTGATCCCGATGAGCGGCGTCTCGAGCTTGAGCGCGACCTCCAGTTCGGCCGCATCGTGCACCTCGACCAGCACCGCCATGCCGAGCGCCCCGGCGACCGCCTCCAGCTCGCGCATCCGGGCGAGATCGAGCGCGGCGGCGATCAGCAGGATCGCGTCCGCGCCCATCGCGCGCGCCTCGTAGACCTGCCACGGGTCGATCATGAAATCCTTGCGCAGCACCGGCAGCGCGCACGCGGCGCGCGCCGCCTGCAGATACTCGGGCGCGCCCTGGAAGAAATCCCGATCGGTCAGCACCGACAGGCAGGCCGCCCCGCCCCGCTCATAGGCACGCGCGATCTCGTCCGGACGGAAGTCCTCGCGGATCACGCCCTTGGACGGGCTTGCCTTCTTGACCTCTGCGATCACCGCCGCCTGCCCGGACTCGATCCGGGCGCGCAGCGCCCCGACGAAATCGCGCGCATGCGGCTGGGCCTGAGCCTCGGCGCGCATCGCGGCGAGCGGCTTGGCTGCGGCGCCGCGCGCGACCTCGTCGCGCTTCACTTCGAGGATGCGGTTCAGGATGTCGCTCATACCGTGACCTTGGCGAGGGTGCGCGTGAAGCGCACGAATTCGTCGAGCTTGGCGCGCGCGGCGCCGCTTGCGATCAGCTCGCGGGCACGCACGATACCCGTGCCGATCGAGTCGACGAGGTTCGCCGTATAGAGCGCGACGCCCGCGTTGAGGACGACGATCTCGCGCGACGGCCCCGGCTTGTTGTCGAGCGCGCCGAGCAGCGTATCCATCGACTCCTCGACGTTCTCGACACGCAGGTTGCGGCTGCTCGCCATCGCCAGGTCGAAGTCCTCGGGGTGGATCTGATACTCGCGGACCTCGCCGTCCTTGAGTTCGCCGACCAGGGTCGAGGCGCCCAGGCTCACCTCGTCCATGCCGTCGAGCCCATAGACGACCAGGACGTGATGGGCGCCCAGGCGCTGCATGACGCGGGCCTGGATGCCCACCAGGTCGGGATGGAAGACGCCCATCAGCGTGTTCGGCGCCCCGGCCGGGTTGGTGAGCGGACCGAGGATGTTGAAGATCGTGCGCACGCCCATCTCGCGGCGCACCGGCGCGACGTTCTTCATCGCCGAGTGGTGGTTGGGCGCGAACATGAAGCCGATGCCCGTCGCCTCGATGCACGCCCCGACCTGCTCCGGCGTGAGCGCGAGATTGACGCCGAGCGCCTCGAGGACGTCGGCGCTGCCGCTCTTCGACGAGACGCTGCGGTTGCCGTGCTTGGCGACCCGCGCGCCGGCCGCGGCCGCGACGAAGATGGTGGCGGTCGAGATATTGAAGGTGTGGGCGCCATCGCCGCCGGTGCCGACCACGTCGAGAAAATGCTCGTGCGGCGGCGGCACGACCACGCGCGACGACAGCTCGCGCATCACAGTCGCCGCGGCGGTGATCTCGCCGATCGTCTCCTTCTTGACCCGCAGGCCGGTCAGGATCGCCGCGGTCATCACCGGCGAGATCTCGCCGGCCATGATCTGGCGCATCAGCGACAGCATCTCGTCGAAGAAGATCTCGCGGTGCTCGATCGTGCGTTGCAGGGCTTCCTGCGGCGTAATGGCCATGATCACGTCCTTGCTCGGCGGCAGTCGGCGCCGGCTACGGCGCCACGGCCCCGACCCGGTCGCCCGGGACGTTGCCGGCGCGGCGCGCACGCCACGCCCCTGCCTGGGTTAACTCAACGCAGCCGCCCCGTGCCGGGACGACATCGGTTTCGGCGCCTCACGCCAGCGCGGCGCGCGGCTCCTGTGCGAGAAAGTTGCGCAGCAGCTCGTGCCCATGCTCGGTCAGTATCGACTCGGGATGGAACTGCACCCCTTCAATGGGCAGGCTGCGATGGCGCACGCCCATGATCTCGCCGTCGTCCGTCCAGGCCGTGATCTCGAGACACTCCGGCAGGGTCTCGCGCTCGATCGCGAGCGAGTGGTAGCGCGTGCACACCAGCGGATCGGGCAGCCCGCGAAACACGCCCTGGCCCTTGTGATGCACCGGCGAGGTCTTGCCGTGCATGAGCTGGCGCGCGTGCACGATGCGCCCGTCGAAAGCCGCGCCGATGCTCTGGTGTCCGAGACAGACCCCGAGAATCGGAATCTTCCCGGCGAACGCATGGATCGCCGCCACCGAAATCCCCGCCTCGGCCGGCGAGCACGGCCCGGGAGAGATCACCAGCTGGTCGGGCTTCATCGCCGCGATCTGCTCGATCGTGATCTCGTCGTTGCGATACACCTTCACCTTCGCCCCGAGCTCGCCGAAATACTGGACGAGGTTGTAGGTGAAGCTGTCGTAGTTGTCGATCATGAGCAACATATCACATGTAACCTATTAATTTATAAGCAGTATGCGTGTTTACACCGCACTCATTACTCACATCGTTATACACATTGGCACCAGATTCCAGCGGAACAAGCGCCG
>JARFTX010000075.1 GCA_029289265.1 Gammaproteobacteria bacterium
CCATGTCGGCCGGCAGGCGGTGGGCGAAGGTGCCGACCTCGCGCGCCGTGCCGCAAGCCGAGGGCTGGCCGGTGAGCGAGAACGGGCTGTTGCCGGGCTCGGAGATCTTGCCCACCAGCAGGTGGACGTTGTAGATCATGTTGTTCACCCAGGTGCCGCGGGTGTGCTGGTTGAAGCCCATGGTCCAGAACGACATCACCTTCTTGTCGGGGTCGGCATACACCTCGGCCATGCGCTTCAGGCGCTCGGCCGGCACACCCGAGAGCTTCGCGACCTTCTCCAGCGTGTATTCGGAGACGTACTGGGCGAACTCCTCGAAAGTCATGTCCTCGGACTTGCCCGGGTTGCCCTTGGGCTTGCCCTCGGCGCCGGGGTAGCCGTTGTTGGTCGCGGCCGCCTCGAGCGGATGATTGGGGCGCAGGCCGTAGCCGATGTCGGTCTCGCCACGCTTGAACTTGACGTGCTTCGAGACGAAATCCTTGTTCACCCGGCCCGTCGAGATGATGTGGTGGCAGACGTAGTTGAGAATCGCCAGATCGGTCTGCGGCGCGAAGATCATGCCGTTGTCCGACAGCTCGAAGGAGCGATGCTCGAAGGTCGACAGCACGTGCACCTCGCTGCCCCGATGGGTCAGCCGCCGGTCGGTGATGCGGCTCCAGAGGATGGGGTGCATCTCGGCCATGTTCGCCCCCCACAGGACGAAGGCATCGGCATTCTCGATGTCGTCGTAGCAGCCCATCGGCTCGTCCATGCCGAAGGTGCGCATGAAGCCGGCGACCGCCGAGGCCATGCAGTGGCGCGCATTGGGGTCGATGTTGTTGGTGCGGAAGCCGGCCTTGTAGAGCTTGGCCGCGGCGTAGCCTTCCCACACCGTCCACTGGCCCGAGCCGAACATCGCGATCGAATCGACGCCGTGGGTCTTGATCGCGGCCTTCCACTTCTCTTCCATGATGTCGAAGGCCTGCTTCCAGGAGACGGGGGCGAAATCGCCTTCCTTGTCGTACTGGCCGTTCTTCATGCGCAGCAGCGGTTGGGTCAGCCGGTCACTGCCGTACATGATCTTGGACAGGAAGTAGCCCTTGATGCAGTTCAGGCCGCGGTTCACCGGCGCGTCCGGATCGCCCTGGGTCGCGACCACGCGGCCGTTCTGCACGCCCACCAGCACCGAGCAGCCGACGCCGCAGAAGCGGCAGGCGGCCTTGTCCCAGCGCACCCGGGTACCGTCTCCGCCCTCGGCCTGCGCCTGCACGACGACCGGGATGCCGATGCCGGCAGTGGCGGCCGCGGCAGCCACCGCGTTCGTCTTGATGAATTCGCGTCGATCCATGTTCATTTCACGCCTCCTGTAATTCGAGACCTTCGTCCGTGTATTCGTAAGCCAGCGTCACGCCGAGGACGTGCCTGGCCAGATTGACCGCCAGGATCGAATCGGTGACGGAGTAGCCCTCGCCATCCTCCACCGTGACGACCAGTCGGCCCGTTTCCATCGATTCGCCATGCACTTCCACCCCGGGGACGGCCCGCAGCGACTCCATCAGTTCGGGGAAGTGCTCGGGCTTGGCCCGAACGACCAGGCTTGCAATCTTCATTGATGCATCTCCAGAGCTATGGCCCGTGTCGGGCAGGGGGCGAAACAGGCGCCGCAGCCGGTGCAGCGATCGGCGATCGTCTCCGGTCGGGCGATGCCTCCCAGGCAGGGTTGAAAGCGAATCGCCCCTTCGGGACAGCGTTCGCCGCAGACGCGGCATTCCACGCCCTGCCGGGCCAGGCAACGATCGTCGATCGCGGCCCTGAGCGCCCAGGCCGCGGCGTCCCCGGCACGCTGCAATGCGCCTGGTGCGCACGCGCGCTCGCAGTCGCCACAAAAAGTGCACTCGCCCGTTCCGGCCGAAAAATCGACCTTAGGGAAGCCGGCATCGCCCTTGACGAGAATTCCCGCCGGACAGGCACGGATGCAGTCGCCACAGCGATCGCACAGGGCTTCGAAGTGCCCCGGCTCGACCGCCCACGGCGGCCGAACATCGCTGCTGGCGGGGCGAAGGCGGCCTCTCAGGAAGCCGCGACGGGTGATGGAAGCGACGGACATCTCGGGGGGGAGGGGTAATACCCTACATTCATCATGGACACATTAAACATCCGTTCCATGACGCCCTCCTTGACAGCCGTCAACATGAGAGTCGCTCGCAATTGGGAAGCGGCGACGGCCCGCCGCCTCTTTACTCAGGCTTGTCGCCGTCGGCGAGATCGAGCAGCGCGCCGACGATGTCGTTCATCGTCAATATGCCGATCAGCTCGTTCGACTGGGTGACCAGCAGCCGGTGGATGCCGAGGTTCACCATCAGGCGCGCGGCGTACTTGACCTCGATCTCGCGGGAGATGATCAGCGCCGGCTTGGCGCTCACGTCATAGACGTTGAGCAGATCGATGTCGCCTTCCTCGGCGACGATGGTCTTGAGGATGTTGGTATAGGTGATGATGCCGAAGGCGTCGTGCTCGTGCTGTTTTTCCACCACCAGCGATTTCACGCCGCGCTGCTTCATCAGGCGCATGGCCTGGCGAATGGTGGCAAACGGCGAGATGGTGACGACGTCGCGCACCATGATGTCCTTGACCAGCATGCGGGGCTCTCCTAGATGTCGTCCTTGATGCGTTCTTCGAAGCGATGGATCTGGCTGCGGTCGATGCCGGCGATGTGCTCGAGCGGCAGCGTGAACACCACCCCGCGCGAGTCCTTGGCCAGTTCGAGCTCGGTGCTGATCGCCTTCAGCACGGTGAGCGAGAGCTTCTTCTCGAGCACGAACACCAGCACCGACTGGCTGCCCTCGTAGGTGAGCCCGAAGAAGGTCTTCTTCTCCTGCGCGCCGATGCCGCGGGCATCGACAATGGTCACGCCGCCCGCGCCCGAACGCTTGGCCACGTCGATCGCCTTCTCTTCCAGATCCTCGGCGAGAATCGCCACGAGTACCGAGAATTTCACGATGTCACTCCTTTCAGCCTGGTGACCCGCTCGACGTACAAAGCATAGAGCATGACGGTCACGATGGGAAAAATCGAGGCGAACGCGATCAGGCCGAAGCCGTCGATCAAGACGTTGCGCCCCTCGATGTGGGTGGCGAGCCCGATGCCCAGGGCGGTGACGAGCGGCACCGTGACCTCCGAGGTCGTCACGCCGCCGAGATCGAAGGCGAGCGGCACGATGTACTTGGGGGCAAGCCAGGTGAGCGCGATCACGAAGGCGTAGCCACCCATGATGTAGTAGTGGATCGAATCGCCGCTGATGATGCGGTGCACCCCCACGGTGATGCCGATCGCCACCCCGAGTGCGACCAGCAGGCGGATGCGGTTGCCGTCCAGGCGCCCCTTGCCGGCCTCCTCGGCCTTCTGGCCGATCGCGATCAGTGCCGGCTCGGCCATGGTGGTCGCGAAACCGATCGCAAACGCAAACAGATAGATATATACGATCGTATCGAGGCCGATGAGTTGCTCGGCCATGCTGCGTCCGATCGGAAAGAGGCCGAGCTTGAGGCCGATCACGAAGGCGTAGAGCCCGACGATCACCAGCACGAAGCCGCCCATGACCTTGTGGATGTGCGCGATGTGCTTGCGGATCACCATGTACTGGAAGAACAGCACCACGGCGATGATGGGCAGCACGTCGCGGAACATCGTGAGCAGGTCGATCACCATCGTCAGCAGCACGCCGCGGCCGCCCGCCTCCGGCAGTTCGGGGCCGCCCACGGCCAGCGTCGGCACGAGCGCTGCGGGGTCGGCCGCCTCGCCGAAGCTGTAGACGACGATGCCGTAGATCTGCACCGAGATCATCGGCACCATCACCGCCAGCGCCACCAGGCCGAAGCCGTGGGCGAGCGCGTTGCGGCCGCGCAGCGAGGCGGCAAGCCCGATGCCGAGCGCGGCGATCAGCGGCACGGTGACGATGTTGGTGGTGACTCCGCCCGAATCGTAGGCGAGGCCGACGATCTCCTCGGGCGCAAAGAAGGTGACGGTCACCACCAGCACGTAGCCGACAATCATGTACCAGTGCAGCGAGTGGCCGAGGATGGTGCGCACCACCCCGAGCGCGACCACCGCCCCGACCGACAAGGCCACCAGCACGCGCA
Source organism: Gammaproteobacteria bacterium (assembly GCA_029289265.1). GTDB lineage: Bacteria > Pseudomonadota > Gammaproteobacteria > Burkholderiales > Rhodocyclaceae > JARFTX01. The sequence continues at coordinate 4,119 of JARFTX010000075.1, forward strand.
GCGTGAAGGCGTCGACCCGCCCCTCGCTGATCAACTCGGCCTGGCTCGCCACCGCGATCAGCGCCGGCTCGGCGACCACCGCGGAGAATCCCAGGCAGAAGCCGAAAGCCATCAGCAGCGGCAGCGAGCCCTTCTTTGCGAACTCGTTGGAGAGATTCTTGCCGATCGGAAAGATGCCGAGCTCGAGCCCCTGCAGGAATAGCGCCACACCGAGCACGACCACCAGCAGCCCGACGCTCATCGCCAGCACCCCGTCGGGCATCTGGCGAATGACGGCAAGCTGAAAGAAGGCGACGACGACGACGATCGGCAGCAGATTGTGGAACGAGTGCCGCAGAATCCGCAGGAAGTCCTTCAGTTGATCCAAGCGCTACCGTCCGTTGTGATTTTTTTGCCTCGTCACCCCGGCGCCTGCGGGCGGCGCCGGAGTGTGCCGTGCGAATATGTCCTACAGGATAATGCATGATCATGCGCACCGGAAACGCTGCGACACCCCGGGTCAGGGCAGAGCGCTCATGGGCGGCCCGCGCAAGGCGGACATGGCGACATCGACTCGACAGACGCGGACCGGCGCGCGGCCTCGCCGGGCTGCGATTTGCGGCCCGCCCGGATCCTCCCGGCGGGCCGGCGGCCTTGGCTGGACAGGATCCGGCGATGCCTGCAAAATGAATCGGTCAATCGGAGGTGACGGTCATGGCCCTGCCGGCGCACAAGCTCACGTTGGCGGAATTCCTCGAGTGGGAGCACGCACAGCCCGAGCGCCACGAGTTCCATCATGGCGAGGTGTTCGCGATGGTCGGTGCGCGCCGCGTGCACGGGCTGGTCAGCGGCAATGCGTTCGCTGCGCTGAAGCAGCAGCTCAAGGGCACGCCCTGCCGCGCCTTCATCGAAACGATGAAGGTGCAGGTCGGCGAGGACAGCCTCTTCTACCCCGACGTCTTCGTCACCTGCGACTCGGCGGATCTCGCGACCGAATACGTCTTCCGTGCGCCGAGCGTGATCGTCGAGGTGCTGTCCGAATCGACCCAGGCCTTCGACCGCGGCATCAAGTTCGCCACCTACCGGCGCATCGCCTCTTTGCGCGAGTATGTGCTGATCGACCCCGACACGCGCAGCGTCGAGGTCTTCCGGCGCGGCGCAGACGGCCTGTTCACGCTGCACGACTACACCGACAGCGCGAGCTTTCCGCTCACCTCGATCGAGTGCGAGCTGAGTCGCGAGGAAGTCTTCGACGGCGTCTGAGAGCTAGTGAAGAAATCGTCGCGAGCAAGGCCGAGTGCAAGGCGCGAACGAGCGAACGACGAGACATATCAGATAGATAGGCGAGGGCGTAGGCGGGGTTTCGCAAAGCACCGCTTTGCGCCGCCGCAGCCGGCCGGGTGTGCAAACCCGGCCGTGGGCAGAGCGAGTGAGCAACGCAGCAATCGGCACGCGCAGCAGATTTATTCACAAGCTCTGAGCAGACGCGATGACACGCTCCGCCGCCACGGCGGCGAGCGTCCGAGGGTCGCCGGCCGTGGCAGCGCACGCGTCAAAGCGGACGAGTTCGCGTACCTCTCGCCAAGCTTGACCGGGGCAGGCGAATGCCGCATAAGAGCGCATGACCTCGGAAACCGCATCACCACCCCCAAGCCGGCGCATCGGCTGGCCTGCGCTGATCGCGGCGCTGCTCGCGGTCATCGCCGTGAGCGTCGCCGCGACCCTGTGGGTTGCCCGCACCTGGCTGTATCCGCAACCTTTCCAGCCGGTGGCGCTCGACGCGCGCGAACGGGCGAGCCTCGACGCCAAGCTCGAGGAATTGTCACGCGCCGCACCCGGTGGCTCGGCGCCGATGCCGGGCCGAACGCCCGATGCCCGCGCCGACACCGTTCAGCCGGCCCCCTATTCCGAGCGCGCCGAAGACCGCGTCCTGCACTTCACGCAGCGCGAGCTCAACGCCCTGATCGCGCGCAATCCGGACCTCGCCCAGCGGCTTGCCCTGCACCTGTCGGACGACCTGCTTTCGGCGACGATGCTGGTGACGCTGCCGCCCGATCTGCCGCTCTTCGCGAGTCAGACGGTGCGCGTGTCCACCGGCCTGCGGCTGCGCCACGACGGGACGCGGCTCACGGCGGTGATCGAAGGGGTGAGCATCATGGGCGTGCCCCTGCCGGGCGCGTGGCTCGGCGGCCTCAAGGGCCGCGACCTCGCCGCGCTTTACCGCGACGAGGGCGGGTTCTGGCAGGCGTTCGGCGAAGGCGTGCGCGAGTTGCGCATCGAGAATGGGCGGCTGCGCGTCGAACTCGCACCGTAGCCTGTTGTTTTCAAGGCCTCGCCACTGCGGCCGTCGATACCCTCGCCGGGTGCGTGGCGGCGACCGAGGACACGCTGCGGCCGAGTCGCCCCGGCCGCCTCGTTCAAGGAAGTTGGCCTCAGGCGCTGCCGAGGAAGACCGCGCCGGCGGCCGCGATCGCCACACCCGCAATCCGCCCGGCGACCCGCCCAGGCCCGCTCTGCGGCAGGCTGCGCGCCAGCGCATAGCCGGCCGCATGCAGCAGCGCGGTCGCGGCGACGAATCCCGCCGAGAACGCGAGCACCGCACCGTCGCCGATCTCGGCGTGGTGGGCGTGGCCGTGGAAGAGCGCGAAGGCGGCGACCAGGGGCAGCGCCGCCGCGGCCGGCAGGCGCACCATGAACGCGATCAGGAGCCCCAGCACCAGCACCGAGGCGCCGATGCCCGCTTCGACCGCCGGCAGCACCATGCCGGCTGCCGACAGGCCCGCGCCGGCCAGCATCGCGAGCACGAACCCGACCGGCAACGCCCAGCGCTGGACACCCGGCTGGCGGGCGGCGTAGAGCCCGACCGCGAGCATCGCAAGCAGGTGGTCGAGCCCGCCCAGCGGGTGGCCGAAGCCGGCGAAGAGACTGGTCGTGTCATGGCCGGGATGGGCCAGCGCGGAACCGGCGAAGAGCGCGAGAGCCGCGGCGGACGAAAGTCGGGTGAGCTTCATGTGCGGATCCTTTGGTTGAGTGCTGCGACGACGAAGTTGCCTATCAAGATGCATGCCAGTGGCGAGGGCCGCGTGAATGGGCGCCATTCGCTCTGCCCGGGCGCGCCGACCGGTCAGACACTTTCCAGTCCGGTGCGCAAACGGCCAGGCCTTGACCACCCCGAATCGACGTTGTGAGCGCCGAGCCTTCGATCGGGCGCCGCATCCGTTTCTTTGCTCGTGCCCATCCCGAGGCGGCCGACCTCGATCATGCGTGCACCCCGACCAGCCCCTGCTCCTCGATGAAGCGGATGATCGCCTCCAGGCCCTCGCCGGTCTTCTGGTTGGAGAACACGAACGGGCGCTCGCCGCGCATCCTTCGGGCGTCGCGCTCCATCACCTCGAGCGAGGCGCCCACCAGCGGCGCGAGGTCGATCTTGTTGATCACCAGCAGGTCGCTGCGGGTGATGCCGGGGCCGCCCTTGCGCGGGATCTTGTCGCCGGCCGAGACGTCGATGACGTACAGCGTCAGGTCGGAGAGCTCCGGCGAGAAGGTCGCGGCGAGGTTGTCGCCGCCGGATTCGACGAAGACGATGTCGAGCGCCGGGAAGCGGCGCGTGAGCCGGTCGACCGCCTCGAGATTGATCGAGGCGTCCTCGCGGATCGCCGTGTGCGGGCAGCCGCCGGTCTCGACGCCGATGATGCGCTCGGGCGCGAGCGCCTCGTGGCGCACCAGAAATTGCGCGTCCTCGGCGGTGTAGATGTCGTTGGTGACGACGGCGATGTCGTAGCGGCTGCGCAGCGCGCGGCACAGCGCCAGCGTGAGCGCGGTCTTGCCGGAGCCGACCGGGCCGCCGATGCCCACGCGCAGGGGTTGGGATGCGGGTTGCGTCATGATCTGAACAGCCTCATGTATTGGGTCGGAATTGGACCGGGAACTGGAGCACCGTGGTCACGGTTGCGTCATGATCTGAAGAGTCTCGTGTATTGGGTCTCGTGCCGGCTGCTGGCGAGCGCGAGCCCGGGGGTGAAGTTGCTCCAGGCCTCGGGCGGGAGCTCGGCGGCGCGCTCGGCGAGCGCCGGAATCCGCGCGCCCAGCCCGGCGAGCAGGCGCTGGCCGGCCGACTGGCCGAGCGGCACCGCCTTCACCGCCGCCATCACCTGGTTCTCCAGCCACGCCCACAGATAGGCCGGCAGCGCCTGCGCGGCCGGCACCTGCCAGGCCGCCGCGGCCGCCGCCCACACGGTCGGGTAGGCCGGCTCGGCCAGCGCCGCGAGCCGCGCGCGCCAGCCCGGCAGCGCCGTGAACTCGGCCAGATCGCCAAGCAGGCGCGCCAGCGAATAGCCCATCTGCAGCGTCTCGGCGCGCAGCTCGGCGCTCTCGCGGCTCGCGACGAACTCGGCGTCGAGCGCCGCCACGCGCGCGTCGTCGCCCGCCTGCCAGGCCGCGATGAGCTGCGCGACGAGCGGCGCCTCGAAGGCGGCGACGCTCCATTCCAGCGCCTCGCCGATCCAGCGCCCGGCGCCTGCTTCGTCGCGCACCGCGCCGGCCTCGACCGCCCACTCCAGCCCCTGCGAATAGGTGTAGGCGCCCACCGGCAGCGTCGGGCTGGCGAGCTGCAGCAGGCGGATCAGCGCCAGCATCGGCCTGCTCGCAGGTCCGGTGCGCCGAGCCCGCGGCCACGCAGTCGGGCAGGACGTCGGCCGGGCAGCGGACGTCGCGCGCGCTGCGCGACGCCGCCCGTCCGTTCGCCGCATCGCCGCGCGGGTGCACCGCACATCTTCAACGCTCCACCATCATGTGGATACGCGCGCCGCTGCCGTCGCCCGGGTGCTGGTGGCCGGGCGCGTAGGCGCCGGCCTCGGGCTCGAACGGCGCACGCACCGGCGCGACCTCGGCACCGAGTCCGGCGAGCATGGCTTCGAGCACGTGGTCGGCCTGGATGCGCAGCCACCCTTCGCCCAGCTCGACCGCGACGTGGCGATTGCCGAGGTGGTAGGCGGCGCGGGCGAGCTCGAAGGCGTCGGCGCAGCGCACCTCGAGCAGGTCCTCGGGGGCGGCGACCACCTCGACGATGCGCCCATCGCGCCCGGTGAGCTTCTGGCCGCCGCGCAGAATCGTGCCGCGCGGCAGGAACAGCCCCACCGCCTCGCCGCTGGCGAGCTTCGCCCGCAGCCGGCTCTTTGTGCGATACGTGAAATCGAGCTCGAGCCGCTCGCCGGCCGACGCGGGCCCGTCGTAGAGCGCCTCGAGCAGCAGCATCGGCTGCGCGGCGCCTGGCGCCGCCGCAGCGGCATGCCGGTCTTCCGCCACGGCGCCCGGCCCGCCGTTCGCGCTGCGCGGCACACCCTGCGCCCGACGATCCGCGCCGGTCGCGGCACCCACGACGTCATCCATGTCTTCGGCCTCGCTCGAACAGTCCATTCAGAACAGGAAATACCGCTGCGCCATCGGCAGCACCTCGGCCGGCTCGCAGGCGAGCAGCTCGCCGTCGGCGCGCACCACGTAGGTCTCGGGATCGACGTCGATCGCCGGGGTCGCGCCGTTGTGGATCATGTCGGCCTTGGTCACCGTGCGGCAGCCGCGCACCGCCTCGAGCGGCTTCGCGAGGCCCAGTTCGGCGACCGCCGGGTTCGCCAGCGCCGCCTGCGACACGAAGGTGAGCGAGCGCCCGAGCGCCCGGCCGAAGGACGCGAACATCGGCCGGTAATGCACCGGCTGCGGCGTCGGGATCGACGCGTTGGGGTCACCCATCGCCGCCATCGCGATCGCCCCGCCCTTGAGGATCAGGCTCGGCTTGACGCCGAAGAAGGCCGGCTTCCACAAGACCAGGTCGGCGAGCTTGCCCGCCTCGACCGAGCCCACCACGTGGGCGATGCCGTGCGTGATCGCCGGATTGATCGTGTATTTGGCGATGTAGCGCTTGACCCGGAAATTGTCCGCCCCGCGCCCCGCGTCCTCGGCGAGCGGGCCGCGCTGCACCTTCATCTTGTGCGCGGTCTGCCAGGTGCGCACGATCACCTCGCCGACGCGGCCCATCGCCTGGGAGTCCGAGCTCATCATCGAGAACGCGCCGGTGTCGTGCAGGATGTCCTCGGCGGCGATGGTCTCGCGGCGGATGCGGCTCTCGGCGAAGGCGACGTCCTCGGCGATCGCCGGGTCGAGGTGATGGCACACCATCAGCATGTCGAGGTGCTCGTCGATGGTGTTCACCGTGTAGGGCCGCGTCGGATTGGTCGACGACGGCAGCACGTTGGGCTGACTCACCGCGCGGATGATGTCCGGCGCATGGCCGCCGCCCGCGCCCTCGGTGTGGAAGGTGTGGATGGTGCGCCCCTTGAACGCCGCGAGCGTCGTCTCGACGAAGCCCGATTCGTTCAACGTGTCGGTGTGGATCGCGACCTGCACGTCCATCTCGTCGGCGACCGACAGGCAGTTGTCGATCGCCGCCGGCGTCGTGCCCCAGTCCTCGTGCAGCTTGAGCCCGATCGCCCCGGCCTCGACCTGCTCGCGCGCCGGCTCGGGCAGCGACACGTTGCCCTTGCCGAAGAAGCCCAGGTTCATCGCAAACGCCTCGGCCGCCTCGAGCATGCGGTGGATGTGCCACGGCCCCGGCGTGCAGGTGGTCGCCATCGTCCCGGTCGCCGGCCCGGTGCCGCCGCCCAGCATGGTCGTGATCCCGCTCGCCAGCGCCTCCTCGATCTGCTGCGGGCAGATCCAGTGGATGTGCGCGTCGATCCCGCCCGCGGTCAGGATCATCCCCTCGCCGGCGATCGCCTCGGTGCCCGCGCCGATCGCGATCGTCACTCCCGGCTGGACGTCGGGATTGCCCGCCTTGCCGATCGCCGCGATGCGCCCGTCCTTGATCCCGACGTCGGCCTTGACGATGCCCCAGTGATCGACGATCAGCGCATTCGTGATCACCGTATCGACCACCTCGGCGGCAACCCGCTGGCCCTGCCCCATGCCGTCGCGGATCACCTTGCCGCCGCCGAACTTGACCTCCTCGCCATACACGGTGAAGTCGCGCTCGACCTCGATCCACAATTCCGTGTCGGCGAGCCGCACCCGATCGCCCACGGTCGGGCCGAACATCTCCGCATAGGCGCGGCGCGAGACCTTCGCCATCACAAGTCCCCCATCACGTCGCCGCGAAAGCCGAACACGCGCCGATCGCCGGCGAGCGCCACCAGCTCGACCGTGCGCGACTGCCCCGGCTCGAAGCGCACCGCCGTCCCGGCCGCGATGTTCAGCCGGAAACCCCGTGCCGCCGCCCGGTCGAACGCGAGCGCCGCATTGGTCTCGGCAAAGTGGTAGTGCGACCCGACCTGCACCGGCCGGTCGCCGGTATTGGTCACGGTCAGCGCCAGCGTCGGCCGCCCGACGTTGAGCTCGATGTCGCCGTCGGCGACGAGGTATTCACCAGGAATCATCACCATGCTCCAGAACTCGAACAAGACCGGGCGCCGCCACAACGTAGCGGCCGACACGCGGGGTGTTTGCGGAGTGGGCGAGGACTGTCTGAGCCCGAAGGGCGAGTTCCGCAGCCCACGGAGCAAATGCCCCGCATGGCGGCCGCGGGCAGCCCCGCAAAACTCGGCCGGCCCCACAGCACACCGCGCATGAACACGCCTCAGACAATCGGGTGATGCACCGTCACCAGCTTCGTCCCATCCGGAAACGTCGCCTCCACCTGGATCTCGGGAATCATCTCCGGCACCCCCTCCATCACCTCGTCCCGCGACAACACTGTCGTCCCGAAGCTCATCAGCTCCGCCACCGTCCGCCCATCGCGCGCCCCCTCCAGGATCGCGCACGAAATCAGCGCCACCGCCTCCGGATAATTCAGCCTCACCCCCCGGGTCCGCCGCCGCTCCGCCACCAGCCCAGCCGTAAACAACAACAGCTTGTCCTTCTCACGCGGCGTCAACTCCATGACCGCCCCTCCTCAAAGTCCATGTCGCGCCACCCTCACGTATTCCAGATCCGCGGCGTGCGCATCGGCACCCCCGCCACCGCCGGCCGGATCAGCTCGAGCAGCCGCGCCAGCCACGCCCGCCCCGGCTCGCACGCCGGCCCCAGCCAGCGCGCCACCAACACGCCGGGCAACAGCGTCACCGCCCCCTCGCCGGCCGCCGGCACGAGCTGCCGGCACGCGTCGCGCAAGCCCTCGTCCACGCCGGCCCCGACCGCGAGCAGCGTTCCCACCACCGGCTCACCGCGCAACCCCACCACCGAATCCAGCAGCGCGCTGCCGCCCTCGATGCGCCCGCGCTCGCGCCACAGCAACCGGCCGCCGACGCTCAACCGCGTCGTCAATGCCATCGCCCCGTCGCGAAAGCGCTCGCCCGAGCCGGTCCGCCCGAAGCACAGCATCTCCATCCCGACGAAGCCCGCCCCCGGCTCGAGCGCCACCTCGGTCGCCAACTCGCCGCGCGCCCCGTCGAAGACGATGCTCTCCTGCGGCAGCCACTCGCACACCGCCCCGCCGCAAACCCGCAGCGTCTGCGCGAGGCACGCGACGCGCTCGCCCGCGTTCGCGCCGCCGCTGCGATACCACTTGCCCGCCCCCGGCGTCGTCAGCAGCGCGTGCGCCCCCACCCCCACCGACACGTCGATCGCCAGCCGATCGCCGCCCACCAGGCCCGCCGGCGGATGCAGCACGATCGCGTGGCACGGCGACGGCCCTTCCGGGTAGAGCGGCTTCTGCACCCGCAACGGCCCGCAGTGACGATTGCGCACCAGCACCGTGCGCTCCCCGCGGCGCGCGAACCCGAGCTCCAGCTCCGCCCGCCACCCCGCACCGCACGAGGGCACGGCCGGCATCGGCAGATCGAGGGTCGAGCGGGGCATCGGCGCGTTCATGCGGGCCCCGTTGCGAGAGTCGTGCCAGAGCGGGACGAAGGGGGCGCAAGTGCCTGTCTGGGCTAGCAATCAGCCGCTCGCAGCCTGGCCTCGGGCGCGGCATCGCCGGACGCAATTGAAACGGGAAGGGGCCGTGACGCACCACGCCGGTGCATCGCTCGGCCAGACTGCCCCACATCGGCGATGCGGCACGGGCGGCGCTCGAACGGGCGGGTCGCACGCCGTAGCCCGAGCCGTCCCGGCCACCCTCGTCGTCCCATAGGCATCCGAAAATCCCCGGACTCGACGCGAGTCAGCGCCTGCGGCCTTCTTCGTGATCTCCGCGCCCAGCCTTGGGATCGCCTAGCGTCGGTTCCTCAACCGCTTCGCCTAATCGAAATCCCGGCTTCGGTTGAAGCCCTGAAGGGCCTAGGCCAGCATCAGATCGGCCAATCCGACAAGCTCGCCCCTCGGAACTGCATCGAGGCGCCTTGCATGCGAATTCGTCGTGCCGCAGGGACGGTCTCCGCGTACGCCCGGATCGACCCAGGTCACTTGCCCAACCTCACCGCATCCAGGTCGCCTTCTTAGCGAAGCCTCCCTCGGTAGCGCCGAATATCCTCCTGTTGCCTGAGACGCAGCAGGGTCTTGAGGGCAAGCTCCCCCACTGCCCGCTTGCTCTTCAATCCAGTGACGCGCAGGCACTCTTGCATGAGCTGCCCGTCGACCACGATAGTGGTGCGCATGTGTAGGAATCCCCTGTCCAACGTACTCATGTTGGGCCCAATCCTTCCGGCCGTAAAACGTGCCTCGGACGCCGCTCCGATCGCCTGCACCAATCCGACTGTCTGGATTCGGCCTATCCCGGGAGGTCCGCTCGCTCGACGCATTGCCACGGCCACCGAAGCCCTGCGCCAACCCGCCAAAGTCGTCGACCTCCCGTCCCTGCTTCAGGGTCTGCTTGCTTCAATCCGCCTCCGCGCTCGGTCTGTTCTTTCCTCTTTGTATTCCGGCAGTTGCGAACATGCATCCAAAGCGCGCCAGAGTTGTTTGACAGGTTCATGGCACTGGGCTAAGGTCGTCCGACATGACGCAGCCATGCGTGATGGGCGGCAAGGTTTCCGACAAATTGCTGGGTGCGAACGGGCCGATTCCACCTATCATCCTATTGACTTCTTGCGTCTGCTAGAACTGTCGAGTTTGAAGGGCCCGCGACCGATCGCTATGGAAGGACAAAAGTGCCGACAATATCGATGTTCTATGGA
>JARFTX010000076.1 GCA_029289265.1 Gammaproteobacteria bacterium
TGGACCTACGCCAACATCGAGTACATGCGCGGCCAGCTCAAGCGCCTGGGCTTCGCGATCGACTGGTCGCGCGAGCTGGCGACCTGCCGCCCCGAGTATTACCGCTGGGAGCAATGGCTGTTCACGCGGCTGATCGAGAAGGGCCTGATCTACAAGAAGCTCGGCACCGTCAACTGGGACCCGGTCGATCAGACCGTGCTCGCCAACGAGCAGGTGATCGACGGCCGCGGCTGGCGCAGCGGCGCCCTGGTCGAGAAGCGCGAGATCCCCATGTACTACATGAAGATCACCGCCTACGCCGATGAACTGCTGGAGGGCCTCGATCAGCTCGAAGACTGGCCCGAGCAGGTCAAGCTGATGCAGAAGAACTGGATCGGCCGCTCGGAAGGGGTCGAGATCCACTTCCCCTACGACCTGTCGACGATCGGCGAGAGCGGCGTGCTCAAGGTGTTCACGACCCGCGCCGACACGCTGATGGGGGCAACCTACGTCGCGGTCGCGCCGGAGCATCCGCTCGCCACGCTCGCCGCCCGCGACAACCCGGCGCTCGCGACCTTCATCGAAGAATGCCGCCATGGCGCGGTCGCCGAAGCGGACCTCGCGACCATGGAAAAGAAGGGTATGCCGACCGCACTGCGCGTCGTGCATCCGCTCAGCGGCGAATACATGCCGGTGTGGGTCGCCAACTACGTGCTGATGGGCTACGGCGAGGGCGCGGTAATGGCCGTGCCGGCGCACGACGAGCGCGACTTCGAGTTCGCGACCCGCTACAGCCTGCCGATCCGCATGGTGGTGCGCTCGACGCGCGACGCTTACAGCGAGGTCGCCGCGCCTTGGCAGGCTGCCTACGCCGAGCACGGCCGGCTCGTGAACTCCGGCCAGTACGACGGGCTGCACTTCCAGGACGCGGTCGACGCGATCGCCGCCGACCTCGCAGCGAAGCACCTCGGCTTCAAGCGCGTGCAGTACCGCCTGCGCGACTGGGGCATCTCGCGCCAGCGCTATTGGGGCTGCCCGATCCCGATCGTCCACTGCGAGGACTGCGGCGACGTGCCGGTGCCCGACGACCAGTTGCCGGTGGTGCTACCCGAGAACGTCGAAATCACCGGCCGCGGCTCGCCGCTCGCGGCCATGCCCGAGTTCTACGAAACCACTTGCCCGTGCTGCGGCAAGCCGGCCCGGCGCGAGACCGACACGATGGACACCTTCGTCGAGTCGTCGTGGTACTTCCTGCGCTACGCCTGCCCGGACAACGACCGCGCGATGGTCGATGAGCGCGTGGGCTACTGGGCGCCGGTCGACCAGTACATCGGCGGCATCGAGCACGCGATCCTGCACCTGCTCTACTCGCGCTTCTTCACCCGCGCGATGCGTGACTGCGGCCTGGTCGGCGTCTCCGAGCCGTTCTCGCGGCTGCTCACGCAAGGCATGGTGATCGCCGAGACCTACTACCGCGAAGGCGCAAACGGCACGAAGCAGTGGATCAACCCCGCAGACGTGCAGGTCGAGCGCGACGACAAGGGCCGCATCGTCGCCGCGCGGCTTACCGCCGACGGCGCCCCGGTCGCGATCGGCGGCACCGAGAAGATGGCGAAGTCGAAGAACAACGGCGTCGATCCGCAGGCGCTGGTCGACCAGTACGGCGCCGACACCGCGCGCTTCTTCATCATCTTCGCAGCGCCCCCGGACCAGCAGCTCGAGTGGTCGGAGTCCGGCGTCGAAGGGGCTTTCCGCTTCCTGCGCCGGGTCTGGAGTTTCGGGCACGCCTTCGCGACCGAGCTTCGCGCGCACCTCGGCGACACTTCGGCGCCGCTGCCGGATTCGCTGGCCGCGACGCGGCGCGAGATCCACATGCACCTCAAGCAGGCCAATTACGACTTCGGCAAGCACCAGTTCAACACCGTCGCCTCGGCGGCGATGAAGATCCTCAACGCGCTCGAAAAGGCCCCGCGCGAGGCCGCCGGCGCGCACGCGCAGGTGGCGGCCGAAGGACTCTCGATCCTGCTGCGCCTGCTCGCGCCGATCACGCCCCACATCGCCCACGCGCTATGGCAGGAATGCGGCTTCGACGGCGACCTGCTCGCCGCGCGCTGGCCGGAGCCTTCGGACGAGGCCCTGCGCCAGGACGAGATCGAGCTGGTGCTTCAGGTCAATGGCAAGCTGCGCGGCAGCATCCAGGTGCCGGCCGAGGCGGCGCGCGCCGATATCGAGGCCGTGGCGCTCGCCTCCGAGGTGGCGCAGCGCTTCATGGAAGGCAAACCGCCACGCAAGGTGGTGGTGGTGCCCGGACGCCTCGTGAACATCGTCGTGTAGGGATCCCTGCCATGCGCCACGTCAAATCGCGCCGTCGCGCCCTGCTCGCCGCCGGTGTCCTGGTCTGCGCCGCCGGCCTCGGCGGCTGCGGTTTTCGGCTGCGCGGCGCTCAGCAGCTCGCGTTCTCCAGCCTCCACATCGGCACCGACGCGAACAGCCCGCTCGGCGCCGCGCTGCGCCGCCAGGTGGCCGCGAGCGGCACGACCCGAGTCGAGGATGATCCCGCCGCGGCGGACGCGCGGCTGGAGATCATCTCCTACGCACGCGGCCGCGAGATCCTCTCGCTGTCGGGTGCCGGGAGGGTCCAGGAGCTCCAGTTGCACCAGACACTCACCTTCCGCGTGCTCGACCGAAGCGGCCAGCCGCTGCTCGACACCGCCACGATCACCGTCCGGCGCGAGTTCGGCTTCGACGAAGAGCGCGTGATCGCGATGGACCAGGAGGAGGAATTGCTCTTCCAGGACATCGAGAACGACATCGTGACGCAGCTCATGCGGCGCCTGGCGGCGCTGAAGCGCTAGCGATGGAACTCAGACCCGAGCATCTCGGGGCGCATCTCGACAAGGGGCTGGCGCCGCTGTATGTGCTGCACGGCAACGAGCCGCTGCTGGTGATCGAGGCGGCCGACGCGATCCGCGTCGCCGCGCGCCGCCACGGCTACGACGAGCGCGAGACGCTTGTCGCAGGGCAGGGATTCGACTGGAGCAATCTGCTGGTCGCGGCCGGGAGTATGTCGCTGTTCGGCGCAGCCAAGCTGATCGACCTGCGCATCCCCACGGGCAAGCCGGGGCGCGAGGGCGGCGATGTCCTGCAACGCTATGCCGCCCACCTTGCTCCAGGCATGGTCACGCTCGTAAGCCTGCCCGAACTCGACTGGACGGCTCGCAAGGCGGCGTGGTTCAAGGCGCTGACCGAAACGGGCGTTGCGCTCGAACTCAATGCCCCGCCGCGCGAGCGCCTGCCCGAGTGGATCGCCGCCCGCCTGGGGCGCCAGCAGCAGTCGGCCGACGCCGCAGCGCTGCAATTCATCGCCGACCACGTCGAGGGCAACCTGCTCGCCGCCCACCAGGAAATCCTCAAGCTCGGGCTGCTCCATCCGCCGGGGGCGCTCGAGTTGAAATCGGTGCAGGATGCAGTCCTCGACGTCGCCCGCTACGACCTCGATGCGCTTCGCCAGGCGCTGCTCGAAGGCGATCCGGCGCGCTGCGCCCGCACGCTGGAGGGATTGCGCGGCGAAGGCGTCGCGCCGCCGCTGATCCTGTGGGCGGTGGCGACCGAGATTCGCACGCTGGCCACCCTGCGTACCGGGCTCGACCAGGGCCAGCCGCTTGCGGCCCTGCTCAAGGCCGAACGCATCTTCGACGACCGCCGCAGGCAGGCGCTGCAGCGCGCCGTCCCGAGGCTTGCGGCGCGCGCGCTGACAGCGGCGCTTCTGCATGCGGCCAAGGTCGACCGCGTCGTCAAGGGCATCGCCGACGGCGACGTCTGGGACGAGTTCCTGATGCTTGCATTGCGTCTCGCGCGCCGAGACACCGCCCCGGCGCGCTGAACGAAGGCGCCCCGCCGCGCGCGGAAGGTCGCGCTACAATTCAAATCTGCAGAAGGGACATCCCCGGCACGCCATGCCCATCGAGCGGCGACGCCCGAGGCCTGGCGCTCACCTGTCAGCGGCCGCCCCGCAGCCCGCATTGACCGCTCGATCCGGCACGTCCGAAGAGCAGGAGCCGAACACGCACATGGACATTCAGACCTACATGCAGAACCTGGGCCGGCAAGCCCGCACGGCCTCGCGCGCGCTCGCTGCGGCGTCGACCGAGGCGAAGAACACCGCGCTCATGGAGATGGCGTCGGCGATCCGTGCGCGCCGCGAAACGCTGCTGGCAGCCAACCGCGCCGACCTCGAAGCAGCGCGTGCGGAGGGGCTGGAGGCGGCGCTGATCGACCGGCTCACCCTCTCCGAGAAGGGCATCGAAGCGATGGCGCAGGGGCTGGAGCAGATCGCCGCCCTGCCCGATCCGGTCGGCGAGATCACCGACGTCAAGCGACGTCCCTCGGGCATCCAGGTCGGCAAGATGCGGGTGCCGCTCGGCGTGATCGGGATCATCTACGAGGCGCGCCCCAACGTCACCGCGGACGCTGCGGCGCTGTGCCTGAAGTCCGGCAATGCCGCGATCCTGCGCGGCGGCAAGGAGGCCCTGCACAGCAACCAGGCGATCGCCACCTGCGTGCGCGCGGGACTCGCCGCGGCCGGCCTGCCGGAAGCGGCGGTCCAGGTCGTCGAGACCACCGATCGCGCGGCGGTCGGGCACCTCGTCACGATGCCCGAGTACGTCGACGTGATCGTTCCGCGCGGCGGCAAGGGCCTGATCGAGCGGATCTCGCGCGAAGCGCGCGTGCCGGTCATCAAGCATCTCGACGGCAATTGCCACGTCTTCATCGATGCCGAAGCCGATCCCGGGAAAGTCGTGCCCATCGTCGAAAACGCCAAGACGCAGCGCTACGGAACCTGCAACACCGCCGAATCCCTGCTCGTCGCCGCGGCCGTGGCCAAGCGCTTCCTGCCCGACATCGGCCGCATGCTCGCCTCGCACCGCGTCGAGATGCGCGGCTGCGCGGCCTCGCTCGCCCTGCTGCGCGAGGCCGGTGTCGAGGCCGGCCTGCTGCGCGAAGCGAGCGACGACGATTGGCGCGATGAGTATCTCGCCCCGATCATCGCCGTCAAGGTGGTCGCCGACCTGGACGAAGCCATCGCGCACATCAATACGTACAGTTCCGGCCACACCGAGGCGATCGTCACGGAGAACTACACGCACGCGATGCGCTTTCTGCGCGAGGTCGACTCCGCCTCGGTCATGGTGAATGCCTCGACGCGGTTCGCCGACGGCTTCGAGTACGGCCTCGGGGCCGAGATCGGCATCTCGACCGACAAGATCCACGCGCGCGGCCCGGTCGGACTCGAAGGGCTCACCAGCCAGAAGTGGATCGTCTTCGGCAACGGCGAGGTACGCCGCTGACGGCCATGTCGGCTCACCGCAAGGACACGTCCATTTCAGAGGAGTTGGCGGTGCTCGCAGCGCCTTTCGGGGCGTTCGGGATCCGGATCGAGGGCGAATCGATCACGGAGCTGTGCTTTCTGCCGCCCGATTCGACCCCGATACCCCCGGTCTCGGTGCTCGCGCGCCGCGCCGCCGGGCAGATCCAGGCCTGGCTCGAAGACCCCACACAGGGTTTCGACCTGCCACTGGCTGCCCGCGGCAGCGACTTTCAGCGCCGCGTCTGGGCCGCCATCGGCGCGATCCCCGCTGGTCGCGTGCGCACTTATGGCGCGCTCGCCGCCGAGCTGGGGAGCGCCGCGCGGGCAGTCGGCCAGGCCTGTGGCGCCAACCCCTTCCCGCTCGTCGTGCCCTGCCATCGCGTCGTGGCGGCAGGCGGACTGGGCGGCTTCGCCGGCGCAACCGAAGGCTGGCTGCTCGAGGCCAAGCGGTGGCTGCTCGCACACGAAGCTCGGCGATGAGCCTGGCGCACCGCATCGCCGTGCACGGTCGCCGCATGGTGTGCGTCCTCGCCAGCGGTAGCGTCCGGTGAGCGCGCGCGAGGATGCCCTGGAGCCCGAAGCCCGGGCTCGGCTCGATGCCTTCTGCGATGCGATCTGGCTCGAAGACGGCCTCGCGCGCAATACCATCGACAGCTACCGCAGCGATCTCGCCGCCTTGAGCGCATGGCTCGCGCTGCACGGCACCACCTTGCCCGCCGCACGCGGGCACGAACTGGCCGCCTATCTTGCCGAGTTCAGCCGGCGCTCGCGCCCATCCAGCCAGCGGCGCGTGCTCGCGGCGCTGCGCCGGTACTATCGCCACCTCATTGCCCGTGGTGCGATCGACGAGGACCCGACCGCTCTGCTCGATTCCCCGATGAGCGCCGAGCGGTTTCCGAAGACGCTCTCCGAGGCGCAGGTCGAGGCGCTCCTCGCGGCCCCCGATCCCGACACAACACTGGGTCTGCGGGACCGCTGCATGCTCGAGGTGCTTTATGCGACCGGCCTTCGCGTGAGCGAACTGGTGAGCCTGAAGACCTTCTCCACAAGCCTTCAGGACGGCTTGGTGCGCGTTCTCGGCAAAGGTAGCAAGGAGCGACTGGTGCCCCTCGGAGACGTCGCCGTCGAATGCCTGCAGCGCTATCTGGCCGATGCGCGGCCGCAATTGCTCGGATCGGGACACAGCGACGACGTGTTCCTTACCCGCCTCGGCAAAGGGATGACACGTCAGATGTTCTGGCGCATCATCAAACGCCATGCGCTCGTGGCCGGGATCGCACCGGAGCGGCTCTCGCCGCACACGCTACGCCATGCCTTCGCAACCCATCTCATCAATCACGGCGCCGATCTGCGCGTGGTGCAGATGCTTCTGGGTCATGCCGACATTTCGACGACTCAGGTCTACACCCACGTTGCGCGCGAGCGTCTCAAATCGCTCCATGCGAAGCATCATCCGCGTGCCTGAATTGCCGGGCGAGGGCACCCGGATTCGCCGACGCAGACGCAATACGAGGAGTCCATTGAAGTGAGCAAAGTCGAACTTCACGCGCCGGAAACCCCGGCGACCCGATTTCTCAAGCAGCACAAGATCGCCTATTCCACGCACCTCTATCATTACGAACCGCATGGAGGGACGGGCGTGCCGGCACGCGAGCTGAATCTGCCGGAACATGCCATTGTCAAGACGCTGGTCATGGAGGACGAGAACGCCCAGCCGCTGATCGTGCTGATGCACGGCGATCGCAAGGTGTCGACCAAGGAGCTTGCTCGCCAGGCGCTTCGCAAGCGCATCGAGCCGTGCAAGCCCGAAACCGCGAACCGCCACACCGGCTTCCTGATCGGCGGCACTTCGCCGTTCGGAATGCGCAAGCGTTTGCCCGTCTTCATGGAGAAGACCATCCTCGATTTACCGCTCATATACATCAATGGCGGGCGGCGGGGGTTTCTCGTCGGGCTTCACCCGCACGATATTCTGCGATTGCTCGAACCGCAATTGATCAGTGCGGGAGCGTGAATTGGGATCCCGATGGATTCTTTCTTGAATTGAGCCGGATTGATTTGTGGCACAATGTTGCTGAATTCGCTGAACGTGTGAATTCCGCGAGACCCTGAATCAATCAGAAAACCAATTCATTGGAGAAACCATGGAATTGTCCGAGTACTCGCTCGTTGAACTGCGCCGGCTGAAATCGCGCATCGAAGCCGAAATTCAGCGTCAGAGCACCGCCGCACGGCGCAATTTGCTCAAACAGATCAAGAAGATGGCAGCAGAAGAAGGCCTGTCGCTCACCGACGTGATGGCCGATGCCAGCGAATCCGAACCGCGCAAGGAGGCTTCGCCAAAGCGCCGCGCAAAAAGGATCACGGCCAAGAAGACCGGCGTCGCGGCTGCCAAGGCATTGCGCTACCGGCATCCTGAGAATCCGCGAATCGGCTGGTCCGGGCGTGGTCGCAAACCGGGCTGGGTGATCGACTGGCTCGCCCAGAACAAGCCTCTGGAAGCGCTCGAAGTCAAGAGCGACTGACCGACCTTCCCCCGCGGAACCGGAATTCCCACGGGGGAAGTGGCCGAACGGCGACCGGCATTACGTCCGCCAAACTCATCCGATCGACGACGCGTATCGCGAGGACGCGCCCCCCAGGGCATTGGTCGCCGCAGCCGTCAGCTTGTTCGGCCGCTCAAAGCGGCACGTCCGGCGGTGTGGATCCATCGCGTCCGCGCTGAATCACGATACCGACCCGCCGCACGCCTGACATCACGCCGAGTTTGGCGATTCGAATCTTCACCCACGGCGCGCCGAAATCATCGAGCAACAGGTGCACGACGAACTCGCCGAGCGTTTCCAGCAAATTGAAATGACGCTCCGCCAGTTCAGCGCGGATACGCTCGACCACCTTGGCGTAGTCGATCGTAGTTGCGATGTCGTCGTGCTCGGCCGCGGCATCGGGCACGCCGAAGGTGAGGTGAATCTCCACGGTCTGCGGCGCCGCCTTCTCCCGGGCGTAGATGCCCACCCACGCCTTGACCCGCAGTTCCTCGACAAAGATGAAATCCATGACGGTTCCCGATTAGAATCGCGGCAATTCTAGCCCGCTCCGCCCTCCGGGACCATGACACACAGACGCTCCACTCGACTTCTCGATTCGTCCACGGTTTCCACCCGGGTTCGCCCGGTGCGCTCGGAGGCACCGCGATGACGTTGATCGTTCTGCTGATCGGCGCCTACCTCCTGGGATCGATTCCGTTTGCGATCGTCTCCAGCCGGCTCTTCGGCCTCGCCGATCCGCGCGAGTACGGGTCGCGCAATCCGGGCGCGACCAACGTGCTGCGTAGCGGCAACAAGGCTGCCGCCGCGGTGACGCTCGCCGGCGATTGCGCCAAGGGCTGGCTCGCAGTGTGGGGCGCCGCAGCCCTGGGCTTCGACCCCGGCGCAGCCGCATTGGCCGGCCTGGCTGCCTTTCTCGGCCATGTCTTCAGCGTCTTTCTGCGCTTCAACGGCGGCAAGGGCGTGGCCACCGCACTGGGGGTGCTCGCAGGCATCGACCCTTGGATCGCGCTCGCTGCGCTGACGACCTGGATCACCGTGGCCCTGACGACCCGCTATTCGTCGGCCGCGGCCCTCGCAGCGGCGGCCATCGCGCCAGTCGCAGGCATCGTGCTGCTCGATGGGCGGCTGCCGGTCGGCGTGCTGTTCGCGCTCGCCCTGGTGCTCGTGTGGCGCCATGCGGAAAACATCCGGCGCCTGAAGGCCGGCACCGAAACACGCATCGGAGGCGGCAAGCGTTAGCCTGTCCGAGGCGGCACGAGTTCAGCCAGCGCCCAGCGCGGCCGGACCCGAATCGCGCCGCCCCCCCTGCCGACCGACTCGCCGGCGGAAAGCCGCAGGGCTCCGGCAAAGGCGATCATCGCGCCGTTGTCGGTGCACAGTTCGGGCTCGGGGTAGTAGACGCGCCAGCCCTTCTCGGCCGCAGCCTCATCCAGTCGGGCCCGCAGGCGACGATTCGCCCCCACGCCGCCGGCAACGACGAGTTGTGAGAGCGCCGTCTCGGCGAGCGCGCGCAGGGACTTGGCGCACAGTACCTCGACCACCGCCTCCTGAAAGTCGGCAGCGAGATC
The DNA here is from genome assembly GCA_029289265.1 of Gammaproteobacteria bacterium. Classification (GTDB taxonomy): domain Bacteria; phylum Pseudomonadota; class Gammaproteobacteria; order Burkholderiales; family Rhodocyclaceae; genus JARFTX01. The sequence continues at coordinate 9,465 of JARFTX010000076.1, forward strand.
GGCGACGTCGTCCGGATCCCACGCCGGCGCCGAGACCACATTGACTACCGCCGTCTTGAGACCGCTGAAGCTGAAGTCCAGATCGGGCGAGCGCAGCATCGGGCGAGGCAGTGCGAAGCGTCCGGGCCGTCCGTCCGCGGCGAGCCGGGCGAGTTGCGGGCCACCCGGATAGCCCAGCCCGAGCAGCTTGGCCGTCTTGTCGAAGGCCTCTCCCGCCGCGTCGTCGAGCGTCTCGCCGAGCAGGGCATAGTCGCCGACTCCACCGACCCGCATGAGTTGGGTATGACCGCCCGACACCAGCAGCGCGACGAACGGAAAAGCCGGCGGATCGCCGGAGAGCAGCGGCGACAGCAGATGACCTTCGAGATGATGGATTGGCAAGACCGGGACGCCGCGCGCCGTGCCGAGCGCCTCGGCGAAACCGGCCCCGACCAGCAGCGCTCCGGCAAGCCCGGGACCGACGGTGTAGGCGACCGCGTCGACAGCCTCGAGTCCGCAGCCGGCCTCCTCGAGCGTCTGCCGCACCAGCACCGGCAGACAGCGGATGTGATCGCGCGACGCGAGTTCGGGCACCACCCCGCCGTAGGCGGCGTGCAGATCGATCTGCGAATGCACCCGATGGGCAAGCAGCCCGCCGCAGGTGTCGTACAGCGCGACACCGGTCTCGTCGCAGGATGTCTCGATTCCCAATACCCTCATGCTCGCTCTCGCTTGCCCGGCCGCGCGTCCGGGCCGGTTGGTCGACGGGTGCAGGACGCCGCGGCCCGGCGGCCACCCAGACCGGCATTCTAGCCGGTCTTCGCATGGCTTGCTTTGGCGCCAAAGTCGCCGCTATAATTCATCCTTTGCCGACCCAAGACACACAAGGACATCCGAATGCCGGGTATTCGCGTAAAGGAAAATGAGCCGTTCGAAGTCGCAATCCGCCGCTTCAAGCGCACTATTGAAAAGACCGGTTTGCTGACCGAACTGCGCGCACGCGAGTTCTACGAGAAGCCCACGGCTGAGCGCAAGCGCAAGCTCGCCGCTGCGGTCAAGCGCAACCACAAGCGCCTGCGCAGCCAGACGCTGCCGCCCAAGCTCTACTGACGCATCGCTTCGTCGGGACGGCAGCACGCCGGGCGCGAACCACGGGGGTCGCGCCCGGCGGGCATTTTGTGTTTCGCCATTTGGAGCACGCATGCGATTCGAAGCCCGAACGGTCGACCGGACCCACGCTTCGTCACGCCGGATGCAGGCACCCTTCGCAGCCTAGGGCGCGATGATACCGCAGTCCTTCATCCAGGACCTGCTCGCGCGGGTCGACATCGTCGACATCATCGACCGGCACCTGCCGCTCAAGAAGAGCGGCGCGAATTATTTCGCCTGCTGCCCTTTCCACGGCGAAAAATCACCGTCGTTCTCGGTGAGCCCGAGCAAGCAGTTCTACCACTGCTTCGGTTGCGGGGTGCATGGCACTGCAATCGGGTTCCTGATGGAGTACAGCGGACTCAACTTCATCGAGGCCGTCGAAGAGCTCGCGCGCCAGGTCGGGATGAGCGTGCCGCGCGATGCGCCGGGCGACCGCGCACCGGCACGCCCCCCGGTGCAAGAGGGCCTCTACGAGATCATGGCAAAGGCTGCCCGCCACTTCCGCGATCAACTCAAGCGGGCGCCGGCCGCAATCGACTACCTGAAGCGCCGCGGACTCACCGGCGAGGTGGCGGCCCGCTTCGGCATAGGCTTCGCACCCGACGACTGGCAGACGCTTCGTACGGTCTTTCCCGATTACGAATCGGGACTGCTGGCCGATGCCGGACTCGTCATCGACCACGAGGGCGGACGACGCTATGACCGCTTCCGCAACCGGATCATGTTCCCGATCCAGGACCGTCGCGGACGCGTAATCGCCTTCGGCGGCCGCGTGCTCGATGGCGGGGAACCGAAGTACCTGAACTCCCCGGAGACCCCGCTCTTCGAGAAGGGCCGTGAACTGTACGGACTCGTCCAGGCACAGCAGCCAATCCGTGAAGCGGGCTACGTACTGGTGGTCGAAGGCTACATGGACGTAGTCGCGCTCGCCCAATTCGGCGTCGGCAATGCCGTGGCCACGCTCGGCACGGCGACCACGCCGCACCACATCGCCACGCTGCTGCGCCAGGCCGACCGCATCGTGTTCTGCTTCGACGGCGATGCCGCCGGCCGCAAGGCCGCCTGGCGCGCGCTCGAATCCTCGCTGGAGTCCTTGCGCGACGACGCGACGCTTGCCTTCCTGTTCCTGCCCGAGCGACACGACCCCGACTCGTTCGTCCGCGAGCAGGGCGCCGACGCGTTTCGCCAGGCCGCACAGTCCGCCCGCCCGCTCGCCCAGTTCCTGCTCGACGAATTGTCCACGCGCTGCACGCTCGACACCGCGGAAGGCCGCGCGCGCCTGGTGCACGACGCGCGGCCGCTGGTCACCCGCGTCGCGGCGCCGCTGCTGCGCCTGCAACTGGTCAAGTCGATCGCCGAGGCCGCCGATTTCACCCAGGCCGAAGTCGAGCAGGCATTCGGCTTCAAGCCGCAGCGCGCCGCAGCGCCCGCCCGCGAGGCGACGCCGCGCGCGGGGCGTCGCCCGGCGTCGCAACAAGCGCGTCGCCGGCCGCCGAGTGCGGTCGGCACACTGCTACGTTTGGTACTGCAGTACCCGGGTTGGGCCGCGCGCCTGCCGGTTGACCTGGTCCCGACCGATGATGCCGAGGGCGCGGCACTGGCAGCAATCGTCGACGCCATGAGCGTAGGCGAGCTCGAGCCCAACGCCGGACTGGGCGCCCTGGTCGAGAGCTTCCGAGAAACCCCGCATCAGGCGGTACTGTCAAAAGTGGCAGCCGAACTCGTGGGCACCGAATTCGACGATGCCGTGGCCGAGCCCCTGTTCGAGGACACGCTGCGCAAGCTCCATGCCGACGCCCTCCACGCCGAGATCGTCGCCCTGACGGATGCCGAGCGCACGTCCGGACTGGGTTCTCGGGACCGACATCGCCTCGCGCAGCTACTGCTCGAGAGGGCCTCGCTGAAGAAATGAATCGACCGCGCGGCGACCGAGCCCTCGATGCCACCTGCGCAAGCGGCTCAACGTCGACGCAGCCCTGCTCCGAGCCCGCGAGCGCCGGAACAGGGAAGGCCCGGGCGCCTCGGCAAGTTCGCTAAACTTTAGTATAATTAATAGTTTTCCATTTCAACACGATCGCCGATTCAAGGAGTGTCATGGCCCGCGAAAAAGCCAAGGGATCGCGCAAGGAGACCGCCAAGGGGCGGCCCTCCAGAGCCAGGAAGAAGGACGAAATCGTAGCCGCGGCCAGCCCCGCGGCTACGCCGCTTGATGCCGAGATCCGTCGCACGCAGCTCAAGACGCTGATCGCGCTCGGCAAGGAGCGCGGCTACCTGACGTACGCCGAGATCAGCGATCACCTGCCCGACGACGTCGCCGACGCCGAGCAGATCGAAGGCATCATCGCGACCTTCAACAACATGGGCATTCAGGTCTTCGACGAGGCGCCTGCCGCGGAAGACCTGCTGATGTCGGACAACGTGCCGGCCTCCGTGGACGAGGACGTCGCCGAGGAAGAAGCCGAGCAGGCGCTCTCGTCGGTGGACTCCGAGTTCGGCCGCACTACCGACCCGGTTCGCATGTACATGCGCGAAATGGGCACGGTCGAGTTGCTCACGCGCGAGGGCGAGATCGAGATCGCCAAGCGCATCGAGGAAGGTCTCAAGCACATGGTGCAGGCCATTTCGGCCTGCCCGACGACCATCGCCGAGATGCTGCAACTTGCCGACAAGATCGCCAGCGACGAGATGCGCATCGACGAGATGATCGACGGCCTGCTCGATCCGAATGCGGTCGAGTCCGAAACGCAGGACGATGCCGGCGACGCGCCGGAAGATTCGGCCGATGCGAACGAAGACGACGGCGAGGATTCCGACGAGGACTCCGACGAGGACGACGACGAGAGCGCTGCGGACAAGGAAGCCGCCGCCAACGCCGCCAGCCTGCTCAAGCTCAAGACCGACGCGCTCGAGCGCTTCGCGACCATTCGCGGCCTTTACGAAAGGAAGATGGCGGCGCTCTCCGAGGGCGGCTCGCGCGATAAGGCCTATCGCTCGCTGCAGCAGCAGATCTCGGACGAGCTGCTCAATATCCGCTTCACGGCAAAGACCATCGAACGACTGTGCGACACGGTGCGCCACATGGTCGAGCAGGTGCGCAACCACGAGCGCCAGATCCTGCGCCTGTGCGTCGACCGCGCCGGCATGCCGCGCCAGCACTTCATCAAGTCCTACCCCGGTCACGAGATCGATCTCGACTGGCTCAAGGGCGAGATCGCGGCCGGACAAACCTTCTCCGAGGGCCTGATGCGCGTGCATCCGGCGGTGGTCGAGGAGCAGCAGAAGCTCATCGACTTGCAGGACCACATCGGCATCCCGCTGAAGGAGCTCAAGGACATCAATCGCCAGATGTCGACGGGCGAGGCGAAGATGCGCCGCGCCAAGCGCGAGATGACCGAGGCCAACCTGCGCCTGGTGATCT
>JARFTX010000121.1 GCA_029289265.1 Gammaproteobacteria bacterium
GGTAAGCGTCCGACGATCGCCGTCTTGCCAGTTATTCAGCAGTCCGGGTTGATCTCGTCGGTGAACTCGCCCTCATTCCATGCGCGGGCGATGGCGGCATCGAGGCGGGTCAGAAGCTGGTAGAGGGATTCACCATCGCGGCGCTGTAGCATCGCCAGGCATTCACTCTCGTCACTGGCCACTGCGGCACACTCAACCGGGCCGACAGCGCCGAGCGAGATCTGGCCCCCATTTGAGATCAGCCAGTCCACGTTCTTGAGCGCTGCCAGCGGGTCGGCGGCGGGATACTTCATCAGGCGGCCTTCTGTTCGGGAGCCGGCACCTTCAGCTCGACCTTCCACGGCAACAGCTTATCGACACGATTGACCGGCTGCTCGGCGATGCGGCCGATCACATGACGCAGGTAGGCCTCGGGGTCGAGGCCGTTGAGCTTGGCCGAGCCGATCAGGCTGTAGATCGCCGCCGCACGCTCGCCCCCGGCGTTGGAGCCCGCGAAGAGGAAATTCTTCCGACCCAGGGCGACCGTGCGCAGCGCCCGTTCGGCGGCGTTGTTGTCGATCTCGATGCGCCCGTCGGTGCTGTAGCGCACGAGCGCGTCCCAGCGGGCGAGCGCATAGCGGATCGCCTCGGCCAATGCCGATTTCTGCGAGAGTTGTTTGAGCGTGGCGTCGAACCAGGCGCGTAGCGCGACCAGCACGGGGCCAGCGCGCGCCTGCCGCTCGGCCCGGCGCAGTTCGGGCGGTTTGCCGCGAATCGCCTCTTCAACCGCGTACAGCAGGCCGATCTGCTTGAGCGCCTCGGCCGCCAGGGGCGAGGCCTGCGCCTTGTGCAGATCGTAGAACTTGCGCCGCACATGCGCCCAGCAGGCGGCCTCCTGGATGGCCCCGCCCAGATAGAGCGGCGCGAATCCGGCAAAGGCATCTGCCTGCAGCACGCCCTTGAAGCGCGCGAGGTGGCGTTGCGGGTGCTCGCCCCGGCGATTGGGCGAGTAGGCGAACCACACGGCAGGGGGTGTCTCATCGCCTGCAGGGCGGTCATCGCGCACGTAGGTCCAGAACCGACCGGTCCGGGTCTGGCCTTCACCCGGCGAGAGCACCGGCACCGGGGTGTCGTCGGCATGCAGCTTGGTGGCCGAGAGCACATGCTTGCGCAGCGCCTCGACCAACGGGCGCAGCAGCGCATTGCATTGCCCCACCCAGTCGGCCAGCGTGGAGCGCTCGAGTTCGACACCCTCCCGAGCGTAGATGGTGCTCTGGCGGTACAGCGGCAGGTGATCGCAATACTTCGCGACCAGCACATGGGCCAGGAGCCCCGCGCCGGCCAGCCCCCGGGCGATCGGTCGCGCGGGCGCGTTCGCCTGCACGATCGTGTCGCAGCGGCTGCAGGCGAACTTCGGGCGCACATGACGGATCACCCGGAAGCTCGCCGGCACGTACTCGAGCACCTCGCTGACGGTCTCGCCCAGCTTCTTGAGCGAGGCGCCACAGGCTGGGCAGTCGCACGCCGAAGGCAGGTGCTCCTCAATGTCGCGTGGCAGATGATCGGGGAGCGGTTTGCGGGGCGGGGGCACCTCGCGCATATCGGCTGGCGCGGGCGGTTCGGCCGGGGTCTCGGCACGCAGGGTCTCGAGCTCCTCGAGCGAGAGCTCCAACTGGCCGAGCATCTCGTTCATCTGCTCCGAGCTGCGGCCGAACTGCATGCGGCGCAGCTTGGCGATCACCAGCTTCAGGTGCTCGATCTCGGCGGCCTGTTCGCTCACCTTCGCCCGCAGGGCGATGACTTCGTCAGGAGAGGAAACAGGGGTGTTCGACATGGCGACATGATACCGGAGCATGCCGCCAAACGCCGCCAAATGACGCTAAAAAGCTCCTATAAGCCGCTATGCAGCGCGATTCGGCGCCGTTCTGACCGGACGCCGCCAGTCGATGCCCTCGAGCAGCATCGACAACTGGGCCGGCGTCAGCGCCACGGTCCCATGAGTCACCTGCGGCCAGACGAATTTACCGTTCTCGAGCCGCTTGGCGAACAGGCACAGCCCGTCGCCGTCCCACCACAGCACCTTGATCCGATCTCCACGCCGGCCCCGGAACACGAAGATCTGTCCGCTGAAGGGATCGGCTTGGAGTTGGGTCTGAACGAGCGCGGCCAGGCCGTCGAAGCCGCGCCGCATGTCGGTGATCCCGGCTGCGATCCAGATCCGCGTGCCCGCAGGCGGGACGATCACCGCAGCAGCACCGCGAGAACCTGCGCGAGCACCTGGGCGTCGGGACGTCCTTCGACAGTCAGCCGTGCGCCCTTGCGCTCGATCGTCAGCCGACCGAACGCGGCCGCTGGGGTATCGAGCATCTCGGGCGCGTCCTCATCGTCGGTGTCGGCGAGGATGATCGGCACGAACGCAGCCACCCCCAGGCGACCTTCCTGGTAGGCCTTGCGCCACGCGAAGATCTGGTTGGCGTTGACGTCGTGTTGGCGCGCGAGACGCGACACGGAGGCGCCCGGCTGCAGCGACTGTTCGACGACGGTGCGCTTGAAATCGATCGAATGGCGGCGGTATGGGCCGCGCGGGCCGCGATGCGGGCGTTGGTCCAAATTTGTGTCCATGAAATCCATTGTGGGCACAAAGTTGGGTGCCCCCTCCGAGGGGGTGATCGTCAGCGACAGCTACGCTGAAGGGAAGACGGCATTGGGCGGACGCTTACG
>JARFTX010000013.1 GCA_029289265.1 Gammaproteobacteria bacterium
CATTGGATGCGGCCGGCCCATTGCGGGAAGGCGCGATCAACGATGGTGCGCTCGGCGAGGCTCGCCCAGTCGGCGCCGGCCGGGATCGCGCAGCGCTTGACCAGCACCACGCGCTCGGCGCCGAGCCGCGCGGCGAGCCACAGCGCGAGGCTGTCGGAGGTCGTGTCCCAGTTCGTGAGTTCGTCGGAGCGCTCGCGCAGGAGCTCCAGCGGCAGCCACAGCGCCGCCTCGCCCGAGCGCAGCACGGGCGGGATCCCGCCGCTGTCGGCGACGAGGCGCAGTCGCGGGCAGAGCCCATGAAGGGCGTGGGCGAACTGGCACATGCCGAGGACAGCGATGTTGTGGGCGGCGACGTCGTCGAGTTGCCAGCGCGCCTGCGCCGCGCGGCCGGCTTCGGCGAAGGCGCCACCGCCGGGCACGACGACCACGCGCCCGGCGCCCTCATCGGCGAGCATCGCGAGCCAGTCCGGCAGCAGCGGATCGTCGGCGAGCGAACCGCCGAGCTTCACGACCCACATTGGAGTGCGTCCCGTTCCAGCAGCAGCGCGACCGCGCAGGCCGGCGCGCAGACCTGCGACCAAGACTCGCCGCCTGGCACGAGGTCTGCAAAATCGATACAGCGATGCCCGATCCGCGCCGCGAGCGCATGCGCGACGAACGCTCCGCAGCCGGCGGCCACTAGCGGGGCCGATGACGACAGTACCTCGCCCGCCGGAGCGCGCACTCCGACTGAAGATTTTAAGTCTCCTGCGCTTTCCGTACCCGCGCAGCTTCTTCGTGAGGCAACCGGATTGGTCTGGGCGCTTTTCGTCCCCGCGCCTGCGAGCACCACGGCGAGGGCCGCCGCGATCCGCGCCTCGACCACGCCTGCCCAGTGGTCGGCGAGCGCACGCCAGTCCGTCTCCGGCGCGTCGCGCGCATCCAGTCCCGTCATGCGCGCGAGCCGCTGCATCGTCCCCGCGGCGTCCTTCGCCGCCCCGTCGGCGCTCGGCGCCTGGTCATGGACGGGGTCGAGCTCGCCGCGAAGGCGGTAGACGTCGGCGGTGGTCGCGAACCACTCGTTCATCACGCCGACCTCGCGGCCGCGAAACGGCACGCGCTCGCCGAGCGCGCACAGCGGCGTGCGCACCACGCCCAGATACACGAGCTCTCCGCTCGCGAGCCGGCCGTGGTCGTCATTGGCCTGGGGTACGGGGCGGCCGTCGCGTACCGGGATCAGGTCGGTCGTGGTGCTGCCGATGTCGACCAGCACCGCCGCATCCAGCCGCGTGGCCACCCATTGCGCGCTCGCGAGCCAGTTCGCCGAGGCGATCTCGCGCCAGCGCGCGGCGGCCTCGCCCGCGGCGCAGAAGCCGGACGCCCCGGCGTAGCAGCGCAGGCGCGGCCCGAGCGCCGCCGCGAGGCGTGCGACGATCGCGGCGACGCCGGCCTCGCGGTGTGGGAAAAGATCGACCATCTCGCCGCTCATCGTCACCGCATGGGCTGCGCCGTCGAGCGCCGGCCAGCGCCCCCGCGCGGCGGCGAGCGCGGCATCGAGCTGCCCGAGCCCCTGCCACAGTGCGCACGGCCACTGCGCGACCTCGACGACGCGCCCGGCCTCGAGCCGCGCCGCCTTGACGTGCGCGCCGCCGATGTCCCAGCCGACGATCATGGCTGCGGCCCCGCGACGAGTATGCCGGCGGCTGCGAGCTGCGCCTTCGTCAGCGCGCGCCAGCCGCGCGCTTGTCCACTCCAACTCACGGGCCTACCCCTGCTTGGGTGGCCAGGGCGTCGAGCACCGCGCCTGCGACGTTGCGCCCGAGCGCAGCCGACAGGCCCACATAGGCGAGCGTGAGGCGCGGGTTGATCTCGATCACGACCGGGCCGCGCACGGCGTTCCAGACGAAATCGACGCCGACGTAGCCGGCCAGGCCAGGCACCGCCACGGCGATGCGCTGTGCGAGCGCGGCCAGCGCCGCGCCGCGCGGCCCGACGGGCGGCTCGACCGCACCCGACACCGCCTCGAGCGCAACCGCTCCGGCCGCGTCGACCCGGATGTGCTGCCGATTGACGGCGAGCACTTCGGCCCGCCCATCCGCGACGATCAGCGACAGGCTCATCGCCTCGCCCTCGACCCAGGCCTCGAGCGCGACCGCCTCCCCCGCGGCGCGGCGCGCCTCGGCCGCCGCGCGCGCCGTGGCGTAGTCGGCGTAGCGGTGCGTCGCGCAGGCTCCGGCGCCATCGTCGGGCTTGACGACCCAAGCCAGTGCTGCCCGCTCCGCCTCCATCGTGACGGAAGGTGAGCTCGCCGGCACGTCGATGCCTGCCGCGGTCAGTCGCGCACGCGTCGCGTTCTTGCTCGACGCGAGCCGGATCGCCTCGGCCGAGCAGCCGATCCAGCGCCCGGCCGGCACGGCCTCGCAAAGCGAGGCGAGCTCTCCGCCGGTTTCCGGGGCGATGATCCACGCCGCTTCATGCGCCCGGCTCATGCGCGCGACGAACTCGGCGACCGCCTCGCCTTGTGCGGGCGTCACGCCCTCGACGCCCGCGCCCCACGCGCCGCGCTCGCCCGCGCCGCGCGCGCAGGTCACAATGACGCCGGGCAGCGCGGCGAGATCCGCGGCGAGCGCGTCGCGCATCCCGCGGCCTTCGCGCAGCAGCTCGGCCGCGGCCTGTTCTTCGAGCCCCGGGGGCGCGCCGCTCGCGGTCAGCGATTCGAACACGAACACACGCTTGGGCAACGTCATGGACCTCATTCCCGTCATCGACCTCATGGGCGGCCAGGTGGTGCGCGCCGTCGCGGGGCGGCGCGCCGCCTACCGGCCGATCCGCTCGGCGCTGTGCGCCGATCCGGCGCCGCTCGCGGTCGCCGCACGGCTGCTCGACTATACCGCCGCCGCCACGCTCTATGTCGCCGACCTCGACGCGCTCACCGGTGGCCGGCCTCAGCTCGCGCAGCTCGCCGCGCTCGCCGCAGCGCTGCCGGAGGTGGACCTCTGGCTCGACGCGGGCTTCACCGACCGGGCTGCGTTCGAGACGGTGCGTCGCGAACTGGGCGCCGCTGAGCGGATCACGCCGGTCTTTGCCAGCGAGTCGCTCGCCAGCGCGGAAGCGGCTCGAGAGGCGCTGGCCGATCGCGAACACGCGGTACTGTCGCTCGACCGCCTGGGTGAACCCGCCGGCGCTGCCGCACCCGCCGACCGCGCCGCCTGCTGGGCGACGCCGTTGCTGTGGCCACGCCGCGTCATCGTGATGACGCTCGAGCGCGTCGGCGCCTTCGCCGGCCCCGACCTTGCGACGCTTTCCGCCCTCGCCGCGCGGGCGCCCGACTGCCGCTTCTACGGCGCCGGCGGGATCCGCGACGCGGCCGATCTCGCCGCCGCCGAGCACACGGGCGCTGCCGGCTGGCTGGTCGCCTCGGCGCTGCACGACCGCCGCCTCCCGCCGGCCCCGAAACGGCCTCCCTTCAGCGCCTGAAACAATATCCGTGCCCAGCCAAGCGGCCGCGATTGCACCACACTGCACGCCGCCGTTACCCGAGGCGTCCCAATCTGTGACAGGTCGCCCGCGACGCAGGGCCCTGACTGCCCACGAATTGCGCACCCAGCCAATGCGGCCGAGCGTCGCGCGCTGGGCTCGAATCAAAGACGGAAGTTCTACAATCACTGCAAAGCGGCAGATCGCCCGACTTGGCCTATCCTGCGCCTTGTCACCCGGCACACGACTTGCTGTTGAGCCGCCTATGACGGCATCCCCGACCCCGACGGACGCTCCCCCCCTGCCCTGGACCTGCCCGTTCTGCGCGCTGCTGTGCGACGGCGTCGCGCTCGCGCGTGGCGAGACGCTCGAACTGCGCGGCAGCGACTGTCCGAAAGCCAGGCAGGCGCTCGCCCAGCAGCCGGCGGACACGGCTGCGGCGACGCCCACGATCGACGGCCGGGCGGCGAGCCTCGACGAGGCGCTCGACGCCGCGGCGCGGCTCCTCGCCGGCGCGACGCTGCCGCTCTTCGCGGGACTGGCGACCGACGTCGCCGGCATTCGGTCGCTCTACGCCCTGGCGAGCGCGCGCGACGCGATCCTCGACCACCTGCTGGGCGACGCGATCATGGCGAGCGTGCGCCCGCTGCAGGACCGCGGCGTCTATTACACGACGCTCGCCGAGGTGCGCACCCGCGCCGATCTGATCGTGTGCTTCGGGACCCGCCCCGCCGAGCGCTATCCCGAGTTCTTCCGCCGCATTGCGCCGGGCGAGCCGCGCCGGCGCGAGATCGTCTTCGTCGGCACCGATACCGACCCCGCCGCGGCCGGGCCGGACACCGAACTCGAAGCCGTGCCGTTCGCCGGCGATGCCTTCGACACGCTCGCGCTGCTCAACGCGCTCGCCGCCGACCGGGCGCTCGCCGCGCCGCCACCGGGCCCGCTCGCCGGCCTCGCGGCGCGGCTGCAGGCCGCGCGCTACGCGGTGATCGTCTGGGAGCCGGGCGCGAGCGGAGCCCAGGGCGCGCTCGTCGGCGAGGCGATCAACCGGCTGGTCGGCACGCTCAACGCCCGCACCCGCGCGGCGAGCCTCGCACTCGGCGGCAGCCAGGGCGGCTACACCGCCAACCAGGTCGTGACCTGGCTCTCCGGCCTGCCGCTGCGCACCGGCCTCTTCCGCGACGGGCTGCGGCACGATCCGTGGGCGCTCGCGACCGCGCGCGTGCTCGCCGGCCGCAACGCCGACCTGCTGCTGTGGGTGTCGAGCTTCGACCCGTCGGCCACACCCCCCGCGGCGGACCTGCCGACCATCATCCTGGGCCACGCCGCGATGCCCCCGGTGGCCGGCGCACCGCAGGTCTTCATCCCCGTCGCGACCCCCGGCATCGGCGCCGCCGGCCACCTCTTCCGCCTCGACGGCGGCGTGGTGGTGCCGCTCGTGCAGGCGCGCGACGACGGCCTGCCTACGGTGGCTGCGATCGCCGGCGCCATCGCCCAGCGCCTCGCCGCCCCAGCCTCGGGAGCCGGATCATGAGCACCCTGCGCCTGCGCGGCGGCCGCCTCTACGACCCGGCCCACGGCATCGACGGCGAGGTCTGCGATCTAGGCGTGCGCGACGGCCGTATCGTCGCGCTGCACGAGAACGAGCCGGTCGATCGCGAGCACGACGTCTCGGGCATGATCGTGATGGCGGGCGGCATCGATCTGCACTCGCACATCGGCGGCGGCAAGGTGAACCTCGCCCGCCTGCTGCTGCCCGAGGACCACCGCCCCGCGCCGCGCACCGACAACCCTCTGGAACTGGCCTCCTGCGGCGCCTGCACGCCGGGGACGCTCGCGACCGGCTACCGCTATGCCGAGATGGGCTACACGGCCGCGTTCGAGCCGGCGATGGCGCTCTCCAATGCGCGCCACGCCCACATGGAGATGGGCGACACCCCCATCCTCGACCACGGCGCCTATGTCATGCTCGGCAACGACGAGCTGCTGCTCGAGATGCTCGCGGAGGGGGGCGACCCGGCGCTGGTGCGCGACTACGTCGGCTGGGCGATCAACGCCGCGCGCGCGATGGGCGTCAAGGTCGTCAACCCCGGCGGCATCTCGGCGTTCAAGTTCAACCAGCGCAAGCTCGACGTCGACGAGCCCCACGTGCAACACCGCGTCACGCCGCGCCAGGTGGTGCATGCGCTGGCGCGCGCGCTCACCGAGCTCGCCGTGCCGCACCCGCTGCACATCCACGCGAGCAACCTGGGGGTGGCCGGCAACATCGCCTCGACGCTGGCGACCATCGATGCGCTCGAAGGGCTGCGCGGCCACCTCACCCACGTCCAGTTCCACAGCTACGGGACCGAGGGACCGCACAAGTTCTCGTCGGCGGCGCTCGCGCTCGTGGAGGCCGTCAACGCCCACCCCAACGTCAGCATCGACGTCGGCCAGATCATCTTCGGCCAGACCGTCACCGCCTCGGGCGACACGATGACGCAGATCCGCAACGCCGCGCTCGGCAGTCCGCGCAAGTGGGTCGGCGCCGACATCGAGTGCGACGCCGGCTGCGGGCTGGTGCCGTTCCGCTACCGCGATCAGAGCTACGTGAACGCTTTGCAGTGGGTGATCGGGCTGGAGATCTTCCTGCTCGCGAACGACCCGTGGCGCGTCGTGCTGACCACCGACCACCCCAACGGCGGCCCGTTCACGAGCTACCCGCACCTGATCCGGCTGCTGATGGACAAGAGCTTCCGCGACGAGCAGTTGGCGAGGCTTCATCCCGAAGTCGCCGCGCACGCCGCACTGCGTGAAATCCGGCGCGAGCTCACGCTCTACGAGATCGCGATCATGACGCGCGCCGCGCCGGCGCGGCTCCTCGGCCTCGCCGACCGCGGGCATCTCGGCGTCGGGGCCGCCGCCGACATCGCGGTCTATCGCGAGGACGCCGACCGCGAGTATATGTTCCGCACGCCCGAGTACGTCTTCAAGGACGGCGAACTGGTCGCCCGCCAGGGGCGCATCGTCGCAACGCCAGTGGGCGGCACGCACTTCGTCGAGCCCGGCTTCGACGGCGCAATCGAGCAGCGCATCGCGCGCTACGCCGAGCACCACCACGCGCTCGACTTCCGCAACGCGGCGATCGGCCGCGACGAGCTGTGCACCTGCGCGAACGGCGGGCAACTGCTCGTCACGCCGTGCGCGGTGCACGGCACGAACGGGACGTGACGATGGAGATCAACGGCATCGCGATCGACGACACCTTCGCCGAGGCCTTCCCGATGAAGGCGACGCGGCTCGTCGTCACCGCCCACAACGAGACCTGGGCGATGCACGCCGCGGTCGCCGCGACCGGCTTCGCGACCTCGGTGATCGCCTGTGGCTGCGAGGCCGGCATCGAGCGGCACCTCGACGCCGCCGAGACGCCGGACGGGCGGCCCGGCGTCGCGCTCCTGATGTTCTCGATGTCGGGCAAGGAGCTCGCCAAGCAGGTCGAACGCCGCGTCGGCCAGTGCGTGCTGACCTGCCCGACCACCGCCGTGTACGCCGGGCTCGCGGACGGCGAGCCGATCGCGCTCGGGCGCAACCTGCGCTTCTTCGGCGACGGCTGGCAGATCTCCAAGATGATCGGCGGCGTGCGCTACTGGCGGGTGCCGGTGATGGACGGCGAGTTCGTCGCGCAGGAGACGACGCCCGTCGTCAAGGCCGTGGGCGGCGGCAACCTGCTGATCCTCGCCCGCGACACCGACGCCGCGCTCGCCGCCGCCGAGGCCGCGGTCGCCACGATGCGCGCCGTGCCGGGCGTGATCCTGCCGTTTCCGGGCGGCGTGGTGCGCTCCGGCTCCAAGGTTGGTAGCCGCTACAAGGCGCTGCCCGCCTCGACCAACGAGGCGTTCTGCCCAGCGCTCACCGGGCTTGCCGCGAAGACCAGCCTCACGCCCGAGGTGCGCTGCGTGATGGAGATCGTCATCGACGGCCTGACCGAGGCCGACGTCACCACCGCGACCCGCGCCGGCATGCAGGCCATCCTCGAGCGCGGCGCGGCGGCCGGCGTGGTGCGCCTGTCGGCCGGCAACTACGGCGGCAAGCTCGGGCCGTTCCACTTCCACCTGCGCAGGATCATCGCCCCGGAGGCCGCATCGTGAGCGCGCCCGCCGCCGTCTTCGAGCTGCGCCTGCGCGCACTGCCGCGCTTTCGCGTCGATCTCGCGGGCGTGACGCCGCTCGCGCTCGGCGCGCTGGGCGAGGCCGAGGCCGGGCGCGTCGCGATCCGCCACGGCAACGAGGCGCTCGCGCTCGGCGAGCTGTTCGAGATCCGGCGCCGCCCGGCGAACGCCCCGGCGCTGCACTTCGAGGGCGACCTGTCGCGCTTCGACCGCCTCGCCTGGGAGATGGAGGACGGCGAGATCCGCGTCGACGGCCCGGTCGGCCACTACGCAGCGGCGCGCCTGCGCGGCGGGCTGGTCGCCGTTGCCGGGGACGCCGGAGGCTTCGCCGCCTGCGAGATGGCGGGCGGCGAGCTCGCCGTCGCCGGCAGCGTCGGCGACTTCGCCGCGGCGGCGCTGCCGGGCAGCATGGACGGCATGCGCGGCGGCACGCTCGTCGTGCGCGGCGACGCCGGCGCACGCTTTGCCGACCGCATGCGCCGCGGCACCGCGTTCGTCTTCGGCAACGCCGGCGACTTTTTTGCCTCGCGCCTGGTCGCCGGCACGATCGCGCTGGGCGGACGCTGCGGCGCCCATCCGGGCTGGGCCATGCGACGCGGCACGCTGGTCTTCGCCGGCGAGACCCCCGCCGTGCCCGCTACCTTCGTCGAGACCGGCCACGATCTCCGCGTCATCTGGACGCTCCTCGCACGCGACCTGGCCCGCGCCGGCGGCCCCTTCACGGCGCTTCCGGACCGCCGCGTGCGGCGCTTCGCCGGCGACATCGCCGTCGACGGCAAGGGGGAGTGGCTCTTGCCCGAATAGGGGTAAAGTGCCGGTCCTACCGGCTCACCTTCCATTACCCGTGTCCGATTCGTCGATGTCCTGCTTCGCCCTGCTCGATGACCTTCTGGCCCCGCCCGACAGGGCGGCGAGCCGGCTCTACACCGGCTTCGCCCGCGAGGTGCGCTGTGACGAGCCGACGCAGCTCGAGGCGGCCTGGGGCAAGGTCGAGGCCGCGCAGGCCGCGGGGCTTCACGCCGTCGTGCTCGCCGACTATGAGTGGGGCGCACGCTTGGCGGGGATCAACTCGGCCCCTCGGGCGCCCGGCCCCGAAGGCGTGAAGCCGGGCTCGCCCGATGCCAACGTCAATCGCCGGGGGGCGCTGCGCGTCCTGCTGTTCGAGCGGCTGGCGCGGCTGCGCCGTGACGAGGTCGATGCCTGGCTCGCCGCGCTCGAAGGCGAGTCCGCACCGGCCCCGGCTGGCATCATGAACCTGTGCGCGAGCGTCGGCCGCGACGACTTCTGCGCCGCGATCGAACGTGTCCACGCGGCAATCCGCGAGGGCGAGACCTACCAGGTCAATTACACGCTGCGCCTGGATTTCGACGCCTACGGACCGCCCGTGGCGCTCTACCGGCGCCTGCGCACGGCGCAGCCGGTCGCCTACGGGGCACTCGTTGCGCTGCCCATCGGCCCGACCGGACACGGCGAGCCGGAGTACGTCCTGTCGTGCTCGCCCGAGCTGTTTCTCCGCCACGAAGCGGGGCGCCTGATCGCGCGGCCGATGAAGGGCACGGCGGCGCGCGCCGTCGACGCCGGCGAGGATGCGCGCGCGGCGCGCGCCCTCGCCAACGACCCGAAGAACCGCGCCGAGAACCTGATGATCGTGGACCTCTTGCGCAACGATCTCGGCCGCGTCGCCGAGACAGGCAGCGTGCGCGTGCCGGCGCTGTTCACGGTCGAGCCCTACCCGACCGTGTTCCAGATGACGTCGACCGTCCAGGCGACGTTGCCGCCAGAGACGGGGTTCCCCGCCGTGCTGCGCGCGCTCTTTCCCTGCGGCTCGATCACCGGCGCGCCCAAGCACCGCACGATGCAGCTCATCGCCGAGCTCGAGACCGAACCGCGCGGGCTCTACACCGGCGGCATCGGCTGGATCGACGCGCCGCCCGCGGACCGGCGCTGCGGCGACTTCTGCCTGTCGGTCGCGATCCGCACGCTCGCCCTCGGCGCCGCGCGCGGCGGCCTGCGGCCCGGCCGCCTCGGCGTCGGCGCCGGCATCGTGATCGACAGCCGCGCGGACGCCGAGTACGCCGAGACGCTGCTGAAGGCGCGCTTTGTAACCACGCTCGATCCGGGCTTCGCGCTTTTCGAGACCCTGCACGCAACGCGCGACGGCGTGCGCCACCTCGAACGCCATCTCGCGCGCCTGGCGGCGAGCGCGGCGATGCTCGGATTCACCTGCGAGGTGGGCGCACTGCGCGCCTCGATTGCGGCGCGCCTTGCCGCACTGCCCGGCGACGAGCCCTGCCGGATGCGCCTGCAGCTCGAACGCGACGGCACGCACCGCGTCGAGGTCCACGCGCTCAAGCCGCTGCCGGCGGTCGACGACGCGCCTGTCGAAACGAGATTTGCGCTGGGCGCCGCAGCCGCGCCGACCGCGCCCGTGGCCACCGTTCGCCTGCTGCTCGCGGACGAGCCCATCGACGCCGACGATCCCCTGTTGCGCCACAAGACCACCCGCCGGGCCCGCTACGACGACGCGATCCGCGCCGCCGAGGCGCACGGCGCCTTCGACATACTGTACTTCAACCGCTCGGGCGAGCTCGCCGAAGGCGCCCGCAGCAACGTCTTCGTGCGACTGGACGGCCGCTGGCTCACGCCACCGCTCAAAGCCGGCGTGCTGCCCGGGGTGATGCGCGCCGTGCTGCTCGACGATCCCGCCTGGGACGCACGCGAGGCCCGCATCACGCGCGCCGATCTCGCGCGCGCCGAGCGCATCGTGGTGTGCAACGCCCTGCGCGGAGTGCTCGACGCGAGGCTGGTCGAGCCCTGCACGAGCGCCGTCTAGGCGGACCACCGATGGCCCGCCTCGCCCTCTTCGACCTCGACCATACGCTGATTCCGTTCGACAGCAGCGCCGTCTGGTTCGACTACCTGATCGGGCGCGGCATCGAACCGCCCGCGGTGGCCGCCGACTACCTCGACATCTGCCGGCGCTACCTGCGCGGCGAAGCGGGCGTCGAGGCCCTGCTCGGCTTCGTCGCGGCAAGTCTCGCGCGCCACAATCAGGCCGAGTTGGAGGCCTGGCGCCGCGCCTTCACCGCCGAACTCCCCGCCCGCATCCCGGCCGCCACCCATGCACTGGTCGAACGGCATCGCGCTGCCGGCGAGCTGTGCTGCATCGTCACCGCGACCTGCCGCTTCGTCGCCGAGCCCTTCGCCGCCGCGCTCGGCATCGAGCACCTGGTCGCGAGCGAGCTCGAATGCGAGGGGATACGCTTCACGGGGCGGCTCGACGGGCCACCCTGCCACCGCGACGGCAAGCCGGCGCGCGTCGAGCGCTGGGTACAGCGACTGGGGCTGGCCGCGGACGCGCTCGCCGGCGCGAGCTTTTACTCGGACTCGGCGAGCGACCTGCCGCTGCTCGAGCGCGTCGCCGAACCGGTCGCGGTCGCCCCCGACGCGCGCCTGCGCGCCCACGCCGAGCGATGCGGCTGGCGCATCGTCGAACGCTTGGACGAGGCGGGCTAGCCCGCATTTCTCACACCGTCGCGTCGCGAGGGCGTCGAGACGCCGGCGTGGCGGGCCGCACGCACCGAGGGGCGGCGAAGGCGTAGTCGAACTACGTCGAGCCGGCCCGCAGGGAGTACGGCCCGCCACGGCGAGCGTATCGGCGGCCGCAGCAGCGAGGGTGTGAGGAATGCGGGCTAAGCCTCCAGATGCGACCAGCCGCGGTAGGCGGCCGCGTGCCGCGGCACGTCGTGCACGCGCAGGATATCCACGCCCTGCGCACAGAGACTCAAGGACGCACCGACGGTGGCGAGGTCCTTGTCCTCGATCGCCAGGCTCGAGAAACTCTTCATGAAGGACTTGCGCGAGTGCCCCACCAGCACGCGCAACCCATGGCGGCGCAGGCGCCCGGCGCCGCGCAGCAGCGCGAGCGACTGCAGCGCGTCCTTGCCGAAGCCGATGCCGGGATCGAAGACGATGCGGTTCAGGTCGAGCCCGGCCTTGTCCCAGGCCTCGAGCCGCTCGGTGAGCCAAGCCTCGAGCGCCTCGACCGGATCGCAGCCGCGCGGCAGCGTCACGGCGGGATCGGCCGGCACCGTCAGGCTGTGCATCGCGATCCAGTCGACACCGCTGTCCTTGGCCAGCTCGATCATCGCCGGCTCGGTCAGCCCGCCGACGTCGTTGATGAGATCGACCCCGAGGTCGAGCGCCCGCCAGGCGGTCTCCGGGTGGTAGGTATCCACGCTGACGAGCGGCCGCAGATCGGCACCGCGATGGCGGTCGATCAGGCGCTCGAGCACGGGCGCAAGGCGGGCCCACTCTTCGTCGGGCGAGACGGCCTTCGCACCCGGCCGGGTCGACTCGCCACCGACGTCGAGGATGTGCGCGCCGGCCTCGAGCATCTCCGCGACGTGCGCATCGAGCGCCATCTCGTCGCTAAAACGGCCGCCGTCGCTGAAGGAGTCGGGGGTCACATTGACGATCCCCATCCACAGCGGCACCGGGCGGCCCAGCTCTACCGAGCAGTCGAGCACCGTACGCCCGCCGAGTCCCGGGACCTGAAGGCGCGGCACCAGTGCCGCGAGCGGAGTGAGCACGAACTGCCGGCGCGACAGGTCGCGGTGGGGAATCGTCAGCGTCGGGGTGTCGATGCGGCGCTCGTCCCACAGCAGGATGTCGATGTCGATGGTTCGCGGCGCCCAGCGCGCCGCGTCGCCACGCCCCATGCCACGCTGGATCGCGACGATCCACTCGTACAGTTGCTCGGGCTCGGCGTCGACCTCGCACTCGATGGCGAGATTGAGATAAGGCAGGTTCCAGTCCGGCGTCGCACCGGGCGGCAGCAGCGCGGGCGTTTCGACGACCGGGGAGATTCTGCTTACCCGCACGCCGAGGGCGCGCAAGAGCCCGATCGCCTCGGCCAGATGACCGCGCCGATCGCCTAGGTTGGAACCCAGCCCGAGATAGACCGCCATGAACCGACCCGAGACGGTCTCAACCGCCGCCGAGCTTGCGCAGCAAGCGCCCGAACCAGCTCGTCGGCTCGTCGCGCGAGCGTGCGCCGGCATCGGCGACCGCCGCGAGCGCAGGCTCCCGTGGCTGAGCCTTCGGCGCGGCCGTCCGCTCCGGCGCGGCCCGCGCGGTCACGGCGGCCACTACGCCGACAGACGGGGCGTCGAGCGCCGCGGCGAGCCGCTGCAGATAGTGGCGACGCAACACCGACTCTTCGGGGATCGCCGGCAGGCCCAGCGACATGGCGCGCTGCTCGAAATGTCTTCGCAGTACGGAATCCGTGGGAATGGCCAGATCGCTCATGACGTGACGCTCCTCTTCAAGGCTGCGCCGGACCTTACGCAGTTTTCGTGCCACAGTCCAGCGCGGCCGGGGCGATCACCGCGCGACCGCCCTGCGCCCGAGCTTGCGGTAGAGCGTATTGCGGCTGACCCCGAGGCGGCGTGCCGCTTCGGAGACGTTGCCGCCGACCTCCCGGATCGCCGCCGCCATCAACTCCAGCTCGATCTCGTCGAGGCTTCGCACGGACGCCGCGGCATCGGCTGCGGCATTCGCCTGCTCTTCGGGCGCGGCCTCTCCGGTCTCGCCCCGCGATCCGGCATCGGCCGCACTGTCCACGACGAAGAGCCCTTCCGGCAGGTGATCGGGAAGGATCTCCTTCTCGTCGTCCTCCATCAGCGCAAGCGACAGCCGGATCACATTGTGCAACTGCCGGATGTTGCCGGGCCAGACGTGACGCGCGAAGAATCGCATCACCGCGTCGCTGACGATCACCTCGCCATGCCGCGCCGGGTCGATCTCGGAGGCCAGGATCCGGCCCACCAGGGTACGGATGTCGCTGCGCTCGCGCAGCGGCGGCAGCGTCACGGTGAGGCCGTCCACCCGGTAGTACAAGTCCTCGCGAAACTCGCCCTTCGCGACCGCGTCCGCAAGCACCCGGTGCGTCGCGCAGATCAGCGACACGTCGACCGGCACCGCCTTCAGTCCGCCGATGGGCACGACGCTGCGCTCCTGCAGCACGCGCAGCAGGCGCGCCTGCATGCCGAGCGGCATGTCGCCGATCTCGTCGAGAAAGAGTGTGCCGCCGTGCGCCTGCTGGATCTTGCCGACCGCACCCTCGCGCCGCGCCCCGGTGAAGGCGCCGCCGACATAGCCGAAGAGCTCGGACTCGATCAGCGTCTCGGGAATCGCGGCACAGTTCAGCGCGACGAACGGCCCCGATGCGCGCGGGCCGCTATTGTGGAAGGCGCGTGCGAAAAGCTCCTTGCCGACCCCCGACTCACCCTGGATCAGCAGCGGGATATCCTTGCCCGCAATGCGCCGCGCCCGGTCGATCGCGCGCTGCAGGGCGCCGTCGCCGGTCGCGAGCGCTTCGAGCGTGGAGTGCGCGACCTCGCGCGCCCCCGCGACGGCCGCCGGCCGAGTTGCCGCGGCAGGCGACGGCGGCTCCAGCTCCGCCGCAGCGCCACCGCTCTTCGCCGTTGCACGCGGGCCGAGACCCCGCATCTGCACATAGAGCGCCCCGCCGTGGCGCAATTCGAGCTTGAGCAGCGAGCGTGACGCACCCGCGGCCCGATCGAAGATTGCCCCCAGGCTCAGCTTGAACAGGCTGGCGAAGCTCTGCGTCGGACTCACCCCGGCCTCGGCGAACCACTCCCGCGCCACCGGGTTGGCACCGAGTATCCAGCCGTCGGTGCTGAT
Organism: Gammaproteobacteria bacterium; assembly: GCA_029289265.1. Lineage (GTDB taxonomy): Bacteria > Pseudomonadota > Gammaproteobacteria > Burkholderiales > Rhodocyclaceae > JARFTX01. The sequence continues at coordinate 14,312 of JARFTX010000013.1, forward strand.
CGCGATCAACGCCTCCTGCAAGGTGCCGATGTACTCCGGCCGGGAATGGAAGGCGACCAGAATCTCTTTCTGGTGCTCGATCTCGAACAAGCGACGCTCCAGCAACTGCACTGAAAGGCGCACCAGCCCCAGGGTGTGGTTCTGCGAACCGCGATAGTCGCCCGAGATGTCGAATACGCCGAGCGGCTTGCCGCGCGGATCGAAGACCGGCGCCGCGCTGCAGGTCAGGAAACCGTAGCGCGAGAAGTAATGCTCGGAGCCGAACACTTCCAGCGGCGCACCCTCGATCAATGCCGTGCCGATGCCGTTGGTGCCGCGCACCTCCTCGCTCCAGCAGGCGCCGGGTTGCAACGCGACGCGCTCGGCGCGGTCGACGAAGCTCGCATCGCCGAGGCTGTGAATGATCATGCCGTCCACGTCGGCCAGGATGACCATGCTGCCGGAGGCCCGGATCTGGTTGAAGACGTGCTCCATGACGCCGCTCGCCTGCTCGAGCAGGCCCGCGTTGCGCTCGCGCGACTCGGCCAGCCGCACCCGCGCAGCACCGTCGATGCCGAGCCCGCCGGCGGGATCGAGCCCGCTTCGGCGGCAGCGCTGCCACGATCGGAGTATCGCCTCGGAGATGGCGCCTTCTGGTTCCGCACCCTCGATGAAGAACTGGCGCCGCGCAGCATCGAGCCGCTGACCGCGCGCCTCCCACAACTGGGGTAGGCCCATCGTCTCCTCCTGTCCGGGCACGGGCCGCTCTGGGTCACCGCACCGGGTGGTCGTCTTGTCATTCCCGCCGATGCCCATCGCGGGAGCCAACCGGCGCACGCACCGCAAAGGCTCGCGCGACCGGCCCGGCCAGCACCCCTGCCTTGCGCCCACGCACAGCATGGCGTCGTTTCTTATGCGTCAAAAAGTAGCACCTGTACCTTGCTGACGCAAATGATTCTTGCCCATACTGGACTGATGGAGGGCGGGCCGACGACCATGCTCGGGGCACGATCGCCGGGCCTGTCCGCAGCCGACCGGCGGGATCGCGGCGGATCGCGTGGCACGATGCTTGCCTCCGAAGTTGGCCTTGCCACCCAGGCGGACGGCGCGAGCGCAGTCGGCCGCAAGCGCTCCGCGCGGCGGTCCCGGGCGACGACCCGGTTTCCCGACCGAACCCGAACGGACACCTCACAGGTGCCCTCGCACTTTGCCCAATTCAGGATCCACATTGACGAGCTCATGACGACTTCGACGACCCAGCGGCCCGCCAAGGCCGCCCGCGGCACCCAGCGCGGCCGCCAGCCCGAGACCGAGGCGCTGCGCGAGGTGGAAGCTCTGCTCGGCGACGCGCCGCGACGCCGCGACCTGCTGATCGAGCACCTGCACGCGCTCCAGGACCACTACGGGCATCTCGCCCTGAGCCACCTGCGCGCGCTCGCGCAGTGGATGAATCTGCCGATGGCGGCGGTCTACGAGACCGCGACCTTCTACGCCCACTTCGACATTGTTCGCGACGGCGCAACGCCCCCGCCCGAGGTCACGATCCGCGTGTGCGACTCGCTGACGTGCGAGCTCGCCGGCGCCCAGGCGCTGCGCCGGGCGCTCGTCGCCGGAACCGATCCGGCCCAGGTGCGCGTGCTGCGCGCGCCCTGCATGGGCCGCTGCGAGGCCGCGCCGATTGCCGAGATCGGCCACCGCCACATCGGCCACGCGACGCCCGAGCGCGTACTGCACGCACTCGCGGCGGGCGAGCGCGAACCCGAGCCGATCGCCTGGCAGCGGCTCGACGCCTGTCGGGCCGCGGGCGGCTACCGGCTGCTCGACGACTGTCGCGCCGGCAAGGTCACGGCCGAGCAGTTGAGCCGCGTGATCGAGGCCGCCGGCCTGCGCGGCCTCGGCGGCGCGGGCTTTCCGACCTTTCGCAAGTGGCAGTTCGTGCGCGCCGAACCCGCCCCCCGCTATGTCGTCATCAACGCCGACGAGGGCGAGCCGGGCACCTTCAAGGACCGCTTCTACCTGGAGCGGGCGCCGCACTGCTTCCTGGAAGGGGCGCTCGTGAGCGCCTGGGCGGTCGAGGCCGAGACGGTCTGGATCTACCTGCGCGACGAGTACCCGGGCCTGCACCGGGTGCTGCGAGAGGCGATCGCCGAGCTCGAGGCGGCCGGCCTCGCCGCGCCCGGCTCGATCGTGCTGCGCCGCGGCGCCGGCGCCTACATCTGCGGCGAGGAGTCGGCGCTGATCGAATCGCTCGAAGGCAAGCCCGGCAAGCCGCGCCACCGCCCGCCCTTCGTCGCTCAGAAGGGGCTGTTCGACCGCCCCACCCTCGTGAACAACGTCGAGACCGTCTACTGGATCCCGATCCTGTACGAGCGCGGCGCCGACTGGTTCGCCAGCCAGGGCCGTCACGGCCGCAAGGGCTTGCGCAGCTTCTCGGTGTCGGGCCGCGTCAAGCGCCCGGGCGTGCATCTCGCCCCGGCCGGCATCACCCTGCGGGAGCTCATCGACGAGTTCTGCGGCGGCATGGCCGACGGACACCGGCTGCTCGCCTACCTGCCGGGCGGAGCCTCGGGCGGGCTGCTGCCGGCCGCCAAGGCCGGCATCCCGCTCGACTTCGACACCTTGCAGGCCGAGGACTGCTTCATCGGCTCAGCCGCGGTGATCGTCGTCTCCGACCGCGACGACCTGCGCGCGGTGGCGAAGAATCTGATGGCCTTCTTCGCCGACGAGTCCTGCGGCCAGTGCACGCCCTGCCGCGTCGGCACCGAGAAGATGCTGAAACTGCTCGAGCGCGACGAATGGGATGCAGGCGAGTTGCGCCGGCTCGCCCGGGTCATGCAGGACGCTTCGATCTGCGGACTGGGCCAGGCGGCGCCGAACCCGGTGCTGGGACTGCTGCGCCACTTCCCCGCGCGGCTCGCCGAGCAGGGCGTGACGGTGCGCGAAGGAGGCGCGGCGCAATGACGACGAATGCGACGATGAACACCACGGCTTCCCAAGACGCCGCGACCTTCGAGCTGACGGTCGACGGCCGCACCGTCATCGCCCGCGCCGGCGAGACGATCTGGCAGGTCGCCCGCCGCGGCGGCGAGACGATCCCCCACCTGTGCTTCAAGGACGCGCCGGGCTATCGCGCCGACGGCAACTGCCGCGCCTGCATGGTCGAGATCGAGGGCGAGCGCACGCTCGCCGCGAGCTGCATCCGCGAGGCCCGCCCCGGCATGGTGGTGCGCAGCGCCACGTCCGAGCGCGCCCGCGTCGCCCGCGTGGGCGTGCTGGAGCTGCTGCTCGCCGACCAGCCGGCGCGCGCGGCAAGCCCCGACCGCTCGGCCCACATCTGGAACATCGCCGACGCGCTCGGCGTCGATGCCGAGGACGCGCGCGCCCGCCTGCCGGCCCGAGAGCCGGCGCCCAATGCCGTCGACAGCTCGCACACCGCGATGCGCGTGGATCTGGAGGCCTGTATCGCCTGCACGTTGTGCGTGCGCGCCTGCCGCGAGGTGCAGGTGAACGACGTGATCGGCATCGCCCACCGCGGCGCCGCGGCCAAGATCGTGTTCGACTTCGACGACCCGATGGGCGAGAGCACCTGTGTCGCCTGCGGCGAGTGCGTGCAGGCCTGCCCCACCGGCGCGCTGATGCCGGCCACGCTCGTCGACCGCGAAGGGCACGGCGACTCGGCCGTCGCCGACCGCAAGGTCGACTCGGTGTGCCCGTACTGCGGCGTCGGCTGCCAGCTCACCTACCACGTCAAGGATGAACGCATCGTGTTCGTCGAGGGCCGCGACGGCCCGTCGAACCGCAACCGCCTGTGCGTCAAGGGGCGCTTCGGCTTCGACTACCCGGCCCACCGCTCGCGCCTGCTGCGCCCCCTGATCCGCCGCCCGGGCGTGCCCAAGCGCTTCGACCCCGATTTCGATCCGGCCGCGCCGCTCACCCATTTCCGCGAGGCGAGCTGGGACGAGGCGCTCGACTTCGCCGCCTCCGGCCTCAGGGGCCTGCGCGATGCGCACGGACCCGACGCGCTCGCCGGCTTCGGCAGCGCCAAGTGCTCGAACGAGGAGGCGTGGCTCTTCCAGAAGCTGGTGCGCACGGGTTTCGGCTCGAACCACGTCGACCACTGCACGCGGCTGTGCCACGCGAGCTCGGTCGCGGCGCTGATCGAATGCATCGGCTCGGGCGCGGTCACCGCGTCGTTCATGCAGGCGATGGAAGCCGACGTCGTGATCCTGACCGGCTGCAACCCGGCGGTGAACCACCCCGTCGCGGCAACCTTCTTCAAGCAGGCGGCGCAACGCGGCACCAAGCTCGTGATCCTCGATCCGCGCGGCCAGGCGCTCGGCGCCTACGCCCACCGCATGGTCCGCTTCAGCCCCGGCGCCGACGTGCCGTTGCTCAACGCGATGCTGAACGTCATCGTCGCCGAGCATCTCTACGACGAGACCTACATCGCCGCCCACACCGAGGGCTTCGAGGCCCTCAAGACCCACGTCGCCGACATGACCCCCGAGGCGATGGCGCCGCTGTGCGGCGTCGAACCGGCGCTGATCCGCGAAGTGGCGCGCCTTTACGCGACCGCCGAGCGCGCGATGATCTTCTGGGGCATGGGCATTTCGCAGCACACCCACGGCACCGACAATGCGCGCTGCCTGATCTCGCTCGCGCTCGCCTGCGGTCAGGTCGGTCGGCCCGGCACGGGGCTGCACCCGCTGCGCGGCCAGAATAACGTCCAGGGGGCGTCCGATGCCGGTTTGATCCCGATGGTGTTCCCCGACTACCAGCCGGTCGGCGACGCCCAGGTCCGCGCCGCCTTCGAGGAGCTTTGGAATGCGCCGCTCGACGCGAAGCCGGGACTGACGGTGGTCGAGATCATGAACGCCATCCTCGCCGGCACCATCCGCGGCATGTACGTCCTCGGCGAAAACCCGGCGATGTCGGACCCCGACCTCGAGCACGCCCGCAAGGCGCTGGCCAAGCTCGAGCACCTGGTCGTGCAGGACCTCTTCATCACCGAGACGGCGCAGTTCGCCGATGTGATCCTGCCCGCCTCGGCCTGGCCCGAGAAGGACGGCACGGTGACCAACACCAACCGCCAGGTGCAGATGGGGCGCGCCGCCGTGCCGCTGCCGGGCGAGGCGCGGCCCGACTGGTGGATCGTCCAGGAGATCGCCCGCCGTTTCGGCCTTGCCTGGGACTACGGCCACCCGCGCGACGTGTTCGCCGAGATGAAGCGCGGCATGCGCTCGCTCGATCACATCACCTGGGAGCGCCTGGAGCGCGAGGACTCGGTCACCTACCCTTGCCCGGACGAGATCTCGCACGGCCAGGATGTCGTCTTCGGCGACCGCTTCCCGACCGCGACCGGCCGCGCGCGCTTCACACCGACCCGCCCGCTGCCGCCCGACGAACCGGTGGATGCGGACTATCCGGTCGTGCTCACCACCGGGCGCCAGCTCGAGCACTGGCACACCGGCTCGATGACGCGCCGGGCCCGCGTCCTCGACGACCTCGAACCAGCCGCGGTGGCGACGCTCGCTGCGGCCGAGCTCGCGCGCCTGGGGATCGTGCCGGGCGAGCCGATCACGATCACGACGCGGCGGGGCAGCATCACGCTCACCGCCCGCGTCGACCCCCTGATGGCCGAGGGCATGGTGTTCGTGCCGTTCTGCTATGCGGAAGCGGCCGCCAACATGCTGACCAATCCGGCGCTCGACCCTTTCGGCAAGATCCCCGAGTTCAAGTACGCCGCCTGCCGCCTGAGCGCGGCAACCATCACGACGACCTGACCCCACGCGTGGGCAGCGACCCGCGATCCGAATGCGCCGCGCCTTCCTCACGAGGCGCGGCGCACTGCCGTTTGCGGGTACCGAAAACCTTCAAATCGATCACCTCTGGTCTATGCTGATTGCAGGACGAGCGAGTCACCCGCGCCGTGTCACAAAAAGTGACACGTGACCAAAAAGTGACATGTGCGTCCTGCTGTATCACATCATCCGAGGGCAATTGACCGCAGGCACGCATCCCCACCGTGCTTCGACGGGGCAAACCACCCGGCCCACCCGCCAGAAGCGCGCGAAGGCGCGTTCCAGCCGTATTGGCACAGGTTTTGCGATGACGACCCCATCCCGGCTTCGCCGCAGGCCTGCGGGGTTCGGGCCCGACAGTCGCATCGACGCGTGGTATCAGGCAGATGCGGTCGTTGCCGCCCAGGCGGCATGTCCGCACCGACCGCCACCGTCGCTATCGACTGTCGGTGCCTGCTCCGGCGGCCGCTCCGGGGCTTTGGGTGGTTTCAGCTGCGGCACACGCTCGATCGCCAATCGATGAGGAGACAACAATGAAGATTTCCGAACGATTCATCAAGGTAGGATCACCTTTGCTGGGCGCGCTGCTGCTGGCGCTACCCGGACTCGCACCGGCAAACGCCGACCTCCAGAAGAAGATGTCCGACCCGAAGAATTGGGCCGCCCAGGCAGGAGACTTCTTCAACCAGCGTTACAGCAAGCTCGAACAGATCAACGCCGGCAACGTCGGCAAGATGCAGGTCGCATGGACGTTCTCGACCGGCGTCCTGCGCGGCCACGAAGGGTCGCCGCTGGTGGTCGATGGCATGATGTTCGTGCATACGCCGTTCCCCAACAAGGTGTTCGCGCTCGATCTCGACACGCAGAAGATCGTCTGGCGCTACGAGCCGCGTCAGGATCCCTCGGTCATCGCGCAGATGTGCTGCGACACCGTCTATCGCGGCCTCGCCTATGCCGAAGGCAAGATCTTCCTGCAGCAGGCCGACAGCACCCTGGTCGCCCTCAATGCGAAGGACGGCAACGTGCTGTGGAGCGTCGTGAACGGTGATCCCAAGCTCGGCGCGGTCAACACCAACGCCCCGCACGTGTTCGGCGACAAGGTCATCACCGGCATCTCCGGCGGCGAATGGGGCGTGCGCGGCTTCCTGGCGGCCTATGACATCAACACCGGCAAGCTGGCGTGGAAAGGCTACAGCACCGGCCCCGACAACGAGATGCTGATCGACCCCGAGAAGACCGTGACCTGGACGGACGGCGAGCTCAAGCCGGTCGGCAAGGATTCGTCGCTCAAGACCTGGGAAGGCGACCAGTGGAAGATCGGCGGCGGCACGACCTGGGGCTGGTTCAGCTGGGATCCCGAGCTCAATCTGGTCTATTACGGGACGGGCAACCCGTCGACCTGGAACCCCTCGCAGCGTCCCGGCGACAACCGCTGGTCGATGACCATCTTCGCGCGCGACCTCAATACCGGGGTGGCGAAGTGGGTCTACCAGATGACGCCGCACGACGAGTGGGACTACGACGGCGTCAATGAAATGATCCTCGCCGACATCCCGGTCAAGGGCAAGCCGACCAAGGCGCTGGTGCATTTCGACCGCAACGGTTTTGCCTACACGCTGGATCGCGCCACCGGCGCCCTGCTGGTCGCCGAGAAGTACGATCCGACGGTGAACTGGGCGACCCATGTCGACATGAAGACCGGTCGTCCCGCGGTCGATCCGACGTTCTCCACGTCCAAGTTCACCAACCCGCAGCATGGGCCGGACGTGAACGTGAAGGGCATCTGCCCGGCGGCGCTCGGCACCAAGGACCAGCAGCCGGCGTCGTTCGATCCGAAGACCGGCCTGTTCTACGTGCCGACCAACCACGTCTGCATGGACTACGAGCCGTTCGAGGTCGATTACGTGGCCGGCCAGCCGTACGTCGGCGCAACGCTGTCGATGTACCCGACGCCGAACAGCCATGGCGGCATGGGCAACTTCATCACCTGGGACGCGGGCGAAGGCAAGATCGTGCAATCCAAGGCCGAGAAGTTCTCGGTGTGGAGCGGCTCGCTCAACACCGCCGGCGGCATCTCCTGCTACGGCACGCTGGAAGGCTACCTGAAGTGCGTCGATGCCAAGGACATCACGAAGGAGCTCTACAGCTTCAAGACCCCGTCCGGCATCATCGGCAACGTGTTCACGTATGAGCACAAGGGCAAGCAGTACATCGGCGTGTACTCCGGCATCGGCGGCTGGGCCGGCATCGGCATGGCCGCGGGCCTCGAGGCGGACACCGACGGTCTCGGCGCAGTGGGCGGCTACCGTGAGCTGCAGGATTACACGCAGCTCGGCGGGTCGCTGACCATCTTCGCCTTGCCCGATTGACGCAAGCCTGCGCCGGGGCGGCGCTTCCCCTCGTGGGCGCCGCCCCGATGTTTCTCGCGGTCCTGTTCCGTGGAAGCGGTATGCCACACCCTCCCCTGCCGCCGATGCGACAACGGGACCGCACGACACTGCAACTTAGGGGCTCTGGCCCGATCGAAGCCCAATAACAAGAAATCGGAGCAACCGATCCGCACCCACACCAGGAGGATGTGTAGATGAGGTATCTGGAGTTCGCTGTTGCCGCCGCGCTGTGCGTGGTCGGAGTTTCCCACGCCCAGGAGGCGCTCGCCGGCAAGAAGCAGAGCGACTCGGACAAGGCCCTTTATACGGTGGTCGACGGCTACAAGGTCGATGCCGACACGCTCGCCGGCTTTCGCGCCTGGCGCGCCGCTGCGTGCGACCGCTGCCACGGCGCCAACCAGGAAGGCATGGTCGGGCCATCGCTGATCGAATCGCTGAAAGTCATTACCAAGGAGGAGTTCATCGCCGTGGTGCGCGACGGACGGCTCGATCGCGGCATGCAGAGCTTCGGCAACGATCCGCGGGTGATGGACAACATCGACCACCTGTACGCCTATCTCAAGGGCCGCTCCGATGGCGCGATCACGCGTGCTCGCGTGCAAGCCATGGACTGACCGGGAGGCTTCATGACCGAAACGAGCCCGAGCCGGGACGGACCCGGGGTCCGCCGCGGCACCGTCCGGCTTCTCGCAGCCGCGGCCATCGCGACACTGCTCGCAACCGCCCCGTCGGCCTACGCCCAGAGCGCGAACGGCCGAGACACCCTGCGCGTGTGCCAGGATCCCAACAACATGCCCTTCTCCAACGACAAGGAGGAAGGCTTCGAGAATCGCATCGCCGAGCTGTTCGCCCAGCATCTCGGCGTGCCGGTCACCTACTTCAACTATCCGCAGCGCTTCGTCTTCATCCGCAACACCCTGCGCTACAAGCTTCCGGGCCAGGACTATCCCTGCGACATCATCATCGGCCTGCCCGTCGGCTTCGACCAGACCGCGGTCACCAAGCCGTACTACCGCTCGACCTACGCCCTCGTCTTCCCCAGCGGCAAGGGGATGGACCACGTCAAGTCGACGGCGGACTTCCTCGCCCTCGGACGCGAGCGGCTCACCCAGCTCAAGATCGGCCTCTACGACAAGTCGCCGGCGTCGCGCTGGATGGACCGCCACGATCTGGTCGACCAGGGCGTGCCCTACCAGACCATCAACATGGACATGGACCACTATGTCGGCGACATCATCGACAAGGACCTGGTGTCCGGCAAGATCGACGTCGCGATCGTGTGGGGTCCGGTCGCCGGCTATTTCGCCCGGCAGGTGGAGCCGCCCCTGATCGTGGTCCCGATGAAATCCGAGCCGGGCGTCAGGTTCGACTTCGCCTTCGGCATGGGGCTGCGCCGCGGCGAGCCGGAATGGCAGAAGCAGATCGAGGACTTCATCGACTCGCACCAGGCGGAGATCGAGCAGATCCTCGGCGACTACCATGTTCCCCTGATCGACGAGGCCCTCGAACCGATCGCCCGCTGACCGCGCGCGAGGCCGCCACCGGCGGCCTCGCGAATCCGCTCGCCCGAGTTCGCGGCGTCGTACCGACCGCCTGGAGCACCGCCCATTACGGAGAGACCGATGAAACGCCGACATTCCGCCCTGATCGTCCTCGCGACCTGTGCCACCCTGACCGCGGCGCCGACTCAGGCCAACGACTTCCCTACCATCGAGCGGGTGAACTTCGTCTTCGAGTGCATGCGCGACCACCCCGGCCCGTACTACGAGATGTCCACCAAGTGCTCGTGCGCGCTCGATTCAGTCGCCTCCAAGGTAAGCTTCGAGGACTACCGCACCATGCACACGGCCGCGCTGGCGAACACCATAGGCGGGGAGCGCGGCGGCTACTACCGCGCCAAGATGTGGCGCGACCAGGCCCGGACTTACGCGAAGTTGCGCGACGACGCTAAGAAGGGCTGCTTCATCGACACCCCGGCGGCGGTGCGTTAAGGCCACCCCTTTCCCCATCGGCCCTGCCCGCTCGCGGAGGCCTGTCCGATGGTCACTTTCTCGGCCTGCGCCCTGCCTTCCAGGTCGTTCGGGCCAGGATTCGTGGCGCTTGCCGCCGTGCTTGCCATCACTGTGCCCCTGTCCGGAACAGCCGCTGTGGACGGCCCGGCTCCGCTGCCGGTCGAGGAAATCGCTACCGGCGCGACACCCCTGCCGGTCGAGGAGATCGCGCCGGGCGTCATGCTCCATGTGGGACGGCAGGAGGTCTGGTCCGCGGCCAATGGCGGCGACGTCGCCAATCTCGCCTTCGTGGTCGGCTCGGAGTGCGTCGCGGTCATCGACAGCGGCGGCAGCCCGGCGCTGGGCGCCCGCATGCTCGCCGCGGTGCGTGCCCGCACCCCCTTGCCGGTGTGTTACGTGATCCACACCCACGTCCATCCCGACCACGTTCTCGGCGCGGCCGCCTTTGCGGCCCTCGAACCGCGCCCGCGCTTCGTCGCCCACGCCCGCTTCGCCGCGTCGCTCGCCGCGCGCGCCGGCCATTACCTCGCCGCGGCCGAACGCGAACTGGGCCACGCGCAGGAGGCGGCCGACATCGTCTTCCCCGACATCGAGGTCGCCGATACGCTCGAACTCGACCTCGGCGGCCGCGCACTCACGCTGCGCGCCTGGCCCACCGCGCACACCGACAACGACCTGACCGTGCATGAACGCGCCACCGGCGTGCTCTTTCTCGGTGACCTGCTGTTCGCCGGCCACCTGCCCGTACTCGACGGCCGGCTGCTCGGCTGGCTGGCCGTGATGGACGAGTTGGCAGAACTCGAGATCGCCCTCGCCGTTCCCGGCCACGGCCCGCCCTCGCGCGCCTGGCCGGCGGCACTCCAACTGCAACGCGACTACCTCGACGGGCTGCGCGACCAGGTGCGCGCCGCATTGCGCGCGGGCCGGACGCTGGCCGAAACGGTCAACGCCTTGGGCGAAACGGGCACCGACACCTGGCTGCTCGCCGATGAATTCCACCGTCGCAACCTCACCGCCGCCTATGCCGAGCTGGAGTGGGAGGACTGACCCCCGGGGGGTACCATGAACGCACCGTCGCTGCTGCTCGCATCCATCCTGGCCCTGGGGCTCGTCGCCGAGGCCTCGGCGCAGAAGTCAGACCCCGACCGGCCCGAGGCCAACGCCACCTGGCAGCAGGTGCGCACGAGCCTCTTCCAGGCGCAGGAGATCCGGACCCCGGCCGACGCCGTGATCACGCTCGACGCCCCCGAACGCGCCCAGGACGCCGCAATCGTGCCGGTCTCGATCCGCACCGGCCTGGAGCAGACCCCCGAGCGCCACATCGAGAAGGTCTATCTGGTGATCGACAACAACCCCTCGCCGGTCGGCGCGGTATTCACCTTCACGCCGGCGAGCGGTCGCGCCGACATCGAGTTGCGCGTGCGGATCGAGACCTACACCCACGTGCGCGCGATCGCCCGGACGAGCGACGGCGAGCTCCACATGGCGACGCGCTTCGTCAAGGCCTCGGGCGGGTGCTCGGCGCCGCCGGGCAAGGACATGAGCGCGGCGCTTGCGAACCTCGGCAAGATGCGCCTGCGCGTCGAGGGCGACGTCGCGCCCGGCCGTCCCGCGCTTGCGCAGCTGATGGTAAGCCACCCCAACCACTCGGGCCTCGCGATGGACCAGCTGACACGCCACTACACGCCCGCCTATTTCGTGCGCCGCGTCGAGATCAGCTTTGCCGGCGAGCCGGTGATGAGCGCCGACATCGATTTCACGATCAGCGAGAACCCGAACTTCCGCTTCTGGTTCGTGCCGCGCGGCGACGGTGAGCTCAAGGCCGAGGTCGTCGACACCCGCGATCTGCGCTTCGCGACGGCGGTCGCCGTCAATCCCTTGCGCTGACGCCGGCGGGAGACGCGCCGCCGTGCGATCCGATGCCGTAGCCGGGATTGCGGGCGCGCCGTTCGCCCATGTCGCGCACCAGAAAGCGCACGCCGCGGGCCCAGGTCTCGTCGGTATTGCCGCGGATGTCCACAGACTTGGTCAGCACAAGCCGGTCCTCGCGCGCGTCGCGGATCACGATGTTGATGTTGAGGATCAGGTTGCTGACCTTCTGCACCCAGCCCGCCGCGACCAGGTCCACGTCCAGCGCACGGCCCACCTCGGTCAGGCACGGGTCGCAGCGGTAAAGGTACTCGTGGCGGGCGCGCAACCGCTCGAGGACGTCGCGCGCCGGCTCGAGCGCGACGACGCGGTAGAGCCCGGCTTCGGCGAGAGCCGTCTGGATCTGGGCGTGGATCATGCCGAGACGCCGCTGCTGGTCCGCCTCGCGGCTCGGGTCGGGCTCGTTCTCGAGCAGTTCGAAGCCCACGATCGCCAGCGTCGGCGGTTCGGCGCCGCCGGCCGCCTGCGCGGCAAAGGTCAGGCACGCACCCGCCAGGATGCAGACGGCGATTCGAAGGAGATGGGAGGCAGTCATCGGCGAGGGACTCCGTTGGGGGTGTGGTCGTTGTCGGGACGGCTTTTCGTATCGTTAGCAATATGCGTGCTCGCCTGCTTCGGCACGGTCGCCGCCACCGCGCAGCCGCTTCCGGCGGTCGAGCTTGCCCCCGGCGTGCATGTAGCCCTGGGTGCCCGCGACGAGGCGGCCGCCGACAACGGCGGCGCGGTCGGCAACATCGGCTTCATCGTCGGTGCAGACGGCACCATCGTCATCAACACCGGCAGCTCGCGCCAGCACGGCGTCCGCATCCTGGAGGCGGCCGAGGCCCTCGGCGGCAAGCCGGTGGTGCTCGCGATCATTACCCAGCCGCTGCAGGAGTTCGTAATGGGCGCCGCGGCCTTCGCCGAGCGCGGCATCCCCATCCTCGCTCACGAAGCGGCTGCCCAGCTCATCGTCGAGCGCTGCGAGCGCTGCCTCGCCAACCTCACCGCGCTGCTCGGCGAGGAAGCGATGCGCGGCACCCGCGTGGTGGCGCCGGACCGGACGGTATCGGGCTCGCTGACCCTCATCGCCGGCGGGCGGTCCCTGCACCTGATGCACTTCGGCTGGGGGCACACCCCGGGCGACCTCGCCGTGCTCGACCCCGCGAGCGGCGTACTCTTCGCCGGCGCCCTCATCTCCATCGGACGCATACCGGCGGTGCGCGATGCGCAGCCGACCGGCTGGCTCGATGCGCTCGCCGAACTCGAACGCCTGCCGGTGCAGACCCTTGTGCCCGGCTACGGCCCGCCGGGCGGTCTCGACGACATCGGCCCGGTGCGCGACTACCTGACCCAACTCGACGCCCGCGTCGGGGCGCTCGTCGACGACGGCGCCGGACTGCAGGAGACACTCGCCGCCGCCGAGCTGCCGCAGTTCGCCCACTGGGCGCTCTATCCGGTGATGCACCCGCGCAACGTGCAGCACCGCTACCTGCGCCTCGAGACCGAGCTCTTCGACCGCGAGCCGCGCTGATTGCCGGCAGTTCGTGCGGGCTTCAGCCCGGCTTGCCGGTGCGCTTGAGCATGCCGCGCTGCGGGTCGTAGCCCCAGGCCGCGAGCAGGAAGAAGGCCACCAGGCAGCCGACGACGACGCCGAGCGCCTCGAACGAGATCTGACCATAGAGCGCGAAGCGGATCGCCTCGACCGCATAGGTGAACGGATTCACCTGGGCGAGGAAATGCACCACGGCCGCACCCGACTCCTCGAGCTTCCACAGCGGATAGAGCGCCGGCGAAATAAAGAACATCGGGAAGATCACGAAGTTCATCGTGCCAGCGAAGTTCTCGAGCTGGCGGATGTGCACCGACATCAGCAGGCCGAGCGCGCCCAGCATCATCCCCGCCAGGACCAGCGCCGGCAGCGCGTAGAGCCAACCGCTCCAGGGGAGCTCGACGCCGAAGAGCGCCGCGATCCCGAGAAAGGCATAGGCCTGCAGCACCGACAGCAGGGTGCCGGCGAGCAGCTTGGCGAAGAGCAGGTACCAGCGCGGCAAGGGCGCCGTCAGCAGCAGGCGCATCACGCCCATCTCGCGGTCGTAGACCATCGCGAGCGAGGACTGCATGCCGTTGAAGAGCAGCACCATGCCGAGCAGCCCCGGCACGATGTAGACCTGGTACGGGATGTAAGTCTCGTAGGGCGGGATGATCGATATCCCGAACACGTTCTGGAAGCCCGCGGCGAAGACCACCAGCCAGAGCATCGGCCGCACCAGCGCCGAGGCGAAGCGCCCGCCCTGGCGGACGAATTTCGCGACCTCGCGGCTGGTGACGGCCTGCAGTGCGAGCAAGGCGTGGCTCAGGCGCATGAACGCCCCCTGCCCGCGATGCGAACTTCCGCACCGTCCGACACCCTTCGTGGCTGGCGCCACGCCGATAAAGCTGCCGTCCCCGGCACCTCCACGCTCCGTCCGCCACCGCACCCGATCGGCCTCATCGCGTCGCTCCGTCGAAGCTGCAGCGGCTGTCGCGGCGATCGAAGCCGATGGTGTCGAGATTGTTGGTCTGGTGCAGGAAGCCCTGCAGCGGCGCGCGCTCGATCACCGCGTTGTGGGTCGCGAGCAGCATGGGCTGGCGCAGCTGCTTGTCCCACGGCCGGAAACTCAGTCGGTTGCCCTTGAAGCCGTCGATGATGATCTCCTCGCCGGTGAGGTAGGCGAGGAGATCGTCGAAGCTGGCGTTCTCGGTGCGCAGCACCGCCTCGACCACCGCCTTCACGGCGATCCATGCCGCCCAGTCGACGTCGGCCATCTTGCGCTTGGCCTGGCGCTCCACGCGGTTGCTGAGCTGCGGCGCGCCGTGGCGGTCCCACGACCAATGCCAGGCCGCGGCAACCAAACCCTCGGCGCCGACCACGGGTCGCGGCCGCACGCTGCGGTAGGGCACGCCGCGCGCGAACTCGCCGTCGCTGTCGGCGACGAACACGACGTCGTAATCCGGTCCGGCCGTGAGCAGCGCGACGTTGCCCTGGTCGCGCAGGCGCGGGTCGTTGCTCAGCACGAACTCGCGCTTGGCGACGACGCGCAGGCCGAAGCGACGCGCGGAGTTCTCGAAGGCGGCGGCGATCAACTTGTCGTCGGCGAGCGGGCCTTCGAGCAGCAGCACCGTGCGCCATTTCTTCGACACCACGTACTGCACCAGCGCATCGGCCTGCATCGCGTGGTTGGGCAGGGTGTGAAGCAGATGGGGCTGGCAGGCCTCCTGGCGCAGCGCGTCGTCCGGTGCCGAGACGTTGAACAGCACCAGCGGCTTGCCGCGCGTCGCGCGGGCGACCTCGGCGACCATCCCGCCCGGCGCATCGAGCAGGAAGTAGCGCACGCCTTCGGCGTGCAGCGCCTCGATGCGCCCCACCATCGCCGCCGCGTCGGCGGCCGTCGCGCGCTCGAGCGCGAAGGCGACGCCCAACGCCTGGCCGACGAAGCGCGCCTCGCGCAGCGCCACCTCGGCACCGGCGAACGGCGCGCCGAAGGGCTGGGCGAGGTTGCGGTACTGAAGCCGGCGCTCGTCGTAGCGCGCGTCCTTGTCGAGCCCGACGTAAGCGAAGCGGATCGTCTCGGCGCCGGCCGGCAGCGCGAACGCCAGCACGGCGACGAGCAGCAGCCTGCACACGAGGCGCAGGGACAGGCGGGTCGGCATTGCACTCATCTCCATCGGCCGCGGGGCGATCAGTCGTCGATGACGACCGTGTGCGGAACGCGCCCGACCGGGACCGAGCGCAGCACGCGGTTCGTGCGCGTATCGACGATGGAGACGTCGTCCGACAGGCCGTTGGCGATGAAGAGCAGGCTCTCGTCGCCGTTAAGCGCCGCGCCCCAGGCGCGGGACCCGACCAGCACGAAGTCGCGCACGGCGCGGCTCGCGACGTCCACCACCGCGAAGTGGTTGGCGCGGCCCAGCGTCACGTAGGCGGTCTTGCCGTCGCGCGTCATCGTGATGCCCACCGGCGTCACCTCCTCGGCGCGAAAGCCGCGCGGCTCGAAGGCGACGGTGCCCTTCACCTCGTGCGTGCGGCCGTCGAGGATGGTGACGGTGCCGCCCAGCTCGTTGGTGACCCAAACCTCGGCCCCGTCCGGCGTCGCGGCGAAGCGGCGCGGCCGGTTGCCGACGACGACGTTGGCGACGATCTCGTGCGTCGCGGTGTCGATCACGTGCACCATGTTCGCGACTTCCGAGGTCACATACAGGAACCTGCCGTCGGGGCTGACGAGGATGCCCTCGGGCTCCTCGCCGACCTCGATGGTCGTGACGAGCTCGCCGCTCGCGACGTCGATCACGCTCACCATCGCGTCGTCCTCGTTCGATACGTAGACCCGCGTGCCGTCCTTGCTGAAGTCGAACATCTCGGGGTCGTCGCCGACCTCGAAGCTGCGCACCACCTCGAGCTTGGCAAGATCGATCACGTCGATGCGCTCGTCGTTGCTGGCGATCACGAAGAGCTCGCTGCGGTCGGGCGTGAGCTTCATGTCGCGCGGACGCTCGCCGGTGGGGATCACCTTGATTACCGCGTGGGTCTTGCCGTCGAGCACCGTCACGGCGTTGTCGTTCTCGCTGCTGACGAAGATGTGGCCGGTTCCCCGCGCCAGCGTGGCGCCGCTGCCCAAGGCGAGCGCGAGGGCGATGGCAAGGCCTGTGCAGAGTCGTTTCAGGGTCATGTCGTCGGTCTCCTTGTGGTCGAGTCGTTGTCGTTTGTTTGATTTCCGCTACATCTTCCGTACCGCCGGGCGCCGGTCGGGCGTACGGCTGGGCCCGCGAGGCCGCTGCGGGCGATGCGCCCCACCCGCTCAAGCCGGCACATCGACACTCCCTCCCCTTCAAGGGGAGGGCTGGGGTGGGGATGGGTGGACTCCAAAGTGCCCGCCATAAACCCATCCCCATCCTGTCCTTCCCCTTGAAGGGGAAGGAACCTGCTAATCACTTCCGCGAACGACCGCCTCCGCGCCGCCCGTCATCGCCAGGAACGCTTCGGCGAGCGTCCCCGTGCCGGCCTGCGCCACCAGCGCCGCGGGCGTGCCCTCGGCGAGGATCTTGCCCTGGTGCAGCACGATGACGCGGTCGGCCGCCTCGGCCTCGTCGACCAGGTGCGTCGCCCACAGCACGCCGACGCCGTCCTCGCGCAAGGCCAGCACCTGGTCGAGCAACTGCCGCCGCGAGGCCGGGTCGAGCCCGACGGTGGCCTCGTCCATCAGCAGCACGCGGGGCCGGTGCAGCAGCGCCCGGGCGAGCTCGACCTTGCGGCGGTTGCCGCCGGAGAGTTCGCGCACCTTGTCGCCGGCGCGCTCGGCGAGCCCCAGCTGCGCCAGCGCCTCGGCGATGCGCGCCGTCGCGTCGCGTCCGGCCATGCCGTGCAGCCGGGCGTGGAAGCGCAGGTTCGCCTCGACGCTGAGGTCCAGATCCAGTGTGGCCTGCTGGAACACCACGCCGATGCCGGCGAGCGCCGTGATCGCGTCGCGGCGGATGTCGCAGCCGCAGACCTCGACGCGGCCCCGGTCGGCGTTGAACAGCCCGGTCAGGAGCTGGAACAGCGTGCTCTTGCCCGCACCGTTGGGGCCGAGCAGCGCGACGAACTCGCCGCGCCCGACCGCGAGGCTCACGCCCTTGAGCGCCTTGCGGGGCCCATAGGACTTCTCCGCGGCCTCGACCCGCAGGACGGCAGCCACGGTGGTTTCAGCGCCCATCGCCGCCTCCTTCGATGTCCTCGGCGCTCGCCGCCAGCCCGGCAAGAATCTCCGGGTAGCGGGTCATCAGCTCGGCGTACAGCGTCGACACGGCCTCGTCGTCGTGCGCGCGCGGTCGCGGCAGGCCGACCGGCAGGTCGAGCACGACCCGCCCGGGCGAGCCGGACAGAAAGCACACACGGTCGCCGAGGGCGAGCGCCTCGCGCAAGTCGTGGGTGACGAACAAGACGGTCGCGCCGCGGCGCTGCCACAGCTCGACCAGCATCGTGCGCAGGCGGTTGGCGGTCGGTGCATCGAGCGACACAAAGGGCTCGTCCATCAGCAGCAAGCCCGGGTCGATCGAGAACGCGCGGGCGAGCGCCACGCGCCGCTGCATGCCGCCCGAGAGCCGCCCGGGATACGCGTCGAGCACGTCGCCCAGCTCCATCGCCTCGAGCAGCGCGCGCGCGTGCGGCCGCGCCGCTTCGGGGTCGGGCGCGACCAGCAGCACGTTGTCGAGCACGGTGAGCCACGGCATCAGCCGCGGCTCCTGAAACATGAAGCCGACCCCAGCCGAAGGCGGCTTGCCGTCGAGCAGCACGCGGCCGTCGACGTCGGCATCGAGGCCGCCGACGACGTTGAGCAGCGTCGTCTTGCCGCAGCCCGATGGCCCCACCACGCAGACGAACTCGCCGCCCCCGATGCTCAGGCGCAAGTCGGCGAGCGCGAGGTGCGGCCGGCCGCCGCGGTCCGGGTAGCGCTTGCGCGCGATGTCGATCTCGAGCATTTCGGTCGGGCCCGTCATCCGTTCAGCCCCGCCATCCGGTCAGCCGGCGCTCGAGCGGACGCATCAGCAGCGCCTCGACCAGCAGCACGACGGCGGCAAACACCAGGGTGTACGCGAGGATGCCGGAGATGTCGAAGAACTGGAAGAAGACGTTGAGCTGGAAGCCGACGCCGTTGCTGCGGCCGAGCAATTCCACCACCAGCACGATCTTCCAGATCAGCGACAGGCCCGAGCGCGCAGCCGCCATCAGATAGGGCACGAGCTGCGGCAGATACACGCGCGTGAAGGTGCGCCAGCGCGACAGCCGGTAGGCGCGCGCGACCTGCATGAGCCTGGGGTCGATCGCGCGCGCGCCCTCGCGCACCATCACGACCACAGTCGGGATCTTGTTGATCGCCACCGCGACGATCGCCGCGACATCGGTCAGCCCGAACCACACGTAGCACAGGATGATGGTGACGAGCGCCGGGATGTTGAGCCCGAGCACGAGCCACGCATCGAGAAAGAGGTCGACCCTGCGCCAGCGCCCCATGGCGATGCCGATGGCCGTGCCGATCGCCATCGCGAGCAGGAAACTGACCACGACGCGCCCCAGTGTGATCGTCAGATGCTGCGGCAGCACGAGCGAGGCGGTCTCCTCCGCCACGCGGACGAACACCGCTGCCGGCGAGGGCAGCAGCGAGCTGTCGAGGATTGCCGCGAGGATCTGCCACAGCAGGACGAAGGCGAGGAGCGAGGCGAGACGCAGGCTCACATCGGCCCCGGGCACCCAGGGTCGCGTCGCCTTCCCGCCCTTGCGCAGACCCGGCAGCGACAACGCGGCAACCGGCTCGGAGCGGTTCTGCGGCCTCTTCACCGATATGCACCCGTAGTCCAGAAGGTGCCCGGCGCGAGCGCGTCGGACCGGCCGACCAGTGCGGGGCCGCCCTCGGCCGCGAGAATCGCGTACACCTGACGCGCCACCGCCTCGGCGCTCGCCGTATCGTGGGAGGGACCCGGGATCCCGGCGCGGAATCCATCGCGCAAGGCCTCGAAGGTCGCCTCGTCCTCGACCCGCATCGACGGTCGCAGCGCCTCCCAGACCGCGTCGGATTCGAGCATGCGCTGCTTGGCGGCGGCGGAAGCGCGAAGGAAGCCGTCGATCGCGGCGCGATTCGAACCCGCCCAGCCCTCGCGGAAGACCCAGCCGATCATGGGCATGCTGCCGGTCACGCCGAGTTCCTCCAGCATCTCGTCGAGCGTCAGCAGCGGCTCCATCCCGGCCGCGCGCAGGCGCGCGTTGAAGTGCCAGAAATTGAGCACCGCCGGCAGCTCGCCGCGCAGCATCAGCTGGTTGAGCAACGGCGGGGCGGCGAAATCGGTGCGGACGAACTGCGCGGCATCCTCGCCGGCCATGCGCCGCGAGTAGGCGCGGAGCAGCAGCCAGCTCTTGTCGAGCGCGCCGCCGGCGATGCCCAGGCGCTTGCCGCGCAGGTCGGCCCACTTCGTGGCGCCCGCGTCGGGTCGCACCATCACGCCACCGACCGCCAGCGAATAAGGCGCAAACACGAAGTCGCGCCCTTCGCTGCGCTGGCGCGACACCCAGATCCAGTCGTTGACGATGACATCCACCGCGCCGCCGAGGAGCGCCACGTTGGCCGCGTCGTTGAGCGCCATCGGCACGACGACGAGCTTGACGCCTTCGCGCTCGGCGAGCCCCTCGCGCTGCATGACTTCGAGCTCCCAGCTGACGGTGCCGTATTGCAGCACCCCCACGCGCACCGTCGTCGTCTCCGCGGCAGACGCCGACGGCGCAAGGCTGGCCCAAAGCACGAGCCATCCGAGCAGCCGGAAGGCCTTATCGAACACCCTCATCTGTCACCCTCGCCCAAGGCACCCACCCGCCGCACAGGCCGGGCCGCTCCTCGAATTCTTGTAATAGTGTCCATCAAAGCAGTCTTTGTGCCACCGGGCAAGTCCCAAAGGCACTCGCGGCGCGGTTTCGCCTCGATCCGGGCGATCCGGGGCTTCGCCTGCCATCGCGGACGAGGCCTGCCGGTTGCAGTGCCCGGCTGTTTCACATGGGAGCAAGTGCTCCATCCTGACACAGACGCCGCGACGGCACCGGCGGACGAGCTGCGGCCCCGAAACGGGCAGCCCACGGCATGAATCGTGCATCGGATGCGGCGGGCCTTTTTCAGGACGGCGCACGCAACCATGTCCTATCCGGACGGCCGCATGGCCGCACGCTTCCCACCCACCTCGACACCGGCGATCTGGAAATCGCCGCGCCTCGCGGCCGGCGTGAACGGCGCAAGCACGGCAGCACGGCTGCTCGCCTTCGCGCTGCCGGCGATGGAAGCGCTCTATCGGCAGTTTGCCGATCCGGGCCTCACTGTGCTGCTCAGCGACCAGGACGGTGCCATCCTGTGCATGATTGGCGCCGGTGTGGCCCAGCGCGAAGCGCTCGACGCAAGCCGAAGTGCCGTGCCGGAGGAATCGCTCGTCGGGCCGTGGCCTGAACGGTGGCAGCGCCGCGCCGGACCGCCCGGCATCGCCACGCTGCGCCTCGACCCGGCACAGGCCGATCCGGCGCTGCTGGGGATCGCCGCGCCAGTGCTTTCTCCCGACCAGCGGGTGCTGGGCATGCTGGGCGCGGTCGGCTTTTTCGGCGGACGCCCGGCGAGCTCGGAGCAGCTCACCCATCCGAACGCGCTGCTGCACACCACGGTGGAGATCATCGAGCATCGCATGATCGAGCACGACGAGCGCGGCTTTCTGGTGCTGCGCTTTCACCCGCGCCGCGGCATGCTGGGGAGCCCCCTCGAAGCGCTCGCGGTGTTCGACCACGACAGCCGGCTGGTGGCGGCCAACCGCGTGGCCAGACGCCTGCTCCCGGACGGCGACCGCGCCAACGGGGCCCAATGCTCCACCCTGTTCGATGCGCCTTGGCAGGGGCTGGTCGGCTATGCTGCGCTGTGCCTCGCCGACCCCTTCAAGCTGCGCGTGCGCGGCGGCACGCCGCTGTTCGCCCAAGCGCTGCTGCGCTGAGCCGAGAAACGGCTCTCACGCTGGCACGACGCTTGCGGGCCGAACATGTATCGATGACAAACCAACCCTACTGAAACCCGGGCCGACATGATCCAGTCTACGTGCTACGGTCGGCGCCCATTCGCCCCTGCGACGACTTCGTCCGCAAGCGGCCGACCGCATTGCATCGGCGCGGAAACGGCGCACGCCGCTTGCGAAGCGGCAAGCCGTCGGGGGCGGGTCCACCGCGTCCAGGGTGTTCCGGTGCACCGCGGCGGGCGGCGCCGTGATCGGATCGAGGGAGATCGGTCTTGAACCAGAAGCGCTTCATCCCCACGCTGCACGGCCGCATCGTCGTGGTGCTGACCGCTTTGCTCGCGGTGGTGCTGGTCATTCTCGCAATGTGGTGGGCGCGCGAGGCGCGCAACGCGATCCACGAGGAAGTGCAGGCGGCCACGCGCGTCGCCGAGCAGTGGCTCGTCGTCCTGATTCCCGAGACGCTGCGCGACACGGCACAAGGCCAGGACCGGCTCATGACCCACTTGCAGGCGGTCGGCCGCCTGCGCGCCAACCGCCTGGAAGTGCTCGGCCCGGGCGGCGATCTGCTGCACGTCTCGCCGGAGCCTACGTGGAAGGCCGGGCGCGATGCGCCGCACTGGTTCGCGCGCTGGATCTCGCCGGTCGTGCCCGAGCGCCGCTTCGCCGCGGGCGAATGGGAGATCGTGCTGCGCCCGGACACCTCGCGCGCGGTGCTCGACGCCTGGGACGACGTCACCGCCGGCCTGGGCTGGGCCGGCGCGGTGCTGCTGCTGGTGTGGGTCGCCTCGCGCGCAGCGCTCAATCGGGCGTTGGCGCCGCTGGGCCAGATCGAGGCGGCGCTGTCGCGTGGTGCCGACGGCAAGTTCGACACGCGGCTGCCGGCGTTCCATGTCCAGGAGCTCGACCATCTCGCGGAGAGCTACAACCGGCTTGCCGACAGCCTCGACCGAACCCGCGCGCACAACGTGCGCCTGGAACAGGACCAGGCCTTCTCCCGCGCGGTGCAGAGCCGACTCGAAGAGGAGCGGCGGCTCATCGCGCGCGAGCTTCACGACGAGGTCGGCCAGGCCGTGACCGCGGTGCGGGCGATCACCGGCGCGATTCTGCAGCGCACTGCCGACCAGCCGCAGCTCTACGGCAGCGCGCAGGCGATCATGGCGATGACCGGCCAGATGCAGGACGGCGTGCGCACGATCGTGCAACGGCTGCGCCCGCCGGCCGGATCCGGCTCGCGTCTCGACCAGGCCGTGAGCGGCTATTGCGCGCTGTGGTCGAGCCACCACCCCGACATCCAGGTCGAGTGCCGCACCACGCCGCTGCCCTCGCCCGCCGCCGACGCGCTGGCGCTCGCCGTGCTGCGCCTGCTGCAGGAAAGCCTGACCAACGTCGCCCGCCATGCCTGCGCGAGCCGGGTCGAGGTGCGGCTCGAATGCGACGACGAGCACATCGAGCTCGAAGTCACCGACAACGGCCGCGGGCTCGCCGGCACCGCCGCACCCAACCGCTTCGGCATCACCGGCATGCGCGAGCGCGTGAGCGAATTGCACGGCGAGCTGCGGCTCGAGTCGCCACGCGAGGGGGGACTGCGCGTGCGCGCGCTGCTGCCGCGCAATCTGCCTCTCGAGGAGAGCCACGATGGCGATGCCGCTTGAGAATCTTCGCCTGGTGCTGGCGGACGACCACGCGGTGGTGCGCATGGGCTTCCGGATGCTGCTCGAAGGCGCCGGCGCGACCATCGTCGCCGAGGCCGACAGCGGCGAGGCCGCGCTCGCCGCCTGCACCGAACACCGTCCCGACGTGCTGGTGATGGACGTTTCGATGCCCGGCATCGGCGGACTCGGCGCGCTCGAACGCCTGCTCAGCCGCTCACCCGAGGCCCGCGTGCTGATGCTCTCGGCCCACGACGACGCGCAGATCCCGTCGCGGGCGCTGCGCGCCGGCGCGACCGGCTACCTCTCCAAGCGCGCCCAGCCGCAGGAGTTCGTCCGCGCCGTGGGCCTGGTCGCGCGCGGCCAGCGCTACCTCGACCCCGAGATCGCCCCGCAGCTCGCGCTGGCGCAGTTCGGCGGCGCCTCGAGCCCGGCCGATGCGCTGACCGACAAGGAATTCACGATCTTCCTCGAACTCGCCCGCGGCCACTCCGTCGCCGAGGTCGCAAGCACCCACAAGCTCAGCCCCAGCACCGTCGGCACCCACCTCTACCACATCAAGCAAAAGCTCAACGCCTCGAACGCCGCGGAGCTGGCGCTGATCGCGGTGCGCGCGGGCCTGATCGACGTGTAGCGCCGCCCGGCGCGACCTCGCGCACAGGGACAGAGCCCCAGCCACACACGCGGCTCAGCGCCCCCGCTCCGCAATCAGCCGCTTCGACTCGGCCGGGCCGCGGAAGACCAGCGGCGCGATCTGGCTCGGGCGCAATTCGGCGCTCTGCGCCCGCTCGACCGCGGCCGTCACCACGCCGTGCGCCGGCGACTTGTCGCACACCGGGTCGGCCACGGCGGCGTCGCCCGCCAGCATGAACGCCTGGCAGCGGCAGCCGCCGAGGTCCTTCTCCTTCTCGGGGCAGCTGCGGCACGGCTCCTTCATCCAGCCGGTGCCGCGGAAGCGGTTGAAGCCTTCGGAGTCATACCAGATGCGCGCGACGGCCATGTCGCGGACGTTGGGAAAGGCGAGCCCGGGCAGCATCCTCGCGGTATGGCACGGCAGCGCGGTGCCGTCGGGCGTGACGGTCAGGAAGACGTTGCCCCAGCCGTTCATGCACTTCTTGGGCCGCGTCTCGTAGTAGTCGGGAACGACGAAGAAGATGCGGATGCGCTCGCCGAAGCGTGCCCGATACTCGTTGGTGACGCGCTCGGCGAGCTCGATCTGTTCGCGCGAGGGCAGCAGGTGGTCACGGTTCACGAGCGCCCACGAGTAGTACTGGCTGTTGGCGAGCTCGAGGTACTCGGCGCCGAGCTCCAGCGCGAGTTCGATGATCTGGTCGATGTAGTCGATGTTGAGCCGATGGATCACGCAGTTCATCACCATCGGCCAGCCGTGCGCCTTGATCGTGTGCGCGACCCGGCGCTTGAGCTCGAAAGTGCGGGTGTGCGACAGGAAGTCGTTGAGCTCGCGCGTCGAGTCCTGGAACGAGAGCTGGATGTGGTCGAGCCCCGCCTCGCGCAGCGCCCGCGCGCGGGCCTCGTCGAGGCCCACGCCCGAGGTCAGCAGGTTGGTGTAGAAGCCCAGCCGGTGCGCCTCGGCGACCAGCACCTCGAGGTCATCGCGCAGCATCGGCTCGCCGCCCGAGAAGCCACACTGCACGCTGCCGGCGGCGCGCGCCTCGCGCAGCACCCGCAGCCAGTCGTCGGTCGAAAGCTCGTTCTCTGTCGCCGCGAAGTCGACCGGGTTGTAGCAAAACACGCAGTGCAGCGGGCAGCGGTAGGTCAGCTCGAGCAGCAGCCACAGCGGCGGGCCGATGGCGCGATCGGCGGCCGACGACGGTTCGGACGCCGGAGCGGTGAGGAGGCCGGGGTCGGTGGCGTTCATATCAGACCTCGATCCAGTGCTGGTGCAGCGCGACGTCGAGGAAGCCGATCACGTCGTCCTCCAGCCCCTGCGTCGAAAAGGCCGCCTCGAGCTCGGCGACGAGCTCGGCGACGCTGCGGCGGCCGTCGCAGCGCTTGAGGATTTCGCCGGCGCTGCCGTTGAGCTTCACCATCCCCTCCGGATAGAGCAGCACCCACGACTGCTGCGCCTCCTCCCACTGCAGCCGAAAGCGCGGCGACACGCGCGGGCGCGTGCTCGACGTGACCTCGACCGCGGCGCTCATGCCTTGGGCCCCTTGATCTCGATCTCGCACTCGCTCAGCATGATCGCGTCGGCGAGCGCCCACAGCACGTCGAGCTTGAACTGCAGGATCGCCAGCGCCCGCTCTTGCAGTGCGCGGCTGCGGCTGAAGTACTCGAGCGTGAACCGCAGGCCGTGCTCGACGTCGCGCCGCGCCTGGGTGAGGCGGTTGCGGAAGTACTGCAGCCCCTCGGTATCGACCCACGGATACATGCTCGGCCAGGTGTCGATGCGCTGCTGGTGGATGTGCGGCGCGAAGAGCTCGGTGAGGCTCGCCGCGATCGCCTCCTGCCAGGGTCGCTGGCGCGCGAAGTTCACGTAGGCGTCGACCGCGAAGCGCACGCCCGGCACGACCCGGCGCAACGAGGTCGTCTCCTCGCGCGCGAGCCCCACCGCCTCGCCGAGCCGGATCCACGCCTCGATGCCGCCTGCATCGGCCGCGCCGCCCAGCTGATAGCCGTCGTGGTCGAGGATGCGCTGCACCCACTCGCGACGGATCGCGCGATCCGGGCAGTTGGCGAGGATCGCCGCATCCTTCACCGGAATCGCGATCTGGTAGTAGAAGCGGTTCGCGACCCAGCCCTGCAGCTGCGCGCGGGTGAGCCGCCCTTCGGCCATCATCACGTGGAACGGATGGTGGATGTGGTAGCTCGTGCCCTTGGCCCGCAGCTTGGCCTCGAACTCGTCGCGCGGCCACGGCGCGCCGGCCGTGTCGTCGGCGGCGAGATCGGTGAGGTGGTCGGCGACCGGTTCCAGTTGGTCCATGCAGCGCTCCCGTGTCCGGCACGCCCGCTCGCGCGGTCTACAGCTCGATCTCCATCCCGTCGAAGGCAAGCTCGACACCTCGGGCGTCGAGTTCGGCCCGCTCGGGGCTGTCCTCGTCCAGGATCGGATTGGTGTTGTTGATGTGGATCAGCACCTTGCGGGTGCGCGACGGCAGCCGCGCGAGCCACTCGAGCATCCCGCCCTCGCCGGACTGCGGCAGGTGCCCCATCGCGCGCGAGGTCTTCGCCGAGGCGCCGAGGCGGATCATCTCGTCGTCGGTCCACAAGGTGCCGTCGACCAGCACGCAGTCGGCCTGCTCCATCGCCGCCCACACCTCGGGCTCCATCACGCCGAGCCCCGGCGCGTAGAACAACCGCCGGCCGGTGGCCGCCGCGATCAGGCTCACCCCGATGTTGTCGCCGGGCTGCGGACGGTCGCGGTGCGGCGAATACGGCGGGGCATTGCTCGTGAGCGGCACCGCCGCCAGGCGCACGCCCGGCACCGCAGGAATCTCGAACATTCCGGCGAGCGGTACTTCGTGCCAGTCCACGCCGCAATAATGGCCGAGCACGCGAAAGAGCGGATTACCGGTATTGAGGTCCTCGCGCACCTGGGCCGTGGTCCATACCGGCCAACGGCTGCGATGTTCGCGCAGCATGTAGAGGCCGGTGGTGTGGTCGATCTGCGCGTCGATCAGCACGATCGCCGCGATCGCGGTGTCGCGCAGCGCGCGCCCCGGCTGCAGCTCGGGGAAGTCCTGAACCTGCCGCAGCACGTCGGGCGAGGCGTTGAACAGGATCCATGCCCCGGCGTCGCCGCTCACCGCGATCGAGGACTGGGTGCGGGCTTGAGCTCGCACCGTGCCCCGACGCAGGCCGTCACAGTTGCGGCAATTGCAGTTCCACTGCGGAAAGCCGCCCCCCGCGGCGGAGCCGAGTACGCGAACGCGCATGCGACCGTCGACCGAGCTGGCGGGGCCGTCGCGCGCGACGGCACCGCCGCCCAACCTCACCGCGTTGCGATGTACATCGTGATTTCAAAGCCGAAGCGATAGTCGCAGGCCTTGGGCGTTTCCCATTTCATGATGTCTCTCTCCGTTTGCATGTGGGCTGAAACTGGCGCATCCGGCCAGGCGCTCCGGGTTGCCCCATCGCACGCCTCATCGTGCACCGACGGACAACCCCGGGGCAGCCCGGAATTCGCGAAATGGGGGTAGAGATTTTCATGAGAATCGTTGTCGTTCGCGACCACTTCCTTCAAGAGGTCGGAAGAACGTTTCGGCCATCAATACTCGCTGCGCGCAGCAAGACGGCGCGACGCGGCGACTTCTGGGCAAGAGGCCCCTGCATGACAAGGCGCATCACAAGGCGCTTGACTCGCTCCATTTTCGTCGCTATTTTCAGCTCTTATTCAGGAGCCAAAGCATGGAAACGATCTTTAGCGACGTCACGGTCAGCATGTCGGAATTCAAGAAGAATCCCGCCTCCGTGCTGCGGGAAGCCAATAGCCGTCCCGTAGCGGTGCTCAACCACAACAAGGCCGCGTTCTACATGGTCGAGCCTAAGCTGTTCCAGGCGATGGTCGAGGAACTGGCCGATCAGGACCTGTACCGCACGGTGCTGGCCCGCGTCGCGGAAAAAGGCCAGGCGGTCGAGGTCGACATTGACGAAATCTGAGCCGCCGAAGACGAAGTACAAGCACAAGCTGTTCTTCGTCCCATCCGCCCTGCGTGAATGGCAGGCGCTCGACGGCTCGGTGAAGGAGCCCCTGCGCAAACTGCTGCGCAAGCGCCTCGACAACCCACACGTACCCGGCAGTGCGCTCCGTGGGGAGCTTGCGGGCTACTACAAGATCAAGCTCCTCAGGCAGGGTTACCGGCTGGTCTATTGCGTCGAGGACGACGCGCTCATCGTCATGGTCATGGCCATCGACAAACGCGAGGACGGGCTGGTCTATCGCTCGGTGCTGAACCGACTCGCCGAGAAGGCGACCGAACTCGCCCAAGCGGTCAAGGCGAAAATCGCCCCCTGACAACGCCGCGCCAGGTTCGCGCGGCGGTCCGAAGGCACCGCCTCGACGCGGCGCTCATGATTTTCTGTAGCCCCATTTCGTGCGAATGGGGAGGCGGCAAGGTATGCGGGCCGCCGACAATCTGGGGCCATACCAACAATTCGACCGCCAAAGGAAAATCCACCGATGCCACGCCCGCCCGCGCTCTCGACGCTCGCCCGCCTCGTCCGCCGCCTGCCGCTCGCCCTGCTCGCCGCCGCCGTCCCCGCGACAGCCACAGCCCAGCAGGGCGACTCCGCCCCGGCCGCGGGCACGCTGCTCAGCCCCGTGGTCGTCACCGGCAGCCGCGTCGAAACCGACAGCTTCGAGCTGCCCTATTCGATCGACGTCGTCGACATGCGCGCCGTGCAGGAAGGCAACCTCGGCGTCAATGCGTCGGAGGCGCTCGCCTCGGTGCCGGGGCTGGTCGTGCAGAACCGCCAGAACTACGCCCAGGACCTGCAGATCTCGATCCGCGGCTTCGGCTCGCGCGCCGCCTTCGGCGTGCGCGGCGTCAAGCTCATCACCGACGGCATCCCCGCCAGCACCCCCGACGGCCAGGGCCAGGCCGCGACCTTCAACCTCGACACCGCCGAGCGCATCGAGGTGCTGCGCGGGCCGTTCTCGACCGTCTACGGCAACCACGCCGGCGGCGTGATCCAGCTCTTCTCGCGCGACGGCCAGGGTGCGCCGCGGCTGCGCGCCAACGCGCTCGCCGGCGCGTGGGGCACCACCAAGTTCGGCCTCGGCGCCGAGGGCGAGACGCGCGGCGTCGGCTTCGTGCTCGACGCCTCGCGCTTCGACACCGACGGCTACCGCGACCACAGCGCCGCCACCCGCGACCAGGCGTTTGCCAAGCTCACGCTCAATCCGGACGCGCAGAGCAAGCTCACACTGGTGGCGAGCGGACTGCGGCAGCCGGACACGCAGGATCCGCTGGGCGTCCTATACACGACGTTCCAGCAGAACCCACGCGCCGTCGAGAGCGTCGCCACGCAGTTCAACACGCGCAAGAGCATTGACCATCTGCAGGCTGGAGCCACCTATGAGCGCCGCTTCGGCGCGGACCGGCTTCAACTCCAAGCTTATGCGGGACGGCGGGATGTCATCCAGTTTTTAGCGGTGCCCACCGAAGTCCAAGCAAATCCGCGCCACTCTGGCGGGGTAATCGACTTTTCCCGAGATTTTCACGGAGCCGGTGCGCGATGGATCGCAGAACGCGAAGTCGGGGACGGCAAGCTGATCGTAACCACGGGTGTCGACTACGATCGTTCGGAAGATGACCGGCAAGGCTACGAGAATTTCACGGGCCTCGCGACCAGCCCTATTCAGCGCGGCGTGCGGGGCAATCTGCGCCGCGATGAGATCGACACCGTCACCAGCCTCGATCCATACCTTCAAGCCAGTTGGACAAGGGACAAGTGGACGCTTCAGGCCGGACTGCGCCACAGTCGCGTGAAATTCGAGGTTGACGACCGTTTCGTCGTGCTTAACAACCCCGACGACAGCGGAAGCATCACCTACAAGAAGACCACCCCGGCAATCGGACTCGTATATCGCATGACCACGCTTGTGAACGTGTACGCGAGTGCCGCCCGGGGATTCGAAACGCCCACGCTTGCCGAATTGTCCTACTCCGGCAATCAAGGCTCGGACGGCTTCAACTTCGGACTCAGGCCTGCAACGAGCGCACAGTTCGAACTCGGCGTAAAAGCCTTCGCTGGCGAGAGTACGCGCATCGACGTGGCAGTGTTCCAGATTCGCACGAAGGACGAGTTGGTCGTCCAGAGCAATGTGGGCGGCAGGGCCGTATTCCAGAATGCGACCCGCACCCTGCGTCGGGGTATCGAGCTGGCTGTAGACAGTGAAATCACCGAACATCTGCGTACCCGATTCGCGGTCACTCACCTTCGCGCGGTCTACGATCAGGCCTTCGAGACGAGGGCCACGCGCAACGGCATTAGCCAACTTCTCACCGTCAATGACGGCAATCGCATCCCCGGGATCCCTGCAACGACGGTCTATGGTGAAGTTGAATGGAGGCCCCTGACCGGAATCTCGACGGCCGTTGAAGCGCTATATCGGACAAAGGTTCACGTACACGATCTGAACGACGAGAAGCCTGCGCCCGGCCACGCCCTCGTCAATCTGCGCGCCTCCGCAGAGCAGAAGGCTGGCGCCTGGACCTTCGGCCAACTGCTGCGCATCGACAATGTCCTCGATCGCAAGCATATCGGGTCCGTGATCGTCGGCGAGGGCAACCGCCGCTTCTACGAACCCGGCCCCGAGCGCAGCTGGTACGCCGGCCTGCGCGCCACTTACCAGTTCTGAGCACCATGACCGCGAGCGTTGCTGCTTCGCGCCGCCCGATGCTGCTGCACCGGGCGGCGCACCTTTTTTCGCTTGCGGCCCTTCCGGCTTTCGGCGCAGCCGGGGAATCGAAGGTCTTCACACACGCGGCACCCGCTGCCGCGACCATCGAGGCGTCCGTCGCCTGACTTGCCACGCATCGGCGCGTCCGTACGCGCGAACTCACCGTCTATCACTCCATTGGCATAGTCCTATATCATTTGCGCCCAGTTCGCTCCTACGGCACGAGGTCGATTCAATCGCCTGCGACCGGCGCTCGCCGGCCTCGCAGCTCGTTTCGGGCAAACTTTTCTCCACGCGCCCGCTTCTTGTATATACAATGAACGGGCCATCACACGGGAAGCGTGCGCATGGCGTTGGTCATTTCTCAGAAGATTCGCGCAAAATTGGCGAGCAAGATGCCGCCGGTAGCCGAGGAAGAGATCACGCAGTGCTTTGCCAACAGAACGGGCAAGGCCCTGATCGACACCCGGGAAGACCACCTGACGAACCCGTATACCCGCTGGT
Source organism: Gammaproteobacteria bacterium (assembly GCA_029289265.1). Classification (GTDB taxonomy): domain Bacteria; phylum Pseudomonadota; class Gammaproteobacteria; order Burkholderiales; family Rhodocyclaceae; genus JARFTX01. Next base: position 45,467 of record JARFTX010000013.1, read on the forward strand.
TCATCGCTGAGACCGACTTCGGGCGAAAGCTCAAGATCTGTTACGTACCCATCGACGGCGATCTGCACATCAAGAGTGCCTACGACCCTGAGCCCGAAGCAGTTCGTATATACAAGAAATATGGGGAAAAGAAATGAGCCCGAAGCACTCGATTCCGTCCACCGACGAAGCGTGGGACACCGGCCAACTCGGTAACGACGAGGCCTCGGTCGAAGTGGCGCCGGACGACGAAGCATTGATCAATGAAGCACTGGGGCTGCAGCCGATCTCGATCCGCCTCGAGAAATCGCTCATCGAGGACTTCAAGATGATCGCCGAGCTGCACGGTCTCGGATACCAGCCGCTCATGCGGCAGGCGTTGCGGCGTTTCGCCGATTGCGAGAAGAAGCGCCTGCTTCGCGATGCGCTGGAGAACGCGAAGCGTGTGAAGGCTGGCGAGCCTGCGAAGCGTCGAAGGGCGCCGTCGAAGGCGAAGAAGGCTGCATGACTGCCGTATGCAAACTCGATCCCGGCGCCGGAACCGCCACGCCGGGGCCGGCGCCTCCCCTCACCCCGGCATGCGATTGAGCACGCACCAGTAAAGCTCGATGTGCTCGGCGACCTCGATGAACTTGCTGAAATTGACCGGCTTGACGATGTAGGAATTGACGCCGAGATCGTAGGCGGCCTTGAGGTCGCCGCCGTCGTCGGAGGAGGTGAGCATCACCACCGGGATGTAGCGGTAGCGCTCGTGCGCCTTCAACTGGCGCAGAACCTCCAGGCCGTTGACCCGCGGCAGCTTGATGTCGAGCAGCACGACCGCGGGCAGGCGCTCGCCCTGCTCCCACGACTTCATGTAGGCGAGCGCCTCCTCGCCGTCGCGGGCGACCTGGATGGGGTTGGCGAGCCGCTTGCGGGCGAAGGCGCGCTGCGTCAGGTCGAGATCGACCGGGTTGTCCTCGACCAGGAGGATCGGGGGCGGCAGGTTCTCCGTCGTCATTTCGGAAGCTCCAGGTAAAACACGGCACCCTCGCCGGGCTTGCTTTCGGCCCAGACGCGGCCGCCCATGCGGTGCACCGCTTTCTTCACGAGCGCCAGCCCGATGCCGGTGCCGGGATAGTCCTCGGCTCGATGCAGTCGCTGGAAGATCTCGAATATGCGCTCATGATACTTCATGTCGAAGCCGACGCCGTTATCGCGCACCCACATCAAGACATACTCGCCTAGATCGCGCGCTCCGACCTCGATCTTCGGCGCCACCACGTCGCGCGTGAACTTGAGCGCGTTCTCCATCAGGTTGCGCAGCACCAGCGTGAGGCCGTCGCGATCGACACGCACGCTGATCGGCGGCAACTGCGCGTCGATCGCGACGCCGCGCTCGCTTGCCGCCCCTTGGTAGGTTTCGGTAACGGCAATGGTCAGCATGTCGAGCTCGATCGGATGCGCCTCGAGCGTACGCCGCTCCATGCGCGAATAGGCGAGCATGTCCTCGATCAGTTCATGCATCTGGCGGACACCGGCGCGGATCTTGTTCAGGATCTGCTGCCCCTCGGCGTCGAGCCGCTGGGCGTAATCCTCGAGCAGGATATCGCTGTAGCCGTCGATGCCGCGCAACGGCGCCTTGAGGTCGTGTGACACGGCGTACGAGAACGACTCCAGCTCGCGATTGGCCGCCTCCAGTTGGGCGGTGCGGTCGGCGACGCGCGCCTCGAGTTCGGCGTTGAGCGCCTGCAGCGCCTCCTCGGCCTGCTTGCGTTGCGTGATGTCCTGCACCATCGCGACCACGTCGCGCACGCGGCCGTCCTCCTCGCGCGTGCAGCGGATGTTGATGGTCGAGAAGATCACGGTGCCGTCCTTGCGGACGAAGCGCTTGTCGAGTTCGTAACCGTCGATCTCGGCACACAGCATGCGCTCGAATTGCTGCGCGTCGGCCACCAGATCATCGGGGTGGGTCAGTTCGGCCCAGGTGAGTTCGATCAACTCCTCGGAGTCGTATCCGAGAATCTGGCACAACCGGTCGTTCACGGCGACCCAGCGCCGTGTCTGCGGCGAGGTGATTGCCATGCCGATGAAAGGCAGATCGAAGAACAGCCGGATCAGGGTCGCCTGCTCGCGCAAGTCCTCCTCGGCGCGCTTGCGCGCCTGGATGTCGCGCACGACGACGATCACGATGGTGCGGTCGTCGACGACGGCGGTCGACATGTTCACCTCGACCCAGAACGAGTGGCCGTCGCGATGGCGCGCGAGCCATTCGAACACCTGCGACCCGCCGTCGCGCGCCTTGCGCACCCACTCGAGCGCCACCTCCTGCGAGAAGCGCGGATCGTCGGCGCTCAACTGCGCGATGCTCGTCGCCCGCAAGTCCTCGAGCGAATAGCCGTACGCCTCGGCCGCGCGCGCGTTCACATCGAGAATCGCGCCGGAATCGGCATCGTGGATGAAGATCGGGTCGTTGGCGCCCTCGAAGATCGCCCGGAAGCGAGCCTCGCTGCGCACCAGCGCGCGCTCGACCGTCGACTGATCGGCCAGTGCACCGCGTACGAGGTGATAGAGCAGAGCAGCCGTGACCGCGACGTAGAACCAGCCCTTGTAGGTCTGCAGCTGGGCGAGCGCTGCGACGTCGTCGACGATGGCGAGCAGCACGCGATCCGAGAAAAGAATCCACAACACGCCGAGAAGCGCGTAGATCAGGGCAACACGGCCAGCCCCCATCCGCATGCGATTGCGTAGTTCGCGCGTCACAGCGCCCCCTTTGGCCGGCTCCATCTGCGCCCATGCTAGTTCGATCGGCGCGCGGTGTCATGCGCACAATGTCCGCGATGCGGCAATTGTTCTCGCCCCGGCACACGACGGAGCGCGGCCCTGGCCACGCCGAATGCAGGGGGCGGATAACGAAGCAGCGGCCGAGCCCCACCGAGTCGGGCGGCCGCAAGGGCCGGGCGGCGAGGATCGCGAGCGAAGCGGCGCGCGGGTTCAACCGCCCGCGCCGCCGAGCTCGGCGACGTGCTCCGCGACGTCGGCCGGAAACGGGCGGGACCGGCGCGTCGCGGGGTCGAGGCACACCACGGTGAACTCGCAGGTCGCGCACACCTCGCCGCTCTCGGTGTTCACCAGTTCGTGGCGGAAGCGCAACACCTTGTCGCGCAGCTCCTGCACGCCGGTGCGCACCACCACCGTGTCGCCCGGATAGAGCTCGCGGTGATAGCCGATGTTCTGCTGCACCGCGGCCAGATGCACGTCGCCGCTGCGCAGCCGCGTCGCGGTGAGGCCGAGCATCGCGTAGAACTGCCAGCACGCCTGCTCGAACAGGTCCATGTAGGCGCGCACGTTGATGTGCCCCATGTGGTCGCGCTGCCACTCGTGCACGGTGCCGCGCGCGGTCTCCATCGTCTTCGTCGTCATGTCGTCGCCAGGAAAGCTGTATTCGGGTCGATCGTCTGCGCCCGCCTCAGGCGCGGCGCCGCTCCGGCCCATGGTAACGCGCCCGGGCGGCCAGCCAGGCATGCACGTCGTCGCGCCCGGGCGCACCCCCGGCCGCGAGATGGCCGGCGACGAGCGCCGAGAGCCGCCCGCAGGCGACGCTCGCCCCCGCGCCGATGGGCGAACCGGGCGGCGGCTCGACATGGGCACCGAAGTCGGCCTGGGCGGTGGCGAGGTGCGAGATCTCGTCGAGGGCGCAGCGGGCGTCGCCCGTCATGCGCAGCACGCCGGGATAGGCCGCGGGATGGACGGGGCCGCCGCGCGCCGGGCTGGCAGCGCAGAGCACGACGCCGGCGGCAAGCGCGCGCGCGCACGCCTCGGCAAGCACCGGCCGGTCGTCGCGCAGGCCCAGGCTCAGATTGATGAGCTGGGCGCCGCCGGCGGTGAGCCAGTCGATCGCCGCCGCGACCTGGCGGGCGCTGGTCGCCAGCCGGTCGCGAAAGACCTGCGCCACCAGCACGCTTGCCGAGGGCGCCGCCGCGCCAATCAGCCCGAGCAGCGCGCTGCCGTGGCCGACCTGGTCGGCCTGCGCCGAAATCCTGCGCACTTCGCCGCCATCCAGCACGAACGCCGCCGACGCAGCGGCCGCCGCGAGCTGCGCCGCGGTGCCGCCGCTGTCGACGATGCCGACCCGCAGCGCCGCGCCGCTCATGCCGGAATCCTCCATACGGATTGCAGCGAGCGCAGCCCGCCCTCCTCCAAGACAAGACGATGCTCGCAGCCCACCAGGGTGGCGGCCCGATGGCTGACCAGGATGCGGGTGCGCCCGGCGAAGAGGCGATCGACGGCCGCCCCGATCTGCGCTTCGGTGGCGACATCGACCGCCGAGGTCGCCTCGTCGAGCACCAGCACGGCCGGGCGCTGCAGCAGCGCCCGCGCGATCGCGATGCGCTGGCGCTGGCCGCCCGACAGCTGCTGCCCGCGCTCGCCGAGCGGCGTCGCGAGCCCCTCCGGCAGTTCCGCGATCAGCTCGCCGAGTTGCGCCGCCTCGGCCGCCGCGCGCACCTCGGCATCGCCCGCCTCATGCCGCGCATAGCGGATGTTGTCGGCAAGCGAGCCGCGAAAGAGCACCAGATCCTGGCTCACGACGGCGATCGCGCGGCGCAATGCCGCCGGGTCGAGCCGACGGATGTCGATGCCGTCGAGCAGGATGCGGCCGCGTTGCGGATCGAAGTGGCGATGCAGCAGGTCGATCAAGGTCGTCTTGCCGACGCCCGAGGCGCCGCACAGCGCGACCTTGCTTCCCGCCGCGATCTCGGCGCTCGCCCCGGTAAGCACCGGGCGCTCGCTGCCTGGGTAGGCGAACACCACGTCCTCGAGCCGGATCGAGCCTTCGAGCGGCACCGGCAGCGCGACCGGACGGTCCGGCGCGCGCACTTCGGGTGCGCATTGGCGCAGCTCGCTCACGCGGGCGAGGCTCACGCTCATGCGCTGCACGGCGACATAAAGGCCCAGCAGGCTGTTCACGGGGCCCACCGCCATGCCCAGGTAGGCGGAGAAGGCGATCAGCGCGCCCAGCTGCCACTGCCCCTGGATCACCCACCAGCCGCCGATCAGGAACACCGCGGCGCGCGCCGCCGAAGTCAATGTGCCGGGCACGGCATGGGTGAAGAACTCGGTCACCTGCAACCGCAGCAGGTCGCCCAGGTAGCGGTCGTTGAGACGGCCCAGGCGCTCCTGCTCGCGCCGCTCCTGGCCGCTCGCCTGGATGAACTTGGTCGCCGGCAACGTCTCGACCAGAAAGCTCGAGACGTCGGCCGAGCGTTCGCGCAGCGCCCGCGTGCGGGCCGCGACCTTGCCGCGCATCCAGCGCAGCCAGGCGAACTCGACGGGCACCAGCGCCAGCGCGACCAGCGCCAGCTCCCACGACAGCGCGAAGAGCAGCACCAGCGCGCCGGCCAGCCCCAGCAGGCTGGTCACCGCGGCGAACAGGCTGTCGACGGCGAAGCGCTGGATCTCGGCGACGTCGCCGTCGATGCGCGACAGCAGGTCGCCGGTGCGGCGCGACGCGAAAAAGGCCGGCGACAAGGTCTGCAGATGGCGGTAGAGGTCGCCGCGCAGCGCAAAGAGGATGCGACCCGAGAGGCGCGTGTGCAGATAGCGGTTCACGCCCGCGAGCGCCGTGCTCGCGACACCCACCAGCAGCATCACGGCGGCAATCGTGACGAGCGCCCGGTAGTCGCCGGCGAGCAGCCCGTCGTCGATCAGCACCTTGACGAGCCAGGGCTGCGCCAGCGCGAACGCCGAGGCGACGAGTGAGAGCGCGAGCAGGCCGGCGATCGCGCGCCGCTGCGGGCGCACGAAGCCGTAGAGCCAGCCGAGCCCGGCCTCGACGCCGGGCCGGTCGTCGCTGCGGATGGCGCGGGCGAGCCAGCTCACCATGGGTCGGCTCCGGCGCCGGCGCAGTCGCCCTGGCCGGCGAGGACGCTCGATAGGCGCCTCGCCCGCCGGCCGCGCGCGCCCGCGCCGCTCACCTCAGCGCCGGATGCGCGCAACGCGCAGATCGGCCGTGGACATGTCGCCCGGCAGCTGGATCGAGCCGATCTTCGCCAGGCTGGCCGAGTCGTGGATCGAGATGTCGTTGCCGGCGCCGCCGATGAAGAGCTTGCTGCCGTCCCCCGAGATGTTGATCGCGTAGTAGGTGTGATCGAGCGGCTCGACCGCGAGCGTCTCCTTCTTCGCGACGTCGTGGCGCGACACGGTATTGAACGCGCCGTAGAGAATGTTCCGGTCGTTCGGGTCGCTCACCATCGTGAAGATGATGAACTCGAGCGGAAAGATCTCCATCTGCTCGGCCCGGCCGGTGGCGAGATCGACGCGCGAGAAGCCCCACCACCATTCGGCGGCGTCGAAGTCCCACTCCTCGCTTTCGAAGCGGGCCGTCACGTAGGGCATGATGTACTCGTTCACGTGCTCGCCCTGCGAGTGCATCGCAAAGGCATCCGGCGGCAGCCACAGCGGGCCGCGGTCCCAGTTGGCGAGCGCGGTCACGACGCGGGTCGCGCCCGTGCGCGGGTCGATCGCCTCGACGTCGGCGCCGCCGAGGATCACCTCGCCGGTGGCCGTGGCGGCGATCTTGGTGATCCGCCGGTTCACCGGGAAGGTGCGCGCCGGCTGCGCGTTCAGCCCGTCGGCGATGTTGTAGACGGCCAGTTGCGGCTGCAGCACCTCGAGCCGGTCGGGCAGGTGACGCACCGGGTTCTGCACGGTGTAGAGCTCGCGCCCGTCGACGCTGACGGCGACCGACTGGAAGGTCTTGACCCGGATGTCGCCGCCCGACTGGATCGCCGAGAACACCACCTCGCAGGTCTCGATGTCGATGCCGTAGACGTCTTCCCACATGTTGCTCAGCACGAACGCGGTGCGCCCGTCGGGCGAGGGCGCAATCGAGCCCGAGCCGAACTTGCCGGGGATGTCGCAGCTGCGCAGGATGGCATGCGCCTGCATGTCCATGACCTGAAGCTGGCCGGGCCGGGTCACGGTCAGCAGGTACTCGTCGGTGACGCCGGCGGTCGGCGCCATCGTCTTCGTCGCGCAGCCCGCGGCGAGCACCGCGGCGCCGAGCAGGCCCGCCAGCGCGGCGGTGCGGTGTGGCTTGATCGAACTCATGAACAGCGCCCCCGTCAGTCGTTGTCTTCGAAAATGCCGTCGAGCTTGCGCCAGTCCTGGTCGGCCCGGTCGGCGCCCTGGCCCCAGTCGGGATAACGGCTCATCGTGTCCGGCACCTGGGCCGGCCACCAGCACGAGTCCGCGCAGCCGTAAAGGTCCGCCTCCATCGGCTGGCACAGCGAGGCCATGCCGCCGAAGGGGTCGATCTCCCAGCCCGGATCGACGGTGGCGGTGCAGCCGACCACGGTCTGCATCGCGACCACCTCGTCGACCTCGGCCTGGCTCGCCGCCTCGTCGATTCGCTTCGCCTTCTTGTTCAGTGGCTTCAGGTGTTTCATTCAGGCACTCCTCCTCGGAGAAACGTGGGCGGCAAAGAACCCGGGGTTGCCGGCGAGGATGCGCGCATAGACCTCGATGCCGAAGCCGATCCAGTCGCGCAGCAGCTCGCAGTAGTGGTAGGACGGCCGGGTCGCGTCGCCGTACTTCGCATAGCTTTCGTGGTAGCACCCGCCCGAGCAGATGTTGCGGATGCGGCAGGTGCTGCAGCCGGTGTCGCTGCGGTCGAGCCGCCGCGCCAGGAAGGACGCGAGGCGCGGCTTGTCGAGGCCGGCCTCGACGCTGCCGAAGGTGGGCAGGGCCGAACCCGTGAAGCGGTGGCACAGGTTGAGGCCGCCGTCCTTGTCGACCGCCAGCAGCGCCACCCCGGCGCCGCAGGGCAGCTGCTTGCGGTTGCCCTCGTGCAGGTCGCCCAGCAGCTGGTGCAGGTTGGCGAAGCCGAGGCTCCGTCCGCCGAGCGCCGCGTCGAGATAGCGCCCGCCCAGCCGCTTGAGGCCGGCGAAGACCTCGGCCAGCTCGTCCGGCGGCAGGTTGAACGCCGCGATGTCACCCGAGGTGACCGGACCGAAGCCGACCTCGCGGAAGCCGACCTCGCCGTGCAGGTGATCGAAGATGCGCTGGACGTCGGTGAGTCCGTGCGTGAGCGTGACGCGGCAGCCGACCGGGCGCGAGCGGTAGCGCGCGAGCAGCATGTCCACCTTGCGCCGCACCGCGTCGTAGGTCCCGCGCCCGCCGACGGTGAGGCGGTTGCGGTCGTGCATCGCCTTCGGCCCGTCCATCGACACCGTGAGCCCGAAGCGGTGGGCGTCGAACCAGTCGACGAGTTCCTCGCTCAGCAGCGTCGCGTTGGTCGTCAGGGTGAAGTCGACCGTGGCGCCGTGGCGGGCGAAGCGCGACGTGCAATACTCGACGACCTCGCGGATCAGCCCCATGTTGGAGAGCGGTTCGCCGCCGAAGAACACGATGCTGTAGCGCGGTTGATCGGGCGACTCGCGCAGCAACATCTCGACCGCCTTCGTCGCCGTCTCCAGCGTCATCCGGCCGCCTTTTGCGGGCGTGGTCAGGTCTTCCTTGTAGCAGTAGGTGCAGCTCAGGTTGCAGCCGGTGTTCACGTTGAGCACCAGCGTCGTGAGCGGAAACCGGGTCACCGCACGGGGCACCGGGTTGATGCTGGCCTCGGACTCGTGGTCGACCACCAGGTCGAGTGCGCGCAACTCGTCGAGCGCCTCGGCGATCGCCTCGGACGGATGCGTCGCGGCGAGCTCGGCGCGCACCGTCGCGCGGTCGACCCGCGCGTGCCGGTCCCACAGCGCGAGCAGGTCGAGACTCACCGGATCGAGCTCGAACAGACTGCTGCTCGGCACATGGAACAGCAGCCGGCGCCCGTCGACCTCGACGGGCTGCAGGTTGGGCCGCACCAGCGTCATCGCCTGCATCGTCGCCTCCTCGCGCCGTGTCCGCGTCAATCGAGGACGCGGCGCACGAAATCGGGCGCGGCGACGAGCAGGCTCGCGCGGCCCTCGACCGGCTCGGCCCCGCCGGCCACGGTCGCGACCACGGCGAGCCGTCCGGTGTTGCCGCCGGACATCGAGCGCTTCGGGTTCGGCCCGGCGTCGCCCGGGGTGAACAAGCCGTCCGCATCGATGCTGCCGGCGAAGACGTGATCGTCGGCCTCGGCCGCGTCGTCGTCGGCCGGCTCGATCGACCAGCTCACCGGCACCGGACCGAGCCGGATGTCGTCGTCGGTGCCGGCCTCGCCGTCAGGACCGGCCGCGTAGGCGACCGCACGATAGGCGACGCGCACCTTCTCCATCTGCGCGTCGCCCGGCCCGCCGACGCGCGCCACCGCGTTGTGCGGCAATACCTCGACGCGGGCGATGCGGTCATACACTGCCAGCATCCCGGCGCCGCGCGCCGTCCCGACGCGCACCTCGCGCAGGCCGTTGGCGCCATCGGCGCGGGCGCGCACCACGACCCGGTCGGCGTCGCGCGACAGCACCTCGAGCACGCGCACGCCGGCACCCAGCGAGACATTGCCGGCGAGCCGGCTGCCGACGATGGTGACGATGCCGGTCTCGCCGCGCCGCAGATGCCCCGGCAGCGCCGCGATCACCTGGCCCGTCGCGCCCTCGCGCACCGCCCGCAGCTCGCCGCCCAGCTCGCGCGCGTCGCGCCGGAACATGCGCCCCTGCATTTCGGCGCCGTCGGCGGCGGCCGCCATCACCTGGCGCATCGGCACGCCGTCGAGCTCGAGCGTGCCGCGCCATTCGTAGCCGGTGTAGACCGTCGCGCTGCCGCGGCCCGAAAGCCGGCTGCCGTCGAGGTAGCGGCCGTCGACGCGCAGGGTGTAGCCGTCCGCCGCCGAGCCCTCGGCCGTCATGCGCGCATCGAACTCGCCCTTGCCCGGCACGTGACCGACCAGCCGCCAGGACCCCGCCAGCTCCGGCTTCACGGCCGCCTGCCAAGCGCGCCACTCGGCGCTATCGAGCGGAAAATCGGCCGCGAGCGCCGGCGCCGTCTCGTCCAGCGCGAGCTGCATCCAGGGCCGGTCGCGGGAGAGCGCGTGCAGCTCGAGCGTCGGATTCTGTCCCATATGGGTGTGCACCAGCAGCGCCCACTCCCCGGCGCTGCGCCGCTGCAGCGCGAAGCGCGCGCCCGAGTGGCAGCGCGCGCACATCTCGGCATACGGCTCGGCGACGTCCTCGACGCGATTGGTGTCCTGTTCGAGCAGGTAGCGCCACGGCTCGGCCTCGGCCGGCGCGAGCCCGCGCGTGTCGGCCAGGTGCTTGATCACCGCGCGCTTGTCCTCCGGCGGCATCGTCAGGCCGTGCATGTTCTGCATGCGGTTCATCGTCATGTGCCAGCCCTCGGGGCTCTTGCGCATCTCGTTGATGCGCGAGAGCCCGCCGCTGCCGGCGCCCTGCTCGGTGTGACAGGTCAGGCAGTAGCTGCGGAGCAGCGCCTCGCCGTCGGCGGCGCCCGCCACCGGCGGCGCCGCCAGCGCCCCGGCCAGGACGAGCGCTCCCGCCCCGAATATCGTCCGGATCGAGTAATCGTGGATCAAAGCCGTCGCTCCTTGCTGTGGATTTCGTGCAGTAACCCCGCCGTGCCGGCGCCGCGATGACTCGCAGCCCAGCCTCGAGCACGCCTCGAAAATTAGCGCCGCGCTGTAAATCAACTTGCCGCGAAATGTGCGAAGTTGTGCTGAGATGTAACCGGTTTGCTACGTCGTGTCAGAGGGCCGACCTTCTGCAGTTGATATCCAACCGATTGAAGTCCATCATTAACGCAACCGCCGCGCGCGGGCGGCGATCTGCGCCGCAAGGCGGTTCCCGCTCGACCCGGAGAGTCCCGTGATGCACCGAGATGCCAGCCGCCACCACGTCATGGTCGTCGAGGACGATCCCGTCTCGCGGGCACTGCTGGTCGGCTATCTCGACCGGGAAGGCTACCGCATCAGCGAGTCCGACCACGCCGACGATCTGGTTGGGCGCGTCGGGCGCGACGGCATCGACCTCGTGCTGCTCGACATCAACCTGCCGGGCAAGGACGGACTGACGCTCACGCGCGAGCTGCGCGCCGCCTCGCGGGTCGGCATCATCCTGGTCACCGCCCGCGACGACGACATCGACCGCATCGTCGGACTCGAACTGGGCGCCGACGACTATGTGACCAAGCCGTTCAATCCGCGCGAGCTGGTGGTCCGCGTCAAGAACCTGCTGTGGCGCATCGGCGAGAGCCGGCAGAACGGCCAGGATTGCGCCGAGCACGCCTGCTGGCGCTTCGAGGGCTGGATGCTCAACGCCCACAAGCGCCAGCTGCGCAGCCCCGATGGCGAATACGAGCGCCTGCCCCAGGGCGAGTTCAAGCTGCTGCAGACGCTGGTCACGCACCCCGGCCAGGTGCTGTCGCGCGACCAGCTCATGGACGCCATCCACGACCGCGAGTGGACCCCCAACGACCGCTCGATCGACGTGCTGATCGGCCGCCTGCGGCGCAAGCTCGGCGACAGCCCGGCCGCGCCGCACTTCATCCTCACCGCCCACGGCGCCGGCTACATCTTCGCCGGCGAGCTGGACTGAGGCGATGGGCGCCGACGGCGCCCTGCGCGTGCTCAAGCGCCTGCATCAGGGGCGCGACTGCACGATCAGCCGCATGCAGCCGGCCGGCGGCGGAGAGCCCGTCGTCCTCAAGCAGGTGCACCGCGCCGCCTGCGGCGACGAACGCCTGAGCCGCCTGCAGCACGAGTACGAGATGCTGCGCGCGCTCGAGCTGCCCGGCATCGTGCGCGTGCTCGACCTGCTCGAACTCGAGCGCGGCCCGGCCATCGTCTTTGCCGACCACGGCGGGCGCTCGCTTCGCCAGCTCATGCGCGCGCCGGATCTCGACTGGCCCGACTGGCTCGCCCTGATGGCGCGCGTCGCCGAGGTGCTGGGGCGGCTGCACGAGGCGCGCATCGTGCACAAGCAGCTGCGCCCCGACCACATCCTGGTGAATCTCGACAGCGGCGCACCGCAGCTCATCGACTTCTCGCTCGCGACCCGGCTCGCCCGCGAACAGGCGAGCTGGGACACGCCGCAGCTCGCCCCCGACAGCCTCCCCTACATCGCGCCCGAGCAGACCGGGCGCATCAACCGCGCAATCGACTATCGCAGCGACTACTACGGGCTGGGCGCGACGCTCTACGAGCTGCTCACCGGACACCCGCCGTTCGCCGGCGAGCAATGCCTGGAGCTGGTGCATTGCCACATCGCCAAGGCCCCGCGCCCGCCCCACCTGATCAACCGCACCCTGCCCGAGATGGTCTCGGCGATCGTCCTCAGGCTGCTCGCCAAGGACGCCGCCGACCGCTACCAGTCGGCCGCGGCCATCGCCCACGACCTGCAGCGCTGCGTCGAGCTGTGGCGGCGCGACCGCACGATCGCGCCGTTCCGCGTCGCCGAACGCGACGTACCGGCACGCTTCCAGATCCCCCAGCGCCTGTACGGGCGCGAGCGGCTGCTGCAGCGGCTGCGCGCGCGCATCGACGACTGCGCCGGCGGCGGCCAGGCGCTGGCGCTGATCAGCGGCTACACCGGTGTCGGCAAGTCGAGCCTCGTGCACGAACTGCGGCACGACATCGACGGCCGCGGCGGCCTCTTCAGCAGCGGCAAGTTCGACCAGTACCGGCGCAATCGCCCGTATTTCGCGCTTCTGCAAGCGCTGCAGGGGCTCATCCGGCAGCGTCTCACGCAGCCCGAGGCGGCGGTCGCGGCCTGGCGCGCGCGCCTCGCCGAGGCGCTGGGCGGGCAGGCCGGGACGCTGCTGCGGCTCCTGCCCGATCTCGCCCTGGTGCTCGGCGAGCCGGGCGAGGCGGCGGGCCACACGCCGCTCGCCGAGCCGGCGCGCTTCCGGCTATTCACCCGGCTGCTGGGAGCGACCGTGGAGGCCGGGCGGCCGCTCGTGCTGTTTCTGGACGATCTGCAGTGGGCCGATCTCGCCTCCCTGCAACTGGTCGAGGCGCTCGCCCGCAGCCCCGACCTGCCGCACGTCCTGCTGATCGCCAGCTATCGCGGGGAGGACCTGCACACCGTCCATCCGCTCGCGGCGACCCTGGAACGGCTGCGCGAGGCGCCGCTCCCGCTCGAAGAGCACGCGCTCGCGCCTCTCGGCGTCGCCGACATCGCCAGCCTGCTTGCCGATGCGCTCCACCGCGACGCGCGCAGCTGCGACGCCCTGGCCTTGATCTGCCACCGCAAGACCGACGGCAACCCGTTCTTCCTCAACGAATTTCTCAACTCGCTCTACGAGGACGGCCTGATCCGCCTGCGCGGCGAGGCGTGGGACTGGGACGAGCCGGCGATCGCCGCGCGCGAGATCTCCGCGGGCGTGGTGTCGCTGATGGTGGGCCGCATCCGGCGCCTGCCGCCCGGCACGCAGCGCATCCTGCCGATCGCGGCCTGCCTCGGCGCGACCTTCAACCTGCGCACGCTCTCGCTCGCGAATGAGGCGACCGCGGCGCAGACCGCCGAGGACCTCTGGCCGGCCCTCACCGAGGGCCTGGTGGTGCCCCTCGACGACGCCTACCGCCTCACCCGCAACGTCGACCCGCGCCAGGTGCGCTACCGCTTCGTCCATGACCGCGTGCAGCAGGCGGCCTACTCGGTGATCGGGGAGTCGGAGCTCGAAGCGCTGCACCTGCGCATCGGCCGGCTGCTGCAGCAAAGCCTGGAGCCGGCCGAGGTCGAGCAGCGGGTGTTCGAGATCGCCGGCCACCTCAACCTTGCGAGGGGACTGATCCGCGATCCGGCCGAACGCATCGCGCTGGCGCGCCTCAACCTCGCCGCGGGCCAGCGGGCGCGCGAGTCGGCGGCCTTCGACTCGGCGCTCGACTGCCTGCAGTCCGGCCTGGAGATGCTGCCCGCGAGTGCCTGGGACGAATGCCGCGAGCTCGCACTCGGGCTGCACGTCGCCGCGGCCGAAGCCGCCGCCATCAAGGGCGATTTCGCGCTGATGGAGCACCTGCTCGATGCCGTCGACCGGCATGGGCCCAGCCTCCTCGAGCGCGTCCGGCCCTTCGAGCTGCGCATCCACGCCCACATCGCGCACAACCGCTTCGCCGACGCGCTGACGGTCGCGCTCGAAGTGCTCGCACTGCTCGGCGTCTCGCTGCCGGCACGGCCGGGGCGGCTGCGCATCGCCGCCGACCTGCTGCGCACCCAGGCGCTGGTGCGGCGCACCCCGGCCGAGCGCATCCACGCCGCGCCGCCGATGACCGACCCGCACACGCTCGCGGCGCTGCGCGTGCTGTCCTCGATGTTCGGCATCGTCAAGTTCTCGAGCTCGGCGCTGCGCCCGCTGGTGATGGCGCGCGAGGTCGAGCTGACCATCCGCCACGGCTTCACCGAGTCGGCCGCGTCGGCGCTTGCCGGCTACGGCGGCGTCCTGTGCGGCCAGTTCGGAGCCATCGACGAGGGCTACCGGCTCGGACGCATCGGGCTCGAGCTCGAGGAGCGCCGCCCCTCGCGCACGACCCGCCACAAGACGCTGACGCTGTTCAACACCTACGTGCGCCATTACAAGGAGCCGCTCGGCGCAAGCCTCGACGCCCTGCTCGATGCCCACCGGCTCGCCCTCGACGCCGGCGACATGGAGTACGCGGCCTACAGCCTCGCTGCCCACATCCAGTACTCGTTCGCGCTCGCGCGCAACCTCGCCGAGTTTCAGCCCCGGCTCGAGCGCGACCTCGCCCAGCTCCGCCAGACCGGCCAGAAGCAGTCGCTCCAGTACTCGATCATGACGCTGCAGTGCGTCGCCAACCTGCGCGGTCGCTGCCGCGATCCGCTTGCCCTCGACGGCGAGTTCTACGACGAGGCGGCGATGCGCGCCGAGCACGAGCGCGAGAACCACCGCACCGCGATCTGCCTGCACCATTTCTACAAGGCGCTGCTCGCCTTCGCCTTCGCCGATTACGAGGCGGCGCGCGCCCAGTGCGCCGAAGGCATGCCGTACCTGCCCTACGTCTCCGGGACCTTCACGATCGGCTGGTTCCAGGGGCTGCAAGCCCTGGCGATCCTCGCCTGCCCGGTGGCGCCGAGCGCGGCCGAGCGGCGGCGCAGGATGGCGACGGTGCGGCGCGCGCTGCGGCACACGGCACGCTGGGCACGCCACTGCCCGCACAACCACGAGCACCGCCTGCTGCTGATGCGCGCCGAGCTGCTGCGCGTGCGCGGCCGACCGCAGGCGGCCATGGACTTGTACGAACAGGCCGTCGAGCTCGCCCACGCGCGCGGCTTCCTGCTCGAAGCGGCGCTCGGCGCCGAACGCGCGGCGAGCTTTTATCGCGACTGGGACAAGCCCAGGCTCGCCGGCGCCTGGCTCGACGATGCCGGCCAGCGCTACCGGCTGCTCGGCGCTCGCGCCAAGCTCGACCAGTTGCGCCGCGACCACGACCTCTCCCTCGACGACGCCACCGACATCGCGCCGGGCGCGCTGGAGGCCGGCGAAGCGGCCTCGGCGCGCGGCGCCTCGCAAAGCAATCAGGCCTTCGACATCGGCTCGGTGATCAAGGCCTCGCAGGCGATCTCGGACGAGATCGTCCTCGAGCGCCTGCTCGGCCGCCTGATGCAGCTCGCGCTCGCCAACGCCGGGGCGCAGCGCGGCACCCTGGTCCTGGAGCGCGCCGGCCGCTATGCCATCGAGATCGAGGCCGACCTCGACACGCCGCACCGCCCGCTCGCCTCGCTCGCCCTCGAGGACGGCAGCGGACACCTGCCGGTCAGTGTCGTCAACTACGTCGTGCGCACCCGCGAGGCGGTCGTCCTGGGCGACGCGACGCAGCAGCCGATGTTCGCCCAGGACGCCTACATCCGCGCCCACCGGCCGCGCTCGCTGCTGTGCATGCCGATGCTCTACCACGGCCACCTGACCGCCGTGATGTATCTCGAACACCGCGAGAGCCGCGACATCTTCGACGCCGAGCGGCTCAAGACGCTGCAGATCCTCGCCGCCCAGGCAGCCATCTCGATCGAGAACGCCAAGCTCTACGAGAGCCTGCAGCGCTCCGAGAGCGAGTACCGTTCGCTCTTCGAGAACGCGATCGAGGGCATCTTCCGTGTCGACGCCCAAGGCGCCTTCATCTCCGCCAATCCGGCGCTGGTGGGCCTGCTCGGCTATGACTCGGCCGATGCGTTTCTCGCCTCGGTGACCCAGGTCGGCAGCCAGTGCTTCGTCGACCCGGCCGACATGCGCCGCCTGCTCGGCAAGCTCAACATGAACCAGCACGTCGCCGGCTTCGAAACGCGCTGGCGGCGGCGCGACGGCACGGCCATCCACGTCTCGATCTCGGCGCGGCGGGTGCTCGACGGCGATCGCCGCCTGCTCTTCTACGAGGGCTCGCTCACCGACGTGAGCGAGCGCAAGGCAAAGGAACAGGCCGAGCTCGCGCGCGAGAAGGCCGAGGCCGCGAGCCAGGCCAAGAGCCAGTTCCTCGCCACCATGAGCCACGAGATCCGCACGCCGATGAACGGCATCCTCGGCATGGCCCAGCTGGTGCTGCGCAACGGACTCGACCCCGAGCAGCAGCGTCGCGTCGAAGCGATCTACCAGTCGGGCCGGCATCTGTTGGCGATCCTCAACGACGTGCTCGACTTCACCAAGATCGAGGCCGGACAGCTCGAGATCGAATGCCGCCCGTTCTCGATTCGCGACGTGATCGGGGACCTGCAGCCGATGCTGCAGTCGGTCGCGCAGGAGCGCGGGCTGGGCTTCTCGGTCCATGTGCCGGCCGACCTGCCGCCGGCCGTCATGGGCGATCGCCGCGCCCTCAGCCAGGTCCTGCTCAACCTCGCCAGCAACGCCCTGAAATTCACGCCGCGGGGCCACATCGCCCTGCGCGCCCGAGTTCTGACTGCGGCCGACGGTCAGGCGCGACTGCGCTTCGAGGTCGAGGACACCGGAATCGGCATCGCCGCCGACGCACACGAGCGCATCTTCGAGCACTTCAGCCAGGCCGACAGTTCGATCACCCGGCGCTTCGGGGGCACCGGCCTGGGGCTGTCGATCTGCCGCCGCCTGGTCGAGGCCCAGGGCGGGCGGATCGGCCTTTCGAGCACGCCGGGGCGCGGCTCGCTGTTCTGGTTCGAGCTGGACTATCCGGTCGCCGCGGCCGTTGCCACGACCTCGCCCCAGCACCCGGCCGTGTCGTGCCGCCCGCTGGCGATCCTGCTGGTCGAGGACACCGAGATCAATCAGCAGGTCACCCGCGATTTGCTGGAGGGCGAGGGCCACGCGGTGGCGATCGCCGGCGACGGCCACACCGCCCTCGCCCTGCACGCCGCCCGCGACTTCGACGTCGTGCTGATGGACATCCACCTGCCCGAGATGGACGGCCTCGAGACCACCCGCCGCATGCGCCGCCACCCCGATCCGCGCAAGGCGGCCGTGCGCATCGTCGCCCTTACCGCCTCGCTGACGCACGGCGAGATCGAGCGCTATCGCGCCGCCGGCATCGACGCGGTGGTCGGCAAGCCCATCCAGTTCGACGAGCTGGCGCGTGCGCTCGTGGCCGGCGAGCCGCAGCCCCCGGAAGACCGCGACCGCGGCGGACCCGCCCGCCTGCTCGACACCGCCCTCATCGACCAGCACCGCGCCATGCTCGGCGCCGAGCGCTTCGCCCAGCTCGCCGCCGCGCTCGCGGCCCAGTGCGACCAGCTTCTGGTTCAGCTGCGCGCCGCTCCCGGTCGGGCTGCGCGCCGCGACCTCGCGCACCGGCTGGCCGGCGCCTGCGCCAACTTCGGCCTCGAGGCCGCCGCCCGGCGCTGCCGCGACGTCGAACGCCAGGCCGGCGGCGACGACGCGGCAGACCCGCCCGAAGCACTCGCCGCCCTCGTCGCGGCGAGCGTCGCCGAACTGGTGCAGCGCTACCCTGCCCCCGCAACCGCCGAACCCGCCCCGACCGATGCGCCCACGCCGCCGGCCGCCTCGCGCCGCCACCCCGACGGTCCCGATCCGGACCCTGCGGAGCAGGCACCCCACATCGCCGTCGCCCAGCACTGAGCGCCCGCCGGCGTGCCCGCCGACCTGTGTCGGCCCGTTTACAACTGCGCACAAATCGGCACAAACGGCGCAAAGCTGGTTTACACCGCTTCACTACGCTTGCCCTCGTGATCAATCCGCTACGGCCGGTTGCCGCCGGAATCCGTGCGCATCAGGGGGAACGCATCGATGAAGAAGAACCGCCCGGGCCGAACGGCCGCCATCGTCTCCGCAGGCCTCGTCGCCGCCGCACTGGCGTCGCCGGCAAGCGCGATCGAGCTCTACAACCAGGACAGCGACGAGCTGCACTTCGACGGCCTCGCGATCTTCGGCTTCTTCGACAGCCAGCGAAACTACGACCTCCTCGGCACCAAGGAGCCGGGCGGTTCGTCCTGGCGCGAGGGCTTCGCCAACTACGGCTTCACCGGCGCCAAGGGCCTCGGCGAGGGCGCGGCGCTTTACGGCCGCATCAGCCTGCTCAGCTCCGGCACCTGGGGCGACGGCGACGCCGGCGGCATCACCTCGGGCAAGGAGCGCCGCACCGCGGTCGAGGACGCCTATCTCGGCTGGCGTTCCGGAAATCTCTTCCCGGCGCTGGGGGAAGACGGCATCGACTTCTCGTTCGGCCGCCAGCGCATCGTGTTCGGCGACGGCTTCCTGATCAACGGCGACGCGCTCAACTTCGGCGACGCGCTCGACCGCGTGGCCGGCACAGACTTCAACCGCGGCGGCGGCTACTGGGTCGCGGCGCGCAAGGCCTACGACAAGACTGCGGTGCTGCGCCTGGGCGGCGCCGAGGGCCTGCGCGCGGATCTCTACTGGCTCGAGTCGGACAACAAGGTCCAGGCCAAGACCGAGGTGGCCGGCATCAACGTCGAGCACGTGAGCGATCTGGGCACGTTCGCGGGACTCTACATCCACGGCCTCGACGTCGACGGGGAGCTTGCCGAGATCCTGGGCCTCACCCACCGCGACGGGCAGAAGACCTTGAGCCTGCGCTACCAGGGCAATGCCGGCGTCGAGAACCTGTTCCTGTCGGCCGAGTTCGCGCGCCAGCGCCAGGGCGATGCGACCGCCGACGACGCCAGCGGCTGGTACGTCGAGGGCGGCTGGACCTTTGCCGACCTGCCGTGGAGCCCGAGCGCGAGCTACCGCTACTCGCGCTTCGACCGCGACTTCGATCCGCTCTTCTTCGGCTTCAACCGCGGTTACGGCACCTGGTTCCAGGGCGAGGTCGCGGCGAACTTCGCCGGGCCGTTCAACAACAACACGCGGGTCCACTACGTCAAGCTCGGCGCGACGCCGCTCGAGAACCTCGAGCTCGGTGTGAACCTCTTCAATTTCCGCCGCGTCTCGTCGGCGGTCGATCCCAACACCGACGCCCGCGAGATCGACGTCTTCGCCCTCTGGGCGGTGCACGACAACCTGATCGTCAGCCCGCTCATCGGCTACTACAAGCCGAAGGTGAGCGCCGACCAGGGCGGCACCCAGCTCGGCAGCAACAAGAGCAACCGCTACATGCACCTGCTGTTCATCATGCCGTTCTGAGCCCAGCCGACCATGCCGCATATCGACTACAGCGGGAGGCCGACCGCATGACCCGGAAGTTCTCATTGATCATCGACGGCCGCGCCGTCGCCGGCGAGCGCGGCAGCTTCCCGGTGCTCAATCCCGCGACCGAGGCATCGTTCGCCGACTGCCCGAGCGCCTCGCTCGAGCAGCTCGACTCCGCCGTCGCGGCGGCCGGCCGGGCGTTCTCGCGCTGGCAGGCGTCGAGCTGCGAGGCACGGCGCGCATTGCTCGAGGCGATCGCCGAGCGCATCGAGCAGAACGCGCCCGAGTTGGCCGAGCTGGTCGTCCGCGAACAAGGCAAGCCGCTCGCGCTGGCGCAGATGGAGGTCGCCGGCGCGGTCGCCTGGACGCGCGCCGCCGCCGCGCTCGATCTGCCGGTGGAGGTGATCGAGGACGGTCCCGCCAAGCGCATCGAGCTGCACCGCAGGCCGCTCGGCGTGGTCGGCTCGATCACCCCGTGGAACTGGCCGCTGATGATCGCCGTGTGGCACATCATGCCCGCCCTGCGCGCGGGCAACACGGTGGTGGTCAAGCCGTCCTCGCTCACCCCTCTGGCGACGCTGCGCCTGGTCGAGCTCATCAACGAAGTCGCGCCGGCGGGCCTCGTCAACATCGTCGCCGGCGGCGGCGGACTCGGCCGCGAGATCGCCCGCCACCCGCAGATCCGCAAGATCGTCTTCACCGGGTCGACCCCGACCGGCCAGGACATCATGCGCAACGCCGCCGACAACCTGAAGCGGCTCACGCTCGAGCTCGGCGGCAACGACGCCGGCATCGTCCTGGCGGATGCCGACGTCGACGCGATCGCCGAGGGCATCTTCCAGACCGCCTTCCTCAACATGGGCCAGACCTGCGCCGCGCTCAAGCGCCTGTACGTCCACGAGTCGCTCCACGACCGGCTGTGCGAGCGGCTGGTCGAGATCGCGCGGCGCCAGAAGATCGGCGACGGCATGGCCGAGGGCGTCACCTTCGGCCCGGTGCAGAACCGCGAGCAGTTCCAGCTGGTGTGCGAGCTGGTCGAGGACGCCCGCGCCGCAGGCGCCCGCATCCTGTGCGGCGGCGAGCCGCTGCCGGGCAAGGGCTACTTTTACCCGCCGACGATCGTCGCCGACATCCGCGACGGCACGCGGCTCGTCGACGAGGAGCAGTTCGGCCCCGTGCTGCCGGTGATCCGCTACACCGACGTCGAAGACGCGATCGCCCGCGCCAACGCGAGCGAGAACGGCCTGGGCGGCTCGGTGTGGTCCTCCGACATCGCCCGCGCGCGCGAAGTCGCCGCCCGCCTCGAATGCGGCACGGTGTGGATCAACGGCCACGCCGAGGTCCTCCCGCACTGCCCCTTCGGCGGCTGCAAGATGTCCGGCTTCGGCGTCGAGTTCGGCCTCGAGGGCCTGCTCGAATACACCGCGCCGCAGCTCATGAACATCAACCTCCCGCAGCCGGGGTGAGAATCTCCCTCCCCTTTGATGGACCGCATGACCGCTCCCGAACTCGCCGTCTCCGCCGTCACGCCCAAGCCGCTCGGCTGGCTCGCCGCCGCGCCGGACGAGCGGCTGGCGCACTGGCGCGAGGTGCTCGAGGATGACGCGCTCGCCGCCTGGATCGCGCCGCTCGCGCCGACCCACTTGTACATCGGCAGCGAGTTCTGCGAATACCTGATGCCCTCGCCGCGCACGCTCGATCAGGCGCTCGAGCTCGCCGCCGATGCCGGGCTGCGGCCCGTGCTGCTGACGCCCATCGCCGCCCCGGCGACACTGCGCGAGCTGGCCGGGCTGCTGCCGCGCCTGCCCGACACGGCCGAGATCGTCGTCAACGACTGGGGCGTCGCGCGCTTTCTGCTGGAGGCGCGGCCGGAGCTGCCCCGCGCAGCCGGGCGGCTGCTGTGCCGGGTCCTCAAGGATCCGCGTCTCTCCGGCCCGGAGTGGGCCCATCAGTGCCGCCACTCGCTCGACTCGCAGCCCTTGCGGGCGCTGCTCGCGCGGCTCGGGCTCGGGCGCATCGAGATCGACGTGCCCTTGCTGGCCGAGTCCGACAGCCTTGCCGACCTGCCGGCCGGCGCCGGCGTGCACCTGCCCTACTCGTACGTCGCCAAGGGCCGGATGTGCCGCCCCGGCGCGCTCGCCCGGCGCGGCCCCGAGCGCTTCGCGCCGGGACGTCCGTGCCAGAAGGAATGCCTGAGCTTCAGCGCCGCCACCGCCCGCGCCGGTGCCGATGGCGATGCCGGCACGCGCCACGTCGGCAACACCGTCTTCGGCCGCCACCGCCACGCCGTCGGCGAGGCGCTGCGCGAGGCCGTGGCCGCCGGGCGCATCGGCCGCCTGATCGTTCCGGGGGAGCGGCTGTGAACATCGTCGCCCCGATCAGCCGCATCGCCGAGATCGCCCCGCTGGCCGCGGCCGGCGCGCACGAACTTTACTGCGGCATGGTGCCGCAGGAATGGGTCGGCACCTTCCGCATCGCCAGCGCCAACCGCCGCCCCGGCGGCAACCTCGGCTCGGCCGCCGAACTCGAGGCCGCCATCGCCGCCGCCCACACGCACGGCTGCACCCTGTCGCTCGTCCTCAACGCCCAGCAGTATTCCGACGCCCAGGTCGCGGCCGCCACCGACATCGCACGCGCCTTCGTCGCCATGGGCGGCGATGCGCTGATCGTCAGCGATCCCGGCCTGATCGCGGCCATCGCCGAGGCGCTGCCCGAAGCGCGCATCCACGTGAGCTCCGTCGCAAGCTGCCGCAATGCGAGCGGCGCGCGTTTCTTCGGCGAGTTGGGCGCCCGCCGCGTGATCCTGCCCCGCGACGTGACGCTGGCCGAAGCCTGCGAGATCGCCGCCGAGGTGCCCGACATCGAGATCGAAGCCTTCGTGCTCAACGACGGCTGCGTCTACGAGGAAGGCGCCTGCCACACCGTCCACCTGCCCGGCCGCCTCGGCGGCCCGATCTGCCTCGACCGCTACACCTACGACTACCGCCATCGCGACGGACGGCCGCTGTCGGCCACGCTTGCCCGCCGCCTCGCCGCCAACGACGAGGCCTACCGCAAGTGGCTGTGGTACCGCTTCTCCTGCGGCTTCTCGACCACCGCCGACGGCCTGCCCTTCGGCCCCTGCGGGCTGTGCGCAATGCCGGCGCTGCGAGCCGGGGCCATCGCCGCGGTCAAGATCGCCGGCCGCGAGGGCCCCACTGCACGCAAGCTCGCCAGCGTGCAAATGGTCCGCCGCATTTTCGACGCCCTCGAGGCCGGCGCCGATGCGAGCGAGGTCATGCGCATCGCGCAGGGATTGCGCCCCTCGCACGAGCACTGCCGCACCGGCTACATGTGCTACTACCCGGAAGTCCTCACCGCAAACGGGCCCGCCGTCGCGCCGTCGGCCCTGCCACAGGCCGGCCGCGACTGAGCGCCATCCGGCGCCGCACTCGCCGCCACGCGGCGAGGATAGTTCCCCACGTTCGCATTCGGTATGATGCCGATAAACCGTCAGCCTCGCCCGGCGCGAGCCGACGTGCACATTGCCAGTCCAGAACGGCGTCGAGGAGACCCCCGTATGAATTCGATCAAGAAGATCCTGTCGGCCACCGACTTTTCCGATACCGCCACCCATGCCGTCGAACGGGCGGCGATGCTGGCGGCGCGCGAAGGTGCCACCCTGTCGCTGACGCACGTCATCAGTCGCGGAACGCTCAACGCCCTGCATGACCTGCTCTCGCCCGACGCGAGCGACGAGATGGAAGATGCCCTCGTCACCGAATCGCTCAATCGGCTTCACGCCGTTGCCGCAGACATCGCCAAACGCCATGCGGTCACGCCCGAGGTCAGCGTCTCGGCCGGCTCCGCGCTGCGGCAGATCAACGCCTACGCCACCTCCAGCGGCGCCGAGCTGCTCGTCCTCGGCGCCCATGGCAGCGGCTTCATCCGCGACATGCTGCTCGGCTCGACCACGGACCGGGTGCTGCGCAAGACCACCTTGCCGCTGCTCGTGGTCAAGCGCCCGGCCTATTCGGATTACGCCCGCGTCCTGATCCCGGTCGACTTCTCGGAGCGCTCGCAGGCGGCGATCGCCTTTGCCCGAACCGTCGCGCCCAACGCAGAACTCATCCTCGTGCACGCCTTCGAAGTCCCCTACGAGGGCAAACTGCGTCAGGCGGGATTCGAGGAAAAGCGCCTCGACGAAATCCGCAAGGCCTCGCGCCAGGAAGCCCTCAAGCGGCTCGAAGACCTGGTCGAGCACTCCGGCGTCCCCGCCGACAGGATTCGCTGCGTGCTCGTCTACGGCCAGCCCGCCAGCGGCATCCTCGAGCAGGCCCGCACCCACGACTGCGATCTCATCGCCATGGGCAAGCAAGGCCTGCGCATGCTCGAGGAACTCGTCCTCGGCAGCGTCACCCGCCAGGTCCTGGAACAAGCCCCCTGCGACGTGCTGGTCACGGACCGGAAGAAGAGCTGATCACACGGGTCGAGCAAGCGTTCCCGCGCCGGACGGCCCGCCTTGACCGGGCCCCGGCGCCCCACGCCAACGTCTCGTCAGTGCGACCCCGCCCCCGCTCGCCGAACACGTCGTCGAGGCAGCGTGCCTCGAGCGCCCGGTCGAACCAGGCTTCAGCGCACCGCGGCGATCGGTGCTCGGGCAGGGCTCAGTGCATCCCCGTGCCGGTATCGTCGAATACCTCGTCGAGGCTACCGACCTCGAGCGCGCGATCGAACCAGCGCTTGAGCTGGTCCTCGCCGGCGGCGCCGATCCGCGCAACGA